>PAXU01000001.1:0-12874 GCA_002714565.1 Rhodopirellula sp.
TATTTATAATTAATACCTTACACCTGTTTTTATTAGTTGTAAATAGTTTTTATTAGTTTTTATTAGTTTTATACTTATATTGATACATATTATCATTCTAAATAAGTAGGTTTTTTAGAATTAGAATTAATGATAAAGGACTATTTTTGTTTGTAATATTTTCCCTTAGTTTGGAATTTTATTTTTATAGGTTTTTATTAGTGTTGTATCTTTTTTATTATTTTTCATGTACTATAAAAGAAACGAATAAGAAAGGAGTACAGAATTTTATATGAATAAATATAATTGTTCTATATGTTTAAAATATATGGACGCGGACGACTTCGGGCATAATCCCGCGCCGTTGATGGATTATAATTCTAGATGTTGCGACGACTGTAATACTATGTTTGTAATGCCGGCGCGATTATTGCAGATAAAAAACAAAAAATTAACAATAAAATAACAGGGGAAAAAATTGAAAAAAGTATCAAAAATAAGACCAATAAAAAAACTTAGATTTACTCAATCCGAAGCGGTGGACATCGCGCGCGAAGTGTTTAGTAAAAATACGTTATTGAAAAAGAATTATAACAAGGCAAGAACCTACGATATTGATAGGTATATAAGAAAGTTAGAAACCTTAGAAATTGACATAGAAAACGCCTTAAATAATTATTACTTAAAAGCTAAGAAGCGGGGGTAGAATTGAGTAGCCCCGATATAGTTTTTAAAGTTTATACAAAAGAACCTAATAAAGGTTCTATAATTATGAAAGGTAGAAGCCTTAAAAGTTTACTCTATCAATTAAATAAGATTACTAATATTGATAGAGTAATCTACACTAATAAGCGCGGAACTATGATAACTAGAATTTATCATAATAATAAATTAAAAAAAGAAGTTCGGATTTATCCGGAAAAAAGGACGGGAAAAAATGACCATGCAGGATTATAACCATTTAGAAAACATCATAAGAGATAAAGACGAAAGTATAGCTTCATTACAAACATTAATTGAAGTTCAAAAAAAAGTTATTATTTCTTTAAAGGGTTTAATAAATGATGGATTTAAGGAAATAGAAAAAGAAGAAAATCAAGCAAGTTTTTAAAATGGAAAGAAAGATTAAAAAGGAACTCAATAAAATTATTAAAGGTTATAAAATTCCAGATTCTAAAAATAAGAATAAAGATTTTATCTTATCAAAAGAACTAGGTTTATACATTATGAAAAAAGAATTAGGTTCAAGTCATAACGGTTATAAATCAACTACTTTAGAACTTGTTAATGACCACGTGGAAATTAAAATAAGTTTAAAAGAATTGGTAAGTTACATAAAATTATTATTCAGTAATAAATATAATATTTTTACTGAGAAAGAATTATTTAGGAAAGAATTAAATTTGTCTAAAAATCAACTTTTAGAAATAACAACTAATTTTAATAAACATATTGAAAAACATAATTTAGGTATATATGTCGAATACTTAAGAAAAAAAACTAATAACAAAAAGATAGTTTTAACTATGAAGGGAAAATATGAAACTTTGGTATAAAAGATTATCAGATAAAGAGCATTACACTAAAAAAGAAGTTCTTGAAAAATGGGGGCTTTCGGAAAGTAAATTAAGTGATATTGTGAAATCTGAAAACATAAAAGTAATTAAATTTGGAAAGCTAAATTATTACAAAGGTAAGGAATTAAATATTTATTGGGATAAATTATTTTCTGATAAAACATTTAAAGAAAGTTTAGAAAACAAAAATTAATTGTTCGGTCTTTACCATTGAACAAATATCTAATGTTTGTTCGGTGGTAAAGCATGATTAACAATCTAGGCTTTAAAAATTTTAGCTTTTGTATTATTAGTTTCAAAGACTTCCGAATCGGTCGCCCCTAGTTGTTGGAACAAAAAAAAAACGGTAAAAAAAAAGTTGATACTGAAATCATCTCACAAAAATAAAAACCAAGTCAATCCGTTTTTTTATATCTTTTCTGCTTTTTTTTCTCATTCTTAATATTCGTAAAGATTCGCGAAGCGAAGCAATTATTAATTCTTGATTTTCTTTTTTGGTACTTTTTTCTTTATGATAATACGTATCAATATAAGTATAAAAGTAATAAAAACTAATAAAAACTATTTACAACTAATAAAAACAGGTATAAGGTATTAATTATAAATTATAAATAGTTTTTGAAAGGACTAACAATGAAATTACAATTTACAGACATAAGCGAAGTGAAGGAAGATAAGAACCCTTTTATATGGTATCCGTTCGTACCTAAAAACGAATGTACTATATTGGTGGCTAACGGTGGAGTAGGTAAGACATATTTCGCCTTAGACGTATTAGGGCGGTTATCTAACGGTATAACCATGCCTAACAAAATGGACGCGGGCTTAAAAGCCGGTTCTAAAACTGTTATGGTATCTTCGGAAACTGACCCTAAAGAATTTACTAAAAGACTTACCCAACTATTCGGAAAATGCCCAAGTAATAATAATTGTGCTTGTTCTGATGTTGATAAAGAACCTGTAGTAAGTTCGTTAGAATTTGGAAGTGAAGAAGAAAGCCAAGTAGTAAATAAAACCGCTTTCAACAAACACTTAATTACACACATAACCCCACCGGTTGAAATGTTGGGGAAAGATAAGGGATTTGCTGACCGAAATACTAGGCGTTCATTTATGAAACAAATAGCCGACTTTGGCGCTAAGGTTGTTTTATTTGACCCGCTAAAATCTTATCTTGGAAATGCTTACGCTAGTCAGCATAAACTAAGGGCGGTAATGGAAGAACTAAGCCAAGATTTGAAAGAATTTGATTTAACTTTTATTGGTATATGGCACTTAAATAAAATGGGTAAAGTTCAAGGAACTACCGAAGTAAAGGATAGCGTTAGAAGTGTAGTTAGAATGGCTAATAACCTAGAAGATGAAAGAGTATCATTCATACAGGTTGAAAAAGCTAATAACGTGCCTACCGATGTAAAGGAAAATATATTAGCTTTTGATAAAAATAGCTTGGGGAAAAAGGCAATATTTGGGCTAGAATATAACCCCGACTTATACGATTCTAATGTAACTATGGAAGAACACATTAAGGGCGCTAAGAAGAAAGTAAAAAACGTGAACATTCAGACCGCGCAAACTGTTTTAGATATAATTACCTTAGCCGGTTCAAAGGGTATATTATTAGGGGATTGGCGGAGTAGCAAGAACCAAAAAAATACAATAGTTCAAGAAATGAGAAATAGGGGATTCGGAAACTTGGCTAGATATATAGCTAAGAAACAAACCGGCGCTATAGACACTTTGGCTAGGCGGGGCATGATAGAAAAAGTATTAGTAAAGAATAGCGGGCGCGGTACTAGACCACTATACCGATTAGCCACTAGCGAAGTTTCTAACGCTGAAATAAGCGAAGGATTAATAAGAGATTTAGAACTATAAAAAAAGTTGTTCGGGCTTTATGCCCCCTAGCCCCGTCGGGCTAGGGGGTTTTTTTTGTCGGGCTAGTTTGTTGGTGGCGCTCTTTTAAGAAAACTAGCTAAACTTAAATTAAGCGTTCAACACCCTTAAACGATTAACAATATTTCAAACTATTTCATTTAACCGTCAAGGATATTATAAACTATTCAAGTTTTTTAGCGCTAGGGGGTTATGCCGTTTATTAGAGATATCTTTTTATAAAAAGATAGGGGATTACACCAACGGGGTTAATCAAAGGGTCTTAAAACGCCTTGTATAGAATAGATTTTTCGGAAATCTGCGGATATCTGCGGATATCTGCGGAAGTCTACAAAGACCTTAAGAAAATAAAGAACCCTGTAAATGATAAAAAAGAGTAGCCCCTATAACTAATAGGCTTATTAATATTTCGGATTGTTCGCTAGTGTTCATAAATATTTAATTCCTAAAATTAATAGGTTTTGTTTTATTATATAAATTATTTTCTAATTTTTTAACAGTTACTACGGTCGGGCTTTTTATTTGTAAAGATAAATTCCCTATTTTCTTTTTAAAAAATTTAGGTCTAGTTGATGACCGCTTAATAATCTTAACTGATTTTTCCGGCGTGTCGCCCGCCTTAACCCCGCCAAGTATAGGGAACTCCCTTTCTTTGGTTTCGTTAGTATTAAGGTTGTATGTATAATATTTGTCGCCGTCTTTCCATTGAATAAGCGCGGGGAAATCTTTTTTAATTTGTTTACTTGGGGCGTCTTGGTCTACTTCGCCGGTCGGCGGTATTGAAGCGTCTTTATTTTTTATTCGCTTTTTTTTCTTTTTCTTAGCGTCCGGCTCTTTTATTTTTTCCGGTTCTCTTAATTTCTTAGGGTCTTTCGCTTTTTTTCTTTTAGTTGTGTCCGCTTCTTTCATTTTTTTTGAATCCGGCTCTTTGGTTGATTGCTTTTTAGAATCCGGCTCACGGACTTTTTTAGCCTTTCCGGCGTCCGGTTCTCTTAATTTTTTAGTGTCCGGTTCTCTTAGTCTTTCGGGGTCGCGTAGTCTTTCGGGTTCGTTCGTTTTAATTGTGTCCGGTACGTTAGTTGGTGGCACGTCAAAAGGGGGTAATTTAGGCGCTTCCAACATATTAGAAGAATCGATAGATTTTTGGGCGGGCGGGGTTTCTTCTTTTTGTTTTTTTGGTGGGTCTTGGTCTAGCTTTTTCCCTATTGCTTCTTCTTCAAATTGTGAACCGTCCGTAACCTTTCTTTTATTCAACCTAATTTTTTCGCCGTCAATAAAACTCTTAGGCAAAGTAATTTTTTCCCCTATTAATGCTTGTTCTGCTTTAATAGTAGACCGGTCGGGGTCTTTTATTTTTCCTAAAGGCGTGCGTCGTATTCTTAAAAGTGATTGTGTATAAAAATCGCTTAGATTATCTAAAGCGTTTTTTAATTCTGGACTAAATTTTTTATTAGAATTTCTATAGGTATCAAGATTTCTTTTTTGGGCTAACTGTTTATTTTTTAGTCTAGTTTGCCACCCTATTTTTATATCTTCAAAGGTTAAGGCGTCCATATCGTTTTTTTTATGGGCTTTAAATTTTTGATAAAAACTATCTAATTCTAACTCGCGGGGTAAGTCGGGGTTAAGTTTTATTAAATCTTCATACATAAGGTTTAGGTTATTGGCTTGTTCGCCTAACGATAAACTTTTATCATCAAATATTTCATTAATTCTTGAAGTGGCTAAGTTTATATTTTCTTGGTTAAAATATTTATTTTTTGGGTCGTAATCATTCGGTAATTTAAAAAAAGACATGGGGCGGGCGCTAATATCCGCCATAAATTGACTTTTTAAATCAACGGCGTTAGGCGTTGGGTTAGTACCCGCTATAATTGTACTAGCTACATCGTGATATTTTTTATTTTGGGCTAATATTTCGGTTTGTTTTCTTAATTTCTTAGCTTGGGGCGTTTCTTTCTTTTTTACCGCTTCATCAATATATTTTTTGTCTATTTCTAGGTCTTGAAGGAATAGTATATAATCCCTTCTTTCTATGTCTTGGGGGCTTAATAAACTTTTGTTATTTAGTTCGGATAATTGCCCTTCTAAACTGTTTTTATTTACAAAATTATTATATTCGTCTAATTTGTTTTGTATGTTATTAAATGTTCTTTCATAGTATTTTTTTGGTACTAAATTAAGCCCCAACCAATTTTTTAAGTTTCCGGTTTTTACTTTTGTTGGAAGTTCTAATAGTTGTAAAGTATCCCCTGTTATTATTTGCCTATCTTTTAGCTTGTCTATTTTAATGTTAGCTTCTTCAATATTCATTAATTTTTTCATCGCTAATTGGTCGCCCGTTAATTTTTCGTCGGGGGTAGATTTTAAATATTTTACTTGGGCGGGGGTAATTCCATTGTTTAAAATATTTCTCGTAAATCCTTTATCTTCTAAATATGGAAATACTTTTTTTGATACAAACTTATAACCCTTTTTTAGCGGTCTAACTGCCAACGTTCCCGCAAATCGCGCGGTTGGGTATGCCGTTGCAACTTCCGCAACTGTAAATATTAAATCTAAGGGTCTTATATAATCATCTTCGGCGCGGGCTTGTAAATATGGTAATAACTCTTTATACCTTTCGCTTTTAATTGCTTCTTCGTCTACTTCAAAACCTAGCCAATTATCCGCTTTTTTTAACCCCCAAGAAAAATCTTCCGGCGGGTTGCCGTTTTCATCTTCAAATCTTTCTAAAACCCTACCCGTTTCGGCGCTAGGAAATAGAACATCGCCAAAAACGGCGCGGTCTATAAAGTCATCTTCGCGCCTTAATGCTTTAATGGGGTCGTGTTTTGGTAATTCTGCTAAAGGACTACTTAACCAAAAATCGGCGGTTCTATATGTTTCGGGGGATTGCCCTATATATTTAGTTAATACGCGCCCCTGTAATTCTAATAGGTCGTCTATATAACCTATGTCGGGGGTTCTTATACCCCTATCCTTCAAAGTTAATCCCCCAAGTGTTCCAAAAGCTAAAAGGTAATCGTCTATATCTGTTATGTCGGTGGTTTTATCCCCGTCAAAATTAACTAAAACTATATCATCAAGTTTTTTTATTTGGTTGTAATAATATGGAATGTCTAAAAACTCGATAACTGTACCGGCTTGGGGGCTAAATGCTGATTCGCCCCAATCGCCTAAAGCCTTAATTCTTTCGGCTTCGGTTCGGGCTTTCTTAACATCGGCTATAAAGTTTTCTATATCTTGTTCGCCCCTTAATATTCTACCGGCGCTATAAAGCGCCTTATTCCCTTCTTTGGTTACGTTATAAATAGAATCTTGAAGAATACCGCCTATTTCTTTTTCCCCTATATTTTTGTCTAGCCACTCTAGGGCTTTATCTTCAACATTATTAATTTTTTCATATAATAAGTCTTTATTATCTTCGCTTAACGGGGTCATATTCAAAGGGTTAAAAATATCCCCTGTAGTTATCTTGATAGGGTTTCTTGAAAAAAACGTATCAGGTTCAAAGTCTGTTTTTTGAACTTCTAAAAAATCGGTAGTATCTTGGGCGGGAACTCCTGTTAATGGTCTGCTTTGCGCCTGTTGTTCTATAAATCTTTCTTCGGCTTCGGTTACACTTGGAATAAATTTTTCATATCTTCCCGTTTCTTGGTTAAGTTGCCACGCTTCAAAACCCCCCTTATTAGGGTCGGGGTCATAATAAAATTCTGACATTTTGGGCGATTGGTTTAAGGCTTCTATTGCTTTTTCTGATAAAGCTAACTCGTCTATTTGTTTAGGTTTTTCAATTTCTATAAACGCTTCGCCCCCGCTTAGTTCGTTATAAGGGTCTATTTCGCCACCGTATAACAAATTTCGCCTAACGGGGTCATATTGGCTTTCTAGGTTTCTAGTGTAGGCGCTTAATTCGTTTTCTCTAATATCTAAAACATCATAAAGCCGGCTTGAATTTTCTATGTCTTGATTAAGTTCAAAACCTTTTTGAGAAATAACATTGTTTAAATTATTTAATTCATTTAGTTTTAATTCATATTGGTTTCTTAAACTTTTAATATCGGGTTGATTAGAAGCGTTAACCCAATCATTATAATTTTCATATTTTTGAAATATACTTGCCACTTCTTCATTTATTAATTCTTGTTCGGCTATCATGTTTTCGGCGTCTATATAATAACCTTGTTCGTTAACTTCGCCGTAAGGATTTAAAGCAAATTTATTATATCTATCGTCTAGGTCGTTTTGTTGGGCAATTAATTGCGCTTCGCGCCTTTTAACTTCCGAAATATTTATAGGGGGTAAACCTACTTCTTTTTCTATTTCTTCGGCTATTTCGTTTAAGCCGTCTACTCTAAAAGTTTGTTCATCTATAAGCCTGTTAAAATCTTTTGTTTCGTCAGCTATTTTTTCCGCTTGTTCATTATAACTTTGTTTAGCCCTGTTTAAATCTTCTATATCTTGGGCGCTTGGCTCGCTAGTATCGTCAAAAGTAGGCAAGGGCGGGGGTGTAGGTATAGAGAAGCTAGGCGGTTGGTCGCCCCTTGCTTCTTTGGCATATTCGTATTGTCTAACATTAAGGCTAGGGGGTTGGTCGGCGGTATCGGGGCTATAAGTTTCTACCGGCGTGTCTAATCTTTCCGGCGGGGTAAATGTAGGCGGTTGGTCATAAGGCGGGGCGGGTGGTGGCGTAGGCTTTGCAGTTTCTACCTTTCTTTCCGCTTCATAACTAGCTTCATCTATAGGTTTTTTTACGGGTGTCGGGGTGGGTGTTGGTGTGGGTGGTAAATAAGAACTTGCGGGGCTTCTTTCTTCGTCCGTATTAGGGTCGTAAGGTATAAAATTAGTTGTTCGCCCTTTATTTTTTAGGTCTGTTTTTTTTGTAGCCATAAGCTAAAAACCCCCTAAATTAGTATTTTTTAGCTATTTTTAAGTTTTTATATGCCCAAATAAGCCCGTATAAGGTTGCCCCATATAGCGCGGGGGTGTGTATATACTTATTTTTGTAAAATCGTGTCTTATTTGGCTTAGTAGGGTTCTTAGTTACCATTTTTTAGCTTGCCTTAGTTTATTTTAGTTATTAAACATTCTGTAGTATTTATAGCCTTACAAAATTGATTTGAAGATTCCCCCGAAATTGATAGAGAACCATCTCCCCCTACGTAATAATTTGTACCCGCTACAAGCCCAGTTAATCCCGTGGCTTTACCTGATATTATATTTACTGTTACAGTATCCCCATCAGATGCAGAATCTTTGACAAATCCTAACCATGAACCCCTATTTTTATCTATAGTAGGTGTTATATAACCCATACCATTACCACTTGAAACATTTGTAAAATAAAATGTAAATATATCTTCATCTGAATTATAGATTGGGTTAGCATAAGCATAATCATTTGGTCTATAAGCTTTAAATGATAATGGTGTAAACCCTGTTTTAGTTGAGTTCCATTGAGTTACTATTGTTCCACCACAATAATAACTACTATTACAACCTAAATAAGTGCCGTCAGGTTCAGCCATATAGTTTGCACCACCTATAACTATTACATCATCTTTAAACATACTCTTAAAGCTAGTAAAGTATTGATTTGATGTACCCAAACCCCCACCAAAAACTGAACTGTTTGTTTCCCAAAGTCTTATTGATTCCGCATTTGCCATATCAAGTGTGTTAGTAGCTGGATTTGGTTCAAAAAAGTTACCATAAATACTATATATTCCACTTCCGCCATAACTTGTGTTTTCTGTACAGGTATATATAAAATAAAATCCTACATCAGTAGTACCTTGACCATATACGTTATCGTGAAGTGAATCTACATTATTAGTGTTTCCACCGCAAAATTGGTTTACTGTTCCTGTATTTACTGATTTATCATTAAAGTTTTCTATAACCGGACCTGTAAAAAAAGAACCGCCGATACTATATCTTTCAAGATGAACAGCCGACCAACCGGCATCTTCCATATTTCCCCCACTACCTGATGAATCAGCTTTTGAAATAATAGCATATTCGTAATCATTACTATCTCCATTATCTAAAGCTACGGCGTGAAGTCTGTTATAACCTGTGTTTCTTTGGTCTAAAGCCACTTGCCAATATGTAGAATTAAAAGAATTAGTATTGCTATATGGTCCATTTACTTTTAAAGCATTGTCATAAACAGAAGGAAATCCACAATTAACACCATTACAGGTAGAGTTAGAATTAGGAACGAAATTTGTACTTATAACTATACCCCAATCGGAAGTTGTACCATTAGTTGAACTATCCCCATTAACTGCGCTAACTATTACCCAAGTATTAGTCTGCATATCCCAAACAGGCAAGGCTGTACCACAATTTCCATAAGTGTAAGAATAGTTACCCCAACAAAAACGACCACTATTATCCCCTACTTGAAGTTGCCCTGTAGAATCTATGTAAAAAGAAACATAACGAATATAGTTATCATTTGAACTAGATGTTCTTAGAGTACAAATATAATAATTATGTGCGGAATCATCTGCATAAGCACATACATAAGGCAAAGCATTAGCGTTTAAGTAATTAACGTATGAACTTACTTGAACTTCTGTATCCCACGTAATTTCATTTGTTGTTGCATTAAATGAACCTGTTCTACACTTCATATATCCACCATCACTAAAACATTGAAGATATTTATTAGCAATAGCGTTATAATGGTTATATCTTTGGTCGCTTGCCCAAGAATCAGTTGAATTATAATCAGTATCATTGACTGAACTTTGAAAAGATGTAATATTTTCTACCTTTAGTTCATTTGAATCAACAATACCCGCAACTACACGCCCACCCGTAATAGACCCTTTAGCTGTTAGACTTACTGAACCGCCACCACTTGGGTTAGCCCACACTAAGGCACTACCTGAGCCTACTTCTAGTATTTGTCCTTCCGTGGCAGAACCTACTGCTATATCTGTAGTAGGGTTTATTAAGCTAGTTGCTAAATTCCCGTTACCGTCAGTTATTACGGGTTCGTTAGCATTTAAAGTTATATCGGTTAAGTTTCCCACCGCGTCGGTTACTACCGGTTTATTGGCGCTAAAACTTAAAGGATAAACGCTTGTAGTGTCTAAATTTCCGTTAGTGTCAGTAACCATAATTTTATCGGCGGTTAGGCTTGCGGTTGTTAATGCGCCTAAACCATCAGAAATAAGGGGTTTATTAGCCGTTAAAGTTGGCACGCCTGTAATTGTAGACCAAGTTAAGGCACTTCCCCCGCCTACGGTTAAGACTTGGTTAGAAGTTCCCGTTCCAACGCCTAATAAAGTAACATCAAAAGCGCCCGCCGTAACTTCGCCGGTTGCGCTAGTGTATAAAGGTAAATCAGGGGATAAGGTTACGGGGTAAGTAGTTGAATCTACTTCTATTTCCCCGCTAACATTGGTTCTTAGCATTTTATTGCCCGCTAGGGTAGAAGTTACCGCCAAAATTCCGTCCGTGTCCGGTAGTTGTATATTTCTATCATTAGTTATTAAAGAAGCGTCAATAGTAGCCGTGAAAGCCGTTCCGCCCTTTACTCCTACGTTATCTTCAAAAACAGGGTCAGAACCCACCGCGCAAGTATTAGCAGATAAACACGGCGTATTTGAAGCGCTAGCCACATAAGCTAAAGCCAATATACTAAAAAATAGTGCCATTTTTCCCGTGTCGAAAGGTATATAAAAACTATCTAATTTACTTAATATTTTTTTCATGTTATTGCCCCGCAAGTCGCCCAACCAATCGCCACCCCTACAGAAATAGCGCCTAATAACATGGCTAGACCTATATAAAATTCTTTTGTTACCATTAAAAACCTATCCTTTTTTATAAATATATATCATTTTTTAAGTTCTTTCTATCCATAAACTAGAAGAATAAATAGCAAATAACACCAAGAAATACACCACTACGAACCACGCGTAAACTAGCCCTTGCGCTTGAAAAAGTATCAAAGGAATAGAAGAAGCAAATAAAGAAGCCGGTATATTTCTAAATACCCAATAAGAACCTATCGCAAATATAAACCCGAAAGCCGTAGCCCAAAGGCTATACCACGCCAACGGCGGAAGTCGCAACCCCGACGCGCTAGTAGGGTAAAAATCAACATTTAAAAAACTTAATCCCAAAAAGTTACTATTTCCACCGGTTAAACTATTAGGGTTATTATCCCCCCACCAATTTCCGATAATGTTAGTTGTTGATTGATTGAAAACAGTAGACCCCGACGCGGTGGAAGATGTAATAATACTTGTTGTTACATTTATACCCGCTTGGCTTCTATCCATGTAATAAGCGCCGTTGTTGGTGTTTCCTTGACTAGATATATCGTCAATAGTTCCCGCATACATAGGCGGAACTTCGGAAGTTTGGGTAATATCATTAGGATTGAATCCTAATGTCATTATAGGCGTACAAAACGCGTTACAAAGTGCGCCAAATTGCGCCCAAAAATCTAATATTTCAACTTTCTTTAAATAATTTTCCTTAGCGGTTGTTATAGGTTCATTTACCCCTATATATAAATCTTGGGTATTAGGAGTATAAACGGCGGGGGATTGGCTTACTTGAACCCCATTAGCTATTAAATTTAGAGTGTTGCCGTCTAGCCAAAATTCTAAGGTTTCATTTCCACTAGGAACAAAATACGCGCTAGTTATTGAAGTCGTATTAACTAAACCTTTTATTCTTATAGTGTCGTATGTTGTTGGCGAGTGTTCTATATATAATTTAACGCCCGTATACAGACTTTCATCGTATTTTTCAAAAATCATCATATCGTCAGTTTGCAAAGAATGGGGGGTTTGATAATTAAAATCAATTTTAAAATAAAAATTATCGTTGTTAAAATCGGAACTATCCAAAACCTGTACATAATCTTCTTTATCGAAAAAAAAGCCTTGATTTCTGTATATATTATTTGTTTGGTTTGCGCCTAATAAAACATTTAAGGAATTGTCGCCGTTTTTTAAATCTGGAATTACATACCATTGATTCGCCGATAAACTTGTTAAGTCTTGAAGTAATACTTTTTCTTCATTAGCTAAACTAGACACATAAGGATATATTTGCCACCCGAAAGGGTCTATATAATCAAATCCATTTATCCAAGAATTAATATCAACNTTAGACAATAAAACCGGTTGNGTTTCTAGGTCTGCGCCCGTTGTATTAGTAATATTTATGTCAAATTTATAACAATAATCCGAAGGGCTTACGGCATAAATAGAACATGGTTTNTTATAAAACGAAAAAGAAAGGGCGAACAAAAAAATAAATAGCGCTAAAAAGCCTAAAGAGTATTTTTTNGGCGTGTCTTTTAGCTTAAAATTTTTGTTCGGGCTATATTTTTTTAAAAATTCCATTAGAACCACCCCCGCACTAAATTAGTTAATCCNCCTATA
>PAXU01000001.1:12879-19612 GCA_002714565.1 Rhodopirellula sp.
CCCGACNCCTTGAATNAATCTNGCNAATANTTCCGCACTCTTNAANCCTANCACNACNANNGCNGGTATACCCATAATTACAATAATCCACCTTACAAGTCTAAACGCCAACGGCGCGCCTTTTTCTATCGTTCCGTCTATGTTTTCGTAACACTCGCCCGTACTTTCTATTCTTGGCGTTCCGCTTATTACGCTAGTNCCGTTTTCGTAACCCATGTGAAAATCGTTNGATTCTTTACATTTAGACCACCACGAATAATTTAAGGTACTTACAGAATAAATATATTTTGTCCAACCGAATAAATTACCGGTCGCGTCTGTAATAAAACTAAAACCCCCTTGAATGGCGTTATTATTGGCGTCGGCTTCGTCTGAACTAGCTATTTGAACGTCTAAAACCGTGTTTAATAGGGCGTCGTCGCCACTAGGGCTAGATGAGTAGGTTTCGCCCGCTACCGTGCCTAAAATCCCTATCATTAAATAAGGCATTACTAAAGAACCGATTAATTTGTAATTCACTAGCTTGCCCCCGCTTTCCGAATCCAAAACCAAGAACCGATAACTATAAATATAGATAAAAAGGTAAATACAAAGGCAACACTTAAGCCACCCACGAAAATACTAGGCAACATAGTAACCGCAAACATAATTAAAGCCATCGTNCCNTTTTTTGTGGTTGCCATAGTTACTATAGCCACAACTATAGCCAAAACTAAAAATATTATTCCGCCTGTAATTGCGCCATTGTCAAAACCTAAATATTGCCCGCTTACCATGTCTAAATTAGCCTGTACTTTACTGCTGTTAAGTTCTTGGTCTATTGAAGCCTGTAAGGGTACGTTATAGCCTACGGGGTCAAAATTTTGATTAGGTCTATTAACCCCTAATTGAAAAACCGTTTCATTGTTACCGTTTCGGGCTATTGTTACAATTCCGCTTAACGCTTCTTCTAAATAAACNTGNCCCGACGGGGTTACCTTACCGTTAGCGCTGACTAAAGTATGTAGCGGTAAACCTATTTCGGTTTCTANNTCGTATAAAATTCCCGTATCGCTAGAAACTTGATTNGCTAGGCTTATAGTGCCGTTAGCTTCATTTTGAACATTTACACAATTATAGTTATTNCTATTAGGGTANGGAATAAAGTACGAATCGCTTAAAACTAAACATACTTTCGACGGTAATAANCTACNATTAAAGCCGAANTCNGTACTAGCGGGCGCGTCGGCGTAAATCCCTAGTAATCCGTTCCCTATTCTTGGAATTTTGGGCTGTACTACGTGCATAACATCGTTTTTATCGTAAAATATTGCCGAAATAAGCCCGTCTTTAAGGNNATATGGATAATCAGGGTTTGGNATTGAAGAATCNCAACCCGTAGAATTTTCTAAAAATTCCGGTTTGCACCACTCGCTTAATGGCGAAGTGCCTATAGGTAATTCATACCTAACTAAAACTAAATAATCTTTTGATGTTGAAGAAGCTAAATTATCATANCCGTAGGCTTCATAAATTCTNAATGGTGGNAGTGAAGGNTGNGGNATAGGNGTCGGGGTGGGTGTTGGCGTGGGTTGTTGCGCTTCTAAGGGCGAAACCCCACTAAGAAAAAGGAAAAAAACCCCTACTAAATATAGGGGTAAAATTTTTATTAAATTTTTTTTTATATATATCAATTTTGAACTATCCTTAACGCCCTTATTACGCCCCATAAAAAAAACGTTCCGCTTAAAAAATAAATAATCCACAAAAATAGCGGTATTGTATTAGTGCCGGCGTCCGATTGAATAGACCCCGCCATAATTAAACAACTTATGCCCGCAAGTATTAAAAAGGGGAATGACATTAATTATTTATCCTTTAAACTTATAGCTTCTTTTATATGCTTTATCGGCTTGGCGCATTTCTCTAGCTTCTTTTTTAAATTTAGTAACCGCTTTTTTATATTGCGGNCTTCCTTTTTTATCTCTTAGCTTTCTTAATTCGCTAGCAGATTTTTTAAAATCGCTTATTTCTTTATCTCTTTTTCTTTTAAATTCTATTGGCATTTTTATCTCCTAAACCCCTTATACCATTTTCTAGGGTTGTTTTGGTCAAACTCTCTTTTAGCTTGCCTTGTTTTAACTTGTTCGCGCTTAAATCTAAAATCTTCCGCGCGCTTGTCTTTATCTCTTTGCGCTTGGTTTGCTATTTCATCTTCNTAGAACTTTGCTTTTTCGGCTTCAAACTCTGTTTTAGCGCGTTGTTGAGTNTTTATTCTATCCGCGTCCATTTTNATTTTTTCTTGTTTCCAAGTCTGNGATTCNCTCCGTCTTTCNGCGCGGTCTTGGTCGCGTTTCATTTTTTCCGCCCATTTGTCGCGTTCTTTTTCTTGTTTATCTCTAGCCCTATCGTATCTTTTATCTTGGCTAAAATAATCTTTATTTTCTCTAGCAAAGCTAAAAATATCTTTCCCCGNAGNAAAAGCGGATTTTCCTACATTCTTAGCCCCACGCCCGAAAGCGCTAGCGCCTTTAATTGTAGTTTCGCCCGCCCACTTAGAACCGGATTTTACTTTTTCCCAATCTTCNGGGTAAAAAGCGGGGTTATTGGGTATATCCCACGCGCCCGCCGTGTTTTTTCGCCTTTCGCTTTTAGCTTTTGGCTTATACTTAAAGTTCATAGAAACAATANCGTTAATGTCAGCCGTCTTAATATAATTAATTCCTTCTTTGGTTGCATTATTAAACGCCCTAGACCTTGCCCGTTTCTCTGCGCCATATAAACCCTTTAAGGCGTCTTTTTTTTCAATATTTCGCGCTTCTTGGTAGTAATCTAGCGCGTCTATACGNTCGGGGTCGGTTACCCCTTTAAAAATAGAACTTTCAGCGCTTCGCTTAGTTCCCTTTTTTGANTTTTTATTTTTTTTAGGTTTATTNGCTTTTTGAAATTCNTTAAACCTAAGATATTCTTCAAACTCACTAGGCAATTTAACCCCCTTTCGTAATTATTGTTTTTTTTGTTTAGGGCGAACAAAAATTTTTTGTTCGCCCTTAATTGTCTATCTTAGTTAGACATTAACCTAACGGTTAATTTTAACTAAATTAGCTTCCCCTTGCGGCTCTAATTGCNATCAGACCTGCCACCCCGATACCTCCAACAGAAGCAACAAGTGGAATTAAGTCAATTATTGATTCAGTTGCGGCATCTCCGGCTGTGTTTGCGGCTGAAGCTGCTGTCGCGGTGGAAGTTATTATAGTTGGAAGAACTGCCAAGAATGCTACTAGCACCACGACAGAAAGAATTATTGCTGTAATTTTATTGATTTCCATAATATAATTTTCCTTACGTTAAATTAATGTTTCATAAAGTTAATTTGTTCTTTATGTTTACTAACTTGTTCATAGACTTTCGACCTTAGTAACCCCNNCCGTAATTAAAAGATAATCCAACNCCTACAACTAACACTAATAAAGTNCCAATTACAAAAATAAGATTAAAACGTTTAAGAAGGCTATCTAAATGAGTAGCGCCGGCAACGGAATCCGCCACCTTGTAAAACTCTACATTAAATAAATAGCTAGTAGATTGGGTTAAGCCCTGTATAGTAATNGTATTNAGATTTGAATTTAAAACNGTTGTCGATGTTCTTACAACGCTAGAAGGGCTAGTTTCCGAAACTACCGCGTTNCCTGTAAACGCTATAGGCTCGTAAGCCGATAACGCCGATAAGGTTACAGTACAAGACGTTTCGCCTACGCCGGTGGCGCACGCTAGCCCCGTGTCGGTAACTTGTGCCGTTCTTAGACTATTTACTTTTTGGCTTATAGGGAAGATTGTAACGGATAGTATCAAGAAACCGAAAGCAACCACTATAAAACCAATAATAGTTTTATTAAACATATAACAAATATTTTAAATTCGGCTCTTAATACTTTTAATATAATACTATATTTTTATTTTATTTAAGGGCGAACAAATNATTTTTAAGTGTTTTTTCGGGGTTTTTAGTAACAATTTGTCTATTTTTAACGAATTAATTAAAAAAAACTCTCTTTTTGGCGATTCTCGAAATTTTTTAAATTTTTCGTGTATCGCTTTTTCTGTAGTTGTGTCATGCAAACTTATCCAAGCGTAGCGAATTTCAAAAAATTCAGATGTTCTTAAACTTGTATTGTTTAAATGTTTTAGCCTATATTTTAAAGCTTCCAAATAATTNTTATGTTTNAGTAANAAAGTTGTTCGCCCTATTTTAAAAATATTTTTCCAATTAGGACGCGCAACAAAATAAACTATTTCTTTTGTTTTCTTTTTTTTATCTTCTTTTAAAAATTCGGATATTTCTTTTAAATAAGAATCACTAAGCATATACAGAAAAATCAAAAACCGACTTATTACCAACCAACGGGCTAGCCATTAATTTAAGGTTATCTTCAACGCGCTTTAAATCCCATACTATACCTAAGTCTTTTTCTATTAATTGCTTAACTTGCATNGTTGTAATTGTAGTTTGTTGCCTAGCTTCTAAAGTGTCTAAAATTTTATTNAAAATATCGTCTTGNTGAACTTCTAATTTTTTTTCGTATAATTCATTTTTTGAGATGTTTTCAGATTTTATAATTCTCATGGTATCGTATGCCTTAAAATAAGGTTTTAAATCCCAATACATCATTTTTCTACGGTTTCCCGCGTAGGTATAAGTTCCATTTTGATAGACGTAAGTACACCCAACAATACCTTTACCCTTGTCTTTTTTTGCCACTACAGGGAACGCGATTATATCGCATTGAGATTTTAAACGTTGGTCGATGGTATTTTCTCTTTGNCCCGTCCAGATAATCGAACANCCTTGTTTTCTTATCATAATAATAAAATGAGAAAATAANATTCCACCTATTGAAGCGCTAGAATATCTATTATCTTGAATAGATGAAATTTCATCTATGAGAATAAGNCCGTTACGTATTTGNCTTTCGCCACTATCGACAGTATGAAGTATATCTTCAAGCCCAAAAGAAACCACCCTATCAGTTTTAACNCCGTCCACATTCCAACCCTTCCAATCTTCATTTAAGAAATTNTTATGATAAATTTTAAAATCNTTNCCCGCTTTTGTACCGCTATTATTAGCCCGTACAAATTCTTCGTGAGCTATAGCNGTCATTAAGGCGGATTTTCCTACNCCCCTATCCGCTAAAATCCCCATAATTGTAGCGTCGAATTTATAAAAATAATCAGTTAATGGATTAACCGCCTGTTGCAATTTCTGCCCCCTTGTTTATTTGACCAAATAAAGAAATTATAACTAAAGCCCCNCCNCCCGTTAATAAAAATAATGCGCCCGTTTCTATGGCTTTTATNAACTCGGATTTTTCCGGCTTCATTAATAAGTTAGTAGCNTTTTGGACTAAACTTCTATATAGTTGCCCGCTTGTTATNGTTGGGTCGCCATTTATAAACGGGTCTATTCGTTTGAAATCTTTATTACCTTGTTCGTTAGTGCCTTCTAAAATTACGGGCGTATATTTNCCATGTTCTAACCAAAAACAATTACTAGGTAATTGAGAAATTAACCCCTTTTTCCAATATTCAAGATATAAGCGGGGCGGGTTTGAATCTACGTCTAGCCGGTAAACCTTTTTATATAACTTATTAGCGCGNACAAAAAAATAAAATGGCACTACCAACAAAGCAAANANAAAAAACACAAAACTTAAAATACTNCCTTGCAACATATAAAAAATAAATAATCCTANAAAAAAAATAATTCCTACTGCTATATTTGGAATATCTTTTTTTCTAAATATAATTTTTAAACTTTCGTTATGGTTCATTTAACTAAATATCCTTTCAGCGTAATATATTACTATATATATTGTTATGTAACTTCCAATAAAAAATAAAACGTGGGGTATTTTTTCGTCGGGTATTTTTGACATTACGCCCCCATATTTTCTATTATTTTTGGAATCCCTACCGCTATAACTAGCACCGCGACGGCTATACTTTCTATTAATAATATTCTTACTAAAGCCTTTTGTATATAATCGGGTTCTGTACTGTTTTTTTCTTCAACTTGCGACATAGACCGGCTTAAAAATTCATCTTCATAATAAATTAAATCTTCGCTAGAAAATTCTTTATTAAAAATATTTTTAGCGCTAGGCTTCAAAGGGTCGGGCGCGTCTTGGCGAACTAAAAAACCCCCTTTTATTTTTTCTAAGTTAGGTTTTTTAAATCCAAAAAACTTATATTTAACTATTTCTATAAACGATTCGGTACTAGCTTTATAGCCGTTTTCATCGTCTACCATTATACTTTCTTCTAACGGTAATTTTTTCCATTGTAGGGTTAAGTCTTTATTAAATTTTAAAACATCAACTTTACTTTTTCTTTTAGCCATTTATTTATTATTTCCTTCTTCGTTGGATTTTCCTAGCCATCGTTTCATAGACCTAACAACTTGACCCGTTACCCCTGTTATTAAGTTTTCTGAATATGTACCGCCTAAGCTGTTAGACGTTTTTAATTCTAATAAAGCCATTTTCGCCCCCATTGTTTCAACCCCGCCAAAACTTGGAAAGTGTTTTTCATCTAAATTTTCATTTCTAAGTTTTTTTCTTTCAAACTCTTTTAACATTAATAACTTAAAACCTAATTGGCGGTTTTCTGTAAGTTGTCCGGAGTGCATAGCGTTTTCTATACTATCATTTAACGTTAACCCTTCACTTATTTGTTTTACCGCGTTATACCCTTC
>PAXU01000001.1:19617-21121 GCA_002714565.1 Rhodopirellula sp.
TAACNTCNNNGGGGTTCATAAGCCNTTCCATTGTAGTTTTAGGCTCTAAATTGCCCATTTTAGGGGCTTCCGTGTTTTCTTGGTCGTAATTGTTCATATTTTTNTACCTTCTTNGTTATATTGTTTAGACTTATCTAAAAAGGCTAAATAGTTTCTTGAAAACCTTTCAAATTTTTTTAATCCTTCAACATCTTTTTGTAATTCATTAATTGTATTTTCTAATTTCCACATTCTAGCTTTTAAGGGGATTTTGTCAGCCATTATTAACTTAACCTACTTTCGCCAAAACTTACCATNACTAAGCCGGCTATTATTACNAAGACTACTACTCCTATAAATAAAGATATTTTTGTAAACATATATTTTTCCTTTCTAAGAAAACTTTTTTATTTATTTTTTGAAAGTTTGATATATATATCCCCCCTTAAGGGGGTATATATATCAACTCGTGGCGCGTTATTAATTATCATCAAATTTTTTAATTTTTGTAAATGCTTCCCTTATATAAGGGTTATTAGTAGTAAATTCGGCGTCTACATATCTAGCCGTTGTATTACTACTACTATGCCCTAATAAGTATTGAACGTCCGGTATTTTTAAACCCCCTATACTAATACATCTTCTAGCGTAAGTGTGTCTTAGTTGATGAACCCCGCCGTATTCTATACCACTTATTTCATATACCTTTTTAATTAAGTTATAAACTTGTTTTGTAGTTCTGGAAATATAAGGTTTTGTTTTATCGGTATTGTTTTCAAGATTTAAATACTTTAATAAACTTACCAAAGGTTCTAATATTGGAATTCTACGGGTTCTATTATATTTAGAATTATTAACGGTAATCTCTTGTATGTCATCGTCTATAATTACATCTTCGGGCGTTAGCTTTATCATTTCAGAAACTCTTAACCCCGCGTATAAACCTAAGCAGATAGATAAATGTATATAAATAGGTTTTAAAGATTTACGGCGAAGTATTATTAAACTTGAATTGTCTAATAGTTTTTTAATTTCTTCTTTTGATAAATATTTAGGTGGGTTAATTATTTTGTTCATAAAAATTTCTCAACCACCAAAGAAGCAATAAACCCAAGTAAAAAAAATAAAAAATAATTTTGATGTTTTTTTAAATCTTTTATTTCTTCGTCTTTATTATTTTTATTCATTTAGTTTCTTATCTTTTTTATTTTAGGAAATAAAAGGGAAATCAGGAGGGGGTTTTACTTAGCTTAAGGGAATTGAATAATAAAAAAACCTTAAGCCAAAACCTTTTATTTCTTCTTTTAGTATAAAAAACGAAATAAAAAAAATCTACATATTAAGGGCGAACAAATTATTTTTAAGTAATACCCAAGTAAAAAGCTAATATTGCCATGTTTGTTTTTTACTTGGGTACTTAACACTTAAAAGAAAAAGGGCGGGTTTCCCCGCCCTGTAATTGTTTGTTTTCCTTCTAGTCCATATTTTTATAATAAAATTGGTCATTATATTTTTTACTAATCAT
>PAXU01000002.1 GCA_002714565.1 Rhodopirellula sp.
GAATTCCGGTTCGCCTTGGGACCGATAATACAACGGGAACTGTCACTGATTTGGAGTCGACTATTTCCCCGGAAGCTGTGACTCAAAATAATTCTGATGACGAAGCCTGGACTTCACGGGGGCAAGAGAATCCATAATCACTTTTGATATATAATTTGAGCTGGCTTTGACCCTCTCGAATTGGACTTACATATGCCACTAGTGTCGTGCTGAGGAAATTCAACAAATGGATGCTATTACAGATAACTTCTTAGGCGGATTGGACATGATGATGTCCATGGTCGTGATATTCCTCGCCGTATTTTTTGGTTGGCTGATGGCCATGTTCTGCACGTGGCTATTTGCGCCGCCAAGAGCAAATCCATTCAAGCGCGGGCAGCTCAAAAATCGGATGATTGAAGCTTTGGCCTTTACGACTGGACCACCGTTGATTGGATTTGGATTTGGTTACGTTGGTGGTTCAATCTTCGAATTCCTGTTTCTTGTGGGGTTATTCTTTGGCTTCGTTATCGGAGTCGGGGCGATGGCTCTCGTGATCAATGATCTAGATTTCTCGCAAGCTATTCTGTTTGCCATGGCATATGTATTCATGTGGTTTGGCATGTTCTGGGTATGTGGATGGTTGTGCGGGGCTGCACCACCCGAAGAAGAGGATACCGTAGCCATCATGCAATGGATTATGGATAACGGCCGCTACTTGGCATCCTATCTTCGTTAATCTGCATACGCTGAGTATGATTGAGTACGGATATTCGTCACTCACCGTCACTCAATAGCCGCGTGTTTCATGGCCCCTCATTCGTCCAATTACATCTCTGGCATTGAGCCATTCTATATCGGTGATGTACTGATTGATCCGCCGATTCTTCAGGCGCCGATGGCGGGATTTACGAATTACGCATTCCGTCAAATTGTTCATGGATTCGGCGGGACGGGACTACAGGCAACCGAAATGGTGCACGCGCGTGGTTTCGTCTATATGGATGAGCATAAGGGTGAACACCCGGAACGACTTTGGGGGGTTCAGGATGAATTTCGCCCTCTGGCTGTGCAAATCTGGGATAACGACGAGAAGGCGATGGCTGAAGTTGCCCGTCAACTTGCACACGGCTACAAGGTCAGCATTGTAGATATCAATTTTGGGTGCCCGGTAAAGCGTGTCACAGAACGTGCTAAGAGTGGTTCATATCTGCTCAGTGAACCGGACAAGATGGGAAAAATCATTGAGCAAGTCGTGAATGCCTGTGCACCTATTCCTGTAACGGCCAAGATCCGTTTAGGCTGCACGCGTGATCAGATGAACTTCATTGATGTCGCACAAACAGTGGAAGCAGCAGGCGCAGCGGCATTAACTGTGCACGGTCGCACTGCGCAGGACATGTTCCGTGGTACCGCAGACTGGGATCGGATTTCAGACATCAAACCGTATTTGAATTCCATCCCGTTAATTGGAAACGGCGATCTGGACAGCGCAGCAGCCGTTGTTGCTGCCTTCCAAAACTATGATGTAGACGGAGTCATGATTGCACGTGCGTGTCTTGGCAGGCCTTGGCTGTTTAGTCAGGCGGCCGCAGCACTACGTGGTGAAGTCGTACCGCCTGATCCGTCGCTTGAAGAACAGAAAGCGTGCATGCTAGAACACTACCGAAAAGTGGTAGATCGCTTTGGCGAAAAACGGGGTACTGTTCTAATGCGAAAGTATGCCTGTTGTTACGCGCAAGGCAAACACGGTGCCCGCCATTTCCGGACGCATGTTGCAAAAGTGGAATCACCGAAAGAGTTTTATAATGTCGTTGATGAGTTTTTTCCGCGATCACTAGAAGCCGTCTAATCCATCTCCTTAAGACTGTTCATGTCCACGCAAGTCACTAGCCTACAGCCTCTGAAGATCGGCAATATAGAAATCGGCTTTCCAGTCGTTCAAGCTGCACTTTCCGGCTACAGTGATTGGCCGATGCGTGTCATTGCACGCCGTCTCGGTGCGCCGTACACAATTTGCGAAGTGATGCTGGATCAGTTTCTCGTGCAGGTAAAAGAGCGTAATAAAAACCGACATTTTCTTCATCTGTCAGAAGAAGAACGCCCTGTCGGTGGGCAATTGATGGGTGCCGAACCAGAACANTTTTCCGAAGGTGCCAAACGACTAGTGGCAGCCGGATTTGACATCATTGATATCAACTTTGGTTGCCCCGTGAAGAAAGTTCTTGGGAGATGCCGTGGAGGATTTCATTTAAGTCAGCCGGACGTCGCACTCGATATTATTCGTCGAACACGGGATGTCGTTCCGGATGAAATTCCAGTGACCGTCAAGATGCGGCGTGGCATTGATGACACGCAGGAAAGTAAAGACAACTTCTTTCGAATTCTTGAAGGTGGATTTGATATTGGCTTAGCTGCTGCAACGGTGCATGGGCGCAGCGTTGTACAGCGATATGATGGACCGAGCCGATGGGAATTTCTAAATTTGGTTAAGGAGCGTTTTCCTGACAAGGTGATCCTTGGAAGCGGTGATTTATTTTCTCCCATGGACTGCCTAAACATGATTGAGCAAACGGGTGTGGACGGCGTCACCGTAGCACGTGGTGCCATTGGTAACCCGTGGATATTTTCACAAGCTCGCGCCTTATCGGAAGGCAGGCCGCTTCCGAACCCTCCTACGCAGGCCGAACAGCGTGATGTGCTTAGAGAGCACTTTTCACTGGCTATAGAAATATACGGCGAACAACGCGCATCCATTGTCATGCGCAAGTTCGGAATCAAGTATTCTGCACTACATCCGAATCATCATGAAATCCGCGAAAAATTCGCGCGTTGCAAGAGTCGTGAAGAATGGATGGATGTCATTGCACAGTGGTACAGTGATNACGGCCCAGGGTGCCATCCGCCGGAAGATCTGCATATCAAATAACGTCACAGACGTTANGACCCGTCCATCCGGACTGNAATTCTACCGCCAGACAATGGTTCTATTACATTGCTAGTCGGGACTTTATATGTCGACTTTAGAATGAACTGGTAACNCGTTTCTACGTATAGGAAACACAGATAAACAGCAACTGAGTTACCTGTTTCANATCTCTTATCTTTTGCATCCNTCAAACAGATGACACGTCCAATTCTAGTTACCGGTGGTGCAGGGTTTATCGGAAGCAATCTCGTGCACTTTCTGCACGAATCCCAAGAGAATCCAATCATCGTTCTGGATAAACTGACCTACGCGGGGAACGTGAATTCGATCTCTTCACTCGTTGATGGGAGGAAGATCACATTCCACCACACAGATATTGGCGACAGAGTTGCCGTCCACGAAATCTTTGAGTCTGCCAACCCGATAGCTGTTTTCAATCTTGCCGCAGAATCACACGTCGACCGATCTATCGACAAGCCCGCTGAATTTATTCAAACAAATGTCGTCGGTACAACGTCGCTGCTAGAAGTAGCGTTNGCGTACTATAACCACCTTGATGATGAATCACGAAGTGGTTTTCGGTTCATTCATGTTTCTACAGACGAAGTTTATGGATCGTTAGGTCCCACCGGATTGTTTTCCGAAGATCATCCTTTCGAACCAAACAGTCCTTATGCAGCGAGTAAAGCAGCCTCTGATCACTTTGTCCGGGCATATCATCAGACATTTGGGTTGCCAGTCATTACAACCAACTGCTCAAACAACTACGGACCATATCAGTTCCCGGAAAAACTGATTCCATTGATGATTCAAAAGGCGATCCGAGGAGAGTCGCTCCCAGTTTATGGGGACGGTTCTAACATCAGGGATTGGTTACATGTTGAGGATCATTGTCGAGCACTATGGAGTGTCTATGAATCCGGGCGGGTTGGTGAGACGTACAACATAGGTGGAAACTGTGAAATGACGAATCTCGATGTCGTTCATCGCATCTGCGCCGCCCTGGAACAATCAGATGCACAAGTTCCCGTTTCCCCTATTTCGGACCTAATCACCTTTGTTAACGACCGCCCAGGCCATGACCAACGATACGCCGTTGATACATCCAAAATTTCTGCCGAATTGAATTGGGATCCAATCCATACATTTGAAAGCGGTCTGCGGGATACCGTGAACTGGTATCTCNACAATCAGATGTGGATTGATCAGGTAACCGACGGATCATATCGCCTAAACCGTCTTGGGTTATCAGAGCGGACAGAGGTGTCGTCGCATGAGTGATACTGTTTTCAAAAAAGGGATCATCCTAGCCGGNGGTACGGGGTCACGTTTATATCCACTGACTCATGTGATCAGTAAGCAGTTATTACCTATCTACGACAAGCCGATGATTTACTATCCGCTGTCGACCTTAATGCTCGCCGGCCTGCGAGAGCTTCTAATCATTTCATCTCCTCGGGACATTGGAGGCTTTGAGTCGNTGTTGGGAGATGGCAACCAGCTGGGTATCGAAATCCAATACGCCGTGCAGCCCAAACCAGAAGGATTAGCGCAATCGTTTATTGTTGGAAAAGAGTTTATCGGCGATGACAATGTCGCACTGGTTCTTGGTGACAATGTGTTTTACGGGCAAGGCTTTCAGACAATGCTGAAACGTGCCACCAGTCGATCTACTGGGGCGACGATTTTTGGATATCCTGTTAAGGATCCTGAACGATATGGTGTTGTGGAATTTAATGATGAGCGGCAGGCAATCTCGCTTGAGGAAAAACCTGACAACCCACGCTCAAGCTTTGCGGTACCTGGACTGTACTTCTATGACAATCAGGTAGTCANCATNGCCGAATCNCTGAAGCCGTCTCCTCGAGGCGAATTGGAAATCACCGATGTTAACAAAGAGTACCTGANTCGCAATCAACTGGCTGTTGAGTGTTTTACACGTGGCTTTGCCTGGCTGGACACGGGNACGCATGAATCGCTCATTCAGGCAGCANATTTTGTTCAAACGATCGAGCAGCGACAAGGGCTCAAAATTGCCTGCATCGAAGAAGTAGCCTACAACAAGGGATTCATCGATCTAGAGCAGCTCGACAGGCTTGCTAAGCCGATGCAAAACGAATACGGGAATTACTTGAGAGACCTCGTTAACGCCGGTAGTTAGATTCCGCAAGTTAATTCCCGCAGCCATTTTTATCGTCACCTAACGGCTCCCCGAAATATGGTGCAGTTAGGAAAGACCGGAACTCGACGCATTGCATACAAGCTGGGAACGAATCTAGCTTTGCAACCGCGGGGCTCGAAAGCTTACAGTCGGCTGCCGGTGAATCCACCGTCGACATAGATTTCGGCACTGGTGATAAAGCTACCTGCATTACGCGAGCACAATAGCAAACATGCTCCGACCAGTTCGTGAGGTTCGCCAAAACGCGTCATGGGAGTTTGATCCATGATTTTCGCAACACGTTCGGGCTGAAGGATTTTGCGGTTTTGCTCTGCGGGAAAAAAGCCNGGGCAGAGCGCGTTTACTCGCACACCCTTGGTAGCNTATTCGCGACCTACGTTTTTTGTGAGGCTCAGCACAGCAGCCTTGGATGCAGAATATGCATAAACTCGAGATAACGGACGATCACTGGTAACACTTCCAATATTCAAGATACTACCGCCATCCTCNGTACGGCTCATATGCGTTGCAAAGATCTGACAACCGAGTTGCGTGGCGGTCAGATTTGTCGAAATCACTTTATCCCAATCCTCATCGGTGATTTCTTCATANGGGGCGGCNGAGTTAACACCGGCGCAATTCACAAGGACGTCTACTCGTCCGAATTGCTCCACNGTTTGCTCACACAGCGATTGCACGCTTGCACGCTCCGTGGCGTTTACCTGAATAAATGAAGCGGTACCACCTTCTGCGGTTATTGCTTCGGCACGTTCCTGCCCGCGTTCTTCGCTGCGACCAGCTACAACAACCGTTGCTCCGGCGTGAGCGAACCCTTCGCAAATGGCACCACCAAGGACTCCTGTACCTCCAATGACCACAACAACCTGGCCATCATAGCCGAACATCGATTGAACAAATTGATTTGACATNGTTGGTATCTCCGCGTGTTTTAACTCAGTGGCTCCGACTCTTTCTAACCGCAAACGACAATTNTAGTCTTNAGGTTCGCGACGGCGCTGAATCCATTCTGCATGGAACCAGCCCTCTTTGTCGGTTCGCTCAAATGTGTGTGCACCAAAATAGTCCCGTTGAGCCTGCAGCAGGTTCGCCGGCAGCACTTCTCGTCGAATACTGTCGTAGTAAGCCAACGCGGTGCTAAAGGCCGGAACCGGAATTCCAAGTTCCGTTGCAAGCATTACAACACGTCTCCACGATGCCTGTGCGGCGTGCACAGCTTCTGTGAAGTACGGGTACAACAACAGGTTTTCCAGATCTGGCTGAGCGTCAAATGCTTCCTTAATTCGGTCAAGGAACTGAGCACGAATAATGCATCCACCTCTCCACAACAATGCACACTCACCGTAATTCAACGGCCAATCATGTTCGGCAGCGGCATGCTGCAATTGCACAAAGCCCTGTGCATAGCTACAGATCTTTGATGCATAAAGCGCCTGTCGGATGTCCTCAACTAATTGAGCCTTATCATCTTCTGAAATATCTCGTGCGGCACCGTCCGGGCCTCCTAAGATGGTCGATGCCTTAACTCGGGAATTTTTGAGAGACGACAGGCTTCGTGCGTAAACTGCTGTGGTAACGAGTGTGCTGGGGACACCGAGATCCAATGCCAACTGACTCATCCATTTACCAGTTCCCTTTGCACCGGCACGATCAAGGATCATATCCACAAGGTAACCATCTGATTCGTCATCTTTCACGCTGAATATGTCACGTGTGATCTCAATCAAGTAGCTCTGCAAGTCGCCACGATTCCATTCGGCAAACACGTCGTACATTTCATCATTGTTTAGCCCAACTGCATCCTTAAGCATTTGATACGCTTCGCAAATGAGCTGCATATCGCCATATTCGATACCATTGTGAACCATCTTTACGTAATGGCCTGCACCGCGTGGTCCTACCCATTCGCAACAGGGGATATCGTTTTCAGGACCGACTTTGGCAGCGATCGCTTTGAAGATTGGCTCAACGTGTGCCCATCCCTCTTCGCTGCCACCGGGCATCATGCTGGGGCCTTTCAGGGCACCTTCTTCACCACCGGAAACACCAGTGCCAACGTACAGAAGACCTTGTTCTTCGACATACGTTGTGCGACGTTCGGTATCGGTGAAGTGCGTATTACCGCCGTCAATAATGATGTCACCTTCTTCCAGCAATGGAATCAGCTGATCGATCAACGCATCGACAGCCGGACCAGCTTTCACAAGCATCATTACCTTGCGAGGACTCGCTAGGCTTTGAACCAACTCCTCAACACTATGGCATCCGACAAAGTTCTTTCCAGCAGCGCGACCGTTGATGAGGTTATCCACCTTTTCGGTAGTTCGGTTGAACACGGCCATCTTGTAACCGCGGCTCTCAACGTTTAGAGCCAGGTTTTCGCCCATTACAGCGAGTCCAATAAGACCAAAATCTGCTAACTCTGACATGTCACTTCTTTCTATGTTGTCTATTCAGACTTCAGGGCTTCGTCCACAAACGGAAACAACTGCACACTGAATTGATTTACTTCAAATAGATTGCACCTTAGGCGTCAATCAAATCCCACGAGGGTTGTTCTGGTAAATAGCTATCAAATTCATCCAACAACATTTGCTGGTAGTCTCCGGCAAATTCACCGGCAAAGAATTTATGGATACTTTCATCCACAAATCGCTGCCAACTTCGCTCTTCGTCTCCTGGATTGATCGGATAAAAGAGGACGTTGTTCGCAACG
Source organism: Rhodopirellula sp. (assembly GCA_002714565.1). Classification (GTDB taxonomy): domain Bacteria; phylum Planctomycetota; class Planctomycetia; order Pirellulales; family Pirellulaceae; genus UBA11883. The sequence goes on from PAXU01000002.1 coordinate 7,804, forward strand.
GCCGCTCGGAAGTCACCAGGGGCATCGCCAATCATTAGCGATTTGTTTTCACCGTATTTCGTTGCATTGCTGAGCGTTTCTTTCTTACTGCCNGATTCCTGACCACAGATTTCAACAACATATTGCTCAATGTCGTTTTCACTCCACTCCTGTTTCAGTGCTGCATTAGGTGTCGCAGAACAGACGAGGACGTCTGCCTTTTCGTCTAAGCGTTGCAAACTCTCTCGGACGTTAGGAAACGGAGCAACACCATGAACCATATCGGCCACCGTGTCGTTTACTTTGACTGACCAGTCCAATGCGAGCTGAAGATCCGGGTCTCCAGTTGCGGCAACCTTGGCTTCAAGCGTCGGGTTTCCGAGTTTCGTCTCTTCTTCGATCCACTGTTTGAGGACTGCCGGCACATTAATCTCGATATTACGTGCGGCAACTTCGGGCCGGCGCTGCAACCACTCAAGCGATTCCACTAAGGCAGGGAATCGGTTAATACCACGGCTCTTTGAATACAGGTTTACAAATTCGGCAGCTTCGCGTGCGTACTTGCTGACGGACTGTAAATTGTAGTATTTGATCGTATTTGGAATGAAACATTCCTTGTGCTTCAATTCCATTGTGTCAAACGCACAACCGTCCGAATCGACGCCAACAAAAAACTCTTTGGTAGGAGTAATCTCGTACATTGCTATTCCGTAATAGGACTCTTAGAACAATTCAATAAATGGTGCCCCAGCAGATTGCTGGAATTCAAAACTAGTCTCGCTTTGATTGTGGAACATAGGCTTCAAGTTTTTGATCCGCATAAAGCGGTTCAAGACGCGTAAGTCGCTGTCGTCCACCAATCATTGGAAGGCTAACCATGCCTTCACCGATTAAGGGCTGAGCATACTTAATAAATTCATCAGTAACATCAAAGCCATTTTCCGTAATCCATTCGGCTGGGAATGTACGTTCACTATTTGCGACTTCGCTAAGTGGTGCCTTGTCGTAGTAGACACTGTAGATATCACCTGGGTTTCGCAAAATAGTTGCCATGTATCCGCTCTCTTTATTGGCGGCAAGCGTCACTGCTTTTCGACCTGCATAGTATGCTTCTTCCAAATCCACGGTGGATGCATACGCCATGCTGTGCCGTTGATCCGTGCCAGGCACGTTAGCACGTGCTGCACCGTGTGCAGCGAGACCGTTGGCGTTTAGGTAGTTCACTACTGTCTGGGCAACAGTAATTTGTGATGCACTGAAACTTGTATGGCCAAACGAGTCCTTCACCGCGCCCAAGTCGCCAACGTCGAAACCTTCACTCACAACGACAATACATCGACCGTCACTTTTTAGCTGGTCATTTATGTTGTCTGCCATTTCCTGCAAGCTACATGGACTTTCAGCCAGATAGATTTGCAGAGGCATTTCACGATTCGGATCTGCCAGACGTGCCGCTGCGGGAATGTAGCCAATCTTGCGACCCATTGCCTGTAAGACGAGTACCGGATCTGCGGGACAGCTGCCCATATTTTCTTGGTTTGCGTTTTGAACTGCATGTACCCAATATTTCGCTGTTGAGCCATAACCGGGTGTATGGTCGATCAACTTGAACTCGCTATCTCCAACATCATTATCAATCGTCTTTGGACCGCCAATGCCCACTAGGTCCAGACCTCGCTCCTGTCCGAGCAAGGCAATCTTGTTTGCGGTATCCATCGAGTCGTTGCCACCGATGTAAATGAAATACCCAACATTATGTGCGCGTAATACTTCGATCACCCGATCGAAGTCCTCGTCCTGGCCATCTTTGAGCTTGTACCTACACGTTCCGATAGAACCAGCAGCAGGTGTGTAGCGGAGAAGGGAAATCTCATCCGGGCACTGTGAAGTTAGATCAAGAAGCTCTTCCTTCAATACACCTTCGATACCGTGACGAGCTCCGTACACGGTTCCAATTTCAGGAAGATCACGTGCTGCTTCTACGATTCCTCGAAGCGTATTATTAATGACTGGGCTTGGGCCGCCGCTTTGGGCAACAACAAGGTTCTTTGGCTGCGACATGCGAGTGTTTCCACATCTACAGATGGAGTTGTCGAGTTTTAATGGTCAGAGTCGGTGCGAGCTAACCGCGATTGAATCTGCACGATACGAGCACTGCATGTATTAACCGGTGAAAACGGAAACCCCCGATTTTCTGTTAGCAGTGCTGTTTAGGGCGATTTTACCCCTCGAATTCTTTTCCATCAATTGGGCGTAATAGGCTTCGATTCCGCTAACACCTTAACGCTGAAACACTATCTCGCCCCTGTTGATGGTCGTTTGAACTTCGAGAGTGCCATTATCGAGCGTAAACATGCAGAGGTCTGCGGGAGCGCCAACCTGAAGGGCACCACACTCACATTCAATCAGTGCTGCAGGTCGTGTGCTGGCCAACTCAACGGCGTCCTTAAGTGCAAGCCCGGCGTATTCCATTATTTTTGTAATTCCCACGCCTATGGGCAGCGACGCACCGGCCAACAGTTGACGTTGTCCGGGCACAACGAGCCGGCCGTCTTCGAGCACTTCCACTCCACCAATACTGTTGTTTTCGTACAACCCCGGCGGCATGCCAGCCATTCCTGTGATGTCGCTTACCAGTACGGCACCATCCACACCTTTACATCGCATGAATACCTTAACCACTTCGGCAGGCAAGTGATGACCGTCAACGATCAGGCTAGCGACTAGCCGGTCATCTGCTAACTGATCCCACAGATAATTTGGGTGCCTTCGAATTTGTCGATGCGCGCCATTACCCAGATGAGTACTCATTCGGGCTCCAGCATCCACAGCCGCTTTGATTTGATCAGAGTTGGCGCTTGTGTGACCGATCGAAACCAACACACCGGAATTCGCAACCTTGTTAATGAACTCGGCGGAGCCGTCATACTCGGGCGACATCGTTAGGATTTTGATATTACCACCTGCCGCCTCCTGCAAACGGCAAAACTCATCCCAATCCGGAGGTCTCATGTGTTGCACCGGATGAGCACCTCGCGGACCATCTTCCCCTGACATGTAAGGCCCTTCCATATGGAAGCCGGCAACTCGGCGCTGGACATCTGCATCGGTGGACAGGGCATGATGCATCACGCTAAATGCGTGATGCATCATTTCATAGCTTTGAGAAGTAAGCGTCGGTAGGTAGGTGGTTACACCATCTACATCCATCTGTACACTTACGCGGCGAACATCTTCAACAGATAACTCCAGATCGTTGAATTCCTGACCACCATATCCATTAATCTGAAGATCCACGAATCCAGGCGCAATAACTGAGAGCGTCGGTTCTGATTCAGTAATCGTTTGTATAGCGCTGATGATACCGTCGGTAATTGTCACTTCGACACTTTCGCCAGTGTCATACCGATTGCCGATGATGGTCGTGCTCATTTCAGATTTACTCGTAGCAGGTTGCCAATCTGGAAACCACTTTTGAATTCACATCAATAAAAAAGCACGCTGATTCCATTTGCGTAAATCAGCGTGCTTTTACTGTGCCGCCTGTGCAATCACGCACGACACGTTAAGAGGCGCCGACCGGATTCGAACCGGTGATGGCGGATTTGCAATCCGCTGCCTTAGCCACTTGGCCACGGCGCCGTTAACAGCAACTCTAAATCAGGACTTCAAAGTCGACAACCATACCGCCTAAAGGGTTTTTCAATTGCCTGAGAATCCACGCAGTTGCATGTCAAGCTGTAACGCTTGTTCCCATTGTAACAGTGAGAATAACGGACGTCAGTAAAACGGACGCTATAAGCCAACGCACCATTGATATATCCCTAACGACCTGACTCCACCGGAATATCTTTCCCATGCGGCATGTTGCGCAAGGCGACGGTAATCGTGGATTTCACGTCCAGTTTGGTTCGATGCTGATACTGGTTTCAGTGTATCTGACGTCTTCATTGAAACCGTCAAACACATTTGAGATTTGAAGGTTATCAACCATGTTGATTAGAAATGTCATAGAACGAATTACTGGGGAAAATCGCCTACGCGAGTTGGCTCGGACGGTTGCACAATCCTGTGGTGACGCCATCTGGACTAGAGTTGAAGGTGGCATTGAAAACATGTCCACACCAGAAGCTCGTGGATACGTTCGTGGCCGGGCTGGCATTATTGTTCGCCGTCAGGTGAGCACCGCTGCCCAGCACAACGAAGTCAAGCCCTCGCGACATTCCCGCCTGTTGGAGTTGACCATGCAATCGGTAATTGACGGCATGATACAGCGTAAACTTGCTCATACCCATGTCCCAGCACTCAAACGTGCTGCATAGACTTACCAGCAATTCAACGACAACGTTCAAGCGATGGTCACTTGTCGACAGTGGCCATCGCTTTTTTATTAGCCGCAGAACGCATTTTCCTTATAGCTGACACCGCAAGCTGCACGCGGTAACATATCGCTTATGACAAAAGCAACTGACATTAGAATTGTGGATGTACAGACATCCGTTAACCGCACAGATTACCGAACTCCAATGAAATTCGGGGGACGCGTTGTCGTCGACGTTACTCTGTTTGATGTGGACGTCACCGTCGAAACATCCGATGGGAAGCAAGCAACCGGACACGGTAGCATGCCTGTTGGTAACGCCTGGGGATGGCCGAGCCAGGTNGTAGACGGAACACAAACGCTTGCGNCCATGNTCAAGCTGGGCGATGCTGTTGCCGACTCGCTTGCGGGTAGCGGCCTNACNGGTCACGCCGTCGAAATCATGCACGAGCTATCCAAGGGATATGACAAACTCGCGGCGGAGGTCACTTCGGATTTACAATTAGCCGAATCCATGCCTCGCCTAGCGCAATTGGTTTCAGCTAGCCCGATTGATGCCGCTGTACATGACGCCTACGGAAAAGTACACAACGAGAATATCTATAACCTGCTTGGTTCAGAATTTATGAACCACGATCTGGCGTATTACCTGAATAGTGATTTTGACGGACGCTTTCTGGATGAATTCACCTTAAGAACGCCGAAAGCCTCCATGCCGCTGTACCACCTGGTCGGTGCACTTGATCCNCTAACTGATGGCGACATCGACACACGCCTAAACGATGGAATCCCCGAAACCCTTGGCGAGTGGATAAATGCAGATGGCCTTACCAACCTGAAAATCAAACTGGCAGGCGATGATCTTCAGTGGGATGTCGATCGCGTAGCTGCCATCGACCGTGTCTCTGCTGAAACGCAGTCGGCAAGAGGATGTAATGCATGGGTTTACTCGCTCGACTTCAATGAGAAGTGTGCGAATGTGCAGTACCTGATTGATTTCATGGCCAAGCTCGAAGAAGTCGCTCCGGATGCTCTCGGGCGCGTCCAGTACATTGAACAGCCAACTCATCGGGACCTGAAGAGTAATCCGGAAAATCGAATGCACGAAGCAGCAAAGATCAAACCTGTGGTCATCGATGAATCGCTCGTTGATTTTGAATCGCTGCTGTTGGCGCGTGAACAAGGCTACAGTGGCGTTGCATTAAAGACNTGCAANGGACATGGNGAAGCCATGATCATGGGAGCAGCAGCCATTCACTATGGCCTGTTCCTTTGCGTGCAGGATTTGACATGCATTGGATTCTCCTTTCTGCACTCTGCGTCACTCGCGGCCCGTTTGCCGACGATTGCAGCAATTGAAGGAAATGGCCGTCAGTATTGCCCGGCTGGCAATGAAGCGTGGGTTCCGCAGTATCCCGGCATGTTCGAAATCCACGATGGCAGTGTAGGCACAAGTGCACTTACCGGCCCCGGCATCGGAATTTGACAGGTACATGGATCGCNGNGAATNCTGANANCTTTGCATATCCTGTGCCCGCCGGCTTGTNATATTTGACCGNATGTTGTTTTCCAACGATAATAGTCCCCGTGGATAANAGTCCCCGTAGGGGATAGGATCATCGCTGTTGGTTTTCTGGCTATTGGTCGCCTAAGTCCTCCAATACGCTTACCACTCCACTCCCACCCCATTACCGATAAGATCGTGGCTGAAATCGGATCAACAATTGGGCACTACAAGATTACCCGCCAAATTGGGCAGGGCGGTATGGGGGTGGTCTATCAGGCAATGGATCTGCGTATCAACCGACCGGTGGCCATCAAGTTACTGCCTGATGAGCTCGTCTCTGATGGAGAAGCGCTTGCACGATTCGAACGAGAAATCCTGGCAGCTGGCCAGCTAAACCACCCATCCATATGCACGATTTTCGATGTCGGCAAGGAGGATGGGGCACCATACATGGTAATGGAGTACCTGGAAGGTACGACGTTACGCAACCTATTGCTTGAACGCAGCTTCTCACCGGTTGAAGTGCTTGAGATCGCCGAACAACTAACAAGCGCTCTGATATATGCTCACAAGCACGGTGTCATCCACCGCGACATCAAGCCAGCAAATATATTTATTACGAATCGCGGCTACGCCAAGCTCTTGGACTTTGGATTGGCTAAAGTCACACTCGATTTATTAAGTGACAGTCAGTCCACCGACATTAGCGCTGACACGCGAACACAGCACTCGTTCGAAATTACCGAGAAGGGCGTTGCACTGGGTACAGTGCTTTATATGTCACCAGAGCAGGCCAAGGGACAGGAGCTAGACGAACGGAGTGACCTGTTTTCACTCGGTTCGGTGATTTATGAAATGGTAACCGGAATAAAGCCGTTTCCCGGTGAGACTTCGGCACTCGTGTTTGACGGCATCCTTAATCGCGAACCACCCGCACCATCAACTGTCGCTGGCGCGGAGGTCGGTCTGCTTGATGACATCATCCTAAAGCTGCTTGAGAAGAAAGAATCNCTCCGTTACCAAACTGCTGTTGAATTACAAAAAGCAATTTGGCGGATCATTCATCCTGACGATTTGCACTCAGATGCAATTATGACTCGTCAGGTGAGTCTCACGCGACTTTGGTTAGCAGTTTCTACTCTATTGGTAGTCGTGTCGCTTGGATTCCTATTCCTCTCTCAGGAGNGTGCAGGAATAGATAACCCGCAATCGGAAACCACCGGTAATGTTTCAGTAACTGAAGACATCGAAACGGTAGAACCACCAGAGCAGTTTCCTGCAACGAGCTTAAGAGGCAGAGAGACATACGCGGATATCAACCCCGCTGGCAATATGATGGCCTTCAGTTGGGATGGCCCGGAACAAGGTAATACCGATCTATATGTGATCAATATCGGTAACCCGGTCCCCCGACGCCTTACCAGTCACCCAGATAGGGACGTGCGAGCCACGTGGTCACCAGACGGACAGTCCATACTATTTCTAAGAAGAAGTACTGCATTAAACCAACTTATGCTGGTGGACGTGGCCACAGGCCATGAACAAGAAGTTTACCGTACCAATAAGTTATTGTTTCACGGAGAAACCTGTTTTGCAGAGGACGGCAAATCAATCGTATTTGATGAATGGAATGATCAACGATTGGCGCATTTAGCATCGCTAAATCTGGAAGACAAAAAAATAACCAAGGTCACCAAAGGTGCAGAAGGTAAGCAGGACATTGCTCCAGTGTATTCTCCTGATTTCAAGAAACTCGCTTTTTTGCGTCAATCGAGTCTGGCCGCGGGCGAGATCATGATCCTAGACCTGGAAACTCAAGAGATTTCTCAACTAACAAATGACGGAAAGAACATCCAGGGGATTTGCTGGGGTAAAGACGCCAATTCAATCGTGTTTTCATCCAATCGAACCGGGCGGCGACTGCTTTGGGAGGTAGAGATCAAGTCGAGACGAGTTTCTGCGATAAATGGAGTTGGTGCCAAGGCCTACCATCCAAGATTCCACGCAAAGAGTAATACGCTCCTTTACACGGCAGAGCAGATCCAATCAAACATCTGGCTATATGACGTTGAATCAATGAATGAACGTACAACGCCAGTAATTTCATCTACCGTTTCAGACTTCGATGCTAAATGGTCGCCGGACGGCAAACGAATTGCATTTGTCAGTGAGCGTGATGGTAATCATCAATTATGGGTCTGTAACGCGGACGGCACATCTCCTCGAAAAGTAACTCAACTGGACAGCGGCTATCTGCTGTTTCCACAGTGGTCTCCTGACGGCACAATGATTTTGGTGACATCTAGTCATGAGGGTGACTTTGATGTTTTCAAGGTGAGTGCCGACGGAGGACCTATGATAGATGCCACGCCAGATGTATCAGGCTGTATGATCGGGACATGGTCGGCTGATGGAGAATGCATTTACTACAGTAAAGACTTCAGTCTCTTTAAATTGGAATTGGCGAGCAATAAGAGTACACTTGTAGCGAATGGTAGTTGGATCGGACACGAATCGACCGATGGCAATACACTTTATCACTCAAACATAGTCATCGGATCATCTGAGGGATGGCTACTCTATGAGAAACCAACGGATAATCTTGATCCGTATGATCTGGGTAAACTCGTACATGCAGATATCAGGATGCAAATGCCGCAAACGTTCTATACCAGAGAAAACAAGTTGTTTTGGCTTGGCTGGGATGAGAATGACACCCAAAAGATAGACAAGCCTCTGATGACCATGGATCCGAACTCCGAAAATCCGTTGCAGATTTCGGTCATACGTAATCTGCCAGACCTTTATCACAACATTGATCTTTCTTTAGATGGTAAGCAAGCATTGATCCCTCGTCAGCCAAAAGCTGAAAGTGACATCATGATCTTTAAACATCCGCCGCTGAGATGATTGGCAAAACGATTGGTCCATTTGAAGTCGTTGAGCAGATCGCAAAAGGATCTCTCGGCATTCTATACCGCGCATTCGACAAACGGATGCGCCGCGAAGTGGCATTGCGGCTTTTTGATGAAGACATCACATCTCATCAGGAAGCCGCCATGCAGTTTGCCTTCGAGATCGAACTGGCATCTAAAGTCAGCCATCCCAACATATGCAACATCCTTGATGTCGGCACGCATGGCCATCAGACATTTGTCGTAATGGAACTGCTCAATGGCATGTCACTACATGACCGTTTAAGAAAAGAGAAAACCTCAATCGATCAGGCTCTCGATTGGTCCAGACAGCTTAGCGAAGCAGTAGATGCCATTCACTCTGAAGGCATTATTCACGGATTCATCTATCCGCGAAATGTATTTATCACCAACGATAATCAAGCAAAGCTACTCGACATAGGATTAAGCGGTCTGCAATCAGGCATCATTGATTCCATTCTGCAATCTGACGCTGGTGAGCAACACACTGGATCAGAGGCTACGACTCATGCGGAACTACAAGGTGGCTTGAAGCAATCCCTAGACTTGCAGTCGCCTGAATTCCTCGCATATCAGGCCCCTGAATTACTTGATGAGCATCAACATAATGAAGTATCGGATGTATTTTCGCTGGGCTGCGTGATATATGAAATCGCGACAGGCGTGCGCGCATTCCCAGGTACATCACCGGATTTAGTGATCGACGCAATTAAGACCAGTCGACCATTATCCCCGACACGGCTAGTACCCTTTCTGCCGATCAGCCTTGAACAACAACTGTATGAAATGCTGGAACGTGATCCGAAAAGGCGTATGCAATCAGCCTCGCAGATCCTCGCGGACCTTCAGCGAATAAGGCGTGACCGCACATCGATTAGCATAAAAACCGGCGCTCATATTCCAGCCGCAACGTCCAATGATTGGCCATGGCTTTTTGCTTGTGTCTCACTAATTGTGGTTTTGGCCTACCTCATTTGGGGGCGTGAGCAACAGACGATCGTCGTGGAGACGTCCAACGCTGCAAACAGCATGGAAGTCGTAGTACCAACGGTCCTACCTTTAACAACAGATGTTGGAATGGAATTGCATGCTGTGATTTCACCCCATGGAAATCAATTCGCATATGCATGGCAAGGGCCAAATGACGTTAGCACCAATATCTATTTACGACTCATAACGTCAAGCGAGCCTTTTCAGCTTTCACATTCAGATTGTACGGAGCAATTTCCTTGTTGGTCACCTGATGGAAACAGAATTGCTTTTGTCCGCGTGGAAGGCCACATCAGCTCCATCGTAGTCATATCTGCTCTCGGAGGAACGGAACAGGTCATTTATGAATTAGACGGACGTATCACGTCCAGCATCGATTGGTCTGCTGACGGTCAACATATTGCATTTGCTTTTCGCGACNAGAAGTCAATTGGCGTAACTGAGTTAAATGTAAGAAACAGAAGTATCCGAGTTCTCGTCTCGGATGGTTCACTGACCACTCGCTTTGAAAGCCCTGCGTATTCCAATGACAATTCATGGCTGGCATATGTACGTCGACAGCAACTTGGTCGTGAAGATATTTTCCTGCTGTCACGTGACTCCGGTGAGTCAACGCCACTAACACTTGACCATGCCGAAATCCGTGGACTGGCGTGGTGTAACGACAGTCAACATCTAATCGCATCGTCTTCAAGAAGTGGCTTGCCCACACTCTGGAGGTTTTCTATTGAACCCTCGCCACCAACGCTCGTCGCCGGGGCAGGAATCAATGCCACATTTCCTTCAATTGCTCGTCATGACAACGCGCTTGTGCACACAATCGAGACTGCAGAAATAGACATTGTTGAGAAGTCGTTTGATGAGACGGATGGCGAAGAAACTATTCTGATTCACTCTAGTCGGCACGACTTTGCACCGATGCTGTCATACGATGGTAAGAAACTCGCATTTATTTCAAACCGTACGGGATTTGAGGAAATCTGGGTCGCCGACGCCGATGGCACTAATCCGGAACCGGTCACAGCCTTACGTCAACCGCTTATCGGCATGCCGTATTGGTCAAGTAACAACCAGCAGCTGTTATTTGCCTCGTATCATGAATCACATCGCGACTTATATGTAGTCCCTGCCGGCGGCGGTCGCGTTATCGATGCTACCGGGCCAATTGATACAGCAATCTCCGGCTCGTTCGGACGCGACTCAGATTATGTTTACTACAGAAACGAGCGCAATGAGACGTACATCTATAATCGCGCGTCCGGCAAACGGTTAGAGCCGCCAGTAAGCGGCATGTGGTATACACGATTTGATCCGTTTGATCTTGATGGTGCTTTTTTCGTCCGTAGGAATTCATCGCAGGAATTCTCCGTCCATCGTCTTGATCTTAGGAATAACACGTCAGAGATTCCCATACTCATTTCCAACGGCAAACCCCGCTCGTTATATGTAGATCAAAGTAGCTTGTATTGGCTGGAGAGTGACAATTCGGTAACCCAACCGGGAATCCAACATCTGTGGCGATATGACAGACGACTAAAGGACAGTGCACAGGTGACATCCTTAACCGGAATGATGCCACGCCATTATGGATTTACAATCGGGCCAAATGGTAACAGTGTCATCTATGGAAAACTGTCGGAAACTCAGACCGATATCGTCTTGATTCGAGACTTTGAGTAAGCCGTTCAGTAGATAGGCTTATACNAGGTTGTTGCGAACAGCCCAGACAGCAGCTTGCGTGCGATCCGAGACGCCAATCTTCTTCAGAATATGCTGTACATGCTCTTTGACCGTCTCATAACTAATGCCCAGTGCCTGCGCGATTTCCTTATTCGTCAAGCCGTGTGTAAGCTGACCAAGTACTTCGTTTTCGCGCTGCGTTAACGGCACTTCTACGTCTGCGTTAAGACGCGGTGTTGCGAGAGCACCGGTGACCCTTCGCAATTCGTTACGTGTCCAGGAATTCTCGCCGGCCGCCACCTTGCGAATTGCCTCCAACAACTCTTCACGACTCGATGTTTTCAACAAATAACCGGAGCCGCCAAGCGCCACGGCACGAGCAATATATGTTGGATTATCAAATGTGGATAACAACAAGACGGGCAGAGCAGGGCGGTCTAGTTTGATGCGACCCAGTGATGTTAATCCATCTCCTGGAAACATGCGTACATCCAACAGAACGACGTCCACAGCAATCANATTGAGCATTTCGTGNACTTGATCACCAGAGGACGCTTCAGCAACGACTTCGATCTCCGTATTGGCAACCAATTCGCGCAATCCTGCCCGAACAATCTCATGGTCATCTACGATCATCATTCGAATTGACACAACGCGCCTCTAAATCAGTGGTCCCACTAAACAGGGGGTGCAGTTATCCCCCAACTGGTGATCCTCATTATCTACAAAATGGACTGACGATGCCACAACTTTTGTATTTGACGGTTGCAATGTTTTAGGTAAAGACCATGCTCGGATGCCGTCAAATAGAAATGAGTGCAAAAACTGTTGTACCTTGCTCACCGCTTTCCAATTCAGCAACAGGAACTTCTTGGAGGTTTACGACCACAACCATTGCTGTAGATGGATCATCTAAGATTCTCTTTGGAACGTTCCACAATTCTAATCCACTCCCTCTAAATTGCGCGTCTGGAAAGTCGTATCAGATAAGTGAAACAGTATCTACGGATTCAGAGGTCCCTGTGCCTAACCCGGAACTAGGTACACTTGCACTGCTTGGCATAGGAATGTCAGCCAGTTGGTTGGTATGTTTCCGACGTAGAAAACCTAAAACCGTAATAGAAGAGGACGCAGCTNAATAGATTCACTGCGNGCAAAAGTCTGCATCAAGCGGGGATCCATTATGGGTCTCCGCTTTTTTGTTGGTCGGACAACATCTTNTATAGCAGAATCTCTTGGAGCAATTAATTTAGGAATAGAGCCGTAGTTATTCTTAGAGTCAAAGTCCTGCGGAGTTTTCTAATTCAGCACATTGTTCTGCGAAACTAGGATTCAAATGTCAACATATCTCGTCACAGGTGTTGCNNGATTCATTGGCTACCATGTTGCGGCCCGAATGCTAGAAGATGGTCACACGGTAATCGGTGTTGATAATATCAACGATTACTACGATGTATCTCTAAAGCGGGCTAGATTGTTGCAGCTTACGGAGTCGGATACGTTTAGCTTTCACGAAAGTGATGTAGCTGAAAGCNGTTCGATGGAGCAGTTATTTGAATCGCATCAATTTGATGCGGTTGTGCATCTAGCAGCTCAAGCGGGCGTAAGGCATTCGCTGACTCATCCTCATGACTATGTGAATGCTAATCTGATTGGTTTTTTAAATGTTCTTGAGGGCTGTAGGCACAGTCAATGCCCGAATCTGATCTATGCNTCCTCNTCTTCCGTCTATGGCTCGAATACCCGAATGCCATTTTCTGTAGAGCACAGTGCAGANCATCCNGTAAGTCTCTATGCAGCTACTAAAAAGGCTAATGAACTCATGGCTCATTCCTATAGCCACTTGTATNGACTGCCGACCACTGGCNTNAGGTTTTTCACAGTTTATGGCCCATGGGGTCGACCGGACATGGCGTTGTTTCTATTCGCCAAGGCCATTNTAAGCGGTGAACCCATTAAGCTCTTTAATCACGGAAACATGCGGCGTTCCTTTACCTACATNGATGACATCGTGGAGCCCATTGCTCGTCTTTTGGATTTACCCGCGGAGGCGAATCCGGTGTGGAGCAGTGATGATCCTAAACCTTCTAGTAGTGCAGCACCCTACCGAGTGCTAAATATTGGGGGCGGTGAATCTGTTGAACTCAATCGATTTGTTGAGATTATTGAAGCGTGCNTAGGAAAAAAAGCGATTCGGGAATTNTTGCCGCTTCAACCAGGTGATGTACTTGCGAGCGANGCCGACGTATCCACGCTGGAAAAACTAACGGGGTTNCGACCGAAAACTACCATCGAAGCTGGTATTGGTGAATTCTGCCGTTGGTTTCTTGAACGNTATTCTGATAAATGATCTCTNTGCCCATCGTNACCGCTGAAACTATTTNATATCGGCGTAAGATCGNGTTTTCGTTCTGAAAACGACAGAGTACAAGTCTAAAGCGCACAACGGGNTTTTTCGGGAAAACCGTTAAACCCGTTACAGATTACCAAATTGCTCTACCGACATAACAGTAGACACTTATGCGTTTGTTCGTGCGCACGGCGTACCGCTCCCCCCNGTTTTAGTGTGTCTCGGTTTGCGGGGCGATTTGTCAATTTGGAGCAAATCATGAAGGTTCAGGTAAGAACAAACCACGAAACCTCGGTTAAGTGGATCAACATCCTTTGCATAAGCGCGGGACTCGTGGTGGGAATCATCATGGTCACACCATACTTACCCGGTAAAGAAACCGCACAAACTCCGTCCNAAGCGGCAGTGCGGTTTTCGTTGGGGGACGATAACACTGATGGTACTGTAACGGCCCACCAACGGGCTCCGATCGTACAACGTAATGTTGATACGCTCCGGACAAATGGCCTACGTTATCAGCAGCCGGAGACGGGTTTAAGAAGCAACAATTCCGCCGCTGCGCCGCGAACATTGGATCCATCGAAAGATCCGATTATAACCACAGTTCCAAAGGCTCCCATCATTACCTCAAGTGAGGCAATAGCCTTAAAGAACGAAAAAGAAGCTGAAGAGGAAGTGCAGCTTTCGTTGCGGGACGATAACACTGATGGTGCTGTAACAGCCCGCCAACGGGCCCCGATCGTACAACGTAATGTTGATACGCTCCGGACAAATGGCCTACGTTATCAGCAGCCGGAGACGGATTTAAGAAGCAACAATTCCGCCGCTGCGCCGCGGACACTCGATCCATCGAAAGATCCGATTATATCGACAGTTCCAAAGGCTCCCATCATTACCTCAAGTGAGGCAATGGCATTAAAGAACCAAAGAGAAGCTGAAGAGGAAGTGCAGACCACTAAAGCCGCTGAACAAAAAACAGCGGTTTTAGCAGATTCNGCCGAGCAAGATTTTTCCNGTAATGATAAAAGTTCCAATGAACCGAAGTCCAAGGNTCTGGTTACAAGCCAAGACCCTAATAAGGCAATCCCAAAGCAATCAGGCATTGCGCTGCCAGAATTTGATTTTTCAGCGATTGAACTTTCGGCTATAGAACTACCAACTATCGAATTACCAGAACTCGCAACAGTATTCGAGTTTGGCAGTGAACAAANCAGCTTACCAACAGAAAGCAATGAGCCGAAGCTTGACGCAGATGCCATTGTACGTCAGCATCTGCGAAAGCAATATTCCATCACCAATGNACCCGTTCAACCGGATATGGATTTGGTTGCCAAAGGTAATCTTCCTGCGATTAATTACCCAAACCAACAACTACCAGGCCTTGCCAAGAACATGGCTTTAGTACGAGGTCTAAATGCCAACGCAGCAATAATTGACACTGATTCTGCTGCTGNCGGGATTGCAGGTCAATTGACCAGAGATATCGATATGGGATCGAGCTTCGTGCCAACCCCGACACGTTTGAAGCNTGAGCGAATTCCGACCACCCCGGAGACCGTCGAGCAAGAGCAGATTGTCGCTGTTCAGNCGTCGCCGATGAATGATGCTGAGGCTTCAACAGAAAANTTATCATCGACTGAAATACCGCAGCAAGCAGAAAAACCACAATCAGAAAAGCTTATCTCAAATGGAAAGTCGTCTTCAGGATTCTCGTTTCCTAAATTCGAATTCCCAGTAATTAAACTACCAGAGATGAGCCTGCCGGAATTCGAACTCCCGAGTTTTGAATTACCACAAACCTCACTTCCTGAATGTTGTTCTTCGCCAGTAAAACAGGCCTTGTCAGAACACCCTTCAAAGCCTGCTACACCAGCAGTTGCTGTTGAACAGAAGCCAGCACCTATCGTCAGCAAGGCAGAAAAGGCCATTCCTGCGTCTGGAGCAATATTTTCACCCTGAGAGGTTCTTTGAGATGTCTGCGATCAGTACAGCTTCCACGAAGACGTGGTGGCGGNGGGGTACTAAGCCGAGGCTGNAAAGGTCACTCTCGAGAAAGTTGCTTGCAAAGCAATTAGACTTCTTTCTGCCGACGATCAAGCTCGAGCACTTATCGCGTAGTCGCAAAAGAGTCTCATACGTTCCACTTTTTACGAGCTATATGTTCATGCGACACATTGAACATGAAGGCATTATCGCTTGCATAACCCCAATCATTCACAACCATCCAATCAATTGTGACTAGCATCCTTGGCATCTCGGCGTATTATCATGACTCCGCAGCAGCGTTGATCGTAGATGGAAACATCGTGGCCGCCGCTCAGGAAGAACGGTTTACACGAAAGAAACACGATGCTGGATTCCCATCCCATGCAATTAGTTTCTGCTTGAAACAAGCCGGTCTGTTGCCAAAGGACCTGGATTACGTCGGGTTCTATGAGAAGCCGCTAGTAAAGTTTGAACGGCTACTGGAAACTTACCTGTCTGTTGCGCCTCGAGGATTCCGGTCATTTGTAGAGTTCATTCCATCATGGCTGCGAACAAAACTGCAACTGCCTAAAGAAATCCGCAAGGGACTCGACGGACAGTTCAAGAAACGTATCATTTTCACTGAACATCATCAGTCTCACGCTGCGAGTGCATTTTTCCCATCACCCTTCGACGAAGCCGCCATCTTAACGGTTGACGGCACGGGGGAATGGACGACCGCCTCACTCGGTATTGGTAAAGACAACAACATTCAAATCTTGAAGGAATTGAAATTCCCTCATTCGCTCGGGATGTTGTACTCAGCATTTACGCATTACTGTGGCTTCCGAGTGAACTCCGGGGAATACAAACTGATGGGACTGGCACCTTATGGAGAGCCACGGTTTGTTGATACGATTTTGGAGCACCTGGTAGATCTCAAACCGGACGGATCACTCAAGCTTCAAATGTCATTCTTTGATTACTGTCATGGGCTGCAGATGACGAACAAGCGTTTTGATGCTTTGTTTGGTCGTCCAGCACGTATGCCGGAGTCGGAATTCAGTCAGCATTACATGGACGTCGCCGCGAGCATACAAAAGGTTACAGAGATTATCTTGTTGCGGATGGCTGAATGCGCCCACAGTCTGACCGGCTGTAACAATCTTTGCCTCGCCGGTGGTGTCGCGCTGAATTGCGTTGCGAATGGTCGAATCATTCGCGAGGGGCCATTTGAAAATGTCTGGATACAACCTGCAGCAGGAGACGCTGGAGGTGCGTTAGGGGTAGCGCTCTTTACCTGGCATCAATTGCTAAACAATGATCGGATACCATGCTCTACAGATCTGCAAAGCGGATCCTATTTGGGTCCAGCTTTCGTCGCAAACGAAATCGAAACAAGTTTATCCGAAGCCGGCGCCAAGTTTAACAAACTAAATGATGACGAATTGATCAAATCCGTTGCTAAACGGATCGAACAAGGCGACGTTGTTGGCTGGATGCAGGGAAACATGGAATTTGGGCCTCGAGCATTGGGAAACCGGAGCATTCTTGGCGACCCAAGAAATCGCGAGATGCAAACCAAGATGAATCTCAAGATTAAGTTCCGAGAATCCTTCCGACCATTTGCACCCGCCGTACTNCAGGAGTATGCATCCGACTATTTCAGCTGGCCAGAGCAACTTGAGAGCCCGTACATGCTGGTAGTTACGGACGTCGCCGAATCCAAAATAGTAGAGCTATCGCAGGAACAGCAAGATGTGGTAGGTGTCGATAAGCGTCATATCGCGAGGAGCGTGATTCCAGCGGTAACACACGTTGATAATTCCGCCAGATTACAAACTGTGCACCAAGAGACGAATCCAAAGTTTCATGCGCTATTAACTCGGTTTTTTGAAACAACGGGCTGCCCGCTTTTGGTGAACACGAGTTTTAACGTGCGAGGCGAGCCGATCGTTTGCACGCCGGCAGACGCGTATCACTGTTTCATGGCCACACATATGGACATTCTTGTAATCGGCAACTACTTGTTGATTAAAGACGAACAGCCCGATCAGAGTTCGGCTGATTTAGATAGTTACTTAGGTGCATTTCCTCTGGATTAGCAGACTTATTGAATATGGCTTTGATTGAGATAAATACGAATCCTCCTGAGAATCACCTGAAGATATTCGGGCGGTATTTGTTCCCTGTCTTTACGTTGCTTCTTTCCTTCGTCCTTAGTAAGTGGGGCGTGGGGCGCACAGGTATTACGATCTGCCTAAGCATAGGGGTACTCGTGATGATGATCGGGTGGACTAACTACAAGCTAGTTAGATATCTCATGATCGGATTAATGGTGCTCTCCTTACCGATCGCCCTAACCGTTAGTTATTTGGCGCTCTTCATTGCCTACTATGTAGTAATTACTCCCACGGGACTCATAATGAGGGTCTTCGGAAAAGACCTATTGTCGATCCGCATTGATGAGCAATCTGAATCGTATTGGATTGACCACTCTGGGACACCCGAACCTCAGCAATATTTTCGACAATTCTAGAACCACCTCTGCCCAAGAAGATGAACTCTGAACTGCACGATCAAGACGAGATAACCGATGTTGATTCCACAAAGGACTCACCTCCGTCGATAGCAGATTTGGCGGAACAGCAATCACCTGGAATCGCTCGTGAATTCTGGGACTTTCTCAAGAACAACAAGAAATGGTGGTTACTACCAATTCTATTGATTCTGGCTTTGCTGTTCATCTTGGTACTAATAAACGGCAGTCCTCTGGCACCATTGATCTATCCGTTGGGATAATGCACGGCCGGTGCACTGAATGCTCTGCGTGTTATGTGACCTACGACAGAGAAGGCAGGTCAATATGATCATCCAGATTCGACGGGCCTTGTGGAACTATTAGCACGTATACATTCCCGCCAGACCTCCATGCGCCAACACGGTAGGCACCGGATACCTCAATCTGTTTGAAGGGTTCTCTTGGCAGAGACTCCTGGATATCCCTCTGACATACGACAAGCCAAGCAGGTCCAAAACGACTTCCTGACAAATNAATAANGGCNGTCTCACCATCATCGGTCGATGCCCATGATCGCTGAGCTGTAANNACGCAGCTTGGAATGTCTAACCACTGCGGTTTTGCNATATTGTCTTGCCACTGCCCCTCTTCAATTAGNTGAATCCATGANGGCATCACGCTTGCAANCGTNGTTGCATCACTTACTTGTGCACTCTTTTGCGATGCCAACCAACCNACCGTAACGGATGCGCAGATTAGCAATACACCAAGTACCAATCGAATTCGGTTTAAACGTCTACGACCCGGTCGACCATCGTGAATTGCCGGTGGCAGTCGAGGCGATTCCGCCGCAACCAACTCTGCAGTCACATTTACGGCCTGCGATGCCCACGTTTCAGGCATGCTGTTGCCGAGCGGATCTTCGTTGGTAGTCAATAAATCAAGCAATCGAATTCTAAGATCANCTGGTACTTCAACATCGAACAGAGCATCNGACANCTTGGAATCCACATCCAAAACATCAGAAACACNCGATTCATCGCGCAGCGCAACGAACTCCGCTTCGTTTAAGTCTTCAAGACTTCGAAGTAATTCGGCGAGTTCGCGATTTGAAAAATCAGTCATGTCTTCTACTTAAGGCGTCATCAATAAAACAGCGTTATAACCAAGACCCGCTATTCATGATCACTTCTCTTCAATTGGTTCTTCAACATTCCTTTTGCCCGCGACATTCGGCTCATAACAGTGCCTGTTGCGATTCCAAGTGCGTCAGCAATCTCCTTGTACGACATGTGCTCAAAGTAAAACATCAGCACTGTCAGGCGGTATTCGATAGGCAAGCTGTCGAGCGCCATTGTCAATCGTTCCTGATCAAACGTCATCTCTGACGATTTCGTTGGTACAGAACTCCAGTCTAGTTGGTGACCGTCCACCACCTGAGGCCGTCGTTTGCGGATCGACTTCAGGAAAGTCGTTCTAACAATTGCCATTAACCACGACCGGGCTTTCGTCGGATCTCGCAGTTGACCAATTCGTTGCTGTGCAATTAGGTACGCTTGTTGAACCACTTCTTCGGCATCCGAGGCGTTTCCACTCATTCGAAAGGCATAACGGTATGCCATTTCATAATGAGACTCCACCAATTCAGAAAGCAATCGCATCGACTCTGTAGCGTTGCTACTGTCGTTCGCTGACTCGCGAGCTGACGTGTTTTCGACTACAGACACTTCTATCGACTTTCCCGCCATCTGTGAAACCCAAAAGGTGGGTTCAATAACTACGATCCAGCTTGCCCTTAAGATATTCCGAGCAATTGATCAAAAAGTAAAAAAGAATAATACGTGTCCATTGTGGACGGCAAATCGACTCGTTGCAATCAATTACTCACTGAACACATCTAACTCATGAGTTTGGATGCATGACTTCAGACTTTCCCTGATGTGCGATATGATACACGGTTACGACACGGGGAACACAAGTGATAGAGAAGCGACAATTCGAGCTTGTAAGCGAGTTTGATCCAGCCGGTGACCAACCTCAGGCGATCGAGGCGTTGGTCAATGGCATCAACTCCGGGCAACGTAATCAAGTCCTTATGGGAGTTACGGGATCCGGTAAGACGTTTACGATGGCAAACGTCATTGAAAGAATTCAAAAACCAACACTTGTTATTTCACACAACAAAACACTGGCAGCGCAACTCTACAGCGAATTCAAGAGTTTCTTTCCTCGCAATGCCGTGAATTATTTCGTTAGCTATTACGACTACTACCAGCCGGAAGCCTACATTCCCCAAAGGGACATTTACATCGAGAAGGATGCTTCCATAAACGAAGAAATAGATCGTCTTCGTTTGGCCAGCACCAGTTCACTTGTCAGCCGCGACGATGTCATTATCGTAGCATCCGTTTCAAGCATCTACGGCCTTGGGTCACCGGAAGATTACAAGGAGATGATGGTCTCTGCTGCCAAAGGGCAAATCATCCAACGCGACGAGCTTCTGCGAAAACTGATCGACATCCAGTACGAACGAAATGACGTCGGATTTGAACGCACCAAATTCCGAGTTCGTGGGGACTGCGTTGAAATCTGGCCATCCTATGAAGAATTCGCATACCGCATTGAGTTGTGGGGTGACGAAATCGATCAATTGTCCATCATCGACCCAACTACCGGGGAGTCGATTCAGACACTGGAAAATATCTTCATCTATCCGGCAAAGCACTTCGTGATGCCCGAGCAACGTATCGAGTCTGCTGTACGGGCGATTCGTGACGAACTGAGAGAACAACTAGCCCTTTTTAAAGATGAAGGAAAACTACTTGAAGCTCAGCGACTAAACGCTCGCACCAGATACGACGTTGAGATGCTGCAGGAAGTCGGTTATTGCCCGGGGGTCGAGAATTACAGTCGTCACCTTGCCGGACGCAAAGAAGGAGAACCGCCTGATACGCTATATGACTTCTTTCCTGATGACTTCCTGTTATTCGTTGATGAGTCCCATGTATCAGTGCCTCAGGTTCGAGCGATGTGGGCCGGTGATCGCAGTCGCAAGAGCACATTGGTTGACCACGGATTTCGGTTACCGAGTGCATTGGACAACCGACCACTTACATTTGAGGAATGGGAAGGCAAGTCACGAAGCGCCGTCTTTGTATCTGCTACCCCAAATGATTATGAACTCGAGCAATCCAGCGGTGAGGTCGTCGAGCAGGTAATCCGACCGACCGGACTNCTCGATCCGATCATCGAAGTCGTACCAGCAAGAGGGCAAGTCACTCACTTACTCGAACAAATTCGGGAACGAGCTGCCGCTGGAGATCGTGTNTTGGTAACGGCGCTCACAAAACGCCTTGCTGAAGATCTCTCAGATTTCTTCGAACAAGAAGGGGTCAAATGCAAATGGCTNCATAGTGAACTCGATGCTTTTGANCGAGTTGAATTGCTGCGTGACTTACGGGCAGGGCGATTTGAAGCGCTCGTCGGTGTAAACTTGNTGCGTGAAGGACTGGATCTACCTGAAGTCTCGCTCGTTGCCATCCTCGACGCAGACAAAGANGGGTTTCTTCGCAGCGAAACTTCGTTGATACAGACGATCGGACGATCGGCTNGAAATGTAAACGCCAAGGTAATACTCTACGCAGATAAAGTAACTNACTCGATGCGACGNGCCATTGANGAAACTCAGCGACGACGCGAGTTNCAGGAAGAATTCAACAAAAAGCANGGCATNACACCTGAGACNATTAAGAAGAATATTCAAAGCGGCATTGAAACTGAAGCTGCGGCACACANACAGGCAAATGCCGCTGTAGGTCGTACTNATGATGAAGATATTATCACGCAGNATTACATCAACGACCTCGAAAAGGAAATGATGGCTGCGGCGGAGCAAATGGAATTCGAACGTGCAGCAGCACTACGCGATCGAATCATTCAAATGCAGGATCTCATTGGCAAGCGNATTAGCGACGTCGAAGTCGAGTCGTATACCGCCAAACGGGGACACAGCCGGAAGAAAAAGGCTAGTCAAAAAGTTCCCAGACCGAAACGAGGGTAAGTCCACCGTCTTGAGATTGTGTGTGNCTATTCAGCGGTTAATCGTCAGGAACTCTCTCAGGTTTTCGATGGTCTTTCTGCCGATCCCNTGTACACGNTCAAGATCTTCCACGGATTTAAATNCACCGTGGTCGCTTCGTGACTCCACTANCCTTCGNGCTNTAACTGGACCGATCCCAGGTAGCAATTCAAAGTCCCGCAATGTCGCTCGATTGATGTCAACTTGATGCTGCNTCTGGTGTATGGGCTGAATATCCCACTCGANCAATTGACCAACGAACCCACCGCTATTCCAAAACGCCAGCAATGCGAGGCACCATCCGACCAACGCCAGTACGATCAGCGTATTGGTTTCTCTNGGTGTCCAACTCACAACTAAGGCCCCTTTAAGGAAGCAGTATGGTTCGGTCAAATAACGTTATGACCGTTGGTCCGCTAACAATTTTAAGACCTGCCATCCCGCTAGACTAATGATTAAGGGAGGCTCGTGTCACCACGGNGACAAACAAGATGGCTAATGACTTTTTACAACGCGACTGGGACCTGGAACTCGAAGATGACCTGCGCCAGTTGATACGCCTAGGCATTCGTGAAGACCTGCGTCACGAACACGACTGGACGACGCTCGCTGTCATACCTGCAGACGCAACCGGCAAAGCAAGCGTAGTTGCTCGAGACACTGGCGTCATAGCTGGTCTTAAGACGATTGATGTCATTCTGGACGAGACCAATGTTGCCGGTTCCTGCTCTATTCAATGTGCAGACGGACAAACAGTAACCTCAGGACAAGCGATTGTTGTGATCGAGGCATCAGCAAGGGAGCTGTTGACCATTGAGCGTCTAATCCTGAATTTCNTTGGAAGACTAAGCGGCATTGCTACCCTAACAGCCCAATACGTGAGCCACGTAGAAGGTCGTTGCCGAGTCTATGACACTCGCAAAACCACACCAGGTTGGCGGCGACTGGAAAAGTACGCTGTACGATGCGGCGGCGGAATGAATCACCGGATTGGGTTACATGACGCCATCATGATAAAGGACAATCACCTTGCGATTTCAAACTCTGCAAGCGTAGACCTCACGATGCGACAGGCCATTGAAATGGCTAGAAATACAGCAGCCAGTATTGAGCGNGATCAAGACNTCATTGTCGAAGTCGAAGTTGACACGTTAGAGCANCTAACCGATGTAATTCCAGCTGAGCCGGATATCGTCCTGTTAGATAACATGACCGTTGAAGAGCTTCAGCAGGCAGTCGCGATGATTAGNGATACCAATTCCGGTATCGAATTAGAAGCATCNGGCGGAGTGACACTTGAGACNATTGGCGAGATTTCTCAAAGCGGTGTTGATCGAATTAGCGTGGGTGCATTGACCCACTCTGCCGTTAACTTCGATGTTGGCTTGGATTGGAGTTTTAGACCTTAGGCAGCGTTTGCCGTGTCAGCATCTTCCTCGGGAGCATCGTCNACAGAGTTCTCAGGTTCGTNCTTGTCNAAATCTTCTTCAAGCACGACGCGGTTGGCTTCTACACACTCGTTTAGCAAGTCTTCAATCCGGTCGTTAAGCTCATCCAGATCAGTCATCACAGCATTCTGACGCTGGTCAAGCTGTTCAATCAAATCGCTCGCGTTAAGCGGTTGTTCGTCGACGCAATCTGTTGCTGCAGTTAAGCTCTGCTCGTCAATGGTGGCCATCGAGTGGTCTCTGAGTGGTAGTTAAGACAACTTTGGACACCATTGAGATCGGCAAATTAGCATTGCCGGGATGCGGGATGCATCAGAATTACGCGATGTTCCGATTGGGCAGAGTTTAACGGTTAGCTACATGTCGGCTTATGCTTACTTTTTGCTGCGGGCATCGCGCCGTCTNTCAGCTTCCTTTAGCAAGATCTTTCTGAGCCGAATCGCCGCAGGCGTAATCTCCACNAACTCATCTTCCTCGATATATTCCAGCGCCGCCTCNAGCGACATCAGTCGCGGTGGTTTAAGGAGGACATTATCGTCACTTCCGGAAGCTCGCATGTTGGTGAGCTTCTTTTCCTTCGACGGATTTACGTTTAGGTCGTTATCACGAGCATTTTCGCCAACAATCATACCTTCATAAATCGGATCACCCGGCGACACAAATAGGTCACTACGCTGTTGAAGCGAATCCAGTGCAAATGCTACTGCCTTGCCGCTGACNGTGGAGACCAGAACACCATTAGATCGACTTGGCACTTCACCCTCTGCGGGCAGGTAACCTTTAAATCGATGATGCATNATCGCTGTACCCTGAGTCGCGTTGAGCAGACGTGTTCTCAGCCCAATCAAGCCACGGGCNGGGATGGTNAATGTGGCATAGGTATAATCGCCCCGTACATCCATTTCATCGATGTTTCCACGTCGCTCACCGGTCAATTCCATGACCGGCCCAAACTTATCAGTTGGCACTTCCACTGTCAGCGTTTCGTAGGGCTCATGAGTCTTTCCATCAACTTCCCGAGTAATTACCTTCGGCTTACCAATGGATAACTCATATCCCTCTCGCCGCATGTTTTCAATAAGGATGGCCAAATGAAGTATCCCGCGGCCAGCCACAGCAAAAGAATCTGCTGTTTCCGTCTCATTGATACGCAGAGCTACGTTTCTCTCGAGTTCCTTAAACAGTCGTTCACGTAATTGGCGTGTTGTAACGTATTGTCCATCCTGACCGACAAGCGGTGAACTATTGATCGTAAACCGCATTTCCAACGTCGGTTCATCTACCGTCAAACGCGGAAGGGGATCCACGTGATCTACTTCACAAAGCGTGTCGCCAATTTCAACATCTTCTAATCCGACGATGGCAACGATATCACCAGCGTCTGCTTCTTCAACTTCAACACGTCCCAGATTTTCAAAGACGTACAGTTGGCTAATTGCTGCGCGGCTAATTTCATCACCAGCCTGGCATAAGTCAATTTTCTGTCCGCTTTTGACACTGCCGGCCTTAACGCGACCTATGGCAATTCTGCCGACATATTCCGACCAGTCGAGCGTCGTAACCAACATTTGAAATGGAGCCTCAACAGTAACTTCCGGGCCAGGGATGTGCTCCACGATTAAGTCCAACAATGGCTTCATCGAGTCACCAGGAACCTCAGGATCGAGCGTTGCAAATCCATCTTTTGCACTTGCGAAAACAAAAGGGAAATCATCTGCCAGATCTTCACCACCTAGATCAATCATCAAATCGAATGCCTCATCCAATACTTCATGAGGCCTTCCCTCCGGGCGGTCGATCTTATTCACGACGACAATCGGTTGCAGACCTGCTTCAAGTGCCTTGGATAGTACAAATCGTGTTTGCGGCATGACCCCCTCAGCGGCAT
This sequence comes from Rhodopirellula sp., assembly GCA_002714565.1. Classification (GTDB taxonomy): domain Bacteria; phylum Planctomycetota; class Planctomycetia; order Pirellulales; family Pirellulaceae; genus UBA11883. The sequence goes on from PAXU01000002.1 coordinate 33,467, forward strand.
CCAGCAGGAGCAGAGCTCCGTCAGCCATACGCACGACGCGTTCCACTTCACCGCCAAAATCCGCATGCCCCGGAGTGTCAATGATATTGATCTTCACGCCTTCATAAGGCAAAGCAATATTCTTTGAGAGAATGGTGATCCCACGCTCTCGTTCAAGGTCATTACTGTCGAGGATTCGCTCACCTTGAAGCTGAGCATCGCGAAACTGTCCGCTTTGTCGCAGCAGGCAATCTACAAGAGTCGTCTTCCCGTGATCAACATGCGCAATGATCACGATGTTTCTGAGTTGGTCTCTACGAGCCATAAGGAACCGCTTTAGGTTGAGTTGTCGTGCCGGTGTTTTACGTCAATTAGCGGTTTATCGCCATATGCAGCTTATTTCGACCCAATTGCATACAAAGCATTAAAAGTTCGTAGATAAATTCGGTTGCCGGCAATAGCAGGTGACGCGGCCAGTCCTTCTTCCAGGCGATTCTGAGCAATCAACTCAAACTCTTTACCTGGCTTACAGACACTAACCGTACCATCGCGGCCACAAAGGAAGATCTTTCCATCAGCGTAAACGGGAGATGCGCGGTGTCGATCGCGGTGTGTTCGTGCTTCGTAGAACTGTTCGCCGGTTGCTTTATCCAATGCGATCAAGTTACCGTTTTGACGGCACAAATAAACAATGTCATCGAGAACCAGTGGAGATGGTACATCCGGTGTGATATTAAAGCTCCAGTACTGGTGCTCTTTCTTACCCGTGATGTCGCCTTTGCCGTTCGGCTTAAGTGCCAGAGTGATTCCCGCCTTTGCTGAAGGAACAATAATCAGATTCGCAATTGCAAGGGGAGAAGCTACAAATCGCAGGGTGGGGTCGTAACGTGTTGGCGGATGCAATCCACCACATCGCCATATCTCATGCCCATCGTTTAGATCATGTGCGATGACGTAGTCTGCGCCATGGGTAAGCAAATAAGCCTGTTTCTTATCCTTATATATAGTAGGCGAGGCATAAGAGTGTTCATTTTCACTATGGGCTTCACTTGGGCGACCGGTTTTCCATACAGTTTCCCCAGTGGACTTATCAAGTGCCGCGATAACTGCTTCGCGTGTTTGCGGATTTCCTTCACCGTGGATTAGTTGCAGATAGAGATGGTCACCATAGAGTACAGGTGTGCTTGTCATACCAAAGGCAATTTTGAACTGGCCAAATCGTTCCTGTAGATCAACCGACCAAACACTTTTGCCGTCGAAGTCATAGCAACCGAGAGCGCCGTTTGTAAACATGACGTAGACATGTTTACCGTCGGTTGAAGGGGAAGGGGATGCCGCATTTCCTTCGTCACCACGTACGACCTTGTCGCCCTGACTGACTTTTTGTTGCCATCGCAATTTGCCGTCCAGGTCTAGGCAAATCAGTACAAGGTCATCACCATCGGTGCTTGTTACAAAGACGTGGTCGTCCCAAATAACTGGTGTTGCACCACCGGGTCCGGGAAGTTCGGTACGCCATACTACATTTTTACTTTTATCCCATTCTGCAGGTAGGTTTTTGGCGGAGCTGATGCCATCCATATTCCCACCACGCCATTGAGCCCAGTTTTGTGCAAGGGCTGTGGAGTTACTGCCGGATAGGGTGCAAAAGAATGCGATGGCCAGGATTAACGCGTGTCTTAGAGATTTCATAATGACCTTATTGGGTTGGCTTTAGCCGCTTAAGTAGTTGACGTTTACCAATGCGACTAGTTTCGTGAATGCCAGCAGAAAGGTCAACTAGTCGTAGACGCAGAGCCCCGCGGTTGCCAAACATGCTAAGCGGGATACTGATACATGGACGGCCGCTAATCCACCAGCGCTTCATCCAGTTTCGCCAGCAGACGATCAAGCTCCGCAATTGTCTCGTCATCCAACTCGAACCAATATGGCTTGCGACGGTAATCTGTCGCGAATAAACCACGCTTCTTTAATACATACTTCTCAACAGCCAAGAAGCCATCCAGGCCTGCTTGCAACTGTAAAGCGACCAACGCACACAGCGGAAAATAGACGTCATAAGCTCGCTGAATATCGCCAGCTTCAAGAGCATTCCAGACAGCGACTACACCATCAAGGAATTCCATCCCGGGCATTGTGCCGCTAATCCCTCGCTGGTAACTATCCATCAATGAAATGCCACCAGAACC
>PAXU01000003.1 GCA_002714565.1 Rhodopirellula sp.
ACGGTAGCCGTTGATTCCGGAGTATTAATCTTTAGTCGAGTTGTCAGGCAGCTGTTACTCAGGTCATTGCCCGATCGCACGATGGGGCCACTGGCAAGTATGGTGTTACCCGTACCAGCAAGGCAACGCGGTGACAGCTTCGAAGTGGTTTACCCCGGTGAGAACACAGGTACGCCAATCGGAGTAGAGGGTGTCGGGACTTACCGGTACGGAGTCGTTCTTCGCTCACCTACGTATCGAGGGTTTTACGAAATCATACGAACGGCCGTCGAAGAGCAAGATGATGAGCCGCCCTTTTTACTCGCGTTTAATGGGCCCGCTGCGGAGAGTCGCTTGGTTTACGTTAGCCAAGAAGACTTAATGGGCCGGATTAATTCCGAAAACACGCGCTGGGTTGGTGCAAACGATACGATTACACTCAGNGGACAATCATATGTCGGCACGGATTCTTGGCGATGGCTGTGGATCCTGATGATGNTCATGATGGCCATGGAAATGTGGTTGTTGCGACAACGCAAAAAGGTNNCCTCCGGCACCGGAGCGTCNACCGCTCTTTCAGCAGAAGGAGGCGCATAGTGAACTCCTTCATTAGCCGAATGGTGGGGCTNGATTCCAGCGCCACCATTGAAAGTGTTGAGCTACGCTTTGCCGCTCCGTGGGCAGAAGGGCGCCCGGTTCTGGTCATATTGGCCTGTATCGCCGCGATCATCCTTGCGGTTTACTTCTACTACAAACTGCATGCCGAAGCTGGCCTCGTAAAACGCCCCAAGCGTCGGTTTTTCCTTTCCGTTCTGCGATCTATTTTGATGGTGATCGTGGTTCTCGTTCTGGCTGAACCTGTTATCTGGGTCGCGTATACACAAAACCACAAGCCACAACTATTAGTGCTGCTCGACGGCTCTGGCAGTATGAATACTCGCGATGAACTGCCTAATGAACAAGTCACTGAAATGCGAACGCTGCTAACAGCGCCTGAATCCGGTGAAAGTCCAGATCCAACCACGCTTACTCGGGCCGAGCTGGTCAGGCTTGCAATGCAGGCTGGCCCTCTCGCGGATACTCTGGACGAAATAAAAGAGGATTTTGATTTACGGTTCTATCTCATGGACTCGCTGGATCAAGCCCGGCTATTGGAGACCGAATCAGAGGAAGAAGAGACGCCCGCAAGTAAAGATTTCGCTGAATTGCTCACATTTGATGCTGAAATTACGGCTCTTGGTGGTGCACTCGATGACCTTGCTTTACGTCATGGTAGCCAGCGGATCGGCGGAACTGTTATTGTCAGTGACTTCATTCAAAACGCTGGGGTTCCGGCATTAGACTCTATCGGAAGGCTNAATTCCGAAGTCTTTGCTATCGGCCTTGGCCCGGTAGATGCNGTAGACCTGCAAGTGCAGCTCGAAGCGCCGCTGGTGCTNAANCAGGATGAGCTGACGGCAGTGACTGCAACCATTAAGCAGCAAGGGCTCGATGGNCAGGTTGTNCAGATTCAGCTTTTTGCACGCCCGCTTGGAGATGCCGGAGCCGAAGAAGAGCAGGTGCCCATCGGGACCCCCGTTGCGGCAACACTCGATCAACCAACCGTGACCGTGCCGATTCCGTTGCAGCCAGATGAATCGGGACGATTTGAACTGATTGCAACCATCGANCCCGTTGCTGGCGAAGTAAACACCGATAACAACAGCGGTCGTCGCGAGGTCAANATTAAAGACGACTCACTGAAGCTCTACTTTGTTGAATATGAGCCGACATGGGAGTGGCGATTTGTAAAAGAGGTCTTTCACCGAGATCCNTTGATCGGACAGGACGGCTTTCGAACCTTCCTGCGGTCCGCGGACTTCAAGGTTCGGCANACAAACGACTTNTTTGTTGATCAGCTTGTCCGGCCTCGCCGCGAGTTTTTCTCAAACGATGTCATTCTGTTGAGTGATGTTCCTGCTGAGATGATGACCAAGGCCTTCCAGGATCTGCTGATCGAGTACGTTGAAGAGTTTGGTGGTGGCCTAGTGGTGATTGCAGGCCCTCGATTTGGCTTGAGCTCNCTGGCNCGGACGCGGATTGGTGAAATGTTGCCGGTCGTCCTCGACCCGACCATTAAACCTAAGGCTGGAGAGTTTGCACTGAATCTCTCACCGATCATTTCTGAATACCCCTTCATGCAGCTTGGCGGCAGCGATGCTGAAAACAATCTCGCCTGGAATAACATTGGCCCGTTGCCGTGGTATCAGCCAGTATTGAGGGCACATCCACTGGCTACGGTCCTGGCAACGCACCCAAGAGATCGTGCTGTTGATAACGAATCACTGCAACCCTTGATTGCTTCAAGGCGCTATGGCAAAGGCGAGGTAATCTACCTTGGATTCAATGAAACCTGGCGGTTGCGGAGAAAGTACGGCGAACGGTTTTATCGGCAATTCTGGGGTCAGTTAATCTATCGACTCGGACTTGGTCGCGTGCTGGGCGAGCAAAAGCGATTCTCACCTACAACCGATCGTTCAAGTTATCGCACGGGAGATCTCGTGCGATTTACCGTTGAGGCCTACAACGCTGACTTCGAACCACTGGAGAATGAACTGCTATCCGGACAACTGTACATGGTGAATGAGGCAGGGCAGGAAACTTTTTTACAAGACATTGTGCTTCCATTGACCCGCGACAATCACGTCTTTGAAGCGACCACCATGGTTTATGAGCCTGGCCGCTATCGCCTGCTTATAGATGATCCCATTGCTAACGAGAAGTTTGAACTGGGGTTCGAAGTCACCTCCACATCGCGTGAAAACGAGCAGATTATTCGGAATGTAGGACTTCAAACTCAATTAGCCAGTCAAACCGGTGGTAAGAAAGGGGAGTTGTACGAATTACCTGAAATTCTGCGGTCAATTGAGGCTAAAGATACAGAAGAACCCGCCGAACAACAGTTACCATTATGGAATACTTGGTTGGTGCTCCTAATTCTGTTGTTGTTAATGCACACCGAGTGGCTTGCGCGCAAACTCTTNAACCTGAGATAAAAACACTGGTCTGAATAAAAATGGCAACAATCAACACACTACACCGAGGCGTTAACCGTGTAAGGCGGTTTCGCTTCGTTGCGCGGGTTGGTAGTGGGTTGTCCGTGTTCCTCACTCTGGTTGTTTGGGCATTATTGTTGGTGTTCTTTTTAGACCTGTTCCTAAACACCGATACGTTCGAGCGAGTGTTGCTTTTGGGCGTTGTGGTGATTGCCGCCTTATGGTCTCTAAGGAAGCACGTATTACCNGCCCTTGCACAGTCAGAGAGTCGGGTCTCGATGGCCGCGATGGTTGAGAGGCAGCAGGGGATTCCTTCGGATCTCGTAGCCACGATGCAATTTGCTGACAAGAAGAGAAATCAGTACGGCTCTGAAGAGCTGAGGGCAGCAATCGTAACGCAAACCGTCGAAGTCAGTGGACGGCTGAATTATCTGGAAGGCTTTTCTCGGCCGGATCTCTGGAAGCGCTTTGGTGGTGCTGTCATTAGTGTATTGCTGGTAGGGTTGCTGCTCGTCTGGCAAGGCGAATACGCNCAAATCTTCTTTAANCGCATGCTGTTTAATGAAGTCTCCTACCCGACAGCAACGAAGATTGCTGATATTGTCAGTCCCGGCAACAAATCTGTGTATGGCAAGCCAATTCACTTCCGAATTCAGGCAGGCGGCGTTATTCCCGAAGACGGAGAGATAACAATCGAAACCAAGGGTGGCACGCTCTCCCGAATCAAGCTTATGCCGGAAGAGCCCGGGAGCACGATGTTTGTTGGCCAGTTGGANATGGCCATCGATGATATTAACTACACCGTGGCTTTGGGTGACGCTGTTTCGGAAAAGCAACAGCTTCAAATCATTCCAGTGCCCATTGTTGAAATGGAGCTTGATGTCAACATCCCGGAGTATGCCCGACATCGCTTCCATGAGGCCAGTGCGAACAGTCGTTCTCGCGTGGTATTAGAAGGCACAACCATAAAACCAAGAGTTGTGTCGAGCAAGAGCCTTAGCAATGTAACTCTGGCTGTAAACGACCAGCCTGTCGAAGTTGAAGCGAAGGATGATGATAAAAACTGGGGGCTTGTATTGCCTAAGGAAGGCAACATTTTTGCCGACGCAAAGGCAAACCCTTTTGCTGATTTACAAGAGACTATTCACTACCGTGTCGAAGTAAAAGATCTGGACGGCATTGAGCTTGAACGGCCTATTGGCGGTGTGATTCAAGTACGACCTGATTTGCCGCCAAGAATTGCGGCTGCCACTGTAATCGATTTAGCTCTACCAAACGCCAAGCCACGGATTAAATATCGTGCGGTTGACGATTATGCCATCGGGGGTCTAAGTGCAAGAATCTTGATAGAACGAGATGGCGAAGAGCTACAAACAGAGACAATTTCCATCCCTTTGGGGGATGAGGAAGCGGTTTTAATGGACATTGACTCCAATGCACAGGTAGACCTTTCCACTTTCTCTCTAGAGATAGGTGATTCAGTTACGGTAACCTTAATAGTTAGAGATTATCGGGGAGACACGGAAGGCGAAGCCACCGAAGCTGATCCGTTGGTATTAGAAATTGCCAGCAGGTCAGATTTTCTGGCTGCCATGCGCAAAGTGGACGCGCAAACCGATGAGAAACTCGACCAAATCATTCAAGCTCAATTAGGAATCGGAGATCGCAAATGACGCGTCAGATTCTCGTTGCCATTCTTTCAGTTTCTTTGTTCGCAAACAGCGTAGCTCAGGCCCAGGAAACGAAGCCTGCAAACCGTACCGTTATTAACCAATACAAGGTCAATCAACAGCGGGCAAAAGATCTCACTGCGGATTTATTAAAGGTTCTGGTCGACACCCAACTTGAGCAACTTGAGGACAACCAGCTTACCGATCTGCCGCTGTATGATGACCTTACATCTATGCGAGGCCGGTTAGGTGACCTGGCCATGCAGAAAATGCCTGTCGTAATTGATTTGCTGATGCAGGCTGATGTGGCTAAGCCAAATGAGCGGCAGGACTTAATGAAGACAGTTCACGTCAAAATGAAGGACGTGCTACTCGACCTTCTTCGTGAACGGGAAAAGCTGCGACTGAGGCGACAACATGCCGAGTTGATAGAACGCATCACCGAAGTAGTTGTTAAACAGACAGACACAAGAGAAGACACCGTTGAACTATCAACAACGAACGAACAAGAGATTTTGGCTACCACGCGATCGCAACAAGATGTCTCGCTGTTAGTCACCTCCTTTGATAACACGCTACAGATCGTCGCTGACTGGAGTGGTGAGCTTGGAAAAATGGCCACGCAATGTGCAAAGATCATTGAGAATGAAGATGTTCATAGTCTCCTTGCTAAAGCCGAGACTCAGCTGGGTGACACAGAGTTTTCAGATGCCGCAGGCACGCAAAAAGAAGTCATCGACGCGCTAGAACAAATCCTGAGCAAAATCCGCCGCTTTGAAGATCCGGCATGGATTAATGCCGATGCCAAGGAAGCTGCCGAAGATATTCTCACCGCCCAGGAGGAAATCAAAGAGAAAATAGAAAACGGAGACCTTAAAGACGAGGAAGAGTTGAACTCCATTGTGGAAGAGCAGTCGCTGATCCGCGAAAAACTCAATCGCCTCAAGAATGCTTTGGCCACAAACGAAGATGCTGTTGAGCTAGCAGAACGTGCGGAAGATGCTGCTGCAGAAGCACGCGAAGCCGTTTTCGAAGGTGAAGAACAAGAAGCCGTTGAATTGCAGGAAGAAGTGATCGGCACACTCGCTGAGCTTCAGGAAGAGATCCTGGAAGAAATCGATGGTTTTAAACCTGAACTGTCTTCGGAAGAATACAACAAAATTGCCGAGGAAGTGGCCGAGGCACGCGAGAANCTCGAAGAGGCCGAGGAGCTAAACACCGAAGCNATCGAGACTGCNGAAGAATCCACNGAAGAAGCGGCTGTTACNGAAGCNCAGGCAGAAGAATCGGTAAACGAAGCCGGTGAAAATGAAAATCTNCCGGAAGATGTTGCCAATGCTATCGAGAACGCTGCTGAAGAAGTTGCTGAAGCTACCGAAGAGCTCCAAGAGGGCTCCGAAGAAAGCGAAGACGCTTTGGATGAGGCGGGTGAAGCAATAAGCGAAGCGATTGGTGAAGCGGAAATTGCTGAAGAAGAAGCCAAGAAAAACGCTCTTGCCGCAAAAGTTGGTGAATTGAATCGAGCCGTAGAATCCCTCGAGCGAGCTGCTGCNAAAGCACGTGAGACCGCTGAGTCCCTAAATGAAGATGGCTCACCGACGGAAGACCAGGTTGCACAAGCACAAGACGATCTTAACAAGATCGAAGAAATCGCTAATGACGTAGCTGAAGGTATCAAGCCGCTCTCCGATGAAAACGTAGAAGGGCTGCAGGAAGCTGCTAACGAAGCAAGTGAGTTATCAGAAAACCTTCCTATGGCCGCTGGCGACGANGAAAAAGAAANCGATGCTGCCAAACAGGCAGAAACAGTGGCCGAAAATCTAGAAAACGCTGCGAACGAGCTTCGTGAAGAGCTGCTGGCTACTGCAGAAGAGTTGGTCGACGAAGTTCAAGAACAGTTGGATGAAGTTACCGACCTTAAATCCGACGTTGCGATGGCTAATAATCCGGAAACGCCGGCTACTGCAGAGCAGATCGAAGATCTGGCGGATCGTGCCCTCGAAGAGATTCCTAGTGTGGGTGAAGCACTGCAAGAAGCTGCTGATGCNGCTGAAGCTGCTGAAGCACAAGCTGACGAACCAGCTGAAAACGCTNCACCACCGGAAGACGGCGACGAGCCNCAGGATGNTGGCGATGANCCGCCNNCCGGTGACGAACCAGCCGAGCCAAACAATGAGCCTGGCGACGAACCNGCTGATGAGCCCNCGGACGAGCCGGNCGATGNANCTGAGCCAGCNGATGATATGCCAATGGAAGACGGTGNNGGCAAGCCCGTAGACCCTGAAACCCAAAAAGCTCGACAGCTNCTTCGCGCTGAAGTGCTCGCCGATATCAAAGAAGAAATTCTGGAAGATGAGTTGGCTGCAGCTGAGGCATTGAAAGCACTGGCTGAGCAGGGACAGGAGTCCGCTGAGCAAATCGCCGAAGCGCGGGAAGCCGTTGCAGAGGAACAGGCCGAAGCTGCTGCAAATGCGCCAATGAATGGTGATATGAACGAAGGCCAACCAATGGAAGATCCACACCCTTCGGAAGCCGAAGAACAGTTGCTTGATGCCGTTATTGATCAGGCAGAAGCTCTGGCTGGCATCGGTGAATTAGTGGAAGCTCTNACCGAACAGGAAGAGATTGCCAATCAGCCGATTAAGGATGCTGCTCAACTGGCAGCAACACTCGCACCGATGGACACGCCAATGGATGCTGGTNATGCTGAGCCGGCAGAAGGTGAAGGTCCGGAACCTGGCGATCAGCCGATGGCCAACACACCTCCTGCGCCACTGCCTACTCCAGATGCTGGAAACTTCGTNCCAACATCGCCACTGGAAACAGCTCAAATGATGGCAGGCAAAGAACTGCCACTGCCTACTGATCCAGCACAACTGGCTGAAAACGGNTTGCCAATGAATGGCGAGTCCAACGGTGAAGCTCCNGAGGGACCGGAACAGGCAAACGGGCCTCCAATGCCTGGTCAGCAGCCAATGGAGGGTGGTCAACCCGGTCAGGGGCAGTCCCANCAGGCATCAGAACAAGAACCAAATGATATGTCCACGTTTGCCAGTTCCCAAGCAAAGGGAGGCGGCACAAGTAAGGGTAAAATTGGTACGAGCGAAAACGAAGGGCCTCAGGAAGGAACGCCTGAAGTCGTTCAAGCTCAAACCGATGCTGACTCAACCGTCCCTGGTGGAAGAAACGGTGACGCCAGCCTAAAAGGATTGCCACAAGAGAAGAGTGCATTCTTTACATCTCTACCTAAATCCGCTCGGGAAGCGATCAACTCTCGTCAGAATAAGGCACTGCCACGAGGGTATGAGGAACTCCTGAGAAAGTACTTTAAGAACATTAAGTAAAAGAACATGAACGACACTCCAAGCACCCCTGAATCTTCAGATGAAGCTGCTGCTGTTCAGCAATGGGCTGACAAGTTTAATAACCTCCGCGACGAGCTAAAAAAAGTCATCGTCGGTCAAGATGACGTCATCGAGCAGATCCTTATTGCAATGGTTGCTCGGGGTCACGCTTTGCTAGAAGGCGTTCCAGGTCTGGCAAAGACGCTCATGGTGCATTCCATTGCAAATGCGCTTTCGTTATCCTTTCATCGCATTCAGTTTACGCCTGACCTNATGCCATCNGATATCACCGGTACAGATGTGCTGCAGGAAGATCCCGTAACTAAGGAACGATCTTACAACTTTGTAAAGGGCCCAATCTTTGCCAACATGGTTCTCGGTGATGAAATCAACCGGACTCCGCCCAAAACACAGGCATCCATGCTTGAGTCCATGCAGGAACGGATGGTGTCCGCCGGTGGCAACACCTATGAGCTTCCAAAGCCGTTCTTTGTGCTGGCTACNCAGAACCCTCTNGAGCAAGAAGGTACTTATCCGCTGCCTGAGGCACAACTAGACCGATTCCTGCTGTTCATCAAGGTTGGTTATCCAACCGCGAGTGAAGAATGGGATATCGCACGCAAGGTGACCAGTGGCGAACTGGGTGACATATCGCCCGTCGTTTCGGCTGAAGATATCATCTCTGCACAAAAACTTGTTCAAAGCATGCCTATCTGCGATCAGGTTTTGGGATACGCACATGCACTTGTTAGAGCAACTCGCCCGGGAGAGCCGGAAGCACCGGAATTCGTAAACCAGTGGGTTAGCTGGGGTGCCGGTCCTCGAGGTGTTCTGTCATTGATCAGTTGTGCCAAATCTCGGGCGCTGCTTAATGGCCGCTATCACGCGAGCGTGGAAGATGTACAGGCAATTATGGCGCCGGCACTCGCTCATCGGATTGCACCTAACTACTCCGGTATGGCCTCTGGCATCACTTCTCATCGCATTATTGAAATGTTGCTCGAAGAGATTGCATCGGATCAGGCTTTTGAGCCNCCACAAGCTGTGACTGTCTAGCGTGAACCTTGGTAAAAAGAATTAGAGGTTTGCGATGGCCCANCCAGTCTTAAGCAAATACATTAAGCCGGATGTGTTAACACGTCTAAGCCANTTTAAGGTCTTGCCCCGCGAGCTTGTTGAGGGCTCNCTGGCCGGTGCTCATAAGTCGCCGTTCCATGGCTACGCGGTAGAGTTTGCCAGTCACAGAGAGTACGTCCCCGGGGATGATCTGCGTCACCTCGACTGGAAGGTTTACTTCCGGCAAGANCGGCACATGATTAAACAATACGAAATGGAAACGAACTTCGTATGCCANCTCGTGTTGGACATCTCGGCTTCGATGCGTTACGGCGAAGATGATGCACAGAAGTTGCTCTACGCNTCGAGGATGGCCACTACGCTCGGNTATCTCGTAGTNGAACAATCCGACAAAGTTTCACTTACGCTGTTTGACAATGAAATTCGGGCATCTCTGACGCCATCAAATAATATGGGTCAGATCATCCGAATGACAGAGTCTATCGATGATGCTCGCGCGGTGAACAAGACAGAAATCGCACCCATCCTGAGAGAGGTTGCNAGTCAGATTGGACGACGAAGTATCGTTGTTATTTTTAGTGACTTCTTTGTTGATCTTGAAGATCTTGAAGACTCTATACGACGGCTAAGATATAACAACCATGAAGTTGTCCTCTTTCAGGTTATGCACCATGACGAATTGCATTTCGATATTGATGGCATGGTGCGATTTATCGGCCTAGAAGACGCCGACCAGTATCTAACGCGACCACGTGATATTCGTGATGGCTATCTGGAAGCTATGAACCGATTTAACGAATTGCTCGAACAGATTTGTGATCACAATGGTTGCGAACGCATTCTGTGTGACACCGATAATAATCTGGGTGAGACTTTTGCACTGTATCTACAGCGGCGCATGGCTACTCGACAGTAACGACGATCTCTGCGGCTGCAGAGTTTATACGTCGAGGTTTTGAATATCGAGTGCGTGCTTTTCTATAAACTCTCGCCGCGGTTCTACCTTGTCGCCCATCAAAATGCTAAACATCTGACTTGCCGCACCCAGATCGTCCATTGTGACCTTGATCAGGGTTCTGTTTTCAGGATCCAGNGTTGTCTCTCGCAGTTCCTCAGCATTCATTTCGCCGAGACCCTTAAATCGAGTGATCTGCAGGCCTTTTTCACCAGCTGCCCTGACGGCTCCGAGAAGACCGCGAAGATCTTCNATNTTCGTGACGTTGTCNCCTTTTGCAAGTGTGTATCGAGGCTCTTGCTCNCCTGTGCGTTCTTGNGTGATAAGNGACTGAATATCAAATCCAAATTCTGCTAGATCAGTCAAGCCGCCGTTGATCGTCCTTACCTCATGAAGTTCAGTTACCTGAACAACGGGTAATGTTGGGGTCGCAGGGGTTTGATCTTCTCCTTCTTCACCCTCTTCGTTTTTCTCACTTACCTGTTCTTCCGATGGAGCGGGACTATGTTCCGCTACGAATGCATCCACATCTTCACGCTTAACGAACCAGTGGTTAAGACTTTCGTGTGTTACGCGAAACACTGGCAGCTTGGAAGTTTCCAGATCCATTCTTTCAGCGTGTGCTTTGAGATTTACCCCGCGGCGTTCTAGGGCCACGATGGATTCTTCCATCGATGACAGTAGTCGGCATAACTGTTCTAATGCTTCGCCAGTTATTTGCTGCCCATCACCAGGATTGAAGCTTGCATCGGAAAGACCTTTTTCCAGTAGTTGGCCCTTCATTTCCTCTTCGGTTTGCACGTAATGGACTTTACGGCCTTGCCTCACGCGAAACANNGGTGGCTGCGCAAGATAAACATGTCCTTGTTCAACCAGTTGATTCATTTGACGGTAGAAGAAACAAAGCAGCAGCGTGCGAATATGTGATCCATCAACATCAGCATCNGTCATGATGATTGTCTTGCCATAGCGTCTCTTGGATGTATCCTGGTCCTCGCCAATTCCACATCCAATGGCATTGATCATGCTCTGCACTTCTTCATTCGCGAGCACTTTATCTTCTCGTGACTTGTAGGCATTAATAATCTTTCCACGCAGCGGCAAGATGGCCTGAAATTCACGCATGCGGCCACCTTCGGCCGAACCACCAGCAGAGTCACCTTCCACCAGATATAATTCGCATCTTTCCATTTCATTGCTGATGCAGTCTCTTAGCTTGCCTGGTAATGCATTTCCACCCAGTGCACTTTTACGCTTCCGCAGCAAGTCACGAGCTTTTCTCGCGGCTAACCTGGCTTCCATTGCGATAATTCCCTTATTCACAATAATGCGTGCGATCTTCGGGTTTTGGTCGAGATATTTTGTAAGTGAATCACCGCAAATGGAGTTAACTGCGGTATCAACCTCGCGATTACCAAGCTTTGTTTTTGTCTGCCCCTCGAATTGTGGGTGAGCTACCTTCACTGAAATTACAGCTGTTATGCCTTCACGGAAATCGGATCCGTCTGGAGTACTATCATTGTTCTTCAATAGGTTATTACTCAAAGCATACTGATTTAGTATCCGTGTCAGTGCTCGCTTAAACCCTGTTTCATGAGTTCCACCTTCAATCGTGTGAATGTTATTTACGTAAGATTGAAGGTTTTCCGTAAACTCGTTGGTGTATTGAAATGCCAGCTCATATCCTATTGCCGGCTCATCGGCATTATCTTCATCCATATATTCGCCTGTAACGTAGAACACGTCCGGCTGTAGGTCTTCGCTAGCACGGTTCAGGTGTTTAACGAATTCGATGATACCGTCTTCATAACAGAACTCTTCTTCCAAGCCGCTGCGGTCGTCTCGGAAAATAATNGTGACACCCTTGTTCAGGAAAGCTAATTCCTGAAGTCGCTTTACCAGAATATCCGAAACGTATTTTGTCGATTCAAATATTTCACTGTCCGGCTTGAAGGTTGTTTTTGTACCGGTCTGATCTGTTGCTTCGCCTTTTGTTACATCACCAGTTGCTTCACCACGCTCATACTCTTGGCGATAAACAAACCCATCGCGTGATACCTCGACTTCACACCACTGCGACAGGAAATTAACGACTGTTACACCAACACCGTGCAGTCCACCGGATGTTTGGTAAGCACCTTTTTCAAACTTACCACCAAACTTCAGGACGGTCATAACGCCTTCAAGCGTCGAAACCGTACGACCCATTTCGGCTGTAAGCTCTTTATGCTCTTCAACGGGGATACCACGACCGTTATCTTCAACCGTCACGCTACCATCATTGTTGATAACCACCGTGACATACGATGCAAAATCAGCCATTGCTTCATCAATGGAATTATCCACGACCTCGTAAACCAGGTGATGCAAACCACGACTAAATGTGTCACCGATATACATACCGGGGCGCTTTCGCACATGGTCTCTATCAGATAGGTGCTGTAGATCATCAGCACTGTATTCGGATTGTTGCTTTTCCTTGGCCATTCTCGTCTTTCCGATAAGCTGTTAATCTACGATTGTAAATCAACCACTCTAAATCGTATGTCCCGGATATTAAGTCCCGGAAGTTTCTCGTTGAGTTCTTTAACTAAGTTGTGTTTTCTGAACATGAGTTCCTGCATGGCAGCAGAATTTTGAACTGCTATATCTAACACGCCACGTTTGATTGCTCCTGTTTTCGTCATGCCTCTCATCGCTGACCCGGCTATTTCATCCCACTTTTCCTGCAGGTCCGCATTTCCTTTTACCTGGGCATAACCCGTCCTGGCCAGAAGTGTGTTTACCACGCTCTGTATAGAACNTGGTAGTCGCGAGGAACGCTGCCGATTCTTAATATCAGCAAGGACCTCCTCCTCTGACTCCTGGTATTCATACATTACTGATTACCTATCCCTTGCCAGTGGCATGACGATATAGTTGTATCCATCCTCTGTCGTGAAGAGTACGGCACTTTCATTTCCTTGCACGCTAATAGTGAAGGCACTTTCATTGTCCAGTGTCTTAAGAAAGTCCGCTACGTAGCGATGATCCATGCTAATCGTCAGCGGATCTCCGTCGTATGCCACGGGTAACTCTGTTTTGGCTTCTCCCTTTTGGGCCGTCAGCCCGTGCATCTTTAGGGTGCCACTGTCGAAGGAAAAATCGATTCCCCGACTTTCATCACTCGTCATGATGGATGCCTGTCGCAGTTTGGAATAAACCGGCCCTACAGTGAGATTGATTTCCGACGGGTCAGCAAAATTAGGGAATACTTCCTTCCATTTAGGAAAACGACCTTCTACCAGGCCTGTTGTTATCATTGCCGTAGAAGTTCTTACCAACAGATGACCGTCAGATAGCGATACTGTTACCTCTTCTTCCGGATTACCCAGTGCACGATCGATCAATCCCATCGATTTAGATGGAACAATCGTGTTGGATTCCCCCAAGTCGACTGCACCAACGACCTCAACCGGGCCTTCCATCTTTGCGAGACGCCGCCCATCTGTCCCTACAGCCACTAGGTTAGATGAATTCAATTCCAGCAGTACGCCTCCAAGTGCGTATCGACTGCTTTCATTATCCGTTGCATACAGCGTGCGGCGGATCAACTCTTTAAGCAGCTTGGCTGGCAATTTCAGGAATGACTCGGATTCAGATCCATTTACGTCTGGATATTCATCTGGATTCTGGAAAGCCATATTAAACAAGCTGCTCTCACCAGTGATATCCACTGAGCTTTCACTAACAGCCACAGAGAGCTTCTCATCCGTACTCTCCCGCAAGATATTGCCAAACTCCGAAACAGGNAGAACAGCGCTTCCAGGGGCTTCTACGTCGATATCATCAACGCTCAAGCGAATGCCTATCTCCGTATCAGTTGCCATTAACACAACTTGGTCGGCGGAGGCAGAGATTTTAACACATTGCAGAATAGGTTTAGGACTGCGGCTGGGTGCAACGGTAGCTACGGTCTGAAAAGCAACGAGAAGTGTCTCTCGGTTAAAAGTCAGTTTCATGATTCTTACTTTCAAATTGTCATAGCCATACTTGGTTCGCTATGGCATGAAAATTGGATTGGGTACTTATTACTTATTTTTAAATTAAGTAGTAGTAGTAAGGCGGCGGCGGAATTGTCCACAAAGTGGTTTAGACACGCNAAAAAGCCTTAAAAACAAGAACNGGATATTACAAACACCCTTGCGGAAAACAACTCGATAAGATGTCGGNGATTTGTCCATCAACCGTCATCAAATCAGCCGGNTATAGACAGACCGTCAAACCAGCGAGAATATGGCCAAANNCATAGACAGTAATCTACGTCAGTTAGACAGGTTTTCCACGATTTTTGTTTGTGAATACCGTTATTCAGTTCTCCTGTGTACTACTACTTTGTTGTATAGGTGAGTTAGGAAAGCGATCCTCAATGATCGATCTAAGCTCCTGGTAAGTTGTGGTAATAAATGCATCGGAATTAAGACGNANCTGCGTCTTTTCACAAGCATTCATAACGGTTGAATGGTCTCGTCCACCGAAGTACTTCCCGATAGCGGTATAGCTTTCAGCAGTAAACGTCCGGCAGAGCATCATCGCAATTCCGCGAGCGCGGGAAAGATACTGCCGGCGTGATTTTCCTTTAAGATCACCCATCCTTACATTTAGGCGTTTTGCCACAATAGATGTGATATCCCGGCAGGTGGGCAACTGGTTTAGGTACTCACCCTTTAAATATTCTCTGATTAACACCCTCGTTATCGGAGACCCGGAGAGTTCAGCGTTCATCTGAAGGCGTATTAGGGCCCTTCGCAATTGCGGNACGGTTTTAATTGGAGANGGGCAGCCAGCTTCACCTCGAATCAAAAGCTTGCCCAGTGTTGTATCAAGNTCTATGCCTCGCTGTGATGCAAGTTCATCAAGCAGGAAGAGCATTGACTCTTCGCTCGGCGCGGAAAGCGGTAGTTGTAGCCCANCAAACAGACGGCTTACAAGCGTTTCTTCCAGACCATGTGCCTGAGCTAGCGTGCTGGGCAACGTACAGACGACGAATTGTCCCCGACGAACCATGCTGTCTATTAACTGGGCGAGTTGAGATTGAGCTGAAGCACGATGGTTGAGCATTTGCAAGTCATCGATAACCAGTAGCCCGAGCTTCATAAACTGTCGCCGGAATCGATAGGTGTTATGGCTGCGAACAGCGTTTGTGTAACCTCTAAGGAAGTCAGCACCGGTGGTTATAAGCACGTTTTCGGCTGGATAACGACGCTTCCAGCAGTCAGCGATACCATGAGCCAGGAGAGTCTTGCCAACACTTCCAGCACCAGTAATGACCAGTGGATTGCAGAACGGCTGCCGGTCCAGCACAGCGTCAAACGCTGTCAAAACAGTTTGAGATTGTTCATCTCCAACATATAGCTGGGGCCCATGATCAGGCGCAAGATCGGCCTCTTTTGACCTCACAGCGGCTGATTTCTCGCCTGTGGCATCCTTGAGCGATATGGTAAAGAGTCCGTTTACCACAGCGGGTCCATCCTGATCAAAAAAGTTGATTGAGCTGAGGCCAAAACAACCTAAAAACCACTGAAAAAACAGGTGTTTTTAAGCAAAAACAGGGCAGCGATAAGCATAGGATTTGCCCCGGAATTAACACCCGTTATTATAGGGTTTTTCAGTGTTAATGACGACCCGACAGAGCTCAAAACTACAGGGTTTGTCATCGCCGTAAGTGCTTGATAACACTAGAGATACGCTCACAAGCAGAGTCAATCTCGTCTACCGTGTTAAAGCGCCCAAAACTGAACCTCACAGCACCTTCTATAACCTCTGGTGAGAGCCCCATAGAAATCAGCGTAGGCGAAGGCTCACTGGAGCCGCTTGCACACGCAGAGCCCGTGCTACAACAGATATCTGCAGCATCTAAGGCCATTTGAATAGCCTGACGATCCAGCCCCTGAAAGGAAAGGCACGATGTGTGTGGCACACGTGACACGTCAGACCCGATCACCTGGACATCTGGAATGTCTGATGTGATTTGTGCCTCAAATCGATCCCGTAGTGCACATAACGCATGCCTATAGCCCTGAGCATCCGCCCCAAAACACAACTCAAGGGTTTTAGCCAGTGCTACAGCCATAAATACGCTTTCTGTGCCGGCACGGAAACCCTGCTGTTGAAATCCACCTGTGATTTGAGGGTACAAGTCGGTACCGTGACGTACGAGCAAGGCCCCGACACCAACAGGTCCGTGTAGTTTATGAGCAGAAATGGTGGCAGACGCAACAGGTATCGCCTGAAAGTCCCATTCTGTCTTACCGACAGCCTGTACAGCATCAGTGTGGAGCGGGGCGCCAGCTTGCCGACATATTTCAGAAATCTGCGCTAGCGGCTGTATAATCCCAGTTTCATTATTGGCATGAATAACACTTACCGCCGCCGTATCACCATCGACCACACTCTCCAAATGGTCTAAATCGATAGTGCCGTTTGATAGGCTGTTTACGCGAACTACTGAGTGTCCAGCAGCAGCCAAAAACTCTACACACTGGTCGACACTCGGGTGCTCCTGAGAAGAGATGACAACCCGGGCGCAGGATCCGATCTTGTTCGCCAGTAACCCGCGCAGAGCAAGATTGTTCGCCTCAGTTGCCCCGCTTGTAACCACGACGTGGTCAGCGTGGATGTCGGAACAGTTCAATCCAAATAGCTTTGCAATCACCTCACGAGCCGACTCAAGAGTGCGTCGTGCCATCCGTCCAGCCTGATGTTGGCTACCGGCATTCGCATGCTGTTTCTCTAGCTCAAGAGAAATTGAGGCAGCAACAGCTGGATCCAAAGGGGTCGTGGCATTGTTATCGAGGTATATCACAGACAACTGATGATTAGAGTGAGGCTTACGAAACAGCCTTTCATATTACTTCATGTGCGCTGTCTGCGATAACGCACAATTTGCCGCACGTCGGAAAGAACAGAAAACATGTGAATATAGCGTTAAACACTAGTAGACAGCGGTAGACCCACATCAGAACAAAATGTATTATCCCGGCATTAAATTTATTTGTTCGTTACAGGAGGCCACCCCTGGGCTGGGCTTAGGCTAGCAGGATGCGAAGCGCATTTAACCAAATTCGACCGGTATATTTGTCGAAAGCACAGTCGTCGACAATGCTGCGCCGCCGCCACACACGGATGCGGTTTCCAGCAATCGCGACCGAACAGCTTGTGGTTATGCCGGAATCGGAATTGGCCAAGCGACAGCGAGCCGAAGGCACGCTCTTTCTAGGAAGAGAGCCGATGCCAAGCAGAAAGCTGGCACAGTTCGCCGACTTGAAAGACAGTAACGAAGTGCGAACAATAGTACGCCAATTAAATGAACAGTACGACCAAACAGGCCGTGCATTTCGCGTTGAGGAAGTTGGTGGCGGGTTTCAACTAATGACTCGCCCGGTGTTTTCTCAATGGTTGCGGCGGTTTGAACATATCCCTAATGCAAAACGGCTTTCTTCCCCGGCAATGGAGACTCTATCGGTGATTGCATACGAACAACCTGCTACGCGAGCAGACGTGGAAGCGATTCGCGGNGTTGGGTGTGGCGAAGTGCTGCGCCAACTCATGGAACGCGATATGGTTAAAATTGCTGGCCGTAGCGAAGACCTTGGTCGACCATACCTATACGCCACGACACGCAAGTTTTTACAGGCATTTGGGCTGACCAGCCTTGAAGAATTGCCAGAGATTAAACGGAGCCAAATTCTCATGAATGCCAGTGACAATAAAGAAGATGAATCAACAAGTGAGATTGATGAAATTGAAGAGCTGGATGAAGAGCAGGACGCCGATCTGGATGATGACACAGACAGCGACCCAGACAAGGGCAAAGACTTTGACGAAAGCGACCTTGAAGAACTAGAGGACGATGACTGGGACGACGACGAGGATGACGACGAGGATGACGACGACGATGACGACGAGGATGACGACGACGATGAGGAAGATTCCAGCTGGGAAGAAGTAGACGACGAGGACGAAGATGACGAGTCAGGCTGGGAAGATGACTACGACGAACTAGAAGACGATGAGGAAGACGACGAGGAAGACGACGAGGAAGACGACGGCGATGACTCCGACGACCAGGATAGTTTTGACGAGTAGTCGCTACTCNCGNAACTGAAACAACTTCTTAAGTGCGTCCAGCAAACCATGCTCAAGGCCCTTGCTGGCGTCATCGCGCAGAGATTCAAGCGGCGGATGAAGTAATTTATTGACCAGCCGGTCAAAAGAAACCTCGAGCTCCTTCCTGCCTTGTTTACCAAGCTCGCCAAGTACTTCCAGCTTATTGAGAAGCCTTGCCAGTTCATCCTGTTTGATAGAGTCTGCCTGTTCCCTCAGTTGCTTCACCCAGGGAATGGTCGTCCGATGGTTTAGCTCAGCCATGAACTTGGCAGTTTCGGCCTCCACGATTTCCTGTGCTTTTGGTAACTCGCGCTGCCGCGCCCTTTGGTTTTTGTCGCAAACAGCCTGTAAATCATCAATGGAGTACAGATAAACACCAAGTTCGTCACCAATCGAGGGCTCNAAGTCACGGGGAACAGCGAGGTCCAAGACGAACAACGGCCGCTGAAANCGCTTTTGGGAAATATCCTTGTAATGGTCGATGGTTACGATGGGTTTATTGGCGCCGGTTGTTGAGACGACGAGATCAGCTTTAATCAACAATGGGTCCAGCATTTCCCANGGTTGAGCTTCGCCAGCTGTACGGCTTGCCAGATCTTCAGCACGCTCGATACTTCTGTTTACGATATGTATATCCGTGGCATTNAAGTCGATAAGGTACTGAAGAGTCTCTTCACCCATCTCTCCGGCACCGATGACCAAAATNGTCTTATTATCAAAGCGTTCGAAAAATTGGCTGGCAAAATCCGCGACTGCCACGCTTGGAATGCTGATCCGCCGTTTATGTAAGGCCGTTTCGGTCGCAATGCGTTTTGCAACACGGAGCGCAGCCTGGAACGACGCATGTGTTAGGGGGCCGGTGAAATCGCCATCATTAGCCATTTCATATGCCTGTTTGACCTGAGATAGGATCTGAGCTTCACCAACAACCATGCTGTCCAGGCTTGCAGCGGTGGTAAATAAATGACGAATGGCCTCTTCACCGGAAAGTTGGCGGAGCTCCGAAGCGATATCAGTGGCGTTTAGACCATGATAGGCTGCGAAAAAGTCCACAACTTCTTCATGCGATGGACACACAGCAGACTTTTCCGATGCTGTGTAGAGTTCTACCCGGTTACATGTCGACAGTAACACGGCTTCGGTGCCAGGGTGCATCCTTTGGAATCGATCGAGTGCGTCGGGCACTTGATTCGGCTGAAATGCCAGCCGCTCGCGGAATTCAATATCTGTGGTGTGATGATTACAGCCAATTACCTGAACTTTCATGTGCCAGCCTCCTCTTGAGAGACTTCCACACCACTTGTGGCGGTGGCGTTGCTGGCGTGATCGCCGAGGATCACAAACGTCAGCACAAAAGCGAGGAATACAAAGCTTGCTATGGTCAGGTATGCAATTTTCTGACCCTGCCTGGCCGGCCGATAAGCATATTCAAATATCGATGTCGCGATTAGCCACAGGAATAAAGCAGCAGAGGAAACGATTGCAGCATTTGTCCATGGTATACCCGCTTCACTCCCGGAGTGCCGCTGCACGTTGATGATGATCCCAGAGAGCAATCCGATTGCAAGCAAGGCTGTGGACAGCCACAGAGTACGTCTATTGCAATTTTGCAGCCATTCGAGGCTGGGCAGCCGAAAGCCCGCGCGTGGGGGCAGTTTGTGTTTCAGCCTGTATGCCTGTATCAGGTACATGATGCCCGCCACAAACCCTAGTGCCACGGAAATGGTACCAGCGAGCAATGAAAAACCATGTATCGCCGACCATGTTGTGGTATTTGTTTTGTCAAAGCCGGTAGTGTCATCTGCGGCCATGGCGATCAGGATCAAGGCTAAGATTACCGGCATGAAAAACACACCAAAAGCATTTTCCGGACGACGCAGGGCAATGATGAGGTAAATGACGGCCAATCCAAGCGAGACGATGAGACACCATTGCTGCCAACTGGCGACAGGAGTGGCACCACCATCGGCCTTCATTTTTAGCCATATAAACGTGCTCTGGGCAAATAACCCGGCAATGGTGATTAGAACGATGACGGCCCATCGCACGGGAACTCGAAAGAAGATCCGCGAAATTTCAAGGATCATCGTGATCGCATAGCTAAATGCAAAACACGACAAAGAAATTCGCGACATCCACTCAGCGCCTAATAAGCTGAACATGGCTTTCCGTGCTTAGGTGGGATTATGGGTACAAACGATGGTTGCTGACGTAGCAATGCCAGCCATTTTTATTCTAGTTGTGGACTGAAAGGATGTCAGTGGTCTTCTCCGGCCAAAGAATACGAATGCATGACGGCGGAAGTACCTGGCAAGTGCCGGAAAAGANAATNGCTCGGAATATCCACCTATTCCAGGCCATAATCCCNGATCTTCTTATGCAATGTATTTCGGTTGATCCCGAGTTTCGCTGCTGCACGGGTTTGAACACCATCGCAGGCCTTTAGGACCTGCTCGATTAGTTCCTTTTCAACCCGATCTACAACCTTGCCGTGCAGGTTCTCCTCCTCCTCGTCACTACTAGCCAGTCCTTCCTGGACGACCAGATTAGCAAGTGTATCAAGATCTGCCTTAATAGCAGTTGATCCCGATGTAACCGCTTCGGCAATCGCACCGGTGTCGGTCACCGCAGGAGGCAGCAGNTCCATCGTAAACTCGTCGCCCGTGGCCATTACGACAGCCCGTTCTACGTAGTTTTGTAGCTCCCGGACATTGCCGGGCCAATGATAACTCTGTAACGCATGGACCACGTCACGCTGGATATGAACAACGTATCGATCGTTGATTTCGTTGTAGTGATTTAAGAAGAACGTTACTAACTCCGGTATATCTTCGCGGCGCTCGCGTAGCGGCGGAATGACGACTGGGACTACATTAAGACGCCAGTAAACGTCTTCTCTGAAGAGCCCTTCGCGAACCAACTCCATGAGGTCACGGTTGCTCGCCGCAAGGATCCGTGTGTCCACTTCGATGGTTTGTGTATCNCCAACACGCTCCAACTGACGNTCTTGCAGGACACGCAACANCTTTACCTGTAGCTGTAAGGTGGTGGAGTTGATTTCATCCAGAAAAATTGTGCCCATGTGAGCGGCTTCAAATCGGCCGGTACGATTGTTAACAGCGCCGGTAAAGGAGCCTCGCACATGCCCAAACAGTTCACTCTCAAGTAGGCTCTCGCTGAGAGCACCACAATTCACTTTTACGAAAGGACCACTTTTTCGATTACTGAGCTGATGGATGGCATTTGCAATCAGCTCTTTTCCCGTACCGGTTTCACCGAGGAGCAAGACNGAGGCATCACTTTTTGCAACTTGGCGCGTAAGCTGATAGACCCTTTTCATCGGTTCGCTTGAACCAATAATCCNGGGCAGAGAGCCGGAGTCATTCGGTGGAGACAGATCGGCATTCATGATCAGTGGAGGCTAGTCATCATCCTTATGACTAAATCAATAACAGTCCATGGCACTGATTATTGATAACTGGGCAAAAGCATCAAACTGCAAAGTATAACAATCTACGAAACGAGGTGCTTATTCTCCTGAATCACTGTTCGTTTCCGGCTGTGCGCTGACTCGAGCTTCCATAGCATCGAGAATAAAGCCAAGTATATCAATCGTTGCGTCGTCTAGTCCAAGGCTTCGGTTGTACAAGTCATATTGGGCTAGCACTTCTGGTCTCGTTAACAATGTACCATGCTTGTCAATGCTTTCCTTGAACGCTTTGGCCGCCGTTTTACGGAGGCCGACATCCACACCCGGATTGCTTGCTAATAATACCAATGCTTTCTGAGCCACGGGACTCGGAATATGTTGCAAGGCCTCCGCAGCTGCCGACGAGATATTGGGTGTGAACAAGGCCTCACTTATGTACTTTGTGTGTCGCTGGAGGTTATAGAATTCGTACTTGCTATCGGCAAGAATCATCGTGGCCCATCTGATGGCTCGCTCGGACTGTTCAAATCGCTCGTTTATCGTAATCCCCTGATACTGGGCCGTTTGCAGGAAACGGCGAGCATGGCGAAGCAGTGAGTCCACGCTGTTCGGTGAAGCGATGCAAAACGTCGCGTCATCACGCTTGGAAATCCTCGCGCCCGCACCATCTTCTGGGTTGTCTGAAACGATGGCAATTGGAATCTCAGCGGTTCGCGGTTGGCTGCGTAGCAATTGCACGACTTCCTGAATGGGAGGATTTTGGATGGTTTCGCCAACGAGAATGAACTCGTAGTCCGAACTCCTAAGGGCACTAAACACTAAGTCCCTTCCGGTAGTTGCCCGATCACCGCTGTAACCCATTTGCCCCAGCAATCCAATCCAAAACTGGCTCTTTGTTCCCGTTACATCTCCGGTCAACACCTTTCGGACTCCTGCCGTGGAAACGAAATAGGCGAGACTCTCTCCAACAAAAGTAGAGCCGGCAAAGGGTTGCTGCGGGTCAAGCTTAAGGATTGCTTCGGTAGCAGCCAGCCGCAATCGACGATTCGGGTGTTGGGCAATTTCGACGAGTAGGGAAGGTTGCCCATTCACCGCGGCAACCAATTCCGTCGAGCCGATGTCGCCGAGAATCTCTGTTGCGGCAATCGCAGCGGGAAATCGCCTATCCGCAAGGCTGCTTTCAAGTACCTCAACGATAAACCCCACTCCATGACTCGCCGCATCCGCTCCCGGACTGCCATCGGCCATATCCAATGCGTTATCAAGGCCGTTGGTTACTTTGGTTTCTTCCAACAACGAACGGTAATGCATTAATCGATATTCTTCGTTTTCCGGATCAAGCTTGTAGAGGTCGGCAGCCACTCGTGCAACATCGATAAGGCTGCCAACACGCACGTCGTATGATTGAATGGTGATAGATTGAGCAGCGTTATCCCAATTCCAGACGGCAACCTTCATATTTGCATCGGGAAGAGCTTCGACGTTTCCCTCGAGGTAGTAATTCAGCCGCGTCCGCAGATATTCTTCGGCATCCTGATTCGATGGAAGCGTACCGACAAGTCGCACGAGCGCTTTTCGAGCAGCTTGTCCAACACCAGTTCGATCGTCGTTCACAATTGCATGTGAAAGCAGTGCGGCGGCAATTCGCGTCTCTCTCAAGTAGCTCAGCACTTCGATGACGTTTGCTACCTGAGCTTCGTGGCTTGAACCAAGATACCCGACAAGCGGATCTCTGGTATGACTGCCCATAATGACCAGCGCTCGACGAATGGTCTGGAAGCGATCTTCCAAGGTGGGGTCTTTAAACATGTCCGCTAATGCAATGACCGAAGGAGTGCCTTTTCGTCGCAGTTCCTCAATGGCTAGTTGTTGTTCAGATGGCTTGTCACTTTCCAGAAGCGTAAGGATCTGGTCTAGGTTGGATGTGTCGTCATATCGCTGCTTGATCGCCTGACGAATGATGTTGCTTAATTGTGCCCCCTCCGGTTGTAGCTCTTCTTCNATGGCTAACTCGTGAAGCACGACNGCATCCAACACGTCTGTTAGCGGTGCCAACTGTGTTGCATCGAAGTTGCCGTCGATAAGCGTCCGCATAAATTTCCTGGCAACGTCTTCACGNCCCAGTTGAACGCANGTNCGTATGGCTTCAGCCAGAGNCTGAGGCTCGGTAGGGTTTTGATCCAGCAGGATTTTGATTGCCAGATCCGTTTCTTGANCTGGTGCGTCGGCTGNATTTGGCNGGCCTGGATTGGGNGCGGCAGCAGGTGCNCCACCAGCATTTGGGGGTGCTCCAAATGGGTTATTTGGCTGGGCAATNGCGGCGGAGCTCAGGAAAAAAATCCCAAAAAAAATAGTCGCCAAGCGNGAAAAAAGCGCACGTTTCGGCGTACACNCACAGCATTGTAAGATCGCATTAGATCGATAACCCATTAATCTCACCTCAAGTCCCCTAGTTTAACATGCCACTTGGCAGCCGGGTTGTATTAGGCGTCGTAAGTGCTTAGAAGACAAGCACTTAAGCCCGCAGAGGCCTGATTGTTAAGATAGCTCTAGACGGCTTTTCCACTGCTCTATCTGGGCTTTTACCTGCTCTGGAGCTGTCGAACCATAGCTCTTGAAGGCTCCAACAGCATTTTTAACACCCAGTACCCCTAGTACATTATCGTCCAACTTGGGGTCAAGCTTCGCAAACTCCTCGATAGGAAGTTCAGCTAATTGAACACCTCTTTTGGCGGCCTCGCCAACTAAAGAACCGACCATGTGGTGGGCGGACCTCTGTGGAATGCCAAGCTGTATCAAGTATTCCATTAATGAAGTCGCATCGAGATATCCTTCTTCGATTCGAGCGTTGATGGATTGAGTCTTTAATGTTGCACCGGCGACNAGGGGCGCNGCGATCTCAAGNCACGCAATGANCGTGTCGACGATGTCAAACAGAGCCGGCTTATCTTCCTGAAGGTCACGNTTGTAGGCGAGNGGTAAGCCTTTAACGAGCACTAGCAAGGTTTGTAGGTTACCGATAGATCGAGCAGTTTTGCCTCGAATCAGCNCCAGCNCATCTGGGTTNACCTTTTGAGGCATAATCGATGAGCCTGTACAGAATTCATGTGGCAAATCGATAAAGTCAAATTCAACAGTTTTCCAGAGTATCCACTCTTCCGCCCACGTACTTAGATGCGTGGAGATTACAGATAGCACAAAAGCAGCTTCAAGCACGAAGTCCCGATCACTGGAAATGTCAATGCTGTTGGCAGCAACCAGCTCGAACCCCAATCGTTTGGCGACGTTTTCGCGGTCGATTGGAATGGAAGTACCTGCCAGTGCTGCCGCTCCGAGGCTGAGTGTGTTCACTCGTTTTCGACAATCAGCAATTCGCTCTCGATCTCGCTGAAACTTCTCCGTGTAAGCAAGCCAATAGTGATTGGCAAGCACGGGCTGTGCGCGTTGGAGATGCGTATATGCTGGCAGGATCGTGTCCGCGTCCTGATCGCAACGCCCAACGAAAGACTTCTGTAAGTTTGAAAGAGCCAGATCAATATGATCGAGTGCGTCACGCAACCACAAGCGCAAATCTGTACTAACCTGGTCGTTTCGGCTGCGGCCCGTATGCAGCTTTCGCCCAACATCTCCGAGCTTATCAATCAACTCCTGTTCGATGTGCATGTGGATATCTTCGAGCGATATCGATGTGGCGAACTCGCCGTCATCGATCGTCTGCTTAATTTCCAACAGCGTCGCTTCGATGCTGGCAGCCTCGTCGCCGGTGAGTACACCTACGTCAGCAAGCATATTGGCATGAGCAATGGAACCTTGAATGTCGTGCGCATACAAACGCTGATCGAAGCTCACGCTTTCGGTGAACTGCTCAACACGTTTATCAGCGGCGGAGTCAAATACTCCGGATCTTGAAGGGGAGGCCACGGCATTACTCATTCACGAAGTGATTACGAATCAGGTGATGAAACACCCATGAACGGTTTATGCTATTTAGCACCAGCCGGTTTATGCAAGTGAGGAAATTCACAAATGGTCTTGTTACAGTCGTTCTTGTAGTGACTGAACAGCCATTTCTTCTTCACAAAGAGCTTCCATTGCTTTTACAGCTGCTTCTGCAGCCTGAATCGTGGTGATACACGAAACACCGTGGTGGACGGCTGCGGCACGAATTTTTCCTTCATCCGTTCTGGCACCCTTACCGTTAGGCGTGTTAAGCACCAGAGATACCTCTCCATCAATCAGATGATCAATAAGGTTTGGATGGCCTTCCGCAATCTTCTTGACGCGCTGTACAGGAATTCCGGACTCTTCGATCCGACGGGCAGTGCCTTCTGTTGCCATCAAGTTGAAATTCATGGCATGAAGCCGTTGTGCCAGGTCAGTAATCGTGTCCTTGTGACGCTGTGTTACGCTTAGGAAAATATTGCCTTCTTTAGGAAGAATCACTCCGGCCGCTAATTGGCTCTTGGCAAAAGCGATTGAGAATCGCTCACTAACACCCATTACTTCACCCGTACTGCGCATTTCCGGGCCAAGGATAATGTCCACGCCGACGAACTTACGGAAGGGGAAGACACTTTCTTTGACGCTTACGTGCGATGGAATGGGCGCTTTTTCAATTCCAAGCTCGTCCAGAGTTTGACCGGCCATGACTTGTGTCGCGATACGGGCAACAGGCAATCCCGTTGCCTTTGCAACAAACGGCACTGTCCGGCTGGCACGAGGATTTACTTCCAGAACATAGACATTCATCTGACCGTCTTCTTTTTTGACGGCATACTGAACATTCATAAGCCCGATGACTTTAAGATCCATGGCTAATGAAACGGTTGCTTCCCGAATGGCTTCTACAACAGGCCCGGGAAGGCTGTAGGGCGGGATAGCACATGCGGAGTCGCCGGAATGTACGCCAGCCTCTTCAATGTGCTCCATGATGCCTGACACGACGACGCGCTCGCCATCACAAATTGCGTCGACATCCACTTCTGTCGCATCTTCGAGAAACCGGTCGATCAAAACAGGCTGACCTTGGGCTACAACAAATGCTTCAGCAACGTAACGGTCAAACTGAGCAGAGTCGTAACAGATTTCCATAGCTCGGCCACCGAGTACAAAGCTCGGACGTACCAGTGAAGGGAAGCCGATCTTGGTTGCTTCCATTCGTGCCTGATCCATATTTCGTGCAATTCCGTTGGCAGGCTGACGCAACTCCAGTCGTTTCAGAAGCTGTTGGAATTTTTCACGGTCTTCTGCCGCTTCAATCGTATCGACACTTGTTCCGATAATTGGAACACCAGCATTTTGTAATCCACGAGCCAGGTTAAGAGGTGTCTGGCCTCCGAATTGAACTATAACACCGTCTGGCTGGACGCGATCGCAAATGTTTAGCACATCTTCGGTGGTGAGCGGCTCAAAGAACAGCAGGTCACTGGTATCGTAGTCGGTGCTTACTGTTTCCGGGTTTGAGTTGACCATGATCGACTCAATTCCCATATCACGCAGTGCAAAGCTGGCGTGGCAACAGCAATAATCGAATTCAATGCCTTGTCCGATACGATTCGGGCCACCACCTAAGATCATGATTCTTCGTTGATCGGGATCTTTTGCCGGAGTTTCGTCCTCATCTTCATAGGTGGAGTAGTAATACGGCGTGTATGCTTCAAATTCTGCAGCGCAGGTATCAACCGATTTAAAAGTAGCCGCGATGCCCTGATCCAAGCGCCACTTGCGAATGTCTATCTCTGTGTTGCCAAGTAATGTTGCCAGTTGGCGATCAGAAAAACCAAACCGCTTGGCCGTACGCAATAGCTCGTAGTCCACCGAATCAATGCCGCCTTTTTCCCGCAACACGTCTTCCGTCTCTACGATTTCCCGCAGGTGATCCAGGAACCAGTAGTCGATCCCAGTGATGTTGTAGATTTCCTCGTTTGAAAAGCCCTGTTTCATGGCATATCGCAAGTGCCACACGCGTTCGGAATTCGGTGTGGAAAGCTTTGCACGGATGTCATCTTCTGATGGCTGCAGTTCCGTTCCCCAGAGATCCTTGCCATCACACCCAAAGCCAAAGCTCCCGACCTCCAGGCCCCGCAGTGCCTTTTGAAAGGATTCCTTAAACGTACGTCCGATGGCCATCGTTTCGCCGACACTCTTCATTTGAGTGGTGAGCGTGGCATCGGCTTCGGGGAATTTCTCAAATGCAAATCTTGGGATCTTGGTGACAACGTAGTCGATCGTGGGCTCGAAGCAGGCGAGTGTTTCGCGAGTAATATCGTTTGCCAGTTCGTGCAGGCGATAGCCGACAGCGAGCTTGGCAGCAATTTTTGCGATGGGGAAACCGGTTGCTTTACTTGCCAGGGCACTCGACCGGCTTACACGCGGATTCATCTCGATGACGATCATCCGACCATCGGTGGGATTGATAGCGAATTGGATGTTGGAACCACCCGTTTCAACACCGATTTCCCGGATGACTGCCAGACTGGCATCACGCATTCGTTGATATTCTTTATCCGTTAACGTCTGAGCCGGTGCGACAGTGATCGAGTCACCCGTGTGGACTCCCATGGGGTCGAAGTTCTCAATGGCACAAATGATGACGACGTTGTCATCCATATCCCGCATCACTTCCATTTCATACTCTTTCCATCCGATGATGGATTCTTCGAGTAAGACTTCAGTGACGGGAGACTGATCCAGTCCTGAGCGCACGAGAGCGTCGAATTCCTCGCGGTTGTATGCAATGGCTGAACCTGAGCCACCCATAGTAAAGCTGGGACGGACGACCATTGGCAATCCGAGCTTTTGAAGAACTTCACGCGCTGCTTCGATGGTTTTGACCGTTTCACCGGTACAGACATCCAAGCCGATTTTTTCCATGGCCTTTTTGAAGCGGTCACGATCTTCGGCTTTGTCGATTACATCAGCAATCGCACCGATCATTTCGACGCCGTACTTCTCCAGCACGCCGTTGGATGAAAGGTCCATCGCCACATTCAGCCCGGTTTGTCCGCCGAGAGTGGGAAGCAGGGCGCAGGGGCGCTCCTTTTCGATGACCTTTGCCACGATTTCCCAAGTGAGTGGTTCGATATACGTACTATCAGCCTGACTAGGGTCAGTCATGATCGTGGCCGGATTGGAATTAACCAATACAACCTCGTAACCTTCTTCACGAAGTGCCTTACAGGCTTGTGTTCCGGAATAGTCAAATTCACAGGCCTGACCGATAACAATCGGTCCAGACCCAATGAGCAGGATCTTTTTTATGTCGTCGCGACGCGGCAACTCGCTAATCCCCTATGCAAGGTGGTCATGGGTACGTGTACAAAATTTCCCCAATTTAACCCACTCAGTCCCGTTCTTACAAGGAGGCAGCCACCAGTTATGTGACATAACAGCGGGCTAGTTTGAAATAATAGCGAACAATGCCCTTACACGCGGCGCGCAGGGGCTCTGATACGGACGTCATGATGACATCGGACTCAAGAATTGATGACGCCTGGTGATTAACCAAACAGAGCCGTTACAGGATCCGCTTTGACCAACTCTCGAGGCTGGTTCAGGTGGTTAAAGACGATCGACTGAGGGTTGATACCAATCGAGTGGTACATGGTAGCCAGCAGTTCGATGGGATGAACTGGATCACGCAACGGAGCTGAGCCCGTTTTGTCGGATTCACCGTAGACGCTTCCACGCTTAATACCGGCACCCGCCATAAGAGCGGTGTAGCAGTATGGCCAGTGGTCACGACCATCATCACTGTTGCTGTTACCAGAAGTACTGACACCACGCTGCGGGCTTCTACCAAACTCGCCGATTGCAACAACGAGCGTGTCTTCGAGCATGCCGCGTTGATCCATATCTTCGATGAGGGCAGAAACACCACCATCAAGCATTGGTGCAGATTGATTCTTCATTCGGCTGGTCAGTCCGGTATGGACATCCCATGAATGGTTGTCGGAATTGGCGACTTTTGGCCAAACGACTTCAACAACGCGTGTACCGGCTTCGACCAGGCGTCGAGCAAGCAGGCAGCATTGTCCGAATGTATTGCGACCATAGCGGTCACGTACAGCATTGGTTTCTTTGTTCAGGTCAAAAGCGTCACGAGCCCGGCCGGAACTAATTAAGTTCAACGCCGATTCGTAGTACTTATTGAGGTCGTACTTAGAAGTGGCTTTATCGATGCCAGGCATTCCAGCGTTGATTAGCTCACGCAGTCTTGCACGACGATCCAGACGATTCATGTGCACCTCAGGCCGCAACTTCAGATCGTCGATGTTGATACGATCCATCTTGTTCATGTCCATATCTCCACCCGGCGGGAAGAGATAATAAGGATCATAGGCACGACCGAGGAATCCGGCGGTACCGGATTTGTTTACAACGTTGCTTTCCTGTAGCGGTCGTGGCATCATCACGAACGGCAACATCGGTACTTCTGGTGGCTTGATGCGAGTAATGTTGGAACCGAAGTTAGGGAAGTCTTTTGGAGTTGGTGGCTCCAGTTGACCAGACGGGCTCACCTTGTCAGCGGTGTATCCGGTATGGATTTGGTAGATAGCAGCTGTGTGGTTGAACAGACCAACCGGCGTGTAGCTCATCGAACGGATCAGTGAAAACTTATCAGCTTGCTGGCTAATCTTTGGCAGCGTTTCAACGAAGTCCATTCCAGGTACTTTACTGTTGATGCGATTAAACACGCTGCGAACGTTATCAGGTACGTTGTCTTTCGGATCCCACAAATCCAGATGACTTGGGCCACCCTGAAGGTAAAGCAGGATGATGCTCTTGGCTTTGTTCCAGCCAGGGCCGCCAATAGCGGACTCATTTGCTTGAGCAGACTTTGCCTGCATCATTTGGCCAAGGGTCATGCCCAACATGCCGGATCCACCAACACGCAGGATGTCACGACGATTTACACCAAGACCACTATCACAAAGGTCTTTACCTTTTTGTCCGGGAATACGTAGCACGATTACTAGCTCCGTTGATTTTAAATGTCAGCGACACATGGAGGCTGACGTGTTTGTCTATCTACTTAGATGTACACATTTGAGGACAAAAGTCCTATTTAAGTAGTATAAGTTCAATTTCTTTGTTAGGTCAATTCGAGTCGGAAGAATATCCAACTCTTACTATCTCTTTATATCGTCCAGAGAGCAGCTTTTCTGTGAATCAAGCGGAAACTTAACTGTACGGATTGGCCTTGTATGCAAGGTGGATTATTCAGTAAAAGCCATCTAACAACGGCGTTCGAGCTTATTTCAAGGTGAAAAATGAACCGGAAAGAATTCCTGGCGATCAGTACGATTGCGTTACTTGGCGCTGAATCAGCATGCGCAGCTGACAAACCCAGCTTGTACGAACAATTACGGTTGGGGCTGAGAGTGCAGCGCCCTCAGGATCTGGGGATTATTAAGAAGGTTGTCGAGTTGACCGACAGTGGCCGGCTACCTTATTCAATAGTCCTAGGAACGTTTCAATGGGCGCGCAAGAAGCATGCGAAGTATCCGTTTCCGTATTTCTACAAGGCACTGCAAATCCGAGCCAAAAAAATCGGCGTGGATATATAGGCGGCAGCCACTCCCGCATCCAATCTCTTCGTCGCCCGAAGTTATGGCAACCGCGAGGCCCGTGCAGAGCCTTATGCCCAGTAACCGCCGGCACGGCGCCACGGTTGGGCAGCCAGCGCTGCTGGCCGACCAAATGCAATACTGCTAAATGCGATACTGGGGAATCTTCATCGATTCGCCATCTTTGAGTGCCGACTGGTGCGCCACGATGCCAGCAACCGTCATGTTGAGCGCCTGGGCGATGTCGACCAGCGGCGGCCGGTCCTCCAGGATCGCCATGATAAACTCGTTCATGAGCTGGCCGTGTGAGCCGCCATGAGCGCCGCTCTGGACGGTGGGTGGCAGAGGTGGCCGGCGGGTGTCGGGCAAGGTCTCTTCCAGGCCCTGATACTGACCGGCAAAGGACCCCCGCTGACCGCGTATCCGACCTTTATCACCGGCGTGGCCGGGAGTGTCCCAGCTGACACCCATCCGCGACATACCCCCTTCGCTGGTGCGGAACAGGGCGATCTCGGTACCGAACGGATTCTGGTAGCGATTGTTTTTGGGCCACCAGGGGGCGGCACTACCCAGACAGGAGACCTCGGTGAAACTGCCGCCGGTAACGCCGATGTAGTAGGCGTTGGAATGCGTCGGATACCACTGCGGCGGACCCCGGTCGCGCCAGCCTTTGTAGGAGGGCAGAGACTTGCGGAAGTAGTGAAAGTACTCTCCCTCGGAGTAGGCGAGCTTGCCAAAGCCCCCCGCGCGGTAAATCTGCCGCATGGCATGGAGATCTTCGTGGAAATAGGACGTCTCGAACATCATGTATGTCAGGCCAGTCTGCTGGACCGCCTCGAACAGCATGTCCGCCTCCTCCAGCGATCCGTACGTGGCCGGTACGGCGCAGGCCACGTGTTTGCCGTGACGCAGCACGTCGATACAGTGGCGGGGATGGCTGGGCGCGTCGGTGGCTACGAAGATGGCCTCAATCCGGTCGTCCTTGACCATCTCCTCCAGCGATGGATAGGTCTTCTCGCAGCGGCAGGCTTTCGCCAATTTGGCGCAGCGATCAGGAAACAGGTCGCTGACGGCGACCACTTCCACATTTGGGTGGTCCTGAAAGCCGAAGGCGGCAGCAAAGCCCGACAAACCGAAGCCGACGAGACCGACGCGAACTTTGCGATCGGAAACCGGCTGCCACTTTGGCGCAGCGGTGGAATCGGTCGTTTTCTCAGCCGGTTGCTGTTTTTCCTCGGCGGACAACCCTGCTGCAGCGGCCGTGGCACCCAGGGTCGCCAGAAAAGCGCGTCGCGACGGAAACGCGTGCATAATATGGACTCCCGAGTGTTTGTCTATCTACTTAGATGTACACATTTGAGGACAAAAGTCCTATTTAAGTAGTATAAGTTCAATTTCTTCGTCGGGCCAATTCGAGTCGGAAGAGTATCCAACTCTTACTATCTCTTTATATCGTCCAGAGAGCAGCTTTTCTGTGAATCAAGCGG
>PAXU01000004.1 GCA_002714565.1 Rhodopirellula sp.
TAAACTAATGCACTTCTACGAATTCGGAAATGAATGGGAGCTTTACGATCTCAAGAAAGATCCTGACGAAGTCACCAATATCTACAATAAGCCAAAGCACTCAAAGCTCATCGAGAGTCTAAAGACTGACTTACGAGGCCTGCAGGAATTCTACGAGGACGACAGCGATATTTCTGAGAAACCCAAGCAGTGGCAAGCTGAACAACGCAAGCTAACTTCCAAATAGCTCATTACGGATCAGCCCACCGCGTCTTCTACCTTCATGCATTGCTTAACCAGTGGCAACGCTGATGGGCCGGTAAGTACTTGCTGGTCTTGCAGCGGTGCGTACACAGCTGCGATGTCAAAAATCTCGCCCTGCAACGCAAGTAGTACGAGGTCATTTCCGGAAAGTGTCATATGCCCGGCACGCTTTACGAGAGGAAAACTAATATCTCCCTGACCATCGTACGATCGATATACAACTTCGGTGCAAACAAGCCGATCAGCGCGAGCCAGATCAAATCCAAAGTCGTAAACTTTTCCAATATGCGATAGTCCATTCAATAGTGCAGCACCAATTTGGTCTGGCAGCAACTTTGGCCGCAGAATTAGAACCGAATCAGAATCAAAGGGAGAGTCCGTCGACCTCACTCTGACACCATCCGCTTTGGCTTCCAGCACACGATCGATGCTGGAATCACCATTAGGTGCCAATTCCTCCCATAGCGATTCAATCTGTGCAACCTTTGAATCGCTGATATCAGAAACTTCGTCTGCAGTGCCCAAAAAAAGCGCGGCATGTGGCCAGTAACCCGGTAAAAAATAATTTGTTACGGCAAACTCTTTGCGACAGAGAATCACATCTCCCGGCTCAAGGATGTCTAACAATTGAGAGCGAATCTGGTCAGGTAATGAGGGAGTATGTTTGGGCTTGATGTATTTTTCAGCCAGTGCAATTCCACCAACTTTCTGGAGGCTATAGATCGCCTTTCCTACTAGATTCCGCCTTAGAAAACCGGCGTAAAACACTAGCTTATTCTTTAACCGCGACTTTTGAAATGAAGCGTCGGGCATGTCAATTCGATGACGAAGTTGCTCTACAATTTCATGAAGAGACTGAAATAACGCGGATTCCTGACAGTTCTCAAGAATACGTCCTTCATTCTTGTGGAAATAACTAACAGCATGATGGAGATGCCATGCGTTTTTCACTCCGTAAAGCGAAGCCTGAACGCGGTTATACACCCCTGCTGGAATCCCTAACTCCTCATTCGGCTCATTGAGTTTTGCCTTTACAACAGGGCGATCACGACAGAATTCCATTAGAAACATTGCAGCGTCCAACAGTGCAAGCGCTCCGGCAAAGCCGACAAGAAACAGTCTGTCGCCATGCTTACAGTACGTACGACCGTCGTCTTTAATCTCGTATACCAATTCCAACAGAGCATTTCTGGATTGCCAGTAACCAACGAGCAGATCCAATACTGATGCTTCCTGATCTGGTCGAAACACACCTTGCTCATTTGTAGAGATTTGCTCGGCAAGAGCGTTGGCCGATTCCTTTAGTTCGGCAATGTACGTCATCAATGCGAGTGCAGTTTGGGCTTTCTCTTTTAAGTCCGAGTTGGAATCTTGTTTCCGATTCATGATGTTTCCATCCTGACACGCGTAGACTCACCAGTCAATTTTACTTGGGAAGAACTCAGCAATCAGATCTTCATAATACGGTCGTAATTCACTTACGCACGGCGGATCATCCGACTTTGAATAGAGATCGTACGGGTTAAACAGCTTTACCCACTGAAGCATCTCATGATCATGATCATTCATAAGGTACTGGTATGAACCATCAGTATGCCATGGATAAAAGGAGTGATAGCGGATCATCGCAAGACCGGCATCCGGCAAGTAGTCCTTGCACACCTGATACATGTATTCGTCATGCCCCCACGACAAATACACGTTGTCTAAACCACAACCGGTTTCGTACATGCCGTCAGATGAATTAAACCGCGGGTCATTACTATCAGGATTTTTCTCAAAGAACTCGTGATACACGATGGAGTCCGGATGCTTGCATCCAACGACAAATGTATCACCAGTCACTGCCCATTGTGGCTCTCCAAAAAGACACAGGATTTTCCCCAAATCGTGTACCAAGCCGGTAAGTACAAACCATCGGGGATGTCCATCCTCGCGAATTGCCTCAGAAGTCTGCAGCAAGTGTTCGATTTGAGATAAGTTCGTATCCGGGTCACTCTCATCGACAAGAGTATTTAGGAATTCCATTGCCTCCCAAATTCCCATTCGCCTTTGATTGCGACTCAAGAATCGTTCTCGCGCCTTGAGATTAAACTCAACCGTTTGGTATTCGTGATTTTGTCGATAGAATTCCCGCACGTGTTCTGGCGCCTCGTCGCCGTACACACGAAAGGAATCTCTCTCTTTACCATTACCGGGTTCTCGATCCGGATCAGGGTATCGACGCAGCAAATCATCTTCCCAATCATCGAGCGACTCAAGCGGATTATCAGATTTACTAATCAAGTCATCTGCTCCACATCGTATGTCAGGATTCCTTCGGACGTATCATACCTAACGCGAAGAATACGAAACTATTTCTTCTTAGCTGGCAGGTGGTATCCCTTTGTGTTGAGACGGATTTGGTAGAGGCTATTTCCTGCAGTAATGTACAGTAAGTTTGCATCTTTACCGCGGCCAAATCCAACATTCGTTGGTACGGGAGTCTCGATGTAATCAATTTCTTTACCTTTTGGTGAATAGATTACAATTCCCGGGCGTGACTCTGCACGAACAGCTACATACAGATTGCCAGCAGCATCAACAACTAGGCCATCTGGACCATCATCCGGAGAATAGTCCGCCAATGTTTCACGGTATGTGGCATTCCCACCCTTATCCAAGTCGTATGCCATTAGCAACATATGCCCTTTTTTGAGAGGTGTTGCTACAGCAACCGGACCCTCTGCGTCTTCTGCAGTACCGAGCCGCTCAAAGCCAGTTGCGCCATTATCGTTGCTGACTACATACAGTGTCTTTTGATCCGGTGACACGCAAACACCATTAGGTTTTCCAGCATCCGTAATTATTCGTGTTATCGTTCCGTCGGGATCAATTCGGTAAACACCCATCACCGGTTGCTCAACGTTTTCATGACCTAGATAACGCGGGTCACTAAAGTACATCCGTCCCTTTTCATCAATGGTGACATCATTCGGGGAATTAAACGGACGCCCTTCATATAACCCTGCAATGATATAACTCATACCCGTCGACATATCCGTACGGATGACACGTTGGCCACCAAAGTCNGCTCCTTCACATATGATCATGTTGCCGGCTGCGTCAAATTTGATGCCATTGGACATACCACTGGGTGAGCGAAAAATCTTTGTCTTCTTNGTCGCCGGATCAAATACCCAAATATGCCCTGCGTGAATCGCCCCGTTTTCTTCCACGGCCTGATGTGAAAATGTAATATCACTGAAGTAAACGAGACCACTTGGTGCAACCGCCACACCCTCTGTGAGCGTGATTCCATCGAAGAGTTTTTCGATTTCCGCACCATCAGGCACGATCTTTTTTTGAGCATCAGCAACGCTGACGATTGTCATTAAAGCGAAAAGTGTGAGTGCATATCTCATGTCAATACTCCTGCGGCACACATCATCCAAAACCTGATGTGAACCATTAGTGGGTGGCAAGTTGGTTTTCAACTTACTTTATAGCGAATAAGAAATTCGCCGTGTGAAATTGNGAGCAGCGAATCACGAATCTNACACGACCTCGTTACAATGAATAANCACCNAATAGACNTGTACAACTCGATACCTTTCTGACTGCCTAGGATGAATAATCCACTACTTTGGACACCGGATCCTGCACAAGTTGCCGTGAGCAATATGCAGCGGTTCCTTTCTTTTGTCCGAACAACACACTCGCTAGACCACATCATCGATTACGAATCGCTATATAAATGGTCCATCTCTGATATCGATGTCTTCTGGAAGACCTTATTAGATTTCAGCGGAATCATCTACGAAGGAAACACAACTCCTTGTCGCACGGGCACAACAATGCCAAACGTGCANTTCTTCCCGGAATTGCGTCTCAATATTGCTGAAAATCTACTACGGTTTNGCGACACACGANCGGCACTCATCTCTATCAGTGAATCTCGTGATCGCGTTGAAATCAACTACGAGCAACTGCAACGCGAAGTCAAAATGCTGCAGTCCCCACTCGCCGACCTACGGCTACAACCCGGCGATCGCGTTGCCGGACTGCTGCCAAACATCGCTGAAGCCCCTGTTGCAATGCTGGCGGCAGCATCTCTTGGCGGCACTTGGACTTCCTGTTCTCCTGATTTTGGTATCCAGGGTATCCTGGATCGTTTCGGACAAGTAAAGCCACGAGTGCTGTTTGCAGTGAATGGATACACGCACCGCGGACAAGNAATCTCATGCATGGAAAAGCTAGAGGCCATTGCCNAGGCGATTCCGGAGATCGAGAAAGTAGTGGTGNTGCCGTTGATCGACGNGATTCCGACGGATAGCNAACAGTTTCCCGATCGCTTCATCNGTTGGGANTCCTTCCGCTCAGACGATGACGGAAGTCAGCTTGAATTTGTAAGATGCTCCTGGAATCATCCCTTGTACATCATGTACAGCAGCGGCACGACGGGCACACCAAAGTGCATCGTTCACGGAGCAGGTGGCACGTTGTTGCAACATTTCAAAGAGCTGGCTCTCCATTGCGACGTCCAGCGAGAAGATAACATCACGTATCTAACTACGTGTGGATGGATGATGTGGAATTGGCTGGTGTCTGCCTTATTCCTCGGTAGCCGGGTAACTACGTTTGATGGTTTTCCCGCACACCCAACGCTCAATC
Source organism: Rhodopirellula sp. (assembly GCA_002714565.1). Taxonomy (GTDB): domain Bacteria; phylum Planctomycetota; class Planctomycetia; order Pirellulales; family Pirellulaceae; genus UBA11883. The sequence goes on from PAXU01000004.1 coordinate 4,897, forward strand.
GTGTTTGGGACTTGATTGAAGATGAAGGCGTTACACATTTCGGCACATCACCTCGTTACCTTGCCGCCTGTCGGCGACGCATGCACCCAGCCGAGTCTCATGACCTTACGGACTTNCGTGTGATGATGAGTACNGGAGCACCACTGTTGCCCGAAGACTTTGATTATGTCTATGACAAAGTGAAACCNAATGTTCAATTAAGCTCGATAAGTGGCGGAACAGACATCATCTCCTGTTTCATGCTTGGAAATCCAATGACACCCGTTTTCTCTGGTGAACTACAGACAATTGGCCTCGGAATGGATGTGATTGCCGCTGATTCAAATGGCGATCCGGCTATCGGTGAAAAGGGAGAACTCGTTTGTCGNCAGCCTTTTATTTCAATGCCTGTTGGNTTCTGGGACGACGATGACGGTGCCAAATACAGAGAAGCATACTTCGATGTAACCCCTGGTGTGTGGTATCACGGTGACTTTGTGACGCATACACGTTCCGTAGGCCAGTCAGGCGGGATGATCGTTTATGGAAGAAGTGATGCGACCTTGAAGCCAGGAGGCGTCCGCATTGGAACGGCTGAAATCTATCGCATCGTCGAATCTCACCCGGCAGTTGCAGACAGCATCGTTGTTGGCCAGTCGTGGCGAGGCGATATTCGCATCGTNTTATTCGTCATCCTCGAAGACGAANATGNGTGGANTGACGAGTTGATTGACGACCTNCGAAAGGAAATCGCAACTCACNCAACGGCGAAGCATGTTCCGTCAGTTATTCGCAANGTCAACAAGATTCCCTACACACTAAGCGGNAAGAAAGTAGAACTGGCCGTGCGGGATTTGCTACATGGCGAAGAACCGAGAAATGTGGAAGCTCTCGCCGACCCCACAGCACTCGACTGTTATAGAAATCTGGATATTTAGGAAACGCCTAAATTCCAACGCACCGTTTTCGATAAATCTGCAATGAGCCACGCAGGTAATTCCAAATTCTGTCTTATCTAACACGGTGGTGATTCCACTATAATAGTTGGTATACACATCCCATGATTTCTTACCAAAACTCTTCCTATGCGCATCCTCACCATAACCTGTTACCTCGTATTTATTTCCGCAGCTCAACAGCTCACAGCAGCAAGTCCAATCGATTTTGACCGCGATGTGCTACCGATCCTCAGTGATACCTGCTTTGCTTGCCACGGCCCTGATGCAAACCAGCGACAAGCAGACTTAAGAATGGATCTTGCCAATGACCACTTAACCACACTGCTGTCACCAACCAGGCCGGCAACAAGCGAGTTCATTCGCCGAATTGTGTCGCAGGACGAAGACCAAGTGATGCCACCGCCATCATCGAAGAAGATCTTGACCGACGCACAGATCGAGATTCTCACGCGGTGGGTGAAACAAGGTGCAAAGTATGACGGCCACTGGGCATGGGAAGCGCCTACGAAGACAGAATTACCCCGTATTCGCAAGAAGAAGTGGGCACTTAACGAAATCGACTATTTCGTTAAATCTGAACTTGATAAAAATGGCCTCGTGCCGTCCTCAGTTGCAAGCAAACTGACCTTAATCCGTCGCGTGTCACTTGATCTGCGTGGACTACCACCAACTCTAGTTGAGGTAGATGAATTCTTGGATGACGATTCCGAACGTGCCTACGAGTTGATGGTTCAGCGAATGATGGATTCCGTGCACTATGGTGAACGCATGGCTCAGGATTGGCTCGACCTAGCTCGCTACGGTGATACCAACGGCTACCACGCAGATAGTGATCGAGCAATGTGGCTGTACCGAGACTATGTAATTAACGCGTTTAATAACAACAAACCCTACAACCAGTTCATTATCGAAAACGTCGCCGGTGACTTACTACCTGATGCAAATGACGAAACAAGAATAGCTTCCGGATTCAATCGAAATGTCACGTTCAATGAAGAAGGCGGAGCTGATCCGGATGAATTCTATGTCGCCTACGCTATCGATCGGGCAAACACCACCGGACAGGTGTTTCTAGGAATGACGTTTGGTTGTGCCCAGTGCCATGACCACAAATACGACCCAATCAGCCAACGCGAGTACTATCAGTTTTACGCTTTCTTCAACAGCATTCAGGATGAAGTGGGCGCAGGCGGTCCATCTGGATACCACAACAAACCTCTACCGCCGTTACTTAAAATCGCTACCGCCGACCACAAGTCCAAGCTAGAAGCGGCAAAGAAAGAACACGCTGATGCTCAACGTGACTTAGATGAGTTGACCAAGTCTCTAAAGTCTGACACCACCGCTATCGAGACAGCGACAACCAAATGGTTAAGCAATATTGAACGAGGAACTCCGCCAGAAACACTCGAAGATGGACTCGTATTATGGTTATCTGCCGATGACGTAAACGGTAATCGAATACCTGACGATGAAGAAGAGTTTAGCGCACCGGAAATCATTGAGACTTGGAATGATAAAACGAGCAATCAATTGCACGCGATCGCTACAGGTAAACCCGCTCTTGTTAAGGATTCCTTTAATGGACGACCGGCTATCAGGCTAAATGGTACAGACGACCTACTGCGAACCCACACCGGAGCGGAAAAACTAACTAACGACTTCACGATCATCGCTACGTTAAAACATGACCACTTAAATGGTAATCAGATGATGGTGATGTGGGGGCAGGAAGCCACTGGAAAACGCCGTTCGATGTGGCTTGTCGCCAACTCCCACATGCTTGCCTTTAATGGCCATGGCGCTGATTTCATTGGTAACAAACCACTTGTAACTGACAGGCCCCAAATTGCAGTCGTTACCAAACAGGGGACTGACCACACCATCAAAACATACGTAGATGGCACAGCATCCGGTGAAGGTAAAGTAAGTCTCAATCCGTATGATATTGGTGATAAGAATCCGATCACCGTCGGTGCCAACAACGCAGGTGATGAGAAAACAGCTGCTTTATATGCCGAGGTGATGATATTTGATCGTGTAATCACGGACACAGAGCAAGCCGCATTAACCACATATCTGGCAACAAAATATGACGTTGAGGCTACTCATAAAGGATTGCCAGACAACATTGCCACGATAATCGAAATCAATCGCGCGGAATGGAATGAGTCCCAAGCCAAAACAGTAAACGATTACTTCCTGAATGAAGTCTATCTGAAACAAAACAAATCTCTAACAGATCTGTCGAATAAGGTTGCTGAGAAACAAAAGGCAGTAAGCGATATCGACAGTTCCATTCCCACGACAATGGTAATGGTCCAAAAGAGCGAGCCAAATCCAGCATTCGTTCTAATGCGAGGTGATTTTCAGAACCCTGGCGAAGAAGTCACTCCGGATGTCCCGTCCATTTTCCCAAGATTGCCAGCAGACAAGCCCAAGGATCGATTAGGGTTAGCCCACTGGCTCACAGATCCGGAACATCCGCTCGTGGCACGTGTTGTGGTAAATCGCATGTGGGAGCAGTTTTTCGGCACAGGTTTAGTAAAGACACTTGGTGATCTGGGTACACAAGGTGAAAGACCGTCACACCCTGCCCTGCTCGACTGGCTCGCAGTTGAGTTCATTGAGTCCGGTTGGAATATCAAGGAACTGCAAAAAACGATTCTGACATCAGCAACCTATATGCAGTCGTCCGTTCAAAATGGCGCATACGAGGAAATCGACCCCAACAATCGGTACTTATCGAGATCCCCCCGGTTTCGACTCTCTGCTGAAGAAATTCGCGACAACGCCTTAGCGATCAGCGGATTACTCGTGCGAAACCTAGGCGGCCCCAGCGTAAAGCCCTATCAACCAATGGGGTACTACTCGGATAAAATTGGCCGAGGATGGGACCAAAGTAAAGGTGACAATTTATTCCGCCGTGGCATATATACATATTGGCGTCGAACCACCGTCTACCCGACCTTCCAAATCTTTGACGCACCGAGTCGTGAATTCTGCACAGTCGACCGACCACGCACGAACACACCGCTGCAGGCACTTGTATTACTTAATGATCCGACGTTTGTTGAGGCCGCCAGAGTTTTTGCACAAAAGGTTTTATCTGAAGGCGGAGATACGCTGGATGCCAGACTGACTTTTGCATTTNGAAGTGCNGTCTCTCGCCCNCCCACCGCTGAAGAAATCGGTGTNCTGGCCGAAATCCTCTCAGAACAACGNGAGGTGTACAAGCAAACTCCTGAANAGGCATCCAAACTCGTTATGGCTGGTGAATCATCGAAAGTCGAGGGACTCGATCCGATCGACCATGCAGCCTGGACAGCTTTAGCCAGCATCATCCTAAACCTCGACGAAACAATAACGCGCGAATAATTCACATTCGCAAAACCTTGCATGAGAATCTTTATGAATCCTCAACCGTCACAAACACGACGCAACTTTTTATCACGAACTTCATTAGGTCTTGGCACACTTGCCCTGTCCTCAATCAGTCAGGATGGAACACTTCTCGGAGACAAGGCTAAACCTAAGGATGGATTGCACTTTCCGGCCAAGGCAAAACGGGTAATCTACCTTCACATGTCCGGCGGACCTTCCCACCTTGAGACATTTGATAACAAGCCCCAGATGCAGGAACACCATGGCAAGGACCTTCCAAAATCTGTTATTGGGAAGCAACGCCTAACNACGATGACACGTGGTCAAGCCAAACTNCTNGTAGCGGCTAACCAGGAGAAGTGGGGACGATTTGGTGAAAGTGGCCAGGAAATGAATGTGGCGTTTGAGCACATTTCGACGCTTGCTGATGACATGGCAATTATCAAGAGCATTCACTCGACGCCTATCAATCACGATCCCGCTGTCACATTCCTGCAAACAGGAAGTCCGCTNTCCGGTCGCCCTGCTCTCGGCTCTTGGCTCAGCTACGGACTCGGTAGCGAAAATGAAGATCTGCCAGAATTCGTCGTGCTGTTATCCAACGGAGGCCAGCCCGTCCCGTCGCGTTACTGGCACAACGGCTTCCTGCCCAGCAAACACCAGGGCGTCCAGTTTCAAAGTAAGGGTGATCCGGTCCTGTTTCTATCCAATCCGGCGGGCATTGATGATCGTAATCGCTCGAAAATCGTATCGGGTATAAACCGCCTCAACACNCTCAAACAAAAGCAAATCGGTGATCCTGAAATCGAGGCACGCATAAACGCATACGAACTTGCCTATCGCATGCAATCGTCCGTACCCGAATTGATGGACCTGTCCAGAGAATCCCAGGATACTCTGGATGCCTATGGTGCCGTACCAGGCGAAGCGTCTTTTGCTAACAACTGTCTACTAGCACGACGTCTTGCTGAAAAAGGAGTACGATTCATTCAATTGTACGACCGTGGATGGGATCACCACTCCGATGTAACGTCCAANATCAAGAACAAGATCAAGCAAGTAGATAAGTCATGTGCAGCTCTCGTTAACGACTTGAAACAACGCGGGCTACTAGACTCAACCCTTGTNATCTGGGGCGGCGAATTCGGTCGCACAAGTTACGGACAGGATCGCGGACAGACTTTCGGCCGAGACCATCACCCCAACTGCTTTAGCTTGTGGATGGCTGGTGGTGGCATCAAAGGTGGAGTCACCCACGGATCAACTGACGACTTTGGATACAATGTCGCAGACGACAAAGTAGAAATACACGATCTACACGCGACGATGTTGCATTTACTGGGCATCGACCATGAACGTCTGATTTACAAGTTCAAAGGTCGGGATTTCAGATTGACCGATGTAGCCGGAAANCTAGTGAATCCAATAATTGCCTAATTCAAATGATAAAAANAAGTCGAATAGATCATCATAAGACTGTCTTTTTTGACTGAACNATACGTGGATCACATCAATTTACAAAATGCTTTGCTCACACGGCGTCAGGCACTTGCTCTGGGCGGCGCCACAGGTGTCGGACTAAATCTGGGCGGATTGATGAGAGCACAGGCGGCTGACACTAACTTGGGCGTCAGTGCCATAAAGTCATGCATTGTCCTGTTCTACTATGGCGGCCCGAGCCATCTNGATACGTTCGACATGAAACCGAATGCTCCAGATAANATNCGAGGACCGTTTAAGTCTATCGCCACCAGCGTGCCCGGCATTCGNATTTNTGAACACCAGCCGCATACTTCTAAGATCATGCACCACGTGTCNGTGATTCGTAGTATGCATCACACGAATCGCCTACACGATTCTGCCTCCACCGAGACTCTTACCGGACGTCAATCTCCGCAGGGAGATCGGGAGGAATTCGCCCCCATTCCACAGTTCTTTCCCTCGCTTGGTTCGTCCGTCACGTACATGCGACGCGATCAGGATTACGAAGTACACCATGCAGCTTTGCCCTGGATCTTTCGAAATGTCGTCAACACGCCGTGTCAGGGCGGCGGNTTCTTAGGATCCGCATACGANCCTTTCCGGATTGACGGAGATGCTTCCAAGCTGGCATTCAAAGCTGANATGTTTAACCGCCCATCAGACTTGTCCATTGCCCGACTCAAACAACGTCAAAACCTGCTTGAGCGATTGGCAACGGAACCCTCCCTCAATGCGTTGCCACAATCCATTGAGTTAAAGCAACTCTATGGCAAGGCTATAGAGCTAATGCAATCGGAACGTGTTGCCAAAGCACTCCGTATCGAAGAAGAAAGTGATGAAACTCGCGAGCGATATGGGGTTTATCCTGATAAGCCAAAAGTGGGACGCGTTGTGGCAGGTCATCAACTACGCGGACAAAACGTTTTACTTGCACGTCGACTGGTTGAAGCCGAGGTCCCTTTTATCAACGTGTATGACTTTAGAGTCCAGGGACAAAACTGGGATTCTCACAACGACAACTTCAATGAGCACAAAGATCGACTGCTTCCTCCNGCGGATAAAGCATATGCTGCGTTGATTGAGGACTTAGAGGATCGCGGTCTTCTCGAGACGACACTTGTAATCGCATTGGGCGAATTCGGACGCACACCCAAGATCAATGGAAATGCGGGACGTGACCACTGGCCGGACTGTTATAGCGTGGCGTTGGCTGGTGGCGGCACAAAAGGTGGCTTCATGTATGGCGAAAGCGATCGTCTCGGCGCATATCCAATTTCCAANGCGGTCACACCTGCTGATCTTGCCGCAACCATATTCTGGCGATTTGGAATAAACCACCATNCTGAGATTCACGATCATTTGAATCGACCATACCGACTNGCGGACGGCGAACCGATCAAGGATGTCTTTGTTTAATTAAATCATCAATCACTCGACCAGACACGTCGGTGAGTCGGAAATCTCGCCCCTGATGNCGATATGTTAAGCGATGATGATCCACGCCCAAGAGATGAAGTATTGTTGCATGCAGATCATGCACATCCACCTTATCTTCCACAGCGTGAAAGCCAAATTCATCGGTTGCACCGTANGTCGTTCCGGGATTTGAGCCNCCGCCAGCAAGAAACATCGTAAATCCATGAGGATGATGATCTCNTCCCCAATTCTCTCCACCACCTTGAATCACAGGTGTTCGCCCAAACTCTCCNCCCCAGATTACTAACGTATCATCAAGCAACCCACGTTGATCGAGGTCTTGTATTAACGCGGCAATCGGTTGATCGACTGCTGAACATTGTCGNGGGTGCTCGGTTTTTAATGACCCATGGGAATCCCAACCCATGTCATAAAGTTGCACGAACCGTACACCCGATTCAACTAAACGTCTCGCATGCAGACAATTACGTGCAAACGATGGCTGGTTGGGATCGACACCGTATTGATCTAACGTTTGTTGNGACTCGGACGTTAAATCCATGATGGCAGGCGCGCTTGCTTGCATTTGAAACGCCAATTCGTATTGGCGAATGCGTGTTTCAACTTCTTTGTCTGCCGTATCCGAGAGTTTCCTTNGATTGACTTTGTTAATCAAGTTAATCTGGGCGTGCCGAGCCTCTCTACTTACACCATCGGGATTCGATAGATTCAGAATCGGACTGCCCGTGTTGCGAAACTCTACACCTTGATGCTGTGTCGGTAAGAAGCCACTAGACCAGTAACTGGTTAAGAGAGGTTGTCTCTTCACNCCGGATGTCAAAACTACATATGCCGGCATATCGTCGGTAACGTTGCCTAATCCATAACTTGCCCATGCTCCAATCGTTGGCCGCCCTACACGTGAGTCTCCTGTATTTAGCAGGTTAACCGCTGGGTCATGATTAAATACCTCGCTGTGTAATGAACGAATTACTGTCAATCGGTCTACGACATTACTGATATTTGGTAAAAGCGATGAAACTGCGATTCCGGATTCTCCGTATTGCTTGAATGAAAACGGAGACTGCTGCAACAGTGGCTGTCTGGTTGCATCGGGAATCATCGCAAACTTCACATCGTTGACAAATGATTCAGGAATAGGTTGCCCATGCAACCGATCTAACTCTGGCTTGTTATCAAACGTATCAACATGCGAGGGACCGCCTGACATGAACAAATAAATAACATGCTTTGCTGNAGCAACGTGATGCAAACCTGTATTTGCTGATGATGCCTGTTCCCTGGCATTGAGGTGGCTAAACGCAGCCAGAGACATCATGCCGGAACTTGATGCAAGAAACGATCGTCGTGTTGTCTGGTCTGTTTTCACGGCTCACTCCCTTGTAATCGTCTCGTCAAGATTGAGCATTACCTGAGCAAGGAGAAACCATGCCTGATCATCCAGTTGTTGATTTACAAAATCGATGAAGTCCCTTTTTTCGTCCGCTGAAGCCGATCGTCCAAGTACGCACTGGAACGCAAACTCAATACGGCCTGCATTATCTGGTGCACTTTCCCTAATCCGACTACCTAGCAATTTAGCTAACTCGACAAAATGCCTGTCATTTAACAATGTCAGGGCCTGTAGCGGCGTGTTGGTACGTGGTCTCGCAACTGTGCATCTCTCTCTGCTAGGTGCATCAAACAACACAAACGATGGGTAGGGTGACATCCTCTGCCAAAACGTATATATGGAACGTCGAAATTGTCCAGATCCTGGACTGTTGATCCACTTTCCAGCAGTGCCATCTCGAAATTGGCCGATAAAGTCCGGTTGATAGGGATAGACACTCGGGCCGCCCANTTGATTTGCAAATTGGCCGGAAAATACCAGTGCCTGATCTCTTATCTGCTCAGCGGTTAATCTAATCCGTGGCATTCGTGAATAAAATCTGTTTTCAGGATCTGAATTGTGCGNGAACTCGGCCCCAACAGAAGTCTGTTGATATACCGCGGAATTGAGAATCATTGAATGGATGTGTTTCACATCCCAGCCACTCTCGACAAANTCCACAGCCAGCCAGTCGAGCAAATCNCGATGAATTGGGTATTCACCGCGCATCCCAAAGTCCGCCAAATCAGCAACAAGGCCTTTGCCAAAATAATGCGCCCAAATTCGATTGACAGTTACACGAGCTACAAGCGGATTTGAGCCGTCTACCAACGATTTCGCAAACGCGAGTCGATTCCATTTCAGTCNCTCTTGTTTNGATTTATTCGAAAGCAGGACGTCTGGNACACCGGCTGAGACTTGTTCACCACGTTCTTCAAAATTTCCTCGCACGTGTACGTATGTACTTCGAGGTTCGGGTAATTCATCCATGATTTGTGCTGTAACAGATTTGGCCTTCAGCTGTGCAATTTGGGTATCCAGTTCACCGATACTCGCTCGAGCAGATCCATTACTCAAAAATTGATCCATAAACAACTGCCTAACATCGTTCGGTACAGCCGTATCTGTGGCTACTGCGATGCGTGCGATTGTTGGTTGCAAGCGACTCGGAATCGCGCCAAGTTGAAATGCTGTTAATGGACGCTCAGCAATTCGCACATCCGCTATTTGNCCATCAAGAAAAAAGGCATTTGGCTNGTTGGAATNTTGAAAACCGGCACCAATGACTAATGGTAATGGTGACTCTGCAATTGTTTTGGGAAAGGGACCAGTGATATTCGCTTCGCTGTCTAATTCGCCATCCACAAATAATGAAACCGATTGACCAGCGTCGTATGACACAGCNATATGATGCCATTTACCATCATCAACGCGTTTTTTNCCATAAGCAANAGGGCCGCTAAAACTCGCCTGTCTTTCGGATGACCAAAAATAGAGTGCTCCCGGTACGCTTCCGCTTTCCTTTTGACCACCAATTCCAAAAACAAATGACCGTTTACCAGACTGCCAATCATATTTGCTGACCAAATCTGCAGTGGAATTCGTCGTCCGAATCCACATTCCAATCGAGAGATCTCCTAGTTCACCACTAAACGACTCGGCGGGAACAGTGATTCTCTGGCCATTTCGAAGCGTCAGCCCACGAATTCCGGGCAGTGGACCGGAACCACTGAACAAATCCTGACTTAATTCCACCGGAATCACCTTAGCGTCTTCCATACCCTTAACAAGAACGATGGCTTCCTTGTCTTTGTTTATATTAAATCGAAGACGCCAATCCTGTTCGCTCAACGTACTTGGTGGNTCTTTNGCCCANCTACGAATGGCGTTTAACAACTCNCCTTCACTCTTAAATCGCTCCGGAACTTGTGCNTCAGCAAGTTTGTCCTTCTNTTGTTCCAAAGAGGCAATCTTCNCTTGCGCTAACCGAGGAATTACCTGTATTTGCGGGCCATGAACTTCGAAACGCTCTCCTAAGTGTGGCACATTGTTGAAAATCGCAAACAATTCGTAATATTCGCGTTGGCTAATCGGATCGTATTTGTGGTCATGACACTCAGCACATCCAATGGCCAAGCCAAGCCAAACTTTGCCGGTAGTTTCTAGTCGATCGACAATGCCCTTAATTCGAAACTCTTCTTTACGGGGATTATTGCCCAATGCCTGAATTGAGTTTCTATGAAAGCCTGTCGCGATTAGCTGATTGGAGTCCGGATTATCGAGCATGTCTCCGGCCAACTGTTCAATCGTAAACTGATCAAACGGCATATTGGCATTGATGGCATTAATCACCCAATCGCGATACAACCACATCGTGCGAGGTTTGTCTGCAGCATGTCCCGTAGTATCAGCATAACGAGCTAAGTCCAGCCAAGTTTGAGCCATTTTCTCACCAAATTGTGGTGAATGGAGCAGCCGCTCAATTATTCGGGATATCCTTTCGTTTCCAGAACCTCGAAATCCACTATTCATCTCCGTATTGATAGGTGGTAATCCCGTAACATCCAAATAAAGGCGGCGGATCAACACAGCATCGTCCGCGATATGAGACAGGGTTAACTTCTGACCTTCCAGAGTGTGCTGAATAAATGCATCGATTGGTGTACGAATCAGGTCACCGTGTTTTACCGCAGGTATCGTCGGACGCACAGGAAGCTGGAATGCCCAATGCCGTTCATAGAGAGCCCCTTGTTGAATCCAGGTCTTTATCAAAGCAACTTCAGTTGGTGCTAACGATGATGCATGACTAACAGGAGGCATCCTTAATTCTGGATCATCCGATGTAATGCGTTTGTATAGTTCACTGCTTCGTGGCTGACCGGGACGAATAACACTATTGGCTAACTTTCCGTCAGCATCTGCGATCCATAAATCCAATCGATCTAATCTCAATTCTGATTTTCGTGAAGATTCATCCGGACCATGACATTTAAAGCAATGCGTTGTCAAAATTGGTGAGATGTCTCGAGAGTACGAGACTTTTCCTGCAAGGCACTGTTTGGACATACAAATACAGTAGACGAACACTGCAAACACGTATGCTAGAATTGCATATAAAGATGGTGTCGTTTTTTGCATATGTAAATTGCAGCTCGATCGATCAGATATTCAGGCCATTCGTACTATAACAGAGGCAGCATTGGGCATAACTACTTGTCTTTGCTAATTACTTTTACAACCGTCCGAGTCCAAATGCGTTATCGCAAACTGTATACCTACATTCTGACCGCGTTATTGGTGTCAGTGGCACATCAACGATCGGCGTTTGGGCAAGACGGCGACGATCCTCTAGACGTCAGCTATGAAAGACAAGTATTACCGATAATTAAAGCCAAGTGCTTTCGCTGTCATGGCAGCAAGAAACAAGAAGGAGGTCTACGCCTTGATCTTGCCGAATCGTGGCTTGCCGGTGGTGACTCAGGTCCCGCAATCGTTTCAGGCAGTATCGAAGAAAACACTTTGTTTCAGAGATTGATCACCAATGACAAATCCACGCGTATGCCGCTTGATGCAGCTCGGCTCAACGATTCAGAATTGCAGTTAATTCGCAAGTGGATAACAGAAGGTGCCCAAGGTCTTGTTGACGTCGATGATGAAGAACACTGGGCCTTTGGAGCGATCACGCGTCCAGATATACCAACGTCAGGAAATTCCCCTTCAACTCATTCCATTGTTGATTCATTCACAACCAGTGTCGCAAATGAAGTGAATCGCGAACTTGCTCCGTCCGCGTCAGTATCCACCCTCATCAGACGCCTGCATTTCGATTTAACGGGACTTCCGCCTACGCCCGAGGCAGTCGATTCCTTTAATGCTGATTTCACCGACCAAGATTATGAACAGCTGGTGGATAAACTTCTTGCTTCTCCGGCTTTTGGGGAACGGTGGGGACGGCACTGGTTGGATTTGGCAAGATACGCAGACAGTACCGGATATGAATCGGATAGGCCGCGTCAGATTTGGCATTACCGNGACTGGGTGATTTCNAGNTTCAACAGTGATCGGCCTATCTCAGAATTCNTCCTTCACCAGTTAGCNGGTGATTTACTGCATAACGCAACACCGGACATGCANATTGCAACTGGATTCCATTGCAANGCGATGAAAGACCCCGGCGTCCGACATGAAGCCGTGTTTGANCGTGTTAACACGACCGGTGCAGTTCTNCTAGGTCTGACACTTGAATGCGCACAGTGCCATGACCACAAGACGGATCCCTTNACTCAATCAGAGTATTACCAGCTATATGCGTTCTTCAATACCAGCGATGCTGTACCTTTCGATCTAAGCGANGAAGCCACACGACAAGCNAATNCAGAAGTCGACANCAAGATTGCTGATGTGGATAAATCTCTTATCACTCTTAAACAAGAAATAACAGACACGCTTGATGCACTTATCGCGAACGGAATTAAGCAACCTGAAGGCATACCTGAAGGACTTATAGCGATCTTCAATATCCCATCAGCAGAGCGATCCAAAAGTGAAACTAACCAGTTGGTGACTTTTTTCGAAAAGGAAAGTCCGCGTTTCGAGTCTCTGACCGAAGAAAAGAAGCAACTGGAAGCCACCCGAATCACACCAACGACCTCGTTAGCCCTGAGATTTGGACAGCGGCCGACTCATCTGTTTATTCGTGGCAATCACACGCAACCGGGTGATGAAGTTATCGCTTCAGCACCGTCCTTCTTGAATGACTGGACAGTAGCAGATGGTACTCATGGATCAAGAATCGATTTATCGAATTGGATTACCTCTCCTGCTAACCCATTGTTCGCACGCGTAACAGCTAATCGAATCTGGATGCGATTGTTCGGAGATCCAATATGTGAACCTGAAAATGATCTGGGAATACAAACGGCGCGCCCCACTCATGCGAAGCTGCTTGATTATCTAGCCAGTAGATTGCTCGAAACAGACAGCTTCAAGTCTATCATTCGGGAAATCGTCACATCATCGACATACAAACAATCTTCCGCCGCCAAATACCGCGAAGGTGTTCCCGCCGGGCATTTTATTGGACAACAACGTCTGCGTCTTGAAGCGGAACTTCTAAGAGATAACGCGCTGGCTGTAAGTGGATTACTTGTGAACAAGATCGGCGGCCCAGGTGTTTTCCCGCATCAACAAGACGGTATTCTTCAAAACCGGGCAACGCCGGCAACCTGGACGGTAAGCGAAGCCGCCGACAGACTACGGCGAGGCATGTATACGTACATTTGGCGACTCACACCGCATCCAATGGTGACCATCTTTGACGGTCCCGAAATGACGACAGCTTGTACACGTAGATCACGATCAACTGTCGCAATTCAGTCTTTGGCCCTTCTAAATGATCCTGTGTTCGTTGAATGCGCACAGGCACTTGCCAGACGACTGCTCACGTCACACGAAACGGATGCTCATCGCATCGAGTGGATGTTTAAATCATGCCTTGGAAGAAACCCAAGCATCGATGAGGCCGCAACTATTCAGGAGCTGCTCGAGGAGCATACNGAACTATACAGGCTAAATGNAGAACACATAGAATTCGCAATTGGTGAATACANCGTACAGGGTATGGATGCCACTCGACATGCCGCTTGGGTGGCAACGTGTCGTACTGTACTAAACCTCGACGAGTTTATTACTCGGGAATAGCCCAGAATCTGACGGAACCGAATGTATACACAAGCAACAAGACGGATGTTTTTTCGCAGCAGTGGGNTGGGGCTGGCCGGTGTTGCGCTACCTTCATTACTTGACCAGNAAGTTACCGCAGCTAGCCCATCGACTCCCTACTCTCCTAAGCAACCTCATATTCCCGCGAGCGCCAAAAATATCATCTTCATGTATCAAATTGGTGCTCCCAGCCAGTTGGACATGTTCGTTCCGAAGCCGGAATTAAACAAACGAGATGGTGAACCGCTGCCTGAGTCTTATTTAGAGCGAGCTAATTTTGCGCAGATTCAGGATGCTCGTCCTGCTTTGATGGGCACNCCTTACAAGTTTAAGCAACACGGTGAAGCCGGGCACTGGGTTTCCGAACTCATGCCACATACGGCAAAGATCTCAGACATGATCTCCTACGTTCATTCCTGTGAAGCCGAAGACACCAACCACATGTTTGGTGAATTGCATATGAATACAGGCTGGAGACGATTTGGTCGACCAAGCCTTGGCAGCTGGGTTTTATACGGACTCGGTTCTGAATCAGCGAACCTACCGGGGTTCATGGTACTTCGGAGCGGGATGCATCCGAGGAGCAAGGGCGCAAATTGGGGAAATGGATTCTTACCGGCAACCATGCAAGGCACCCCGATGCAGTTTTCTGGGTCACCTATCTTCAATCTCGATACGCCTCCTGGTTTTCCACAGTCCAGCCAGGCGGCAACGGTAAGAGCAATCAACAAACTCAACAGGAAACGACTTTTTGACAATCCGGACCCGTCCATCGAAGCACGGATTGCCAGTTATGAATTGGCATTTCGCATGCAGTCGGCAGCCCCCGAATTGCTAGATCTGAGCAAGGAGAGTGCAGCAACATTACAGATGTACGGAATTACCGATATCAACGCACCGTCATATGCCAGNAACTGCCTGCTATCTCGTCGGCTAATAGAACGCGGTGTCAGATTCGTAGAAGTGTTTCATGGCGACTGGGATCACCACACTAGCATTTACCAACGCCTACCCAACGAATGCAAGACAACCGACCAGGGATCTGCGGCACTGGTGATCGATCTCGCACAGCGAGGCTTACTTGATGACACTCTTGTGATTTGGGGAAGTGAATTCGGAAGATCCTCGGTAGCCCAAAAGAGTCAAATGCCAGGTGAGCCCGTTGGACGTGACCATCATGTCAAGGCCTTTACAATGTGGTTTGCCGGCGGAGGAGTAAAAGCCGGAGCCTCAATAGGCCAAACGGATGACATCGGTTTTGATTCCATAACAGACAAATATCACGTTCACGACCTGCACGCCACGATGCTGCATGCGGTCGGATTAGATCATGAGCAATTAACATATCGTCACCAAGGACGCGACTATCGCCTTACAGACATTCACGGCGACGTGAAGCACGAACTGTTTGCCTGATTCTATTCAGCTTTACGCAATCAACTCTTCCGCAATGCGTGCACCGGTGACTTCGGGATCCGTTAGTCGCTCATCGCGACCATTATGTGGATACGAAAGAAATTCGTGGTCGACACCCATTTGGTGCAAAAGCGTGGCATGAAAATCATGGACGCTGATTCGCTCTTCTACTGCTTTGTATCCGATATCATCCGTTGCGCCGTGTGAGTAACCGGCCTTGAATCCGCCGCCGGCAGCCAGAAGCGTAAATGCATTTCTGTTGTGATCTCGACCGTTTCCATTTTGAGAAATCGGTAATCTGCCGAATTCACCAGACCAAATCACCAGAGTAGAGTCCAGCAATCCTCTTTGCTTCAAATCGCGTATGAGTGCAGCCGTTGGTTTGTCGACACGTGGGCATATGGCCTCCAGCCCACCCTTAAGATTCCCGTGATTGTCATAGGGACTGGTACTAACGCCCACGGTGACCATGACTTCAACGAAGCGGACGCCCGCTTCGACCATGCGGCGTGCCATGAGACATCTCTTTCCAAAATCTGATGTATGCTCTTCATTTACCCCGTAGTTGGCAAGCGTTGTTTCTGTTTCACCGGATAAATCCAGAATGCGATTTGCGTTTAGCTGCATTCTTGCCGCCAGCTCGTAGTTTTGAATCCGTGTTTCAAGACGGTCCTCGCCTGGAAACAACTGTTGACGTTTGCGATTCAATGTTTGGATGAGCTTGGCTTTTCGTTCACGGAACTGCTTGGATTCGTCGCGTGATGAATTCAAATTCAAAACCGCATCGCCTTCACTTCGGATTTCGGTACCTGCAAATGTTGCCGGCAGCCAACCACTGGTCCAGTGATTGGCGCCACCATCTGTATATCCTTTAGGATCTCGCAGCACGACGAACCCGGGCATGTTCTGATTCTCACTGCCGAGGGCATAGCAGATCCATGACCCCATCGTTGGCCATAGTGCCTGAGTTTTACCGCTATGGAAGAACCGCTGAGCCTGCGGGTGGTTATTGTGCGCCCCATACATCGAATTCACCATGCACCACTGGTCAGCGATCGAGGCCATTTCCGGCATCAATTCACTGAAGTACATCCCGCAATCCCCATGTTGTTTCATGGTAAATGGAGACTTCATTAACGTCTGTGATTCACTACCCGGCTGAAGCGTCTCAAACGTCGTATCGGAAATCGTCTTTCCGTGCAGACGCTCCAATTCCGGTTTCGGATCAAACAGGTCCATCTGTGAAGGACCACCCACTTGTGTCAACAAGATTACCGATTTAACCGGTCCTTCATGGTCACCTCGTCTGGGTTTCAAGTCCAACCCGCCCGGGTACGCGAATGCCGACTCACGCATAACTTCCGATGCCGCCAGCCAACCAAAGGAAAGGCAACTAGATTGAAGTAGTTGTCGGCGAGATAGCGGGTTGTAAGGATCCATGCTCATTAAAAATCACTCTCGGTATAAAAACTCGCTGGTATTAAACAGAGCATGGCACACTTCTGTGAGTGCTGAGTGTGCACTTCTACCTTCCGAGGTCATCGCGTCTTGATAAAGCAAAAGACAGGCAGCGAGTTCTTCATCACTTGGCTTCCGTGCTAATGCATGTAAATAAACCTGCTCAATCTGTTTGCTAGCATCCGTTAATCCCTGACTGATGATCTTCGCCAATTTCTCTGATTGTTGATAAACAAAATTGTCGTTAAGCATGGTCAACGACTGTAACGCGACGGCGTTTACCTGCCGCATATTACACGTCGTTTCTATTCGCGGCTGGTCGAAGACATCAAGAAGTGTGTACGGGTAGCCCCGTCGACTGAGCATGTAGATCGACCGTCTCCATTGTTCCGCGGGTGACTTTAAGCCCGCCAGATCAATATCAATACGACCATCGGCGATAGGCTTTAACATTACTGGCGGCCCGGTCATTTCCAGATTTATCGAATCCGCTACCGACAGCAGCGAATCGCGAACCGCCTCTGACTCCAATCGTCTTAGCGGCATGCGCCAGTAGTAATTATTGGATGGATCTTTCTCATTACCCACGGCCCAGTTTTTCGTCGACACTTGCGATGACTGTTGATACACATCTGATAAAACGATTGTTCGTATCACTGACTTTAAGCTCCAGTCATTGCGCTGCAATTCGAGTGCAAGCCAGTCAAGCATTTCCGGATGTGTTGGTGGTGCACCTTGCACACCAAAATCGCCAGTCGTCTTAACAATGCCACGACCTAACAAATGCGCCCAGATTCGATTTACGATTACACGGCTCAGAAGTGCACTGGATCTCTGTTTTCCGTCCACCAGCCAGTTTGCCAAAGCCAATCGCCGTCCCGATGATCCGGCGGGATTGGGGGCAGGTGACAAAACACTCCTCTCAGTCGATTCAGACAATGCGGCAAGCCCGCCGGCATCAACCGGTCGACCCGGAAATGAGAATTCACCACGTGTCAAAATGAATGTCGTGGGTGTCTCGCCTATATCGTAAAGCGCTTGAATGCGTCCAACCTCGGTGAGTTTCTGTTTTTCACCAGCCACAGAAAGGTCGATAACCGCAATGCTTTTCTTATCATCCTCATTGAGCCCCTGGGTGACTTCATCTTCAGTCACATCAATTATCGCTCCCAGTTTCTCGACCAGATACTTCTCAACCGCATTTCGATCTCCATCACTCTTGGCGACTGCATTTTTCAAATCTTCGCGGAGGACTTCCGGAATAGCTGATTGGGATTTCTGGTCGACGAGTCTTTCTCTGGTACGGTGACGCAATTCTGCTTTTGATTTTTCGAGATCAGCAATGCGAGCATTTACCTGTGCATTGTGCGAATTGATCTCATCGTGACGTTTACTTGAAACGCTTGGTATCGCTCGATCCTTTACAGTCTTCCCACCTTCGTTAAACGGATAAACTGGTCGCCATTGTTCAGGATTGTAGGCGGGCATTAGAGTAGCCTGAATTTGGTAGTAATCCTGCTGAGTGATCGCATCATATTTATGGTCATGACAACGGGCACATTTAACGGTCATTCCAAGGAAGCTACTAGTGATTACTTCAGTCGTATCATGCAGTACGTTGTAGTAGTTTTCTGTAATGACTCCGACACTCTCATGCGTTTGATCACGAGCTGTCCTCAAGAAACCCGTTGCAACGAGATGATCAGTAATTTCAGGAGTGAAGTAGCCGTCGATATCCTTCCATTGGACCAACTCATCGCCCGCCAGTTGNTGCCTGACGAATTCGTTGTAAGGCAGATCCCGGTTAAATGCCGAGATCACGTAATCGCGGTATTTCCATTTTCCGTTGGCAACAATAATCAGTGTTGGAATGTGATCAAAGCCGACTGTATCAGCGTAACCCGCCACATCCAACCAATAGCGACCCCATCGCATTCCGAATTGGTTTGAAGATAAGAGGCGATCTACCAGCTGTTCATATGCTGCAGGATGATCGTCATCGAGGAATTCACGCTGCTCGTCCGGNGTTGGAGGAACACCAAGCAAGTCAAGATAGATTCGCCGCAGAAGTGTTCGTTGATCGGCCGCTTCCGACTGCACGAACCCGATACGATCCAGTTGTTCATTTACATAACGATCAATGATGGTATNACCGGTAGATTTGGAGTCCGGATGAACCAAGGTAAGCGGTTGAAATGCCCAGTGTTGTCGTTGCTCGGCGGTGATGGATTCCTTCAACTCAGGCACGGTGTATTTAGATGTTGCCGCTAGNCCTCCATCTATCCAATCCTTAATGACCTTAACGTCTTCAGCGGATAATTGCTTATCGGGTTGAGGCGGCATGTCACCACGTTTGACTAGATGAAACAAAAAGCTTTGCTGCGATTCTCCTTTGCTTACGACCAAACCTGTTAGGCCACCGTTTACAAGAGATTGAATATCAGAAAGATCTAGCTCGCTTTTAGGTGCGTCACCGGAGTGGCATGAAACACAATTCGTTTCCAAGATTGGCAGCACATCAGTCTCAAATACCGGCGGAGTTTGGCCGCAAACTAAAGCCGGCATTGAAAGCATCCATATGAATGCTGCAAGTTGTGTTGTTTTAGAGAATTCCACAGTGCATCAACAAATGAATATGGGAAAACAAGCTGAATAACCTGAGCCGATTGATATTTTAGCATAGGCGGACCGTGCAATCCTGCGTCTTTCGAATCTCGTTAATCTCAGCTTCGAGATGATGTCTTTCTTCGTCGTTGTTTTTGGTCTTGGAG
Source organism: Rhodopirellula sp. (assembly GCA_002714565.1). Classification (GTDB taxonomy): domain Bacteria; phylum Planctomycetota; class Planctomycetia; order Pirellulales; family Pirellulaceae; genus UBA11883. The sequence goes on from PAXU01000004.1 coordinate 24,876, forward strand.
CAAAAGCATTCTTATGTCGAATCAAAATAGCTCCGATTAATACAGCTAACAGCATTCATGGTCACTTATAATCACCGGTATGGAAACGTCTCACCCCAACATCGGACGTCGCGAACTCCTTCAGGCAGGAACTGTGGCATTATTTTCCGGTGCATCACCGTTACTCAGCGCACCGGGACTAACCAATCCACTCTCCGGCCGGGGAGCGGCAAAGCGATGCATTCTTGTGTACCTCCTGGGTGGACCACCACATCAAGATATGTGGGATATGAAACCGGATGCTCCGAGTGAAATTCGCGGACCGTTTAATCCTGTTTCCACCAGCGTCCCGGGAATACACATTTGTGAACATTTGCCTCGGTTGGCGAGTCAGACTAACCGCTTGTCGATCATTCGGTCAGCGGGATACAAAAACTCTGACCATCCATTCATGACTTACTACACGCTCACCGGTCGCATATCACCTACACCTCTCGGTGCAAATACTGTTTTGCCNCCAACGCGTGAAGATGACCCNCATATAGGCGCAGTNATCAACAAGTTCGCCCACAAACANCCAGCAGTACCCGGGTATGTTTCGATCCCGGAATTGAGGGTCCGCATGCAACTGTTGCCCGTTGCTGGAGGAGGACGTGCCGGTTATCTGGGACCGGAGTATGACCCGTTGATGGTCAATGAAGATCCTCGNAAGGCGGATGCNATCGCGTCACTATCCTTGCCCAAAGACGTCAATAGTTCGCGGCACAGTAAACGCAAGCAACTACTCGCGATGCTTGACGGGGACGCGAAACGCCCTCGACTACGCGACTACGACAAATTACGTCGAGTAGCTATGGAACTAACTGACGGCGCAGTTGACGACGGTTTATTTGACATAAATAAAGAACCAGCCGGCACACGTGACTTGTATGGAGATCACAGGTTTGGCCAAAGTTTGCTNATGGCTCGCAGACTTGTCGAACGCGATGTGAGCTTCGTCGGCGTACATTTCAACTACATGTCCAAGTGCGATGGTTGGGATACACANCAAAACAACTTCCCATGCCTTAAGGATGAGCTGCTCCCACTTTTGGACGAAGGACTTTCCGGTTTGATTACCGATCTGGAGCAAAGAGGAATGCTCGATGAAACGCTAGTCGTTTGCATGGGAGAATTTGGGCGTACTCCAAAAATCAATAACGCAGGAGGACGCGATCACTGGGGTCAGTGCGGAAGCGTANTCATGGCCGGCGGCGGTGTGAAAGGCGGAAACGTGATTGGCGCATCGGATAAGCACGCNGCATTACCAACTCAAACNCCCGTTGGACCGCCAGACATCGTGGCCAGCATATACCATGCACTTGGCTTAAACCCCCACGCCCTGATTGTCGATCCTCGTCTTAATCGCACGCTTCAACTCTGCGAAGGTGATGTTATAAAGGCTCTGTTTTAGATAATGGTCTCGATGCCGATCCGAATCGCGGTCGATGTCTACGTTTCCAACTTAGCTTTAGCCGTTATTCCCTTACAGGCTCCCCGTGACAGACGAAACTTCTCCAAATAAATCGCTTAAACGGCAACTCGGNGTCTTNGATGCAACAATGCTTGGCCTCGGCTCCATTGTCGGGACCGGTGCTTTTGTCAGTCTCGCGATCGCTACCGGAATCACCGGTCCATCAGTAATCCTAGCCACCGTATTGGCCGGATTACTTGCATTTTGTAATGCACTCAGCAGCGCTCAGTTAGCTGCTTCGCACCCAGTAAGTGGCGGCACTTACGAATACGGATATCGCTATCTAAATCCAACCATTGGATTTGGGGCCGGATGGATGTTTCTGTGTGCAAAAAGTGCATCAGCAGCTACCGCAGCCCTAGGCTTCGCCGGTTACTTGCTCACTGCATTTGGTAAGGATGATCAATGGCTCGTGTCAGTAGCCCTCATTACCATCGCCATCATTACACTGATTGTGCTTGGAGGAATACGGCGATCCAACCGGGTAAACCTGATCATCGTTTCCGTGACATTGTTCACTCTCGCAGCCTTTGTAATCTCCGGATTCTCGCAGGCCACGGAATTACAGGAGAAGCATCTCGATCCATTNTTCAGNAATTCTGAGAACTCGATAAAGACACTTCTTTATGCGACCGCATTGATGTTCGTGGCCTATACCGGNTACGGGCGAATTGCCACTTTGGGGGAAGAAGTTCTCGAACCTCGTCGGACAATTCCACGTGCGATCATCTCCACACTGCTTGTAACAATTGTCATGTATACCGCCGTGGCCTTTGTTGCGGTTTCCACAGTGGGAGCAACGTCATTTGCTCAATCGATCGAGCAGTCATCTGCTCCCCTTCAATTCGTTGCAAAACAACTAGATAAACCAACACTCGTTTGGATCATCACCATTGGCGCGATGACTGCTATGCTGGGTGTCCTGTTGAATCTCGTGCTGGGACTCTCACGNGTTTTGCTTGCGATGGGACGCCGGGGGGATATGCCANCTGCCACTGCTCGAATCAACAAGGACGAAACCACACCCTATGTTGCAGTGGTGGTAATGGGGCTGGTAATTGCAGGACTGGCGTGCATNGGTGACATGAAACAAACATGGGANCTGAGTGCCTTCACCGTGCTGGTTTATTACGCCACCACAAATCTGTGTGCATTAAGGCTNGCACCCGATGATCAATTNCATAGCCGCCTCTTTTCATGGATCGGATTCTTAGCATGTCTTGGCCTCTCGTGTTTCCTGGATTGGAAGACGATTGCGATTGGTGCCAGCGTATTATTCATCGGATTGATCTGGCAAGCCCTATACTCGAAGCGATGAACAACTTCTTTACCAGCAAGAAGCGGACTACGATAGAAGTTGAGCAATTTAAATAAGGTGTACTTGCTGGTGTATTTTGGAATTGGAGCGTGGGCTTTGAAACGAAACCCTATCTGTCTGGCTTTTTGGATTACAGTATTTGGCCTGATTTTCGGGCACTCCTCTTTGCTGGCCAATGATGATTTTGACCCGACCTCGCAGAAAGCACTANGGTCTGGAGCACCGGATCCCGCAATCATTGAATGCCATGATGGGAGCGGATTCTATGTGTTTAGTACCGGCCACGGTGTACGTGTCTGGCACAGCACTGATCTGAAAAAGTGGAAGCAGATCGCTCCTGTCTTTAAGAGCCATGTTCCACAGTGGGCAGAGCAAGCAGTGCCCGGTTGCGATGGAATCTGGGCGCCTGAAATACAGCGGTGTAACGGGCTGTACTACCTTTACTACAGCGTCTCCACGTTTGGCAGCCAACGCAGCGTCATTGGATTGGCTGTAAACAAGACGATCAATCCCAAAAGCCCTGACTTTAAGTGGATCGATCGCGGACTTGTTATCGAGTCAAACGAAAACACGAATGACTTCAACGCCATTGATCCGGCCATGTTCCGAGACGAGGACGGACGGGCATACCTTTACTGGGGATCCTACTGGACCGGCATTAAGGGTGTCGAAATCGATTCATCAACAGGTAAACCATTCCCAAACGGTAAGCCATACGTGGCCCTGGCAACTCGATCGGAGCGAAAGGACCCACCAAATATCGAGGCGCCGTATGTAATCAAGCACAACGACTTCTATTACTTGATGGTTTCATGGGATTTCTGTTGCGCCGGCGAAGGCAGTTCTTACAAGGTTGTGGTTGGGCGAAGTCGTAATCCACTTGGCCCGTTTGTAGGTAAGGATGGAAAGCCAATGACTAAAGGAGGTGGCACGATTGTCCTAAGCAGCAACACTCGGTGGCGTGGTCCCGGTCATAACAGTTTTCTTCAAACAGATAGCGGCGATTACATGGTCCATCACGTCTATGATGCACAAGACGTTCAGCGCGGTCGGATTCTTCAGGTCCGCAAAGTCCACTGGACAGCCGACGGCTGGTTTAAAGTCGACAGGCCTATCACGGACTTTTCAAACAAAGCCAGATCTAAATTGCAAATGTCACCTCTAGTAGGCCGTTGGGATCACGTGGTGAACGGCAAAGACCATTACGACATCTTTTTCGAAGTCACCGGTGAGCTAACCGGAACTGCCGGCGACGCCCGGTGGTTACGCAAAAGCAAGTCTGCACTAACGCTGCGATGGCTAGATCCCAATGCCCCAAATGGCGCATGGGTGGATGAAGTGCAACTCTCAGCAGATGGAAAGCGCTACTTCGGTAAGAACCAGAATGGAGTTACGATTGAAGGTAAGCGTGTACCGAACTAACTTGCCAGATTCCATGCNAATTCAGGCTTCATGAATACCTCAATTCGCAACCTGCTTCTCCTCCTGATTGCAACAGCTATGTGGTGTACCGGCTGTAGGGACAGTACTGCAGGAATCAATCGTTTGCGAGTGGCAACTACCACCAGCACTCGGGATTCAGGGTTGCTGGATGAATTGATTCCCGGTTTTGAACGACAGTTTAATTGTGAAGTAGACATTATCGCAGTTGGCACCGGGGCTGCCCTGGCATATGGAGAACGCGGTGAAGTTGATGTTGTAATCGTTCACGCACCAAAATCTGAAGAGGATTTTGTGCGAAACGCACACGGCATTGAGCATGTACCGTTTATGCAAAACGAATTCATTTTCGTCGGCCCGAAAGACGATCCTGCCGAACTCTCCAACTTAGACCTACATGATGCCCTAAATCAGATTCAAAAAGAAAACATCGCGTTTGTTTCCCGTGGCGACGACAGCGGCACCCATAAGCGTGAATTACAACTCTGGTCAGAGTCAGCGGTAACGCCCGATCATGAAAACTATATCGAAACCGGACAAGGCATGGGAAACACTCTCGTCATCGCAAATCAATTGCAAGGCTACACGTTTACCGACATAAGCACTTATCTGAAGTTCAAACAGAAGCTCGATTTACATCCAATCAAAATTGACTCTCAACTATTGATTAACCGCTATAGCCTGATCACCGTGAATCCTGAGAAGACCAGTAAGATTAACGGCAAGCTAGCATCCGCACTTGCAGAATATCTGCAACAACCGGAGACCGCGGAGATCATCCAAAACTACCAGATTTCAGGCCGGCGACTCTTTAAGCCAATCTTTCTTGACCGTGCTGANCCCGCCGACGAAACAGATCATTAAAGGCCACAGGTAATACCACATGGAAATGATCTGGAATGGAATGACCGATGGGCTAAAGTTGCTCATCGATGGTGACCCTCTCGTGCTTGATGCTGCATGGAGAAGCATCTGGGTTTCCGTCACCGCTGTTTTCATAGCTTCGATTCTGGGAATCAGCATTGGAACTTACCTTGCACGACACAAGTTTAGAGGAAGGCGAGCGGTTGTAATCTTCTTTCGAGGCAGCATGGGTGTCCCGACGGTTTTAATCGGACTGATCGGATACGCTTTACTCTCAAGAAATGGCATGCTCGGAGATTTGGACCTACTATTCACTTCCTGGGGTATCGTTTTTGGAGAATGTCTGCTGGCCATTCCAATCATTGTCAGTTTGACACACGGTTCCATCAGCAATATGGACTATCGGATATCTGAAACTGCAATGCTCCTGAGAGTTAGTCGGTGGCGTCNGTGGATGACCTATCTCAATGAGTGCCGTTTGGCTGTCACATTAGCTGTGCTAACTGCTTTTGCCAGATGCTTCACCGAATTGGGAATTGCGGTCATGGTCGGTGGAAATCTTAAGATGAAAACAAGGACACTCTCTACGTCTACCGCTCTGGAAACTGCCAAAGGTGATTTNTCCAGAGCAGTTGCGATGAGTTTTATATTACTTGCCATCGCCATTCTTGTGACGATTGTGATCGGTCTTCTTAATCGGGAGGACAAGGANTAATGTCTACCATGTTCTCGATTGAAAACCTGGTCGTAAANAAGAACAGGAATCCCATTTGCACATTGGACAGAGCATCTGCATCTGTTTCCGAAGTCATCGGAATCACCGGTGCAAATGGATCAGGCAAGTCTACATTACTACGCGTTCTGGCGGGGATCGAAACAGGATTTACCGGAAACATCTCTTTCCCACAGCACGATGTGCAGATTGGCTATCTACACCAGAGACCGTATCTTTTCCGTGGCACCGTGTTCGCAAATGTTACTTATGGCATTAAGGACCGGACGATCGATTCTCCTGAGATGCAGCGAGCTGATTGGCTCATGAGCGAACTGGGAATCTCTGATCTTCGCGATCGTATTTGTGACAGCCTCTCTGGTGGTGAAGCGCGTCGTGTCGCACTTGCCAGAACATTGGTTGTGAATCCAACTCTCATTCTGCTGGATGAACCATTTTCTGACTTGGATTCCGTTGGGATCGACGCGGTGTGTAAAACACTGGCAACAATTACAACGGCAACCATTGTGATTGTGCAGCCCAATTCCTTTCCTGCTGAACTACAGTTGGATCAGCTAATCAAGCTCTAAGTGAATATCGACATTTACCTAAGAGCATCGAATATAATTAGNTGTGTAATTACACGTCCAACTCATCGGGATATTATGCGTTGCTTTATTGCCATTTTGCTGGCAGCTAGTACTTCATTGCATGCTGCAGAAAACGTCTNGCTGCTAAGAGCNGAAAACACTTCGCTNCTGCTATGGCTTGACGCAAACAACGTTGAACAAACTGATGCAAATGTAACGCGATGGGTGGACAGTAGTAGTTATGAGAATCATATTTCCGCCATGGATGACTCTCATCGACCAGTATGGATTCCATCAGCGTTAGGCGACAAGCCTGCAATACGATTTAAGAATGCCCGGCTTCAACGCGACATCTTCAACGGTGTGCCTACCGGCGATCAGCCTTTGCACGTCTTCGTCGTATTTGATGGTAAAACGATAGAGGGTCGTTCGCCACGACTCCTGGATATTCAAAACCGCCCTGCACGTGGTGAGATTGATGCTCGTTACTATCTCAAGCGTAAAGGTTTCTGGTTAGGTTATCAGGATTTCAAGCCTGAAACGGTAGGTCAATTGCGTTTGGGAATCTGGTATGGACAGGAAGCCCCCACCGAACGCATATCGTTCGATGCAAAACCTCACATAGCCGAGGTCACCTACGCCGGTCGTCAGCAATGGTCGTTTTTTGATAACGGCGTCTCCAATGGGTTTGGTAACTTCAAAGGTGACACGATGTTCCTCGGCTTTGAGTTAGGTGCTCGCCTTGCTGTTGGACAGACTTATAACTCAGATAATGAAGCGACGGCGTTTGACGGTGACATTTCTGAAATTATCGTTTTTAACCGCTCCTTGAGTTTCTTTGAGCAGCAACAGATCGGTGCGTACCTTGCACAAAAGTATCAACTTGAAACGGATTATTCTGACGACGAATATAAGCCACTGATTTTTGAGGACGACATTGCACCTCTGCTAACAAAGTACTGCGTGGATTGCCATAGTACCGAAGATCCCAAAGCAGACCTCGACATAACGAGCCTGCTTGGAGTACACCGCGGGTCAATAAGTGGTGCAGTTGTTCAGCCCGAAAACGCACCGGCAAGTATGATGATGCAACTGGTTGGTAGCAATCAAATGCCACCGCCTGACTACGACTTGCGGCCCACCGCGATGGAAATCCAGACGCTACGACGATGGATTGATGAAGGATGCACCGCTCGAGAACCGATCGATATCGAGAAGATAAAACGCCGTGTGAATTCGGATCATTGGGCATTTCAAAAACTGCACCAGCCAGCTGTCCCAAACGAGAATGACAAGACTAAAAATGCCGTTGATAGGTATATTCAGAATAAGCTTGACGCTCATTCTCTTGCTTTTTCCAAGGAAGCAGACAAAGAAACACTTATCCGACGGGCGTATCTAGATCTCATTGGACTACAGCCATCGCCTCANCAGGTTNATGTNTTTCTAAATGACGNNTCTCCAGATGCATGGGAAACGGTNGTAGACGGTCTATTAGCCTCACAGCACTTTGGCGAGCGTTGGGGACGGCATTGGCTTGACAACGCAGGCTACAGCGACATTATTTCCATCGANAATGACCAGAACATCGTAAAGGTGGACAGCGTTAAATGGAAATACCGGGACTACGTGGTTCAGTCGTTTAACGAGGATACTCCGTTCCCAANATTTTTGACTGAGCAATTAGCCGGGGATGAATTGAGTGATTGGCGCAATGCTGAAGTGATGACCGATCAAATGAGGCGACAGCTCATTGCGACAGGGTTTTTACGAAATGCACCGGATGACACAGACCAAAATGAACTAAACATATTTAGCATCCGATACAACACCCTTCANAGAACAGGTGAAACGGTATCATCAAACCTGCTTGGGTTAACAATGAGGTGCTGCAAGTGCCACAACCACAAATTCGAGCCGATCAGCCAGCAGGACTATTACCAATTCACTGCCGCATTTGCACCAGCTTTTTCGCCGACACAGTGGCTACAACCGCAATCGCGGATCATCGATGGTTTTAGTACGAAGCAAGTAGATGCCTTTAATGCTGAACTGAGCAAGCTGCGCGAAGCACAAGCAACGATCGGTGCAAAAGCGCAGACCGAATTCCTCGAAGCTCAATTGAACGGCGTCCCGAGTGAACTTCGCGAAGATGTAAAAGCAATTAGAGCCGTCGCTGCAGATAGTCGAGACGAAATCCAAAAGTACCTGGCATCGAAATTCCCGCAGGCCATCGAAATAGGTGTCGATGCCGCAGTCAGCCAACAGGAAGATTCGATACGCGCACAATATTCCGATGCGGCTGCCAGGATAAGTGAAATTGAGAAACAGATCGCCGAAGGCAAAATCCAGGCTGTATACGATGTAGACGCCCCTCCACCTGTCCACGTCTTGCGTCGTGGTGAATATGGGAGTCCAGCCGCGGAAGTATACACCGATATCTTTGATGTACTTTCTGAGGGCCAAGATTTTGAGGTCGCTGAATCCACTCCTATGGCAACCAGTGGTCGCCGCCTTACCGTTGCCAGAAAGCTCACTGACTGGGATTCCGCTGCCGGTGCTTTGGTGCTGAGAGTGCGTGCAAACCGAATTTGGCTACAGCTGTTTGGCAAAGGAATTGTGCCCACGGCTGACAATTTAGGTGTGTCCGGGCTAGCACCGAGCCATCCGGATCTACTTGAATGGCTGTCCGTACATCTGGCAAAAACTGGCAGCCAAAAATCACTGATAAAGCAAATCGTTATGTCGCAAACGTACAAACAAGAAATCGCCTCGGATCCCGATTCCGCCAATTACAAAATCGGAATCAAAGTAGATCCGGAAAACACACTGCTTTGGCAACAACGCCTTCGACGTCTTGAATCTGAGATCATCCGGGATTGCATGCTTACTGCCAGTGGTCGCCTCGATACTACACAAGGCGGTTATCCGGTTATGACACATCAGCAACCTGATGGAAGCGTTAAGGAAGACCGACAGGACGACACTGCGGACGNCGCCACGTGGCGACGGTCGATGTATCTGCTTCAACGACGAAACTACCATCTGTCGATGCTTCAAGTTTTCGACCAACCGTTGCTAAACGAAGAATGCCTGCAACGCTCACATGCTGCGGTCGTGAATCAATCACTCATGATGCTGAACAACCCATTCGTACAAAATCATGCGGAATTCATGGCCATGCGAGTAAGGAAAGATATCGCAGGTGACAATGCGTCTGATCAACTGAATCACGCGTTTCGGCTAGTACTTGTCCGCGCTCCTGTGCCGGAAGAAATGGATATCCTTAAGCAAACCTACGAAGAACATTACAACGACCTAGTAAATGACGGCACGGACGCAGATACGGCTCAACGGCAATCGTTAACGCATATATGTCACACTCTCCTAAATACATCCGAGTTTCTTTACAGGAATTAGGNCAGCAGAATCGCNCCATGAGAAATCTCCCACCAATCAACCGGCGACACATGCTTCAGACATCAAGCCTTGGCTTNGGCTGTCTTGCGCTGCATCACCTGTTAGGCACAGACCATGCNGGTCTTCATGCTGCCGAATCAAAAGCCGGTGGCGCGGTAGACACTCACTTCACTCCGCGAGTGAAGTCTGTGATTATGATGATGCAGAACGGCGGGCCCAGCCAAATGGAGCTGTTTGATCCAAAACCGGAACTCGACAAGCGCGACGGACAGGTATTCGAACANCAGGTCGAACAATTCCAAACGGGAAGTGAAGCTAACAAGTTAATGGGCAGCGTGTTTAAGTTTGCCCCGCGGGGCGAAAGTGGCCTGCAAATGTCCGATACGATACCGCATTTGCATACCGTAGCCGACGAACTCTGCATGATTCGCTCAATGCAAAGCGGCCACAACAACCATACGGAGGCACTGGTCCACTTCAACACCGGAAAGATCTTCCCTGGCAGGCCAAGTTTAGGGTCGTGGGCGTGCTATGCACTCGGTACAGAAAATCAGGATCTACCAGCATATGTCGTATTACGGGACCATCGCGCCTACAACACTAGCGGTACGCTGCTTTGGCAAAGTGCCTGGCTACCGCAAAGCCTTGCCGGGACCGAAATTTCCACCGTCGGCACACCTATCCTGAATCTCACGTCAGAACGAGAGATTTCTAAGACAACACAAGCCAGAAACCTCGACGCACTATCAAAGCTAAATCGCCTGCATAAAAAGCGATTCCCAAAAGCCAATGAATTGGATGCCCGAATCGCTAACTATGAACTTGCCGCCAGAATGCAGGTTGCAGCCCCNGAACTTCTCGATCTCAGCAAAGAAACCGCTGAGGTTAAGACAATGTACGGTGTTGATAGCGAAGACCAAGAAAAATCAATGTATAGCACGCGGTGCCTGATGGCTCGCCGAATGGTCGAATCGGGTGTACGCTTTGTCCAAGTATTTCCTCCNGCCAGTCCAAACTCGCAGCCATGGGACACGCATGGAGATACAAAGAATGCTCTCGGCAAAATCTGTGAAATCACCGATCAAGGTAGTGCGGCACTCATTAAAGATCTTAAGCAACGAGGCTTACTCGACAGCACGCTGATCATTTGGTCCGGCGAATTCGGACGTCTTCCCATTTCACAAAATGGAACGGGACGCGACCACAATCGCAACGCCTTCACTTTGCTATTAGCCGGCGGCGGTGTAAAGGGCGGGTTTGCATACGGCAACACGGATGAGTTTGGTTACAAAAGTGTTGAAAACGTCGTTACCGTTCCCGACCTACATGCGACAGTTTTACATCAGATGGGCATCAATCATGAACAACTGATCGTAAATCACAATGGAAGTGAAGAAACTCCAACCGATGCGAGAGTCACAGATGCCAAGGTCGTTTTTGACGTCTTAGAGCATCCGGCNGGCTAGGACGATAAAAGTGCAACGCAGATCTATCAATTTGTTTGAATGTGTGGCGCTCGCATGTTTAGTTCTATCACTTACAACAGGACTGCACGCGGATGACACGTTGACTCCTCTACCGTCGCAGCAAGCAAAAGACGACTTTTTTGAAACAAAGGTCCGTCCATTAATCATTAAGCGATGCGTGGAATGTCATGGCGAAGATGATCCGGAAGGTAACCTTCGTTTTGACTCAGCGATCGGATATGCCACCTCAACGAAAAACGGCGCCGTCATAGAACCCGGAGACCTCAAAAACAGCCGATTAGTTCAGTTAATCGACGGTAAGGATGGCGAGTTTATGCCTCCGGAAGACCGTTTAACTGCTGATGAGATTACGGTCTTCAAACAGTGGGTAATCAACGGTGGGAATTGGCCTGGCTATGAAGATAATCCCAATGTTCTAGCAGCGGTAGAATTCACAAAAGACCAACTCGAATACTGGGCGTTCCAACCAGTCATCACACCCGAANTACCATCATACGACNNTGAATGGATNACGAACCCGATCGATGCATTTATNTGGCGGAAGCTCAACGCTGCTGATTTACAACCATCCAGCCCTGTGGATGACCGCACTTGGTTAAGACGGGTAACGTACGACCTAACAGGGTTACCGCCGAGCATTAGCGACATTGAAGCGTTTGAGAGCGACAAATCTGACCTAGCCAAACTCAAAGTTGTAAACCGATTACTCAGCTCAACAGCTTATGGAGAGCGTTGGGGTAAACACTGGTTAGACATTGTACGGTTTGGTGAATCCGCAGCCCACGATGGAAACAATGCATATCTTCATGCGTGGCGTTACCGGGACTACGTCATCGATGCCATCAACAACGATATACCGTATGACCGNTTCATTATCGAGCAACTTGCCGGAGACTTGCTTGAACCAACCGGAAGCCCGGCGTATGACATTCCCAAACATATCGCAACAGGATTCCTACAGGTCGGNCCGAAGCCGGTCGTCATGCGTGACAAACAACAAATGCTCCGTGACATTGCTGATGAACAACTTCATACAACGGGCGTTGCATTTCTTGGACTTACCATCGGCTGTGCACGCTGCCACGATCACAAGTTCGATCCGATCCCTACCGCCGACTACTACTCACTCTTTGGGATCTTCATGAACACGCATGTTATGGAAGACATGCTACCCGACTCCAAATGGATCGAACCGAAACTTCCCGATGCCGATGGCGAAATGGTAACGGTCATGTCCGTGGCTGATCTTCCAANTCCGGAAATCAAAGANATTCGCATTCATCGTCGCGGCAGTTACAAGTCGCTCGGTCCGGAAGCACCTCGTCGATTCCTTCAAATCATTGAGGGACCGGGACACAAGCCTCCCAACCTGAGTGGTAGTGGACGTCTTGANCTTGCCAAATGGATCGCATCATANGAAAACCCGCTAACCGCACGGGTTATGGTAAATCGAATCTGGAGCAAGTACTTCGGGCACGGAATCGTGCGTAGCCTTGACGACTTCGGCGTCCGTGGCGATTTACCATCACACCCTGAGTTGCTCGACTATCTGGCAACGGAGTTTATGCGAAACGGTTGGTCGTGGAAGCATCTTCACCGGCAAATCACATTATCTTCGACGTACGCTCAGTCTGCCGCAGACAATGAGACTGCAGCAAACGTAGATCCCGACAATCGTCTTTTGTGGCACAAGCCTCGGCGACGACTGGATGCNGAGGAGATTCGCGATGCCCTATTGTATACGAGCCAAAAGTTGGACCCTGCCGTTGGCGGTAGCACGTTTACATCCGGATTTACGTACAACGATCCAAANCGCGACCTTGCAGTCGTCGCGGCGCTCAATGTGGATACCTACGCGCCGTACCTGGAGCCAAGGCGAAGTGTGTATATGCCAGTGATCAGGAANCGGATGCATCCTGTGCTCTCACTGTTTGATACTGCCAACGAACACGAGTCCTCACCCAAACGAAACGAGACAACGGTAGCACCACAGACGTTGTTCATGATTAATTCGCCGTTTGTACGAAAGCAGGGAACTGAACTCGCTCGCCATCTAACCAAGTCCCATCCAAACANCAATACAGATCGCATCAATGCTGCATATCAAACAGTATTTTCACGACTACCTACTCATCAGGAAGTCACCGAAGCAAAAGCGTATCTAAAAGCGTACGTAACAGAACTCGATCCTGACGGAAAGCTTTCGGAACAGTTTGCTACTTGGAAGCAAGACGACACGGAAACCAATGAATATGAGGAAGCCGTTCTTAAGTCGGACGGATTACTAGCATTTTATGACTTTAAAGAATTGACTGATGGCATTGTCCCTAATTTAGCATCAGACAAGTACGGCCAGCTAATACTCAAACGCGACCCGATCGTAGATTCTGTGCTAAANGTAGATGGAGAATCCACTCGACTGGAAACCCGACCTGGAGATGTCCAGTGGTTGCACCCGGACTCGAAACAATTNTCCGTCGAATATTGGGTNCGACCGGAGTCGGCCAAACTCGGACTCATTATCGGGCGAGATGGCGGTGGAGTACGNATATGGAAATCGGGGCTTTATGAAGTCAACATCAATGGCAAAGTACAGCCAGTTGCTTTTCACGAGTTTTTTGGTGGCCNGGGACAAGGCTTGTTTCATGCCCCCAACACCCCGAAAGCCGTNCTGGCCTTGAAACAATGGCATCATGTCGTCATGACGTACGGAGGTGGCAAGCGTCACTTGTACGTGAATGGTGACTTAGCTCATTCACTTGATGTGACGGCTGACTTCCTAACCGGCACCGCACCACTTTCGATCGGCAGCAGGTCTGATGATGANGAATTCTTCCACGGCAGCATAGACAATGTAGCTATTTATTCTCGTGTTTTGAACTCCGACGAAGTTACCAACCACTATCAACTACATCAGAAAACGAAACCTCAACAGTCACCCCAGCCCGTTAGCCCAGAGTTTATCGCCATGGTGAGCCTTTGCCATGCGTTGATTTGCACAAATGAATTCATTTATCTGGATTAACAACAACCAATCGCATACCAAACTGATGCACGAATCCAATCCCAATTCCGTAACTACCGTTGACCGTCGCAGTATGCTGCGTGCGACTGCAACGGGTTTTGGTCATACAGCGTTATTAGGTCTGCTTGGTGCTGAGTCGATGGCAGCATCACGCAGTCCACTGTTTAAGGCCCGCGCGAAAAATGTCATCTTTCTGTTCATGCACGGCGGGGTATCTCATATCGACTCGTTCGATCCAAAGCCTGAATTAGAGAAGAGGCACGGTCAACCGTTACCCTTTGACAAACCGCTGCAATTTGCGCCGACCGGTAACCTCATGAAGTCCCCCTGGACTTTCAGACCTTACGGAGAATCCGGTCTTCCAATTAGTGAGTTATGGCCACATACCGGTTCGGTCATCGACGACATTTGCATGGTACGCAGCCTAAAAGTCGAGCAAGTTGATCACGGTGGGGCCATCCTGCAACTGCATACCGGCTCGGCTGTATTCCCTCGTCCAAGCATGGGTGCGTGGGTAAATTATGGCCTTGGCAGCATTAACGACAATCTGCCGGGATTCATCACCCTGTGTCCCACGACGTTTCATGGAGCTACACAGTTATACGGATCAGCATTTCTTCCAGCATCCTATCAAGGTACACCGATCGGTGACATGAATATTCGCATGCAGGATGCGAGGCTCAAGAATTTGACTCGGATCGAAGGGTCTGACAAATTACAGCAGATGCAGTTGAAATTGATTCGCAAGTCGAACGAGAGTCATAAATCGAAATCGTCATCAGATTCCCGACTTGATGCCCGCATTGAGGCACTCGAATTGGCCTACAAGATGCAAGTAACTGCTCCCGGAGTCATGGACATCAGTCAAGAAACGGATGATACCTATCAGCTTTACGGTGTAAACGAAGAGCCAACCGATAACTTTGGTCGCCAGTGCCTTCTTGCTCGCAGGCTCGTTGAATCCGGCGTGCGTTTTGTTCAGTGCACTCACAGTTATAAGTGGGATCAGCACGGGGACCTGCGGGGTGGCCATACGGCAAATGCAAAGGAAGTCGACAAGCCCATCGCAGGAATGATCAGGGATTTAAAGCAACGTGGATTGCTTGATGAAACGCTCGTTATCTTTGGCACTGAGTTTGGCCGTACACCTGTTGCACAGGGCACTGACGGTCGTGACCACAACCCATACGGATTCACACTTTGGATGGCCGGTGGCGGAGTCAAGGGCGGTACTGCGTACGGTGCAACCGACGAATTCGGTTATTACGCTCAACAGGACATCGTCTCAATGTACGACTTTCATGCGACCATCCTGCGATTGCTTGGCATCGACCACGAGCAGTTGACTTACCGGCATGCCGGCCGCGACTTTCGGTTAACCGATGTTCACGGAAAGGTCATCACGGACATTTTGGCNTAAGCTAGAGAATCTCTTTCAATACGCGTCCGCCATCAGCAATCGGGACGGGGCGACCTTGTGCATCTGGTATTCGTAATTCCGGCGAAATACCAAGCCGCTCATAAATCGTGGCAGCAATATCCACCGGAGCTACCGGATCCGCAATCGGATACGCTGCATGTGCATCTGATTCCCCATAGATCGCGCCGCCCTGTACACCTGCACCAGCAAACAGTGCCGGGAAACAGTACGACCAGTGATCCCGACCGTCTTCCGATCCTCGATTTAGAAATCGGGGAGTTCTGCCGATTTCACCAGCAACCATAACCAGTGTATCGTCCAGCAATCCGCGCTGTTTCATATCCAACATAAATGCAGGTAAGCTGCGGTCCAAACCAGGAAGTAAGTGGTTACGCATAACGCGAGTCAACTCGCGATGGCTATCCCAACTTGTTGTATCATCGCCACGTACTGTCATATCCCACGCAACGGTAACAAATCTTGCGCCACGTTCAACCAATCGTCGGCTCAATAACAAGGACTGGCCGAACAAATCCCGGCCGTATTCATCCCGCAGCTTTGCATCCTCCAGCGTTACATCAAAGGCCGAAGCAATATCCTTGCTTGTCAGCAGATCGAGCGCTTGCCGTCGCAGTTCACCAAAAGACTGAACGTTGCGTGCAGATTCCAGGCGTCGACGTTCGTTGTCCAGTTGTGCACGTAACGACTGGCGTTTATGCAGCCGATCCAGCGATACGTCGTCCCAGCGGTTTAATCCTGCAGGACGGAAATCAAGCTGTTTGTCGTCACATGGTCGGAAGTACGGAGTATCCAATGGGCCATTCTTGCGAATGTGCGTGGCCATCGGGTTATATGGCTTTCCGAGCCACCCTGCATACTGACCATTAATGTCGTAAGAAGCAAAATGGCCAAGAAGCCGTGGCAGATATACATACGGCGGGAATTCTAATCCTCTGGAACCCGCAGCTTTCTTATCCAGATAACTGATAACGCTACCGTATGCAGGCCAGTCTTTATCCGTTGCGGAAACATTTGCAGATCCACGGTCAGCCGGTGGCAATGTCTGACCGGTTTGAATGAAATGCGACCCGTTATGATTATTCTCAGAGTGGTTTAAGGTACGTACTAACGCAAATTGATCAGAGATCTTCGCAATATTTGGCAAATATTCACCGAATCTCAGCCCAGGTGTTTTGGTCTGAATGGTGCCAAACGGTCCGCGTATCGTTGTTGGAGCATCCGGGCGGACATCAAATGTCTCAAGCTGGCTCGGGCCCCCATAAAGGAACACAAAGATCACGGCCTTGGCTTTCGCCGCTCGAGCCTGAGTCTCAGCCTCTGCCCGCAACAGTTGATCAAAGTGCATACCAGCAAGGCCGGCACCGCCAACCTGCAGCATCTGCCTTCTTGTAAGTTGAGATTCGCGGCTACCAAGAATGTTTAACATGACCCATTCATTGTAGAAAAGCTAACAGACATTACCAATGTGAAACCGAATACAACTACGGTTAACTTGTATAATCAAGCTTTCGCACCCACCCCTTTAGACCTTTCCCAGATGCGTTCAATGAAATTAATTACAGCCGTTATCGTTACAGCCATTATCGGATTATTCCTTGATTTGCATCCATTTATAGCAGAGTGTTTAGCGGAATCCCCTAAAGCAAAACCAGTTAGTTTGTGGAATGGGAAAGCACCTCAGGGAAACGGCGAATTCAAGGAAGAAGATGCATTCCTTACCGTTTATCGACCGGAAAATGCCAATGGTACTGCGGCAATCATATGCCCCGGCGGTAGTTATGGCGGGCTGGCAATAGAGCCCGAAGGACATGGTATTGCCCGATGGCTAAATCAACATGGAATTACAGGATTCGTACTTCAATACCGACTTCCCGCCGGACGCAACGC
The DNA here is from genome assembly GCA_002714565.1 of Rhodopirellula sp. Taxonomy (GTDB): domain Bacteria; phylum Planctomycetota; class Planctomycetia; order Pirellulales; family Pirellulaceae; genus UBA11883. Next base: position 42,552 of record PAXU01000004.1, read on the forward strand.
CGTGCCTTTGCTAGATGTGCAACGAGCAATCGAATTTACCCGGGAAAACGCTCGGCAATATGGTCTTAAAAAAAATCAAATCGGCGTCATCGGATTTTCCGCCGGTGGTCACCTCGCTTCCACTGCCGCGACCCACTTCACTGCCAGTGCTCATCGCCCGAACTTTGCAATCCTTGTTTATCCAGTCATCACTATGGGAGAACAGGGGCACGCTGCATCACGAAGGAATTTACTAGGCGCTGAGCCGGACGCCCGTCTCATTTCAAAGTTCAGCAATCATCTAAACGTCACGGCAAAGACGCCACCGGTATTTCTTGCCCATGCTCTCGATGACAAGCCGGTACCGCCGGAAAACAGCAAGCTGTTTCATCAGGCATGCCAGAAAGCCGGCACACCGAGTAAACTACTATTGCTTGAAAGTGGTGGCCACGGACTAAACGGCTACAAGGGTCCTAGTTGGGATGCATGGCAATCTCAGTCCCTTAACTGGCTACAAGAATTAAAGCTCACTAAATAATCACTTTGGATTCGACCATGTCATGTGACCGACCGGAAAACCAGCTTAATCAGCAAGATGACGCATTACCTATCACCGAGGCGACATCGCCTGCATGCGTGCCAGTCTTTAATTGCATCGTCTATGTTAATTATGGAGACAATTCAGTTCATGCTCGCGTGGCAAATCTCGCGGGACTCAGCTGCGATGCAAACAATGAACGCGATGCTCTCGGGAAACTCATTCCACTCTTCAAAACGATGTTAAAAGAGTTCACTGATGGGGGGATTGAGGTACCGTGGGTTGACCCCATCCCTGAAGCAGAATCAGGAGAGCAAGTTCGACTCATTCCCGTGCACCTGTAACTCATGACCACAACGACAGCGTCTGTGCATTATTTTCGGTTTTGAGCTTCGGCGCGAATCTGCTTCTTTACCTCGTTTAGCCGTTCCGGCCAAACAAACGTCGGAGCAGTGCGTGGGTCATATCCTTTTAAATGTCCGACCAGCCGTGTTGGCGCCTTGGTATATACAAGCCGTGTTCTGCCAAAGACCTCTCTGCACAGCTTGGCAAGTCCGGGATCGTATTGCATGAGCTCACGCCTTGTATCAACAAAATTGTGATCGTGATCCGGCGGTCGGTTATTACCAAACCAGGACTGCACACCTTCTGCCCAATACTCAAAGTGATTAACCGAGGCATATTTCGTGCGCCACAGGCCTAGTTGCATGGCACGGTCGTAAGTTGCCTTTAGTCTGTCATCAAATGTGGGGTCAAGGTTCACCAAGCCACGCAAATGAATATTGTGAGCAAACTCGTGGATCAAAATACTCTCTGAGAAATACGGATCACCGTTATAGGACAACAAGTTTTCTTCACCGACCGAGCAAACAGGGTCTTCAATCGAGCCACCAAGACCTCTGGCCCTAGCATCCATGTAGTCTTTTGGAGTGAGATGAGAATGTTCCGGTACATCGGTTGTGAATTCCGAATATGCCATCACCACGCATCGCGACTTTGTTTCGATCATGACCTGACGTAGATCCGGTCTCCGTAAGAGCATCATATTTATAAGAAATGCAGCTTCCTTCAATGCGTAGTCATTTACGTTCTCTGATCCAAGCACCGGATAGCCACTGGCACTGACATGCTTCTTGTAAAACGGATCAAGCTTTAAATAAGCTGGTGGATCAGTAATTTCATAAACCGTCATCTCGCCTTTGCGTTGTGCATGGGCATGGTTGCATGCAACGCTGAATAAGATGGCGAGCGTGAGAACTTGAGTTACTAGCTTCATAGTTTGATTACTTTGTCATTTGCTCGATCCACTGCCGGATAACCGAAACAGCTGCTTCATCCACTTCCGTTGTCGCAATGATCGGCATTTGACCTGTACCTCTTGTCGTTATGCGCTTAAACAACACTGACTTGTCCGGATTGCCGGGAGTAATCAGCTTTCCAGCTTCCACTCCTTTGAGCCCGTGAAGCGGTACTTCGTCAACCACGTTCATTTCGGTCAGTGAACGGCTGAATTCAAAATGCATTTGAGAATTGCCTCCCCCTGCCCCCACATGACACTGTGCGCAATTTGAAAAGATGTAAGACCTCGCTCGTGTTTCAATGGAAGCCGTTTCATCCAGCAGGTCTGCAAGTTTTGGCACACCTTCGCCACCATGTGCAAACAAACCATCATTGGCGACACCACGTTGTTCACTTGCCGGCTTGGCGGCCGATGCAGCGGCCGATGCACTCTCTTTATCAAACGACCGGAGCATCTCTCGATGATTTGCAAACGTAGACACCTGAGGTTTGGTGTTCACTGTCACACGACCGGTTCTGTGCAAGAACGATAATTGATTCTCAACATGACTGCCGTAGTCAATGTCCTTGTTTAGCTGCACGGTCTGCAATCCAAGCACATAGTTAGCTGCACGTGAGTGGCACATCATACACTCGCTACGACTTGGGTAACGCCAGTTTTTCGTTTTGGCACCATTCACGGTCTTAATCTGAAACGCTTCATCACGCCCTTCATCTGCAACCAGTACTGCGTCTGTCTGGTTTCGATTCCAGCGGTATGAGTATCCAACCCATTCGTTTTGCTGCTTGGTCAAAAAGCGAGTTTCGATCCAGCGTCTCGATGATGGATCTCCCTCCGTCATTTCTAATGAGAACGATTTAACGATTACGGTCTTTTCAGGAAAACCCCATGGCCCGGTGTCACTAGCTGTAATTTGATCTTCCTCATCCGTTAACACGATATATCGCNTCTTTCCGGCTCCGTCAGACCAAAGAGGACTATTCACATCGTAAGGAATCGCGCCATTTACAAGAGTATGNGTTGAAACGTCGTCGAAGATCCCGGAATCGCTTAGCCGTTTTGGAAACGATTTTGAATAGTCCGGTTGGTCATTGGGAACAAGCGAGTGGATCGAACCCCCGCCTTGATAGTCCAGAACAAGTATGTCGCCATCGGGATCNTCCACAAAATCAGCTATTGCCATTTGCGAGTCGGCGATCTCTTGATGATACGTTGCACGTTTTCCGTTGTGCCTACCGGCCCAGATCTTACCGGTTGAATAGTCACCGTAAATGTATGCGCCTCGGAGGGACGGNTATTTATCACCTTGGTAGACGATTCCACCGGTCATAGACCTCGCTTCCGAATGTGGGTGTTCAAATGCAGGCTTGGTGTGTGGGTCTGGTCCAAGCTGTCGTTCGAGATAGAAAGGATAACTTCCTTCATAAACACTCCATCCCCAGTTTGCTCCACGCCTCACGAGATAGATTTGCTCCCACAAGTCNTGACCGTTGTTTCCGATCCAGATCTGACCGGTTTTGGCATCGGTCGTCATTCGCCACGGATTTCGCAACCCGTACGCATATGTTTCAGGAGCCGTTCCAGCGCGGCCTACAAATGGATTNTCTTTTGGAATGACATAGCCTTTATCCTCCGGTGCGCTATCAACATCCAACCGAAGTAGTTTGGCTAGTAAGTGATCAAGTTGTTGACCTGCCAGATTTGTATCTGAGTCCGTTGTTCCATCACCCGTCGTCACATACAACATGCCGTCATGGCCAAAAGTTACGGCAGCACCGTTATGACCGTTGGATGGCCACTCAACAATCAGTTTGTGGGAATCAGGATCGATCACACCATCCTTCACGGTATACCGGCGTACATGGCACTTCGAATCNGCTCCTGTTACGTCATTNGTACCGAAGAAGATCTGGCCGTTTTCTTCATAGTTCGGGTGGAAACAGAGGTTGTATGCGAGATCCTCCATTTTGAGCATTTCTGTTACTGCTCCGCTCTCTTTATCTACTCGTACGATTCTACATTTGCCGTCCGGATTATCTTGGGTGATCGCAATAAATTCATCCGTACCCGGTTCAATGGCCAGGAACATCGGGGTACCGAGTTCAAAGTGCTCGTATTTCGGTACGGCCTTGAACGCTGGAGGTGGCACGGGTGCACCAATTACTTTGCTGCCAGCAATATGGAACGGGCCTTCCTCTTGAGCGGGGCCAACGAACTGGATGGTGCGATAGTCCTTACTGAAATGAAAATCGTGTTTGGTGAGCGGTGCGGAACTGGACAACTCAGGCTCGAGATCGGGAAGGTAATCATAACGACATAGTGCAAACTTCCAGATTTCATCAACAGCGGGACGACCACCGGTGTGCATCATGTCTCGCCACCGGATGCGACCTTCTACCAGCCATCCTTGGGAATCAGGCGTTGGCTTGGCAACAACGTCATACTGAAATGTGTCTGCGCCCAATTGCTGCTTGAACAACTCGCCTTGATTCTCGCGATTAGGCCAGTAGATATCGAATGTCGTGCCAAGTGGATTTACCTGAAACTCGTAATAGCCCTGGTGCTGGTCCGACGGGCGAAAGAACAATTCAAATACATCTTCATACCAAAGAAAATCGTCGTGGTTCTTCAATGCTGCCACGAGTGACGCATCTTCCATTTCTGCTGCGAAATATAGATAGTCAAGATCCCATGCNAGTTTGGCNACGGTTTGTGCTTTGGCCTTTTCGCCNTTTCCGGCTGGTACAAGAAACTNACCAACGGGTAATGAATCAACCCAAATGGATTCATCAATNATGCCATCCACGTTAACAGGGGTGATAGAGTATAAGCACTTATAAGGAGCCGGGGGGGCTTCTTCGCCGAAAGCATGCTGACTAAAAACGGAAGCAAAAACGATCAACGTAACGGTACACACTGTTTGGATCATCGTGGCTACACTCGAGTTAGAAGCTGACTAGTTTCAAGCCCGCATTGTACCATCAATCCAATCACACTTTATCTGAGGCAACCAAGGGGCAATTCGTCACTCATTTTACCTGCTAATTTACGCCCTCAACCGTTCAAGCAGTGGATTCCGTATAACCGTTACAGGTTAAATCTCCACCGACAGATACATCAAATTCGTTTTATGTGCATACAGCACTGGCTATACGCTAAGCATTCGAATTAATTCAATTGAGAAGGCAGTAAATTCACGGAAAACAGTTTTATTTGAGGGGTTTCAGAGAATATCGATTTCATTTCAAACGCAAACAGATCCCGACCAACCTAAACTCGACACACCAAAAACCATCCTCGGTAAATTGCCACTTTCATCGAAAAAGATCGATTTAGCAGTGCCTTTGCACATCAACAACGAATTTTTTTTGATTCTTAATATTCTTTTTTTCAACTTGTTCCGAAAAACATAGTACGCGGGTACGAACGTACACGCGTGAAAAGTTTC
>PAXU01000005.1 GCA_002714565.1 Rhodopirellula sp.
ACGTGATTTTTTCGAAGCCCTGAACCACTCCGGTGAAATTAGCATGATAGCGGAAGTAAAGAAAGCAAGCCCATCGGCGGGGGTTATTCGAGCAGACTTTGATCCGGTCAATATTGCACAGTGTTATGAGGCCAATGGGGCGCGATGTATCAGTGTCCTGACAGACCAACATTTCTTTCAAGGCAGTCTGGAGTTTCTGACTAGCGTCCGATCAAACGTTTCGATTCCAGTACTACGTAAAGATTTTATTCTGGATTCATACCAACTACTCGAAGCCCGTTGTGCTGGTGCTGATGCTGTTTTGTTGATTGCCGAGTGCCTCACCGATTGTGATCTTCGAAAGCTGCACAATGAAACGTTGGAGTTGGGGATGACGCCATTGGTGGAGTTTTACGAACCTGACAATTTGAGTCGTGTCCTCGAAGCAGGTGCCACGTTGGTTGGTGTTAATAATCGGGACCTCAAGACCTTCGTAACAGATTTAGAGCATACCGTACGCATGCGGCACCAAATCCCTGACGATGTATTACTGGTCGGCGAAAGTGGAATTCATGGGTACGATGATGCCGAGATGCTCCGATCCAATGGTGTAAATGCAATGCTCGTCGGTGAACATCTGATGAGGCCAACAGATATCGGCGCGGCCGTACGCAGTTTGCTTGGTAAGGACTAAGCGGTAAATCAGACGATGAGCCGTGCACAGCACCCGGATGGTAATCCACGACCATCACTTGCGATAATCTCCATGTCATGCGCTAGAGTGTTACCACCACAATGGCCAACCATGATTTGCGAGAGATATGCTTGCAACTCTGCCGGGCCGACTCCCGGTGAATGACAAGACAGCAATATGAAATGTGATTCAAGGATCAGGATCTGTTTACACAACTCAAGAAGTTCAGGTAATTGCTGAATCTTCCACACCTGACCCTTAGGGCCGTGACCGTATGATGGCGGATCAAGGATGATACCGTGATAAGTATTTCCTCTCTTCGCTTCCCGTTGGCAGAATAACATCGCGTCTTCAGCGATCCATCGAATGGGTGCATCGCCGAGGCTGGAGTAATCAGCGTTGTTTCTTGCCCATTGCACAACATTTTTTGCAGAGTCGATGTGTACAACGCTTGCTCCGGCTTTGGCAGCTGCCATCGTACTCCCACCCGTGTAGGCGAATAGATTCAGTACACGAATTTCGCCGGAGTCGCGTCTTGCCTGACGAGCCACCTGATCCGCGATCCACAACCAGTTTTGAGACTGTTCGACAAACACTCCCACGTGACCAAATGGTGTGATCTTCAACTGAAAACTGAACTGAGCATTGAACGAAAGCGGCCATTCCGAAAGGCCGGAACCATCTGGATTAAGATTCTCAGCAAGCAAAGGGTTTATTGCTTTCCATTCACCGGCCTGATCGCTGATTCGTTCATAAATCAGATCAGCATCGCTCCAGCGATCGGGGTTAGTGGGAGAAGCAAACTCTGCGGGTGGAGATGGGCGATTGATAATCAAATCCCCAAATCGTTCGAGCTTTCTCCCTTCGCCAAAATCGAGAAGTTCGTACTGGTCAGGACTAAACATCGATCATCCGATACAGAGACAGGCAACTGAAAGAATTACGCTGCGTGTGATTGTTTAGGTAAGTGCAAGCGATTGGAGAGCACTTCGTCACATGCGTTGGTCACCATTTCCACCGTGATTGCACACATGGCTGTATTGGGACCTCGTCTTCGCTCTTTACCCGTTCCATCTTGATAGAAAGCCTGTACGCTCACATGTTGCTCGCCGTACGGACCACAATCACTAGGCATCGTTGGTCCATACATACCAATGCACGGAGTGCCAACCGCTGCAGCCATGTGTAGTGGGCCAGTATCACTGCCGACAAACATACATCCTTTTCGCAGCATAGCTGCCAGCTGAGGAAGGGTTGTGGACGGCGCAAGCTCACAGTGACCGTCTGATTTGCTACTGATCAGTTCGGCCCACTCTTTTTCCTCGCCACCAGCCCAAACGACGACGGACGGTAGATTGAATTGCGTTCCGATGAACTTTGCCACGTCAGCATACCGTTCTGCGGGCCAGACTTTGGATGGCCAACCAGCCCCCGGATTGAGAACCACAAATGGTTCGCGAACTCCAGCGGACAATAGATGGTCTGCAACAAACTGCTCTGCATCTGCATCACGTGGGAAGCTGAATTGAGCCGTTGGAGATGTAATTCCGAGAGGCTCGAGCAACTGCAAGTATGCGTCGACAACGTGATCAGCCGTCCGCTTAATGCGTATGTTGTTCAAGACAGGTGCAAGTTCTCGCCCCTGACCACGTGCAAAACCAACGCGATTCTTACATCCAGATAACCAGCCACCCATTGCACTCTTTGTTAGGCTTTGTGCATCGACCGTCCAGTCAAAGTTCTTTTGGCGTAATTGCTTTCTCAGCTTAAAAACTTCCCTGGGTGACTTCAGCCAACCTTTGGGTACTTTTATTACTTCATCAACTGCGGGGTGGTTATGTAGAAACGTCGCTCCCGCACCTTGTGTCATCCATGCGATGTAGGCATTTGGAAAAGCCTCACGAATGGCGCAAGCCACAGGCATTGTCAAAATGCAATCGCCGATGGCACTGAGTCGCGTAATTAGAATTCTAGGAGATTGGTTAGCATCCATGCCTTGAGCCATTCTCGTCTTACCTCAAACTCTGACGATAGTAGTACCAGATTAGGTCTCTATTTAATTGGCTTCGCATCCGGGTTTTCGGGTAACGTTCCAGGTTCACCACCGACAGGTGCTTCCGTGGTATGTCCCGCTTGAATCACGGATTGCGAATGTGGTTCCGGTGGGTTGATAAAGGTGAATTCATCCTGAATCTTGATTTCTTCATCTTCATCTTCCCTTGATTTTGGCCTAAACCACTCTGCTATGGGAATAGAGATTCGTGAACCAGCGAATCTGGTACCCTCATGGATCGTACCCCACTGGAATGGACCGGCTCCGAATATCCATGCATCGTTAGCTGTACTTCGGGCAAATTCGACGCCGGACTGCCAGACAGGTTCTTTTTCATCCTTGCTGTATATGAACACGGCGATCTTAGCTACACCGGATTGGCCATGACGCTTAGCAAATGAGATTTCAGGAATCGCCGGTAGGCTCGGTGTTGATGTGATAATGGATGCAGCCGTTGTGATCGCATTATTAGCAGGTATACCGTAGGTGACATCGTGGCCGTCACTGCCAAGAGCACCGACACGTGCTTCTATGATATACGTGGCATCATCCTTAGCCTCCTGAACCTGGCAACCGTGTGCGAAGAGCTGTTGACGAATAGAACTAACAATGTAATTGGCGTTTACAAAGCCGAATCCTTTGACAGCCGTGATGTACTGGGTGTCCAGAAATACTGGCTCACCGGCGATGACCGAAAAATCCATTTTTCCGATAGTCATGTCAACAGCATTGGATATCAGCAATTGTTCGGTTGCCGTCTTAACCTTGGTCGTACCACAACCGGTCAACGATACCATGTAACAGCACATTAAGGCTGCCATGGTCATTCTGCGGGCATGCGAATTGCAGAGCTTATGCATAAAAGCACTTACTCACTCATTACGGATTGACCCCCCCGTAATTAAGTCTATTGAAAACCCTGCAAGAAATGGCTGCGATCAGCGCATACCCCTTACTGAGAATTCGGGTGGGGAGTATAGCAAAAGCATGAATAACCGTCCTATATCAAATAGCAGGGAATCCAGGTTAAGACTGTTGACCCATGACACATGTGCGGTCGTCGGATAAAATGCAGCAGCAAACCAGCGTAACGAACTTCGGGGGAAGTATTTGTGTCTGCAGAAATCATGGATGGCAAAGCGATCGCTTCTGAGATCCAGAAAGAAATAGCGCAGGAAGTCGAACAGTTTACTTCCGAAACCGGAGTTACCCCGTGTCTGGCTGCCGTGCTTGTCGGAGATGACCCAGCCAGTCAGGTTTACGTTCGTAACAAGGAGCGTGCCTGTGAACGCGTTGGTATCGCGAGTCAACTTCACCGTTTGCCACCGGAAACGACTCAACAAGAACTGCTTTCTCTGGTAAGCGACTTGAATAACGACTCGTCAGTTCACGGGATACTCGTGCAACTGCCATTGCCATCACATCTGGATGAAACAAGCGTGTTGGATACCGTTAATCCTCTAAAAGATGTTGATGCGTTTCATCCTGAAAATGTAGGGCTGATTTCACAAGGGCGGCCAAGGTTTTTGCCGTGCACACCACACGGTGTTCAACAGATCATTGATCGCTGTGGTATACAGCTTTCCGGCAAACACGTTGTCGTTGTGGGTCGAAGTGAAATTGTGGGTAAGCCGATGGCGATGATCCTTCTAAACCGCGACAGTTCACGCGGACCGCAGGCGGCAAATGCTACAGTAACTGTGTGCCATTCACGGACAGCTAATCTCGCTGAAGTTACCAGAACTGCAGACGTACTGGTGGCCGCTATAGGTAAACCACAATTTATTACCGCTGACATGATCAAACCTGGTGCCGTTGTAGTTGACGTTGGTATTAACCGAGTCGAATCGTGATTGGTCGGAGACGTCGATTTTGGGCCGGTTAGCGAGGTGGCCTCTAACATTACGCCAGTGCCCGGTGGTGTTGGCCCATTAACGGTCACTATGTTGCTATACAACACTCTTACGGGTGCACGCCTAGCGCTGGAAACCTAGATCCCAATGGCAGGTTAAATGGAAATCTCCAGCACGCAAAACCAACGAATCAAAGATGCGGCCAGACTGCGAGAGAAACGTGGTCGTCAGACTCAATCTCGATTCATTATTGATGGCGGCAGAGAAATCCTGCGAGCAATCAATTCGGGGTGGGAAATTGAAGAATTATTTGTCTGTCCAGATTGGTGCGAGCGTGATGATCGGCAGGAGTTTCTTCAACAACTCGGCGAGATTAGCCAGCGAATAGACGTTTCAACGGACGTCATGGAGAAACTAAGCTTTGGCCAGCGTCAGGAAGGCATGGTGGCAACAGCTCGTTATAAACCGATACCTAGCGTAACCGACCTGGCCTCATCCAGTACGTTGGTGGCCGTCCTGGAAGGAATTGAAAAGCCTGGGAATCTCGGTGCTCTTATGCGATCAGCTGATGCAACAGGCGTCGATGCAATTATTCTGGCTGACGCGCACACGGATATATTTAATCCGAATGCTATTNGGGCAAGNGCCGGCACGGTGTTTTCAGTACCGATCTATAGCGGNACGTCTACCGATGTGCTCGATGAGTTGGAGAAACGTAACTTTCAAATACTGGCGACTCANGTGACAGCGACTGTTACCTATACAGATGCAGATCTAACGAAGCCAACAGCCATTGCATTAGGTACTGAGGCAACAGGNTTGTCGGACCACTGGATTGACGATCGTGTCGAGTCNATNAAGCTACCGATGAATGGAATTGCNGATAGCCTTAANGTGTCGGCAACAGCTACCGTCCTGTTTTACGAAGCCCTGCGTCAAAGACGTTNTTCNACTACATAGCCGGGACTATACGGCTTGCCCATCCACATGCGCGAGCAAATTGTCGTTTCCTTGACGATGGCAGAAGTCGCCGAATGATTCGCCGCCCTGCCGGTCGCTCTTAAAGTACTCAAACAGTTTGACGAGNCCCGGGACAACTTCGTCCGACGGTACAAGATCTTTGTGGATAAATGACAACCGATTTCCAATGGCTGTCCCACCGACAAATACGGTGTACTTATCTTTCGCGCGACCAACTAGACCGATATCCGGGTTATAAGGACGGGCACAACCATTCGGGCACCCTGTCATACGTAATGTAAACCTCTCGTCACTTAAGCCAAGATCATCCAATGCAGATTCTAGCTCGTCGATCAAAGACGGTAGTGCTCGTTCACTCTCGGTGATGGACAATCCGCAGGTCGGCCAGGCGACACAGGCCATGGACCAGCGTCGAGCATTTGAAATATCTTCACTTAAAGGAATTCCATTAACNCTCAGGATCTGTTCAATTGCATCCCGATTCTCCGGTGCCACATCGCTGAAAATGATGCTCTGATGTGCTGTAAGACGAATGCCGGGATTAAATTGTGTGCAGATCTCTCTCAGTGCTGTTTTTAGCTTAAATGTGTCCGTATCCTTGATGCGACCATTTTCGACGTTCAAGCCATAAAACAGGTTCCCGTCACCCTGCTCGTGCCATCCCATATGGTCATCTACTTCGTGTGCGACGTCAGGTTCAGGATCTGGAAGCGAGCTACCGTAATACTCCTCAACCTTTGACTTAAACTTCTCGATGCCCCAGTTATGAATCAGGTATTTCATACGAGCGACTTTTCGATCACTNCGATTTCCATGATCCCTTTGAACTTTGACGATAGCCGCAGCCACGTCGAGTACCTGTTCAAGCGTCACGAATGTCAGCGGGTCACCAAGTCTCGGAAAGGTTTTTTCGGCACTCGGTGTACGTCCTTGTCCGCCGCCTACGATTAGGTTGTAACCAACTAATTTCCCGTCACGTACGATTCCAAGTAAACCTAAATCGTGAGTGTATAGGTCGATGCAATTATCTTCNGGCAGGGCAATTCCCATTTTGAATTTTCGAGGCAGGNACTGCTTTCCGTATATCGGCTCAACGTCGTCACCTGTGTATCCGGAGAGCGTTGCTTCTGAATCGCATGCTGCGAGTTGTTTTTCACCTGTATCTGTGTCGGTTAGCCAGATGTCATGGTAGGCACCGGTCTTTGGCGCAAAGTGCTCTGCGAGATCCATTGCCGTTTTTTGCATTTGAACATGAGGTTGATCCTTGTATGGTGCCGGACAGCACATCACGTTTCGGTTGATGTCACCGCAGGCACCCCATGTGGTTAGCTGGGTTTCATTAATNCGTTGTATGGATNTTGCGAGATCGNTCTTTAAGACACCATGTAGTTGGAGNCCCTGNCGAGATGTGATTCTTAATGTCGAATTACCNATTTCATCGCANAGATCCAATTGTGCTANCANTTGTTCNCTGGTGACGATNCCACTTGGGATTTTNCTNCGNACCATGAAAATNAACCGCTTNANGCGTTTACCATCNTCGTCNCGCGTGCCACGTACGTCACGATCATCCTGCTGATATGTGCCGTGGTGCTTAAGTAGCTGAATGCTGCCTTTTCCAAAGAAGTCATTTTCATCCACTAGCTCGCCCGCGATTTCACCGCGTAAATGTAAGCTATCGTGCTTGAAGACTTCGACGGCGCTAGGTTGTGGAGTTTTCTCAGATGCCATGATTCAGACTGTTCTGACCCTTGAGGTAAAAAGGCCTTGGGTATGTGTTTTGGCGAAGGTTAATGATTCGCCAACGCAACCAGTATTATAGTCGGGCATCGAATCTGCCACTATGACACAACCTCGACGGTTGCTCTTTGTAGATAACTTTGTTGGGTCAGTTGCGGCGCAGTTACTTGAGGACGTAAAATTAGCTGTTTGTAGCTGGAATTCTTATTTCACAAGGAGCTGTAAATGGCTTCCGATTTAGATCGCGATCAGTATTCAAGCGAACCGGATCCGACATTTGTGAATTCACGACGTGAAGCAATTGTCATTTTTTGTACCTGGTTTGTAGCACTCATCTGGGCAGTAACTTACTGCAAGATCAATGGTTATGACATCGAGGATCCAGCCAATATTCCAACAACGCTTGGAATGCCATCATGGGTCGTTTGGGGAATTGCCGCTCCATGGCTCGCGGCAGATCTTTTCACCACATGGTTTTGCTTTTACTTTATGAAAGACGATGAACTTGGAATCGCAGGCGACGAAGAGCATCTGGAACACGCAGCGCCGAGGAACGCATATAAAGGTCTTGAATTAATCGCAGGCGACGAAGATCATCTGGAACACGCAGTGGAGGCAGATGGCTAATGGCACATCATACGTTTATCTCATCGATGAAAGAGAACTTCTTACTGGCAGCTGCCGAGCCCGGGAATTCGGTGCTGTTTACTTTTCTGATTTATATCCTTGGCGTGTTTGTCATTGCATGGCTGTCGAACAAGCTGTTGCAAAACAGGAATTTCTTAAGTGAATATTTCCTGGGCAGTCGCGGATTAGGTGTCTGGGCTTTTGCTTTGACACTCGCTGCAACAAGTTCATCCGGCGGCAGCTTTATGGGATTTCCCGCAAAGATCTATAGCCATGGCTGGGTGTTGGCGCTGTGGATTGGTAGTTACATGGTTGTACCGATCTGTATCATGGGTTTGCTCGGTAAACGAATCAATCAAGTAGCTCGTATCTCGGGTGCTATCACGGTTCCGGATATCCTGCGAGATCGTTTCAATAACGTTTCGTTTGGCCTAGTAAGCGTTGCACTCATCATCTTTTTTATGACCTTCAACCTTGTTGCGCAGTTTAAGGCCGGTAGCGAAATCCTCAGAACGCTGCTCGGACCGATTGATGCCTTTAACAGTGCCGTTGCAGCACTTCCGGAGTGGTTTGGAAATTTCTCCGGTCTCGGTGCTGATTACATGCTCTGCCTCGTGGTGTTTGGGGTCGCGGTGATTGTGTACACCACTTACGGCGGATTCCATGCTGTCGTCTGGACGGACGTGATGCAGGGAATCGTAATGCTGGTCGGAGTGATCATCATGTTACCCCTTGCCATTAATCAGGCTACGGATGCAATCGATTCATCCGATTCTTCTAAAACGGGTATGGCAGCCGTAACTGAGGAAATGGCAAAGATGGTGCCGCCTCGATATGTAACCATTGGGCTATCGCTGCCAGAATCACCTACCGAGGATGTTCAGATACCGCCGGGCACATGGGTTTCATCACAGGGCAAGGTACTACACGGAANGTCTGGTCGTGTATTTCGAACTAAACAGCGAAATGTGTTTAGCGCCGGTGCACCAGTTTCATTGGTTGAAGCCATCGAAATTATTTCTCCCAGTGATAAGAGAAGATCGTTCGAGGCGATGGAATCGCAAAACAAAAATGATACTGGCGGAGTGGCTTCCAATTTGGAAGTAAGACTTGTACTAAATAACGCGAAGGTCAGAATTCCGAGTGATTATGTCGGAGATTTGAGTAAAGTTGAACTCAAAACTGGAATTTTGCTCCCATGGGAAGATCAGGGAACGCAACGGATTGCAAATCTCTATGCGATCACGTCGGAAGTCGAATCACTCAAGGCTGGGGATGAACTGGATGCGTATGTTTTTGACTTCATAAGAACGGAAGACAGTTTTCTTAAGATGGAGCAAAACGTCTACCGAAGCTCGTTGACNGAGTTTCCTCAACTCGAAGGCATTGAAATTTCTAGCCTCGATGACGGTTATTACGCATACGGTGCAGCGGATGAAGAAATCGGTTCCTTTGTGACCGCACCTGGGCCTCATAGAGATAGCACGAGCGGATTCCTGCCGCTGAGCCTCGCGATTTCCTTCTTCTTTATGTGGGCTATATCCGGTACCGGACAGCCTAGCAACATGGTGCGTTTGATGGCCTTCAAGGACACCATGACGTTACGGCGGTCCATTTTCACCGTCGCGATGTACTACACGATGATTTATTTCCCTCTCGTGATCATCTTTTGTTGTGCCAGGATACTTCTGCCGGGAATGGAGGCAGAAGCAGATCGAATCATGCCGCAAATGGCAGTGACGCTGACAACCAATGTTGGCATGGGATGGCTTGCGGGGTTGTTGATTGCCGCACCTTTTGCAGCGGTGATGAGTACGGTCGACAGCTTCCTGTTGATGATCTCGTCAGCGCTTGTGCGCGATATTTACCAACGGAATATGAATCCTGATGCAACTGAGAAACAGATTAAGAAGCTCAGCTATATCTTCACATTAGTTGTGGGGCTTGGTGCTCTCATCGGAGCAATGAACCCTCCGGAATTCCTTCAGGATATTATCGTCTATACGGGAAGTGGTCTGGCAGCAGCATTCTTAGCACCAGTTGTATACGCTCTGTACTGGCCGCGTTCAAATCACCAAGGCTGNATTGCAGCAATGATCGGTGGTTTCGGTGCTCACCTGTCGCTTTACATTATTGGATTTATCAACGGCGAGGGATTNACACCGTATCGACCTCTCGAATTAGANCCAATCATTATTGGTCTGTTTGGGTCATTTATTATTGGNTTCATTGTTACTTTGAAAACGGCACCGCCGTCAGACAAAGTTGTTAAGAAGTACTTTTATAAGAAACTNGAAGGTTAGTCCCTGATGTTAATTTTTGATGCCCACCTGGACATCTCGATGAACGCNGTTGAGTGGAATCGNGACCTTACGAAGAGCTTGAAAGAAGTTCGAGACCGAGAAGCCGGAAAGACGGATTATCTCGATCGAGGTAAGGGCGTGCTAACNCTGGATGAAATGCGCAAGGGTGAAATTGGGATTTGTGTAGGAACGCAAATCGGTCGATACGTTGCGCCGGATAATAACTTACCAGGCTGGCACAGTCCGGAAATCGCCTGGTCCATCACTCAGGCACAACTCGCGTGGTACCGGGTGATGGAAGAACAAGGCCAGATGGTACAGATCCGAAATCGCGATCAATTAAACAGCCATGTGGATTTGTGGCAATCAACGGAAGACAAAAGTAATCTGCCGATCGGCTATATCCTAAGCCTCGAAGGTGCAGATTCAATGGTTACGATCGACTTTGTTGAAAAGGCCTATGAATACGGACTGCGCGCAATTGGCCCGGCTCATTATGGTCCTGGAAGATACGCACCTGGAACCGGTAGTCGCGGCGGGCTTGAGACCGGTTGTAAAGAGTTGCTGGAGGAGATGGAGCGACTTGGAATTGTCTTGGATTGCACCCACTTAACGGATCAGTCNTTTTGGGAGGCCCTCGAGATTTACTCAGGACCTGTCTGGGCTAGTCACCAAAACTGTCGGGCGATTGTTGATCACCAACGCCAATTCAGTGACGAACAACTCAANGCNCTCATCGATAGGGATGCTGTTATCGGAATGGCTTTTGATGCCTGGATGATGTATCCGGGTGGTTGGCAGCGAGGCGTTACGATGCCATACACCGCGGGCGTTTCGATTGAGACGATCGTTGATCACGTAGACCATATCTGCCAACTCGCCGGAAATACCGACCACGTAGGTATCGGTTCAGACCTGGATGGTGGGTACGGCCGTGAACAGTGCCCGTATGACATGGAGACGATTGCAGACTTGCAGTCACTAGTGGGCATTTTAGGCAGTCGCGGTTACAGTGAAGCTGATGTTGNGAAAATCATGCACGGCAACTGGATTCGCCGGCTAAACGAAATATGGAGCGATTAAGTAAATGAAGCTTGTAAAGTGTCAGATTGCCGATGGTGGAGTTGCTGTCGGTTTGCTTGAAGACGATTCCATCAGATTACTGAATCTGGATGGATCAGCGTACGGAAGTCTACAGGACATCCTAAACTCAAGTGACCCAGTTGCTGCCGTTAATGAAACGCTCGGCGAAACAGTGGTGGCAGCAAGTGATGTGTCATTGCTCGCACCGATTGATTGTCAGGAAGTCTGGGCGGCTGGCGTTACTTATAAACGTAGCCAAACCGCTCGCATGGAAGAGTCTGAAACATCGGCTTCATGTTATGACCTCGTATATACCGCGGATCGGCCGGAGTTGTTTCTTAAAGCGACACCGAATCGAGTGTCGGGACCCGGCCAGCCGGTGCGAATTCGTTTTGACGCAACATGGAATGTACCAGAGCCNGAGATNACCTGTGTCGTAAACGATCGTGGCGACCTCGTCGGGTTTACATGTGGTAATGATGTTAGCTCTCGGGATATTGAAGGTGAAAACCCTCTTTATCTTCCACAGGCCAAAGTCTATCGACAATGTGCCGGGCTTGGTCCGTGTATTACCCTCGTCTCCGCGATGCCCGCTCGTGACGATACCGGAATCAAACTGGAAATTGTGCGGGATGGAGTGACGGCCTTCGAGGGTACAAGTGGTGTCGATCAAATGGCACGCACCTTTGAGGATCTAATCGGATACTTGTGTCGTGAACAGGAATTCCCCAATGGCGTATTCCTAATGACAGGTACCGGAATTGTGCCTGACAGCGACTTTACACTGACGCGCGGTGATGTTGTCAACATTACGGTCGANGGTATTGGTACACTCACCAATCCGGTCATTCAGGATTAATTACTGATCTGTGAACAGCATTTGTACTGTGNGTACACCTGTCACCTTTCAATGAACCAGAGTTTTTAGAGAACAAGAGTTTTTAGAGAACAAGAGAAAAGATGCAAAAAGTACTCATAGCAGGAGAATGGCGTGACGCGGATGCAGCGTCTACATTCCAGGCACATAACCCAAACACACGCGAAGCTCTTCCAGAGGTATACCCAGTTAGTAGCTGGAGTGACTGCGAAGCGGCAATCGCTTCGGCAGCCGAGGCAAGTATTGCACTACGGACCACTTCTGGTGCTGAAGTCGCCGCATTCCTTGAAGCGTATGCAGACGGTATTGAAGCAAGGAAGGATGACCTGGTTGAAATGGCGCACGCTGAAACGGCGCTCCCGGTTTCTCCAAGACTCGCGGATGGTGAGTTGCCCAGAACAACAGGGCAGCTACGTCAAGCTGCTGCCGCCGCGCGTGACGGTAGCTGGGCCATGCCTATCATCGACACGGCAACGGGTATCCGAACTATGTTTGGCGCCATAGGCCCCGTATGTGTATTTGGCCCAAACAACTTCCCTTTTGCATTTGGATCGATCTCCGGTGGAGACTTCGCGGCTGCAATCGCTGCAGGCAATCCTGTGATTGCTAAGGCAAATAGCTCGCATCCAGGGACAACACGTATTTTTGCGGAAGTGGCTAAGGAAGCAGCGGANGCCACAGGCATGCCAGCTGGGATGGTCCAACTACTTTATAGANCCAGCCATTCCGACGGTGAAAGACTTGTCGCCGATGAGCGCATCGGTGCAATTGGCTATACTGGTGCACGCAATGCTGGATTGAAACTGAAGTCAGCAGCAGATGCGGCCGGCAATCCAATTTATCTTGAGTTGTCGAGTGTGAATCCGGTAGTTATCTTACCCGGCGCACTTGCAGAACGAGGTGCAGAACTTGTCGATGATTTCTCCGGCAGTTGCCTTATGGGTACAGGTCAGTTTTGCACCAATCCCGGATTAGTGCTCTTACTTGAAGGCGACGATACCAATGCATTCATAAATGGTGTTGTAGCCAAGTTTGGAGAGGCGCCAGTAGGCACGCTGCTCTCAGAAGGTGTCGAATCATCACTGCGGGCTAATCTTGGCACACTGATTTCTGCCGGAGCCGAGTTGCTCGTCGGAAATGCTGAATCAGATAACTCACGTTATTGCTATGCAAACACAATCGTAAAAGTGTCGGCTCAACAGTTCATTGATGACCCGGAAACGATGCAAACAGAGGCATTCGGCAATTCATCGCTCTTTGTNGTGGCTTCGAATATTGAACAGGTAAAAGCTGTTATCGAATCGCTCGAAGGCAATCTGACCGGTTGTGTGTACTCTCATAACGGCGGCGATGATGACGCAGCCTACGATGCAATCGCTCCAGCATTGCGGACCAAAGTGGGTCGGTTGCTCAATGATAAAATGCCAACCGGCGTCGCAGTGAGTCCGGCAATGAACCACGGAGGTCCATTTCCCGCTACTGGCCATCCAGGCTTTACGGCCGTTGGTATTCCAGGTGCTATGGTTCGATTTGCGGCACTGCACTGCTACGACAATATTCGCGCACACCGACTACCTGNGGCACTGCAGGATGCCAACCCAAATGGCACACTTTGGCGTAGTGTTGATGGAAGCTGGACACAAGCAGATCTCTAATTCGAGTACTTGCAGACGGCGTTATCCATCGTGCATAGATTGCACTGGCGCGCCATAATGAAGGTATCGGATGCGCGACCGGCATTATGACCCAAGTATCACTTCACACTATTAGTAGCAAAGACGAGGAATCGGATGAACTACGGAATATTGAACAGACCCATGATCGTTGTGTTGGTCGCGTTCTACGGTTTGATGACGGCCCCAGNTGTTTCTCTTGCAGCGGAAGGTGACGCCTTAATTGATAAAGCGACGGACCTGAAACTGGAAGCAAAGAACTTTGATGACTTGGAAGAGGTAGCCAAGTTGTGTGAAGAGGCTTTGGCAAAAGGCGTCTCGGATGACAACAAAGAATTTGCTGTTCAGTTGCTCGCCGGTACTTTACTGGAACGAGCAAATCAAATGTCACGCGCAATTCTCGGTGAACGCCCGGATAATCGTTGGCCGTCAATTCGAAAGCTGATCATGGAGGATATGGGTCGCATCCTGAAACACGATGCGAAGCATGTCGACGCACTGTTGTTACAAGCCAGACTGCAATTGTTGCCAGGTGGACAAGCCCAACTGGCCCTGGATTCTGTAGAAACTGTTCTTAATGAATTAGAAGATGATGACCCCAGGTTAGCCGAGGCATATCTGGTTCAGGCATCTCTTCAAAAAGAACCTGAACAGAGACTTGCTTCGCTCAATAAAGCACTGGATGTAGATCCTGAGCATTCAGATGCTCGCCAGCAACGTGCATTTATCAACTTGGGTCTCAAGAATTTTGAAGATGCGATCAAGGATTTAGAGACGATTCTCGAAACGGATGCAGAGAATATGACTGTGGCAGTTGCTCTGGCCGAAGCGTTGGTTCAAAGCGATAAGTTTGATGATGCGATCGCTGTAGTTGATGGCATTATCAAAGTTCGTCCTAAGAATTCGGCCGGTTATGAGTTGAAGGCAGAGCTCTACTTAACCGCTGAGAAGTTCGATGAAGCAATTGAACAGCTAAACAAAGCGATTGAGATTAACCCCAAGTCCGTAAGTGGCCTCTTAACCCGAGCACGCCTGTCGATTATCAAAGGCGAAACGGAAGATGCTAAGAAGGACATCGGGCGAGTCCAGCAACTGCAACCAAATTCACCTCAGGCGCTGCTACTTTTGTCCGCGGTCTATGAACAAGAAGAGAAATATGGCGATGCCGCTCGATTGTTGGAACAGCTACTTGAATTCAATCCGGCTAATACTCAGTTACGAATGCAGCTGGCAATGAATTACTCAATGGGTGACTTTCATGATGCAGCTATCGGCGAATTTAGTAAGGTTATTCGCCAGGATCCAAAAAACTGGCTGGCTAAATACTCGCGTGCTGACACCTATCTAAATGTCGGTAAGCACAAAGAAGCTATTGCCGATTACGAAGCGGCCCTTGAGATCAACCGGGAATACGACAATTTGTTAAACAACCTTGCCTGGGTACTCTCAACATCGCCTGTAGATGATGTGCGCGATGGAAAACGAGCTGTTGAATTGGCGCTTAAGGCCTGTGAAGTCAGTAATTATGAAAAGCCACACATCTTGAGCACACTTGCAGCAGCATATGCAGAGAGCGGTGACTTTAAGAATGCAGTGAAGTGGGCGAAGAAAGCTGTCGAAATTGGTCGAGAGGATATTCAGGAACAACTCGAACATGAGCTGAAATCGTACTCAAAGAAAAAGCCATGGAGAGAGAACAAAGGGGATGATGCCGAATCCAAGGAAAAGCCTAAGATCGATCGTTCCAAACTGAAAACGCTGTAACTTATTCTCATCGAGACTTCAACTTAGCTTCATTCACGGTGAATTCTATTGAATCGACAGGATGCCTTTGACCTCGTTTGCGAGTACACAGATGGTATCAGCCTGCGTCAGCACATGATGGCTGTTGAGGTGGCTATGCGGTGGTATGCAGATTTGTATGCTGAAGATGTCGAAAAATGGGGAATCGTCGGGCTACTCCATGACTTTGATTACGAACGGTGGCCTGATCCTCCTGACCATCCGTTAAAAGGATCAGAAATACTTAGTGATCTCGGTTATCCTGATGACGTAATCTATGCCATAAAATCGCACGCGGACTATTTGCCGGACTGCCCCCGCGTCTCACTCATGGATAAGTCACTCTATGCATGTGACGAACTTGCAGGGTTCATTTCTGCGGTCGCAAAGGTGCGACCGACTGGCATCCATGGTATGAAACCCAAAAGTGTCCGTAAGAAAATGAAACAGAAGAGCTTTGCTGCGGCTGTCAGTAGAGATGATATGCTGAATGGAGCAGAGGATCTTGGAGTGGAATTTTCTGATCACGTGCAAAACGTCATCAATGCAATGACTACGATAGCGACAGAGCTTGGATTAGACGGATCTTAAGGCGTCACACTTTATAACTAGAGGAATGACATGGAAATACAAGCAGCATGCGATCTCGTTGGCAAAAAATGTAAGCCATGTGAAGGCGGCGTAGAACCATGTACGCTTGACGAAGCAAANTTNCAGCTTCAACAGCTCACNGGTTGGTATTTAACAAACGATGGACAGCGNATTCGCAAAGATTGGACCGTCAAGCACTTNATGGCCGGTATGAGTTTTTTTAATGCTGTAGCAGAAGTCGCAGAGGATGATGGCCATCACCCAGATTTACATATTGCNGGTTATCGAAATGTGTCGATCGAGTTATGGACCCATGCGATTGGTGGCTTGAGTGAAAATGACTTCATACTTGCTGCGAAGATCGANGAGATTCCGATCGAGTTGCAATCTTAATCAGCGTATCTAAGCTAGCAGTTTCAGTGGGTTCTTCCGACTCTCAAGCGGCATGGAGACAGGTTTCTGTTGTCGGTGCGATTCAAATACCGCAGCAATCATCTCGATGGTCGTGCGTGCTTCGTGCACATTGCACTCCGGTTCGCGATCTTCTTCAATCGCATTGACCAAATCGGCACAAGCAGCGATGTTTCCAGCTTGTAGCCCGCCGTCCTTCATGGNCTCCGGCTTATCAACTCCCGCAGTGGTGATTGGTTTCCATTTACCACCGCTCCTGCCTGGCGACCACATCGGATCTTCAAGGATGAAAGCATTTGGAATGTAACCGGTGACAACTTCAATTACTCCGTTGCTACCGAANATTTGTAAGCCAAAACGCCGGCCGTGCGCNGCGCGATTTGTTGCGAAAAATCCTCGCACNCTATCATTCATTCCGTAGGTGGCCGTGATGCTGTCACCAGCGAGTGGTCCGATTCCCTCATTTCCGTCGATAACATTTTGCGCGGTAACTGGTTTATGATTGTCCAGCACATTTCCAAAACACCAATTCGGTTCACCACCGAAGTAATGCATGAGGTTGAAGATGTGGCTACCGAGCACCCAAAGGTCTTCTCCTCCGCCACGGTGGTCTTCTTTTCCACGACCTCTCAATTCCAGAAGCCTGCCAATTCGACCGTCATCGATGAGCCCCTTGATGACTTGAATGATCGGGCTATATCGCGTTTGATGCGCGATTGCGAGCTTGATGTTTTTCTCTTCGCAAGCCTTCACGATTTCGTCAGCTTCTTCTAAATCCCGGCAAAACGGCTTTTCGGTGTATACGTGGATTCCCCGACTTACGCATGCCATGATCATGTCTCGATGCTGATCTACCCATCGAGGACAAACGCTGACAATATCCAACTGCTCCTTGGCGAGCATGGTGTTGTAGTCCTTGTATGTACGTTCTGTACCAAGGCGTTCTTTGGCAGCGGCACGCCCGTCATCATTTGCATCGCTTACTGCGATAATCTTGCAACCGGCGATGCTATTCCATACGGAATCTACACCGTGACCATAGTTACCTTTTCCTGTGTGTCCGATGATACCTATACGGTATTGCTTTTCCATTTTTAAGTTCTCAATTGGTGAGGGGCTAATAAGAAATCTGCATCTGGTTCTTTTACTTGNATGCTTCTGCGAGTANTCAAAAGCATGATAATTNAACAGCGAACAAACAACGNTGTGTTTCCGGTATCATACTGCTTGTCGCACACACATTCCAATCAGCACCAGCAAAACAAAAGGCTACTACCGATATGGCTTCGCAGATGAAGACAACTCGCTCTGTAGCGGTGATAGGGGGTGGAATCACGGGATTGGCTGCGGCCCACCATATTCGAGAGTTGGATGATTCATGTAATGTCGTCGTTTATGAATCCAGTGATTCACTTGGTGGGGTTCTTCAGACGATGTCGGTAGATGGCTATTTGATTGAACGCAGTGCGGATATGTTCACGACACGTGATTCTTCCGCGATAGATCTTTGCCAACGCCTTGGTTTCGAAGAACAGCTAATCGGCACTAACAAACAACATCGTCGGCCTCTGATCGTTCGCGACGGACAACTGTATCCGATGCCGACCGGATGGTCGATGCTCGTGCCGGGTTCTATTGGTTCGGTAATGAAGAGTCCGCTACTTGGTTTCGGCGGTCGAATCCGCGTGCTGCTCGAGCGGNTTGTGAAATCAAGGCAATCTACAGAAGACGAAAGTCTCGCCGACTTTGCACGTCGGCGGTTTGGTAAGCAAGGATACCAGAGGATTATNCAACCACTGATAGGTGGTATCTATACCGCGGATCCGGAAAAGCTCAGTATGAAAGCAACGCTGGAGGTATACCGGGAATTAGAAAGAAAGCATGGTAGCTTATGGCGGAGCCGAAAACGTAGACAACCACGCGATGTATCGTCAGACAAATCAAGCGGTGCAAGATACGATATGTTTCTGACGCCTGAAGCGGGTATGCAGTCATTAGTGAAGTGCATTGCTGACTCGCTACCCGAAGGGTCTATTCGCTTAAATTCCCCGGTACAGTCTCTGGAATCGATTGCGGGCAATCGATGGAAGGTGTGCAGTGGTGATTCTGTCATGGAGTATGACGGTGTAATCGTTACTCTTGGCGCTTCCGCTGCGGCTGAGGTGATGAAAACATTTGATTCAGAAATGAGCGGTTTACTNGGTTCGATCCCATTAGCCGGTGCAGCNATCCTTGCNGTTGGAATTGATCGCAGTCAAATTAAGCATCCTCTTGATGCTTTCGGCATCATTGTTCCACAGGTGGAAGACCGTCCTTTAATTGCTATCAGTTTATCGAGCGTTAAGTTTGCAGGCCGAGCGCCCGATGGCAAAGTACTCCTGAGAGTATTTGTTGGTGGTGCAACACAACCTCATGTCTTGGAATGGGATGATGAGACGATTAAGCAGCGTGCATGGGAGCAAGTGTNCGAACTCCTTGAAGTCACCGGTGAGCCGGAACTAATGGAATTATTTAGATGGGATGGGAAAATGCCGCAATACCATCTGCGACATGTGGAACTTGTCGATCAGATTCAGAATCTATCAGATCGCCATTCTAGTTTTGAGCTAGCTGGAAATGCATATCGAGGTGTTGGTATACCAGCGTGCGTCGAAAGTGGAGAAACAGCTGCACAGCGAATCTTCGACAGTTTTTAGTGGTTATTTTGGTCTACTTACGGCTTTTTAAAGCTCATCAGATCACGAGATGATACCAAGTGACTAGTTGCTTGATGAGTTGCTTGATGCATTGAAAGAGTAGTGGTTTTAACGGTTATACGGGCGTTATTACGCGTTAGAACAATTACGCGACCATGGTTTGGTAAATATCCCTGTTTTCTTGCCTTATCTAATTTACCGAACTAATATCGAACATGGCAGTTCAACGATGAACATGATGCCCCAGTAACTCATGGAAGTTGTGTGCGTGCGCACATTAACGGGTCAACTTGGTTTGGTATGAGAATACAACTCATACACTTTAGACTTAATGAAACTAAAACATGTACTGCCAGTCCGGTAGTGATAAGAGGTCAAAGCGATGTCAGTTTCCACACACATCCGCAAGCTAGTATCAATCGCAGTTATTGTAGTTTTCGCTGTGCTCACACCACAGTCGTACGCCCAATTTGGTGGTGGCGGCGGTGGCTTTGGCGGTGGCGGTGGCCAGGGCGGCGGTGGCCAGGGCGGCGGTGGCCTTGGCGGTGGCGGCGGTGGTCAGGCTGGTGTTGTGATCAGTCCTGAAGGCGTATTACAGATACGTCGCTTTGATTCACGTCTTACAATGCAGCGAATTGCAGCAGCTAAGAAGAACCTGAATCCGGAAATGGCACGACCTAGTGAAATGCGTCGTGTTTCACTCACACGTCTTGAAGCTGAAATGCAGAAACGACTGGCTGCTGGTGAGCCGATTACCGATGACATGAAATTCATGGCCGGTTTGACGGAGATTCAATATGTTTTCTTCTATCCTGAGTCAGGTGATGTCGTTGTTGCCGGGCCGGCCGAAGGATTTGCAGTAGACCCATCCGGACGTCCGGTTGGCATTGCAACAGGCAAAGCAATTATGGAATTGCAGGATATGATTGTGGCCATGCGGGCATTCCCACCAGCGGGCGATCAAACACAGGTAATCAGTGTATCCATCGACCCTACGAAAGAAGGCCTTAATCGGATGCAGCAATTCCTGCGTCGTGTTTACCAGACTGGCCTGAATCCCAATCAAACACCACAGCTCGTAAACGGACTGCAAAGAAGTTTGGGTAAGCAAAACGTAACGATTGAAGGCGTTTCAGCAAAAACTCACTTCGCACAAGTTCTGGTTGAAGCCGACTATCGTATGAAACTCATTGGTATTGGACTTGAGCGACCTCCAGTCCGTATTCCAAGTTGGGCTTCCATGGCTAACCCAAGTGCAGTTTCACGCAATGCCCTACAGCGATGGTACTTTACACCTAATTATCAGGCTGTTCGTGTCAGCGATGATTTCAACGCCATGGAATTAGTTGGTGCTGGCGTAAAACTCATCGGTGTTGATGAATTGGTTCGTGCTGATGGCACGCGTGTAGCATCAGGTAAGGTTGATAAGGCCAGTAAAACTTTCACCGAAACATTTACACGAGAGTACGAAGAACTGGCAAAGCGAGTTCCGGTATACGGCCAGTTGCGTAATCTCATCAATATGTCCATCGCAGCAGCTTACATTCAACAACAGGATTTCTACGGAAAGGCTTCCTGGGATATGAGCACATTTGCTAGTGAAAAACTGTTGCCATGCGATACATATTTTCCGCCATCAAAAGTTGATACCGCGGTAAACGCAATCTGGAAGAATAACACGCTAATGACGCCGATCGGTGGTGGTGTGAATATTCAGCCAACGCAAGCACTGCTCTCGAGCAATATTCTCAAGGATGAAGATAAGTCGGTTGAGAAGACTCAGAAAAGTGCTGCCCCGATCAACCTCAAAGATGGTCAATGGTGGTGGGACTAAGGCTTAGCCCTTCATTCCCCAATCAGTGCTACTCGGATATCACATACGTTTGTATGTGTTGGCCCTGTCTTGATAAGCCCATCTATCTGTTCAAAGAAGTGATAGGCATCGTTGTTGCGCAAATACGGCTCAGGTTCCAGTGACTCGCTGATCGGTGTTTGGAGTTGTTCAGTGCATAGCTTTGCACCAGCAGCATCTGTTGGACCATCTTCACCATCAGTACCGCCGGAGATTAATACGGCCTTGGCCGGCCAGGTTCCATCTCTCAATATTTCAACAAGAGCCGCAAGAACTAGCTGCTGATTTCTGCCCCCCTTCCCTCGTGTATTAGCGTCACTTAGCGTGACGACAGGCTCGCCACCGGTAATCAATGCACGTTTATTACTGGAGCTAATGTGTTCTTGAATCCAATTCGCATGATCTCTGGCTACATTATTTACTTCGCCTTCAAAGCTCGTGTGCGCAATTGATTCAACTTCATAACCAAGTGATTTGGCCTTGGCTGTTGCTGCTGCGACGGCAGTTTGAATATTGCCGATAATGTGAACTTGGGAGGCAGTGTTACCAGTGTTCAACTGGCTAGCTTCAGCTGCTTGCTGTTTTAGCGCCGAGATAATGCTCGTCGGTGTCATGGTGATGAGATTAAGTTGCTGGAGTATTAATAGAGCATCGCTGGCTGTGGTTGAGTTTTCGACGGTGGGGCCGGAAGCGATTACATCCAATGGGTCACCCAGCACATCAGAGATTACAAGTGTTGCCATTTGACCAGCGTTACATGCGTCACGTAACCGGCCACCTTTTACTTTGCTTAATTGCTTTCGAACGGTATTGAGTTGTGCGATATTAGCGCCGTTCTCTGACAATAATCTTGTGATCTGTTGTTTATCTTCAAGGCTCACACCGTCTATGGGAGCGGGCAGCAATGCTGAACCGCCTCCGGATATAAGGCAAAGACAAACATCAGTGTCTCTCGCGTTATCAATGAGTCGCAGGATTTCACTTGTGCCACCGACGCCAGCCTGTGTCGGTTCATTTACACCGGCAGGACGAGCACCATGCAGATGAAGTCTTTGCAGCGGTCGAACACAGTCTTCGGGTACATTGATCCACCCATCGACTCTATCGAGTAATCCTGCATCTTTCATGACGGCTTCAATTCCACTAGCCATGCCGGCGCCGGCTTTTCCACCGCCGATGACAATGATGCGTGAATCGGAGTTCAAGCTTAGTATCTGGTCGCCAATAACAATGCTAGATGAGTCAGCCTTTAGAGCACCTCTGACTAATTGCTCGCTGTCGACGGAATCGACACCTTGTTGCCAAATGGCAAGAGCATCATCGATAGGTCGGGAAGGTGTATTTACGGAGTCAGTCATTGTGTCAGTGTTTTATACGGAGTACGTCCATCCATTGCGCATCGTGTGCGACGGTTACTTCGCCAATTGGGTTGGATGTATCTGCGGAGAAGGCCATACCGATCAAGTATCGTGAATCACCATCACTGAATCTACCCGTTATGCTGGACCAATGAGAGCCTATCCCTTTGTTTCCCGGCAGACTGATGTTATTGAAGAACGCTTGCT
Source organism: Rhodopirellula sp. (assembly GCA_002714565.1). Lineage (GTDB taxonomy): Bacteria > Planctomycetota > Planctomycetia > Pirellulales > Pirellulaceae > UBA11883. The sequence continues at coordinate 22,761 of PAXU01000005.1, forward strand.
TAAATCCTTCAACGCTCGGCTGGCCATCCCAGCCACGGAAAATCGGTTTGTGAGAATCGACAATATCCATGAAGTGCGGAATTATATTTTGTAGAGTTGCCGGTAAGTCTTGCTTATCCGGAAGTGTGGCACTGCGTCCGATGGGAGCCATTACAAGCACTCGCAGTTGGACGGGCATGGAATAGAATTCGATGGTCGGCTTGTCACTCACTGCCAGAATTGGCAGCGCGGAGAGGTCAATCGTAAGGTCAGTCATGGCATCACTGCCATGACCATTCGACCCTTTCTTTCTCCACCACCAGATCACAGCGATCACCAAAACCGCCGCAAACACTGCCATTCCCCAACCATTAATCATGGGCATCCACTTTTTAAAACATAGACTGTCTATTAATTCTGCGCAGATAAACTATAGACTGTCTATGAATTTCAAATCATTTCCCCCTTTGCTTTAAGGGGTTTCTAGTAGATCACACTTCGGCCAACTATAGACTGTCTATGATTTTAGTTCGGAGCGAAGATACTCTGCGTTGGTGAAATCAATGGGTTGTGCTGAGTTTGAACTGCTGGTCTGGGCTTGGAACGGCGTGGTTGTTCGAGCAACTGAACACTCACATTATCGATCTTTGCTTCGCCGATTCCCATCATGACGAATGTCACAGTGACGTTACCGTCACTTGGTGCCATTCTCAGAAATGTAAATGGTTGCCAACCAGATGTTTGATGAAACCTTTCTGCCAGGCTCACCCCACCGATTGAGTCGAATACCAATAGCCCATCCCCGTTTGAAATAAGCTTCTCGGGAATATTTACCCAACCATTTATCTTGACCATTTGTCCGGCGTGTACAGCAACGGGTGGGCTGGCAAGCCACATGGGAGATTCAGTAAATGAACTATCGATTAGACGATCATCTGAAATAGACGTGTTTATTTTTAAACAGTGACGCCCTTGTCGAACGAATTCGGATGACATTGATACAACGGATTCGATTGAATGACTGGGATGCCTGTAGTACTGCCATTTTCGATTTACTAGCGATGTTAGTGACTCGAAATCCCCACCCTGTAGCCGATTGGTGGACCAGTATCCTGCTGATACTTGCGACATCGAATTAACGTAGGCAGGTAATGTTTCAAACGCGAGCAACAGCGGATGTGCAACCGGCGACGGCCATTTCTTTAATTGAGCCGACCATATCTTATTTCGTATGTGGTCAATGGAATGGTCAGCACGGGCTATCAGGTTTTCGGCAAGTTCCCATTCTTGATTAAGTAATCGATGACGCGACTGCTCTACTAATTCAGTTGTCATAACAACATCCGAATTAATTAATTCATCAGGAATCGCAGTGCGGACTGTGCGTAACACTTTAATGGTGTTTTGCAATTTGAGGTTGAGCAGGTCCTGTTGTGCGGAGAGAATCCGATTTTGATTATGGGATATCGTCCTTTGCAAATAGTCTCGAACGAGTGGGTCAGCAGTAAGGACGATTAGTTTTACAGGATTATCAAAATCCAGAGTGATACTCGTTGTACCTGCACGTTGGCTTTTCACACGCTTGATAGAGGCCGGAGATATTTCGTATGACTTATAGGTAATGGGAATGCTTGGAATGGAAAGATTTAGATTTCTCTGATTCACAGTGGGGTACATGGAGGTGTACTTGTGTTTATCAAAGACTAGAACAAGCCGAGCACGTTGCGTTTGAATTAATCTTGCTTCGACTGAATCATCACCGGTCTTAATCTCTCCGCTCGTCGTCCCTCCGGCGAGCCATGGTTCGAGCAATTGGATCTCCCGATTCACTAAGAACATCGCATGCTGGCGATCTCGTGTATTAAGGTCTACATGATCAAGGCGTGTGGAGGACTGGAAATACAGACCGCGTACACCCAATGCAACGCTTCGTAAAACCTGTTCACGAATTACAGAGTAAGGAATCGATACGGTTGGCTCCGTCTCAATAGCCATCATTTGCCACTGCGAGAGAATATCGTCGGAAGGTTGAGTTTGGATGTTCATCCAAAATGGCGACCCTCTTTTCAATCGACTAAAGAGATGAGTCAATTGTTCTGTTGCATGTGATCGTGACATCGTCGAAGAGTAATGATTCCAATCGATTCGGCATATGTCGGAATGCCTGCTAAAAATGTGATGTTGCTCAATTGCGTTTACAACTATTGGTCGTTGTAAATGTTCTCCCGAGCGCCGAATTTCATGTGAATGTGCCATGATATCATCGAGTTCATCGCGTCTTATATCATCACCGTAATCCCAACAGATTACGCTCCGGAGGATGTGCGCAGGGATTGTGTTTGGTGATTGGTTGTACGGAGCGGTGAACCAGATACCTAACTGTGATGCTAATGCTGCTTCATCAGTCAGCGGGAGGCGATTTAATGCAATGACGTTGAACCCTAATTCAGCAAGAAACTGAATGGGTTCACCGTTATGCTTGACTACGCGTGGAAAAAACGGTTGATCGTTAACATAAATCATTGAACCACGAATGGCGATTGGGCTGGGGGTTACCTGTCTTGTGACATGCGGACTTCCGGAAAATGAAGCTTGCTGATTGCCTTCAGAACCGACAGCAACGGTTGTTCTTGACATTGAGAAATCGTCAAGCCAGAGACTGGTGGTTCCAGGAGCGCTATAGGAATTAAGGACAACCAAATCGATGTATGCCTGTCTTGCATCAAGGTGCGAACCGAATTGGGAGCGTAACGCAGGAACGCGTTTAAAGAGCTGTGAGCGTATTAATGGGACGGATAATTGTTGCCAGTTATTCACATCGTCGTATGTCGTTCCAGGTAGCAGCGTCGTCACCGGTTTCTGCGTATGTGGGTCAATCGTGCGCGGCAGTACAACTCTAGCGAGAAGTTGCAGGTGAGGATGGTTTGATTTGATCCAGAGGCTGGGGTTGAGTTCGTCTACGAGTCGAGCAGGACTTACTGAATACTGCAAATAGGCGTAGGTTCCCTGACCGTGAGCGACTTTTAGGTATTCAGAACCATTACCGCTATGAGATTCATCAAAGACTCGTTGATGCTGAATCTTGATTAGACGAGTGTCTGTATCACCTAGCTTCCAGGATGGCTCAGGTGTCTCGAATGAGTCATGATCAGCCTGTACATGAGCGGAGGCGAGCAGTAAGAGCGCAATGACAGATCCAACGTGCCTGACGTATTCAAGAAAGCAAAGCTCCGTCCATGGTTTGCAACGCATGTTGCTATGACCTCGAGCAATCCATTGCTCTTAGTAAATCGATTCACACCACGTAATTTGGTACCCCTGTTGTACTGATCAGGGCGATGTGAGATGGTTTTGTAGCAGGGAAACTGGTTTCATGTCTAGATCGCTTAAAGGACCCTGCAATTAATTCAATTCGCTTCCACTTGCCATTAAATGACAGTTCAGCAAAGATCGCTTGCAAACACGGATAACGTGTTTAAAACCATGATGTATTTGGCTGCGCCAGTGTTTATTGAGCAGTTATTTGCAATGCTTGTTGGTTGGGTGGATTACTGGCTGGCAGGAAGGTTTCTTGAGCCATCTCATCTGGCGGCCATGGGACTCATGGCCTACATCATTTGGGTCATTCCATGTGTGTTTAGTGTTGTCGCGATAGGTGCTACGGCACTCGTTTCAAGATTCTACGGCGCCGAAGATTTTCATATGGCCCGTCGCGCGACTAACCAAGCCGCATTCATGGGAATCATCATGATGACTGTGATCACTCTTTTAGCTGCCTTGTTTCATCGAGAGTTGATTGAGCTCATGCAGCTAGAACCCGTGCCGACTGAACTAGCAATCGAGTATCTCGATTGGATCATTTGGGTGATCCCTTTCATGGTGATGTTACAAGTTGGTCGCGCGTGTCTTCAGGGTGCCGGAGACATCATCAGTGGATTCCTGACAATGGTCCTCGTAAATATTCTAAACATGCTCATAAGCGCGGCATTGGTAACAGGGTGGGGGCCGTTTCCGCAACTCGGATGGCAAGGGCTTGCTGTAGGTACAGCTGTAGCCTATTTCGTTGGAGGGTTAATCACNCTCGGACTTTTACTTTGCAATCGATTTGGGCTGGGATTGCGATTGAAGCTCTTAAAGCCCGACCCGGATATGCTTAAGCGAATTCTCCGAATTGGCGTGCCAGGTGGCATCGACATGGTTTGCGTTGTGTTCTTCCAGATGTGGTTCTTAACAATCATCAATTCACTTGGCACTGTTCAGGCTGCTGCCCACGCAACAGCACTCAGGATCGAATCACTTGCCTACTTACCCGGTCACGCATTTTCCGTGGCCGCCACAACCTTAGTTGGACAATTCCTTGGGGCCAAGAAGCCAAAGGAAGCAGAACGCAGCGCATTACTTGCAAGTGGCGTTGGTGGTGGCTTCATGAGCCTTGTAGGCATTCTGTTCTTTTTTGCCGCAGTTCCACTTACAGGATTCTTCGCAGGTGAACACACTGGTGAAGCAGTGGCCCTTTCTGCTCCGCTCATTCAGATCGTCTCAGTTGCGATGCCAGCATTGGCAGTGGTAATTATTCTGACGGGTTCCTTACGAGGTGCCGGCGATACTAAGTGGCCGCTGATTTTCTCAATGATTGGTCTCGTCGTAATTAGGATTCCAATTGCCTATTACCTGGCATGGGATGAGTTTACAATTCCGGTTCTCGATTGGCATGTCACAGGGATGAATCTAGGTGTCATCGGTGCCTGGTATGCAATGGTGGTTGATATCATTATCCGGTCGTTACTTGTCGGCGGCAGATTCCTACACGGTGGTTGGAAACACGTTAAAGTTTAGCCAGCCTGCACTTCGTCTTTGCGGCGAATCAACTGTAATAGTGCTGCACGAAGCTGCCGCATTTTGAGCGGCATTTGCAGCATTCCCTGCAAGTTACTTAGCTTTGCCGAGCTTGCAAACTGATGTTGATCCCGTTCAGTAATGAGGATGGCAGGAACACGCTGCATTCGTGGTGTCTCACTGATCATGTTAAACCCATCTAGCCCTTCCTGCCCCAACTCTGCTGTGCAGAACACCGCACAGTCGACGAGTTCCGGATCATCCCGTAAACGAGCTACAGCTCGCTGTGCATCAGTCATGACGAGTATTCGATAGCCACGATCACCAAGCTGTTTCCGTAGCATTTTTTGCATGCTTTCACGCGAGTCGACTAGAAGAATCGTCCGTCCCTCGCCCTCGTGTTTGATTTCACCACGTTTTTTTTGTGTTGAGGTACCTTCTTCAGACTCTTCATCGTTACCACGGCGATCTAGCAGGACACCTTCGGCACCTGTAACGGCTTTTAGATCGAGTAGCAACTGGTCATGGTTTGGATAGCGTTTGTCCGGGTCGAACGAGGTTGCTTTATTGATAAGACTTAAAACACTTGTTGGCAATCCACGAACGTATTTACTGATGGGAGGAATATCACGGTATCGTGACACGTTCAGTCGTTGAATTCGATCTCGTGTTTCAGCTAATGGGGGATGGCCGGCAAGCATGTGGTATAGCATGCATCCAACAAAAAAGACATCGCTGCGAGGATCGTTACGAGGTACATGTGTTGCACGTTCGAGTCCGGCATAATCGATACTACGAGGATTAGCCGCGTTTGCAAATTCTTTGTCTGTTTTGGCGTCGGATTTAACCATGGATGCTAACCCAAAGTCCACCAATTTAGCGCGTCCTTTACTTGAGATAAGCACATTGGAGAGCTTAAGATCGCGGTGGGTAATTCCACCTTTGTTCAAAGCGTGGGCAAGGCCGCTCGTAATATCCGTGATAATCTTCAGCGCTTCACCTAACTCCATGTGCTTTCGAAGTTTCACGAAGTCCCGTAGATTTTGGCCTTCAACAAAGTCCATCACCATATAGTACCGACCGCGTTGCGAGTCCACATGTTGAACAGGGACAATGTTTGGATGACGAAGAGGCATCACCAGTCGTGCCTCTCGCAAAAACTGCTCGGTGGCAGATATATCGTCGCTGTATCGTAATCGGAGTACTTTGACTGCACGCACAGCGTTGTCGCCGCTTAGGTGATCGACCGCTCTGTATACTCTGGAGAATGTACCAGCACCGACTAGGTACAGGATCTTATAATCACCATAGAAGTATCCATCCCGTATACCTGAAGCTATTCGCTCCAGTTGCCAGTTTGTTAACAGCTCTTTCCGTAGAAGAACACTTGAGAATTGCTCATATGATGCGTCGTGACGTCCTACTTCGCCCCACACCTTATCCAGATCCTGCGTTGATACGATGCCGGTATCAAAACAGAGTTGTGCGAGTCGCTCTGTAGTTAAGTCTGGCATTTGGCACTCAGTGAAGAATCGAGCAAAACCGTGGTAACAAGGAAGTCTTGTTTGTAATTATCGGCACATTTTGTCCATTTGTCACTGCGAACCTTTCAATTCAGCAGTGTCGTGTGCAACCCCGGTGTGTTTGTAAGAATTCTAGGTGGTTAGTGATCCAGGATAAACTCGTTACTGTTTAGTAGAGCCCACCAAATATCCTGAAAAACCTGTACAGCATCCACACTAGGGTCGGAAACGAGATCTAAAACGACCGTAGACTCTTGTTGAGTCGGCTTTCTTGAAAGAGCTGCCAGAAACAGGTGCTCAAGCTTCGCCGGATTTTCCATTTCGCTGCGAATGATTTTGCCGAGCGTAGTATTGTTATCAAGATCGGTGACTTTTTGCATTAATTCACCATTCATCATTGCGAGACTTTGACGAATGTCACCATCGAACAAATTTGACTCATTGCCTTCGTCGGTATCCATATTTTGAACAAACCGACCAAGCCATGCTCTTTGTGCTAGTTCCTGAGTACGAAATGCATTGGGATCACGTTGAATACCGGCGAGTACCTGAAGTGATTGATAGACTTCTTCCGGTTGTAGTTGCCTTGTGTAATACCGGCTAAAAAGTGGCGAGCTACCTTGTTCTGGGCTATCGAAATCGTTGGTGGGAGAAAAGGTGCTGGATCGACGAAACGCATCGCTTAACACTATCCATTTCATGGTCAGTCTCAGATCATATTCTGATGCCATGGTTTGGCGGGCCAGTAATTCAAAAAGCTCTGGATGACTGACAGGGTTATGAGGGCCTAAGTCGTCAATCGGCTGTGTGAAACCAAACCCGAAGAAGTGTGACCAAAGTCGGTTTACAACGGACTTTGCTAAGAGCGGAGAATACCTAACGAGCTTTGCTAGCCATTCGCGTCGATCAAACTCTGCTAATTCACCACTATTTATATTTGCTTTTTGACCGAGGAACGCAGGATATGCAACTCGGATTTCCCCAGTTGGTTGTTCAAAATAACTCTCTGCATTTTCCAGATTCTTTGATTTGCCAACATAGTCGACATTTGCCAATGACGTGCTTCCATCGTTCAGTTGAGCTGTGGTTGTTTGAGCAAAGAATGCATCCATCTCCCAGAATTGATTTTGAGCAACCTTGGATCCCGGGTGTGAGTGGCACTGAGCGCATTGGAGTTTTTGTCCAAGAAACACTTCGCTGGTTCGTGAGGTTATAAGTGTTGTGTCATCCCCAATCAAACAGAGTATGTAGTTTGCGGCTCCGTTGTATTGATCACTGGTTGGATCATCATTGCCGGTAGCGCTAATTAATTCAAATGCAACTTGGTCGAAGGAAATGCCACGTGCAAAGCTGTCTCGCATGAATTTCAGAAGCCCCGCGCGGTTTGTAAGACTCTCTTCTGACCCACCACGGCGTCCGACAAGTGCATTTGTCCAGACAGTAGACCAATGTCGTGAAAACTCCTCTGTGTATCTGTCATCATTTAGCAACAGGTCGACCAGCGATTCATATCGCGCNGAATCATCGTACGACAGGAAGGATTCCAGTTCATCCACGGTGGGCACTCTTCCTATTAGTCGTAAATACGTGCGGCGGCACCACTCTTCATCCTGACAATACTTCGATGGTTCTAAGTCCAAATCTTGCCACGCCGATTCGATCTGAGCATTTATGCTGGCAATAATTATGCTGTTTTCCTTCAGTGCAATTGTCTCGGTTATCGGGATCTCGAATGGCTCCATGTCATTGATAGCTACATTATTTTCGAGTGCACCTTGATTTGGCCCGATCAGCTTTATATCGTCCTGCGAATCATTGGCATTACTTTGAATTTGCGTTTCCGCAATCATGCCGTCGTTTGGTTTATCATCAGGGTTTTGCGCTCCATCTGGCTGGTTTTCTGCGACTTCCACATTGTTGTTATCTGGCACATTATTAAGTGCGACTATCAAGCTGGTACCAATGCCAATTAAGACGACCGCTGCGATTAACCAAGGGACTAACGGACTTNTTTGTTTACGTGCTGTGTAGGACTGTCGACCTGTGGTCGTAACCGAGTCTGATTGAATGCGACGTACTACATCGTCCGTTACATCTGGGGGCGTAGCGGAACCAAGTGACTCATCCAATAGTGCGTCGAGCATCGGTTCCCAAATGCCCTTGTCGTTCGAATTATCGTCTCTTTGTACCACCGTAAGTATGCTCAGCTATTCTGGATCACCAATGTTATTTTCAGAGTTGATTTTTCCTTCGACACAATCTTTCAATTGTGCTTTTGCACGTTGCATTAGATTCCTCGCACCATGTTCGGTGATATCTAATGATTGCGCAATTTCTTTTCGGCTTCGTTGTTCACTAAATCGAAGGTGTAAAGCTTCACGTGCGCGGTCAGCGAGAAACTCCATGCATTCATTTAGTTTCTCGATGACACCATCTCCGTTATCTGATCCGGCCCATCGCTGCCAAGTTGTATCAAGCACGGAAATATCGTCAACCAAGACTGTTCTACCCGCACGTCGCTGATAGGAAATGTAGAGATTGAAAGCTATTTTTCGCAAATATGATGCAGTGGCAGCATCACTGAGTTGTTCAAACTCAGAGTTGTATAACTTCAGGAAAGTCTCCTGGGTGATGTCATCAGCGAGTGTTGCTTCACAACCAATAACTCGAAGATAACGCCATACACCACTTTGGTGCTGCGTGATCAATTGAACTATGTCCAACCTCGGGCTATCAGGTTGTTGCTTCATACGCTTAAACGAGCCGAAGACTTTCCCTATATATGAAACGTCTCAATGGCAGTTGAAGTACTCAGAAAAGCAGCCTTTATTGAGCGATAAACTCGCGAAAACAAGCATGTTTTGTTCGGGCCATTAGTGTTACAGCCTCTGACACATTGTAATTCAATAGAAAAGCCGGGAACCCAAAAGCGGGATCCCGGCTTTCTATTCATCATTTCTATCACCAAGAACTGCTTGGTTTAGGAGAACAACTCCTTAATCACTTTACCGCTGTTGGCGATTTTCATTGGTCGCCCGTTATTGCTGGTAAAGGTTGTTTGGAGCGAAATACCGAGCGCTTTACAGACCGAAGCCATAACATCTTGAGATGTGTATGGATCTGTTTCAACTCGTGTACCATCGGAGTTGGTTTCACCAACCGCGATACCACCATTCATACCGGCTCCACCTACGGCAACACTCCAACTTCGTGCCCAGTGATCGCGACCGGCATTTCCGTTGATACGTGGTGTGCGGCTGAATTCGCCCATCCANACAATTGCGGTGTCCTCAAGGAGTCCACGCTGTTCCAGATCTTCAATCAAAGCACTCATCGCCTGATCAAGCTCCGGTAGCTTCTGATCTCGCAATGTGGCATGGATATTAGAATGGTTGTCCCATCCACCAAGACCGACTTCGATAAACGGAACACCTACCTCAACCAGACGGCGTGCCATGAGGCATCCTCGCCCGAAGTTGGTGTTTCCATATCGTTCTTTTACGTCGTCTGGTTCGCTAGCAACCTTAAACGATTCCATTTGCTCACTTGTCATCAGGTTTAGAGTCTTCTTTAGAATCTTCTGATGATCGGTGGCAGCTGAGCCACGTCGTTGGTTGATAAACCCTTTTTCGATCAAGTCGAGTGCATACATGCGTTGGTACAGGCGTGTGTCTTCCAATCCCATTTGCAAGTTGCGAACTTGGCCCGTGCTACTTACGGTAAACGGAGCCCAGGACATTCCGAGGAATCCAGGACCTACGCTTCCACCACCGACAGCTACGAATGGGGGAATTTCTAGTTCAGGTCGCTGGTCAATCAGTTGATTGGAAAGAACAGCGCCATAGCTTGGGTGCTCGATATTTGGATTTGGCACGTAACCAGTGTGCATGTAGTAGCGTCCACGGCCATGATCTGCTTCACGCGTACTCATGGAACGAACGATTGCCATGTTATGCATTTGTTTTGCCATTAGCGGCATGTGCTCTGAAATTTGAGCGTTTCCGCTTGTGGCAATTGGCTTAAATGGTCCACCGGTTGGTGCACCAGGCTTAAGATCCCAGATATCCATCGTTGAAGGCCCGCCACCCATCCACAACAGAATAGCGCTCTTTCGACGACGCTTAAGATCTTCAGCGTTGTCCTGCAAAGTCTGACCCATCGCCAGCGATGGAATAACCATCGACGATGCACCAGCCATATGAGACATGAAATGCCGACGTGACATTCCATTTCTTGCTAGGTTTGACATGATAATTCTCCTGGATTTCAGCCTGTTAACAGCTGAATGAAATGATGATTAATGGTTAAGTATGAATTCATTTGAATTCAATACAGCCCACCAAATATCTTGTAATGCTGCTACTAATTCGCCTTTACGAGCTAGCAGCAGTTGATTTGCGACTTTAATCTCATTAGTNGATGGTTTTCTCGACAAGGCAGCGAGAAACAAGTGATTGATCTTCTCGGTGTTATTCAATTCTGAATCGTTTGCGAGATTCGACAAGAAACTTCCGTTGTCCTTACTGCTCGCAGTCTTGATCAAATCACCGTTGAACATCATGAGCGCTTGAGGAATTGTGCCATTAAATGTTGTGCCTTCTTCACCTTCGTCGTTACCGAAAGCAGTAATAAATTGACTTAGCCACTGACCTTTTNTACGCTCTTGCTCTTCATAGCTACCTTTGCCATTAGCAGCTTGTGTAGCCGTAACAAGTGATTCGTATAATTCTTCAGCTCGCATCTGTCTTAAATAAAATCGGCTGAACTTGGGGGTTTCGCCAAGCACAGGATCATCAATCGTCTCATTTGTCGAGTTTGTGCGACTGGATAGCGAATATGCTTCGCTTAAAGCAATCCAACTAACCAGTTCCTTTAGGTCATAGTTCTTTTGACGGAACTGAGCACCGAGGTAAGACACAAGCTCCGGGTGCGTTGCTGGATTGTGTGGACCCATATCGTCAATGGGCTTGGTGAATCCATAACCCATGAAGTGTGACCACATACGATTCACAACCATCTTGTCCATGTATTCTGATTCGGTAATCAGCTTGCCCAATTCAGTTCGCCGTACAACGTCTTCCACATAACCACTTGGATCGATCTTCGTTCCGTCTACAAACACCGGGTATGCAACACGTGTAACGCCGTTTCGCAACTCGTAGTAAATGTCAGCCTTATCGGGAGTCTGCGTCAGTCCCTCACCAGCAAAATCCTGATTAATCAGTTCCACGAATGATACGTCTCGTGTGCCTGGAGTAAAACGACGTAGTGCTCGTGTCTGTCGGAAGAAAGCATTCATCTCCCAGAATTTCTGTTGTTTCCATTCGTTAAATGGGTGGTTGTGACACTGGGTGCACTGAACCTGAAGTCCTAGAAAGATCCGTGAGGTTTGGGCTGTAGCAAGCGCCGCATTTTCCTCGAGCTTCATAGTCAGGAAATTAACGGCACCATTGAAATTCTCTTGGCCAGGTGAGTTACTGCCGGTAGCGGTTACCAACTCGTACACCATTTCGTTGTAGTATTTGTTTCGAGCAAAGGAATCCCGAAGGAACTTCTGCAGTCCTTCCCTGTTGGTAAGGCTATTCTGCTCGGTGCCGCCACTGCGACCGATGAGTACATTTGTCCAAATCGTCGTCCAGTTCTTTGCGTATTCTTCAGTGTGTTTTTCGTCGTGAAGCAGTGATTGAACAAGCTTCACTTTCTTTTCTCGATCACGGTCACTGGTATATGCTTGCAACTCTTCTACTGTCGGTACTCGCCCGATGATATCTAAATAAACGCGACGAACCCATTCACCTTCAGTTGCCTTCATCGAGGGCTTGATTTGATAATCAGTCCACTGCTGACGAATCTGTTGATTGATAAATTTGACTTCTGGTATGCCAAAATCTGACGTCGTTGCAGATTGTGCTAATGCATCAGAAGCGACTCCCATTACAGTTGTAATGAGCACCGCCACAGTCAGAGCGAATTTGCCATTGAGCATTTTCGAATACTGTTTCATGGTCTAAATCTTCCTGGTATCAAGATCCATTTGTCACTAATTGACACACCTAAAAGCAAAACGATCGGTGGCATGGGAATGTACTCAGTTTTTCCTATTTTTTGAGTGAAAAACAGAGAATTAACCTCCAATTGAATATACTCCAATTTATTAAGGAGTGCCTCCACAATACGTATTTGTTAAGACAATATTTCAGTATCAAAAACGAACAAATGTATCGTTTTGATACAGCATAAAAAAACAGGCAAGGCTGGCTGATTTTGCCAGCCAACCTTACCTGCACATCGATTGCCTGTAAGGGAAGATGCAATCGATCACAACGGGCCTGCCACTGCCCTGCCTTAACATCCCAAAAAATAACGGATGAGAGCGCTAACTTCTCGTATTAATGGGAAAAAAGGCAGTGTTTCGGTCTATTGTGCTCTTTGTTCCTGTTCCAGCCCCGCTGAGATGACGGCAGTAAATTCTCTAATTACAGTCGACATCTACCAAGGTTTTTCCTGCTTCACATATAGCGCAGCTTTGAAAACCAACGGTTCTAAAGATTACTAATGCACGCCGTGTGCCAAAACCGAGACATTGGCTCAAAATAATTCAAATCTGGCTTAATTCCTTGAAAACTATGCCTGTCTTGAATTCGCGTTGGATTAGCCGGCGGCGCGGCCGGCTGAGGTCATGCGTTGGTAGATGGCACAGCGTGACATTAATTCGTCATGGGTGCCGTCGTCTACAATTCGGCCTTTGTCCATCACGATGACACGGTCTGCCAAATCAAGCGTCGACAAGCGGTGCGTAATCATTACTGCTGTGCGCCCAACAAGAAACTCGCGCAACACCTGATGAATTACCTGTTCGCTCTCTAAATCAACCTGGCTGGTGGCTTCATCGAGAATCATCACTTTGGGATCTCTTAGAATTGCTCTCGCCAAGGCAATCCTTTGTCGTTGGCCACCGGAGAGTTTATTACCCCCTTCTCCAACCACAGTGTCGTAACCTTCAGATAATTTTTCAGAAATAAACTGATGAGCTTTGGCTTGCTTCGCTGCTGCAACCGCTGCATCTGCTTCGACATGGTTACTGCCGTAAAGAATGTTGTCACAAACTGTTTGATCAAACAACAAAGCTTTTTGTGTTACCAGACCCATGTCTGAACGCAGGTCTTGTTGTTTGAATTCTCGCACATCAATTCCATTTACCAATACGTTGCCAACCGTGGGATCTTGGAACCGCGTGATCATTCTGGCAAGTGTACTCTTACCACAGCCATTTGGCCCAACTAAAGCCACCGTTTCCCCAGCATTGAGCCTCAGGTTGACATCCTGTAGCACCAGGTTGTCTTCGTGGTAGTGAAACGACACGTTTTTGAATTCGATGTGCTCGATGCTTTCGGGCATTACCGTTGGATCTTCCGGGTCTTTTACAGTCGGTTGGCGATCTGCAAGTTCAAAGATTCTATCAGCCGCAGCCGCACTTCTTTGAATGCTATTAAAGACGTCCGCGAGTTTACGTAATGGATCACTCGCTCCAACAAGCATCGCAAAGAATGTCATGATTTCTCCAAACCCTAACGGGGATGGTGTCATTTCTATTCCGAATAAGTGAGTTTGCTGACGTAAAACCAAATAGCCTCCGCTCAGCATGCCTAAGCCGACAATTGTCATGCCAAGGATTTCAGTGGTTGGTCGACTCAGCGAATTAAAAAATGCAATTCGCATGCTTTTGTGATAGTACTGCTCAGCGGTGTCATGGAATCGCTTTTGCTCATGCTCTTCCATNGTATATCCCTTCACCACCTCGATATTTCCGAACGATTCACTCAACACCTTGTAAAGGTTGGACATTTCTTCCATGGCTCGCTTACTTGCTCGTTTAATCGCCTTGGCCAAAGCAGAAATTGCAATGCCCGCGATTGGCGTTATTACCAAACAGAACAGTAACAACTGCCAGGAAATCAACGCAGCACNGATCAGACAGGCGGCCATCTTCAGTGGTTCGCGTACTGTTTTGCCAAGTAAGCTGTTTACGCCCATCCGTAATTGATTCATGTCGTTCGTGAATCGACTCATCAAACCGGAAGTGCGATCATTTCCAAATGATGCNAATTCCATCTGCAGAGTATTTCGGTAGAACTGATTTCTGAGGCTGAACATGCTTCGCTGAGTAAACCGCTCAACCAGAATCATATTTACCATTAAGAGCACGCCTTTGATTACTGTTCCGCAAAGCATAAATGCCACAACAGCAATCATTGTTTGGAAAGGATCCGTGGGCATCACATCGTGAATAAGGGGCTGTACCTTCTGCCTCCATGCTAGCGAGTTAGAAGCAGCTTCCAGTTTGGATCGAAGTGTTTGGATTTGCCCACTAGCTGTTCCAGATTGACTTAATTGTGAGATTTCATCTTCAAGCGTATCGACTTGAGACTGGTATGAGTCAACCTGTTCATCTACCCATTCAGGCGCGGACTTGCCCTGAAATACCACTTCAACAAGTGGGTAAACGGTGCCGATGTTAATGCTCCAAAAAACGGCGACGAGCAACGAACAAACGACGATTCCCACGAGCGTCATGCGCAGTGGAAGTCCTAGTTTTACTGCTCGAAAGAAGTTCTTCATCAGCTCAGAGAGAATTAATCCAGCGGGGCTTATTTACCATAAACGATACGTTGGCGCCGAAATGATAGTGAGTTCCAAGCAGTACTTGTAGCAAAAACGATCTAAAGAACCAATATCGACCGGTATTTGCGGTGTTTTTGTCGTTAGTACAGGTGCAAAAATGACCTGTTCAAAAGGTGGACTTATAACGATTTGTTTAATTCTGCGGTTTGTATGAACCGATAACTCTTTCAGGCCGTGTAGGTCTATGCAGTGCTGAAATTATGCACACGGGGTCGGAACAGGGCCTGAATGAATCTCAAGTAAGCGTTTTGTGACTTGAGACAGCTGCCACGCAAGAAGAAGGAAAAGCGGCAAATGAAGAGGGTATTGGGACTGCTGTTAATCGGATTGATTGTTTCCGCAACTGGCTGCAATCAAATGCAACATAGAAAGTCTGCGACGATGCAAGGTCCAGGCGCCGAGCAACGATTGGGACCAGTTTCCAGTGACTATATACCACCGCTGAATCCAGGCTGGCACGCAGCTCAAGGTCAGATGCCGATGCAAGGAATGCACGGTGGTCCTCAGACAGCAGCCACGGCATATCCGTACTACACAACTCGCGCACCNCGCGACTTTTTGGCTCCAAACCCACCAAAGATTGGGTATTAGTACTGAGATATTCTCTTGCGAGAGGTATCTAGCGTCAGCTAGTCGGTGAATTGGCCAACAACCATTGAAACGTTTTGGCCACCAAATCCGAAGCTGTTATTGAGAACCATGTTACACTCAGCTTCCCGTGCTTCGTTTGGTACGTAGTCGAGATCGCATTCCGGATCCGGATTNTCGTAGTTGATCGTTGGTGGTAAGACGTTTTCGTTGATAGCCAACAAGCACACCATCAATTCCGTTGCACCGGCAGCGGTAATCAGATGTCCCATCATGCTCTTGGTNCTCGATATTGGTGGAGCATCCTCACCAAAAACGTTTTTGCACGACTTCGTTTCGACCTTATCGTTAACTGGAGTACTTGTACCGTGTGCGTTTACATAGTCGATATCGGATGGATCGATTCCGGCGTTTTTGATGGCGCGTGTCATGCAACCGACTGCTCCACGACCGTCCGGATGCTGATCCGTAACTCGATATGCATCAGCTGTTGAGCCGTATCCCAGGATTTCTCCGTAGATCTGTGCACCACGTGCTTTGGCGTGCTCAAGTTCTTCGAGCACCATCATGGAAGATCCTTCGCCAAGAACAAATCCGTCGCGAAGTCGGTCAAATGGACGGCTAGCGCCTGTCGCATTCTCATTGTTTGTTGACAAAGCGGTTAGCAGATTAAAACCAGTCAACCCAAACGGGTGAATCATACTGTGTGCACCGCCGGCCAGCATAACATCTGCGGCATTACGGCGAATCATCTCAGTCGCCTCACCAACAGCCTGATTGCTTGCNGCACATGCTGTNAGCGTATTTGCNACGGGGCCTTGTATATTGAACATGCCCGCAACGTGAGCGATGGGCATGTTGGGCTCTTGTTCCCATTCATATTCAAAATTCAATCGTTGGAATCCAACGTTCATGAATTCTGCCATATCCAGTCCTTCTTCTGTAATGGCCCCAGCGACCATGCTATTGAAGTCGTGGAAATCCTGAAAGCCTTCACCGCAACCAAGGTAGAGTCCAAATCGCGCACGATCAATGTCGCAATCCTGAATACCAGAGGACTCGATGGCTTGCTTNGCAGCACCTACTGCAAATCCACTATGGCGGCTACGGTTCTTCCATACCTCCGCCTCTTCGCCGATCTGCGTCACGTCCCAATTACGAACTTCAGCTGCAATCTTTGTCGGGAACTTTGTTGCGTCAAAGATACTTATGTTTCCGACAGCTGAATTGCCTTCTTTGACGTTATTCCACAGGGTATCCACATCCGTTCCCAACGGAGTAATACAACCCAGACCTGTTACAACGACGCGTCGCGTCATGTTCATTACCTCTTGTTTGTGATATAGCTCCNGTCACCAGAGTTTCCGNAGTTTTCCGGAAACGCCATGACATGCGTTGTGAGCTTATTACTGCTAAGGCGCATAGCTTACAGAACAATTGTTGTTCGACGCGATAGCGCTTTTTAACTTAGCACGTACCTAGATTTTAATAGCGCTTAGCCGAATCTGGGAAGCGCAGGTATGAGCACTTTCGGACTTCAGAGACCGAGATTTGCAGCGAGCGATTCTTCAGCTGCTGCCAGGTGAGCGGGCGGCAATAGCTTCTCGCCATCAGCTGTCACGCCGACATCATATAAGCCAAGCGACCTCAGCAAGTTAATAAAGTCGGCATCGTAAAACTGATTTACATCAGCCATTCCCCCAGTCAGGCATGCGAAAACCAAATTGACGACTCCAAATTCTTCGCCATTGCAGTGAACCGTTCCTTGTACGAGTCCACCATCTGGTCGCACGTCTTGAAGGATAGCCGTGTATTGCAAGACGTCACCGGGTCTGGCCACGCATTCAAAACTTGCCTTGCTGACCTTCGCCAAAACAACACTGTGCTGCCAGGCTTGCGTTTCACCTACTAGTAATCCGCCGGTTTGAGCCATCCCTTCGACCATCAGTGACGACGGCATGATTGGATAACCTGGCCAGTACTCATGCAGATGTGATTCACCCATAGACACATTTTTCACCGTGACGGCTCGTTCACCGCTCACGAATTCAACGAATCTATCGATCCAGTACCAGCGCATACGTCGATCCTAAGGGATGTTTGTCATATGTTGCGTCATCCAATCACACGCGGAGAGGATCCACAACATTCAGGCAACTCAAGGTGTGCCAGACGTTATTCGCTCTTGCTTGCTACAAAAGAACAAATGTCGCCAACTGTCAGCAGATTTCCGAAATCCTGAATGCGTGGGTTACGCGCAAAACCAGAGAGATCGATAAATGGCATGCGTGCTTGCAAGGCTGTAATTCCAGCTTCATTAACGGAACCGTCAACTACGTATTCTTCATTATTGAGAATGTCTTCCGGGAATAGTTCGCCTCGATCAATCGAAATGCTGAACTCTTGTTCCAGATTGAATACGATATCCAGGAAATCAATGGACTCGGCGCCTAAGTCGCCAACCATCGTAGCTTCCATCGTTACTTCGTCATCATCACAAGCAAGTGCTTCAATCAGAATGTTCTTTACTGCATCAAAGACGTCTTCTTTGCTCGGCATATCAGTGAAACTCCAAAAACCAATTGGTGAATGTGTCGTATGTGTTTCTTTACGTCCTTTAAATTAACCAGAACGTCGGAATCGTAAAAGGCCGGCTTTGGGTCATATCTCATAGGAATTGACCAAGCCGATTCGTATTATCTGTTTGAGTCTTAGCCTCTTTTGTAATTATCTTGTTTTTTAAGCGGACTCAGACGCCTCTCCGGTGTTTTCTTCGGATTCCTCATCAGTGGCAATTGGAAAATACAATAGATCGAATTTGCGACGCAAATGCTCGATCATATAAGCATCTTTTCCAGCTGCAGCCGGGTCGTTTTCACGTAAGTTATAGCGATGAACCAAAAGGCGTGATGAAACAGCGCCGCTTCCATCGATTTCACCCCGTGCTTTTAGGGTGGTGGTAGATTCATCTTGTTTTATTATTTCTGCCGAAACTACCAGTGTTTGGCCAGGCTCAACAAATCCCGTGTATTTTGTATTTCTTGCTTCTTTCAATACGACGACGGAATGTTGAAACTCCTCGCTTTGTCGAATTAGCCATGCGCTTGCCTGAAACATAGCTTCAAGCATCAAAACGCCGGGCATGACTGGAAAGCGAGGAAAATGATCCTTTAGATACTCTTCCGCAAGCGTAAGTGTCTTAATTGCTTCGACACGCTCACCGGGTCGCAGATCGGTAATTCGATCGATAAAGTCAAACGACATAATCGTAAATCCGGTATCTAACTACTGCGAAATGTATCCGAGGCGTGAGAAAACAATAAATTACGGGTGCACACTCGGTGAAACACCTAAGTATAGTGTTGCCCAAAATAGGCCACAACGGGCAAAAAAAGCACGAAAAACGGTCAGCTCGAATTCTTCGAACTGACCGCATCCCATTTTTACGTATTTTAGAATCGCTGAGCTCAAGCTCAGCAGAAACCATTAACCTTTTGCTTCATCTAAAGCTTGTTGCAAAGTTGCTTTGTCCTGAACTCCAAGAAACCGACTACTGATTTCACCATCTTTGAAGACGATCAGTGTAGGAATGCTCTGAACACCGTAATCCTGAGCCAGTTGGCTATGCTCATCAATGTTGATTTTTCCTACTGTTGCCGAGCCAGCGTTTTCATCTGAAAGCTCCTCAACAGCGGGCATGATCATTCTGCAAGGTCCACACCAAGGTGCCCAGAAATCGACGAGTACAGGTACATCAGAATCCAGAACCTCTGCCTGGAAGTTATCAACGGTGAGTTCTACCGCATTGCTCATTTAATGTGACTCCAAATCTGGATAGTTAGCAACAACTATATTTTCTGTTTCAGGAAGCATTCTAGCGAATCCACACAAATGCGGAAGTACTTGATGGAATTGCCTCACTTGTATTTTATGTATGATCGACTGGTTTACCACTTCAGTCCGAACTGCTCACCACCGCTTGGGCGGTTTATTCCACCTTCAAGTGGCTTGCCGGATGGCTTTATGGATACTTTGCGTGCAGGTTCGTCTACAGCCTCATCCTTGGAAGATGTATCTACTTCAGGCGCAGAAACCGTTTGTTTGATTGAAAGTGAAATACGTTGTGCTTCTGTATCCACACTCAAAATCTTAACATCTACTTCCTCGCCCTCGGAAACAACAGAGCTCACCATGCTCACGCGGTGATGGGCAAGTTCACTTATATGAACAAGTCCTTCGACTCCCGGTGCCAGTTTCACAAAAGCACCGAATTGGGCAATTCTTGAAACCGTACCTTTTACGACATCACTTACGTGGAATTGCGAGTCGATGCCGGTCCAAGGGTGATCCTGTAAGGCCCGAAGCGACAATCCGATGCGACCATCTTGTGGATTGATTTTCTCGATCCGCACTTTAACCTTGTCGCCCTCACTTACTACCTCACTTGGATGATTTACTCGATCCCAGCTCATCTGGCTGATGTGAATTAGTCCATCGAGACCGCCAATATCAACAAAGGCACCAAAGTCTTTCACGCTGCGTACTGTACCTTCGCAAATCTCACCAACCTGGATTTGATTCATCCGCTCGGCACGTTGCTCGACTTTTTCTCGTTCGAGGATAGCACGATGGCTGAGTACGAGGTTACGTTTCTGCGGATCGGCTTCTGTTACGACGCACATCAGCTTTTTGCTTTGGTATTCTTCCAGATTCTCAACTCGGTATAGCGCAACTTGGCTAATAGGAATAAACCCGCGAATGCTGTTTACTTCACATTCCAAGCCGCCAACATTATGTCCAGTGACGTGTACCTCGATTACAGCGCCTTCCTGCAGATCACCCCAATCACCAACTTCTACGGCCGCACCTGGAATGGCGACTTCATATAGTCCATCTTCGGTGTTCATTTCCCGGACAATAACGTCCATGTCCGTGCCGACTTCCGGCGGTTCNANGAATTGTCGAATGGAAACGACACCTTCATTCGGACCCCCGAGCGCAAAGAATACGTTTTCGCCGTCGAGCCGTATAACTGTTGCGCGTCGACGTTGTTTACTTTCGATATCCGTCGAGGCGAGTTTAGTAGCGTCGTCACTAATNAGNTCATCCAGNCTCGCGTCGCCAAGTGCAGCAGCTATTTCCTGTTCCAGATCGTCNGATAGTTCATCCCCAACTGATGGNGTNGGTACCGGCCCTACTACTTCAGGTCCAGGTACACTCTGACTCATATCAACAGGACGCAGCTTATCTTCATTGATGTCTTTACGCGAACCGATTTTGATTCTGCCAGCAATCTGTTTTACTGCTTCGGTATCTACCGGCTCTGCACTAGGTGCATCATCTGTTTGTTTATCGCCTGCATCGGCTGCATCGGCTGCATCGATTTGTTGATCTTGTTCTGGAGTGTTTTCACTCATGTGTCATTACGCAATGCGTTATCTATATGCGGTTTTTGGAAATTCTTCGTGGAAAAACGAAGTCGATTGATTGAATCTATGTCCAAATCAATGAAGAAGCGAACAAGGCTCCTGTTTCGGTAGTGTAACACTGACGAATTGATTGCAACAGAACACCAAGTAATGAACTTTTGTAACAAGCTACACAAGGTTTACCCGGTATTTATATAGTGGTTACTCGCAGTTATCTTAAACGGATATGGCATCTGATTCCGCTACGACTGAAACGACGACAGAGATTAGGCACTCGCAGTTTACTCGCAAGTGGAAAATGCCTGCGCTGTTCTTCTGCCTAACGCTGTTGACCACTTTCTTATTTGGCGCAGGCTTGTTTGGCCGATTCCAGCCCATGATGTTAATTGCGGGTGACGGGATGCTGATTCGTGAATCAGTAATCTTGGGATGGCTTGAGGGCGTCCTNTATATGGCNTGTGTGATTGCCATTTTATTAAGCCACGAGTTGGGGCATTTCGTTGCAACACTGAAGTATCGTATTCCTTCAACTTATCCGATATTTCTACCGTCTCCCCTGATGATTGGGACGTTTGGTGCGGTGATTGCAATGGACGGGCGTAAGGCAGATCGCAAGGAGATATTCGATATTGGCATTGCAGGCCCACTGGCAGGTCTCGTTATTTGCATCCCAGTGCTCATGATTGGGATTTCAAGACTTGATATAGACGCGAGTGCTCCATCCTTTCTTAGTATTCAGGTGCCGTGGATTGTCAAATTGCTAGCACCATTCTCATCCAACAACGGTGATGTGCCCTGGCTTATTCCACTGGAGCAAGTAAATCCAATGTTTCTCGCCGGTTGGGTTGGATTATTTGTTACTGGCTTGAACATGATGCCTGTTAGCCAACTAGACGGTGGCCATGTCACCTATACGATTTTTGGTAGGGCAGCACATTGGATTGCACGCGGCTTTATGGTGGCTGTTATCGCAACCATGACGTATTTTGAAAGTTACAACCTGATGATCATGGTCGTTCTTGTTATGTTCATGGGACCCGATCATCCGCCAACTCGAGATGACACTGTCCGACTTGGAAAAACACGTACAATTCTCGGGCTAATTTCACTGGTAATTCCGATACTTTGCTTTCCACCGGAGATCGTCGTAATTAACACTGAGCTGCTCGATACCATCAACAATGTGGCACGACCATAAAGTCGTTGAGTTGCTGTGGTGACAACTTCATGACACGTCATTCCATGTGAATATGAAAACTCGCGAATGAACTCTTCTCAGAACAGGTTGTCCACGTCTCAAGAGTTGGGCATCAATCCAGCCCATGGCCGGATACTTGTTCTCATTGCTGCCCTAATGTGGAGTACAAGTGGCTTCTTCGTGAAGTCGCCGTGGTTTCAAGATTGGCCAGGTTATGCACTCGCATTCTGGCGTGCNGTTTTTGCCAGCATTGTATTGCTGCCTATGGTGAAGAAATTCGAGTGGAATTGGCGATTAGTTCCTACCACGCTTATCTTCGCAGCCATGAATTACACGTATCTCTCAACCATGGCCGAAGAAGAGTCCAGCATAGCGATCTGGCTTCAATACGTGGCACCNGTTTGGATAGTGATCATTGGAATCTTATGGCTTAACGAACGTGTGACAAAACTAGATTGGGTCATGGTAGGCCTGCAGATGACCGGAGTGGCCGTTATCTTGTCGATGAGCCTGTCAGGGGGCACGGCAGGCCAGTACTTCCAGTGGATGATGGTCGGCTTCACTTACGCGCTTGTTGTTCTTAGTTTGCGATGGGTGAAGGACATGCAAGCTGCATGGGTCATTGCGATAAACCATATCGTAACTTCGCTGGTGTTCTTGCCCAAAGTGATTAGCGAAGGGATTTATCCTGATTCAGTCGGAGGCTGGATAGCGATTGCATGCTTTGGAATGTTTCAGATGGGGATCCCTTATTGCTTGT
Source organism: Rhodopirellula sp. (assembly GCA_002714565.1). GTDB lineage: Bacteria > Planctomycetota > Planctomycetia > Pirellulales > Pirellulaceae > UBA11883. The sequence continues at coordinate 45,756 of PAXU01000005.1, forward strand.
TTGCCATTGGGCTAAAGCATATTCCAGGCCACGAGGCGACAGGTATTTTGCTACTTGAACCGGTACTCGTACCGGTTTGGGTGTTCGTTGCGTGGAGTCATCTCGATGACTATCAATCTCCGGATTCCACGACACTTGTCGGTGCAACCCTGATACTATCGGGACTCGTCTGTCGATATTGGGGTGAAATCCGTCAGCCAAAACCTATAGAGGTTCGCGAGACGCATGAAGCGCCACCGAAAGCCTAGTTGTTTTGCAGTTGGCATGGTTCAATGAAGGATTAACACATAATGTCAGCACATGTGCGTATGTCCTTTTTTAACTCGATTTCAGCTCGACCTGGTGTTTGGCCGACAACAAAGACGGTTCGGATACATAAGCTATAGGCAACACACGGAATAATAAATGAATCTGCGGAATCGTTACGATTGTATCATCGTTGGTGGTGGCCATAACGGGCTAACAAGTGCAGCCTACTTGGCCAAAAGTGGTAAGAAAGTACTTGTGGTTGAGCGCCGCAACGTACTTGGTGGATGTGCTACCACTGAAGAATTGTGGCCTGGCTATCGTGTTTCGACCGGTGCATACGTGGTAAGCCTGCTTGAACCTCAAATCATGACGGACTTGAGGCTAAAGGACTACGGCCTTGATATCCTCAAGCGCAATCCATCCTCGTTCACTCCACTGCTGGACGGCCGCTCTTTAGTAATGGGGCCCGATCGAAAAGCAACTCAAAGTGAAATAGCCCAGTTTTCAAAAGCAGATGCCNAGGCGTATCCCAAGTATTGCGACATGCTTGAGCGTGTTGCAGCACAAATTGAGCCGTTGATGCAGCGCACATCTCCAAACCCGCTCCCGCTTCCGCAGGAGTGGCGAAAGAAGAGCTTTCCCCAGAAGCTCAAAGACAAGAGTCGCTTGTGGGACATGTACAGTTTGCTAGGGCAGCTTGGTGAAGACTTGCCTGACGCAATGGAACTCATAAATGGCGCGGCCAGGCCGCTTCTTGAACGATGGTTTGAGTCGGAAGTACTCCGTGCAACACTTGGAACCGATGCCATTATCGGCGGTTTTCAATCCCTTTCAGCNGCAGGTACCGCGTATGTATTGCTACATCATGTGATGGGCAAGGCAGGCGGCAGTCGNGGTGTATGGGGATATGTACGTGGTGGCATGGGTGCGCTTTCAGAATCTATTGCGCATGCTTGCCATGATTTAAGAGTCGATATCATTCGCGAGACGGCAGTGAAAAAAGTGGCTGTTGAGAACGGTCGCGTCAAAGGTGTTTGGCTTAGTGATGGAAGCTTTATCGAATCCACCGTGGTGGCATCGAGTATTGATGCCAATACCACTTTTCTAAAGTTGCTCGACGAAGGTGAGTTGCCCGAGAACTTTGAAAACGCTGTTCGCCGAATCGATTACAGTTCCGCGTCGGCAAAGCTCAATGTCGCGTTGTCAGAGTTGCCACAGTTTAGTTGTCGCAAGGACTCAAACGACCATCTGCAAGGGACGATTCATATTTCTCCAACACTCGGCTACATCGAAAAGGCTTACGCTGATGCACTTGTTGGCTGGCCGAGTAGTGAACCAGTATTGGAGATCACGCTTCCATCTGTGCTTGATGACTCTATTTGTCCTGATGGCAAGCATCTCATGAACGTGTTTATCCAATATGCCCCTTATTCTCTTGAAGGGACAAACACCTGGGATGAAATNAAAGATGACTTTGCAGATCGATGTATCGAGTTGATCGGCAGATATGCACCCAATGTGCCAGATGCAGTTGAGCACCGACAGATGCTAACGCCATTAGATCTGGAGCGTACATTTGGTCTGACCGGTGGGAACATTATGCAAGGTGCGATGACCCCGAATCAACTGTTCTTTATGAGGCCTGTGCCTGGTTGGGCTGATCACCGAAGTCCTATTAAGGGACTGTACTTGTGCGGTGCTGCGAGTCATCCTGGCGGTGGCGTCATGGGTACATGCGGACGAAACGCGGCAATTGAGATTCTGAAAGATAACTAACGGGAAACAACTCAATGCAATATGGTTCAGTTTTTGCAAACCTGATTGACTCCGGAAGACCAATTGCAATTGACGAAGGTCCTAAAAACACAGCGGTCCAATCTCAGTTGGAAGCATTGACTGTCGAGTCTGCTTTCTCACAATTCAACATAGTTGATCGTGATGCAGCACTGTGTTGTATTTCAGGTGTCTGGCTCTGGCATAATTTCATTTGGGAATCTCATGAAATCAGTCAGGAGATTCATACTACTGCAGGCAGTTACTGGCATGCGATCATGCACCGCCGTGAGCAAGANTATTCAAATGCCAAGTACTGGTTTAGAAGTGTCAGCCATCATGAAGTTTACGAGGCACTTTCTAATGAGATCATCGCCATTCAGGGTGGCATTGATGATTTGGAATTGGCGCCCAATGCAGCATATGATCCTTTTGCATTCGTCGACCTCTGTCAGCAAGTTGCACAAGGACGGAGTAACCGACTGGACTTGTGTCAGGAGATCACGCGTGTTGAATGGCAATTACTCTTTGATGATTGCTTTAAGTCNGCGGTTGGTGCATAGGCTACCGTNCGCATCATAATGCACCATTGCCAGCNGAATCCAGTATTTACCTGTTTTCGNAGATTTGCTATTTACTGCATTCTCTAAATTACCCAAATACCTAAATGTCAGGGAAGACTTAGGAATAGGTAAGGATGCCATGAATGCGCAATTAATAAAGCGATCCGTAGTTCTATGTATTGTTGCGGCCGGAATCGGCGGCAGCGGTTGGTGGATTTTCAACGGTATGATGAGCGGTGGACCATCTGCTGAGGAGATTGCCCGAACAGGTTTAGAAGACAGTGATAATGCCTCGCCAGAAAGTGAAGAAATTGCAGCNCCGACCGAAGATGACTTTGATCGTATGGCTAGCAATTCGGGGCTGACGTCAGACTCTACATCCAACGAGACAGCGTTAGTTCTAGATGATACGTCAACTTCTGTATCTGGCGCAGATGCCGACTCGTTTACGCTTACTGATGAGGCGCCATCACCAGNAGGTGACACTTCAGCTGAATTCGTATTGTCCGATTCGGAATTGTCATCGGATACGGCAGATGAAGGGTCGTTTGACGGCGATTCGACGTTTACGATCTCCGACGATGAGACAGACAGTGGATTTGTCTTAGAGGATTCTTCTACGATGACTGTAGAAGAAACTGATGCGTCAACTAACTTTGATGGCAGTGGTTTTGTCTTGGATGATTCCGAAATTACTGGCGGTGATACTATTCTTGCTAGTCCAGAAGAGACCGGGCAGTTACAACCGCTTCAGGACACACCATCGCTTGACCCAATTGGTCCAGGTTCCGAATTGCTAACGACACAGTTGGGTAATTCGGAAGCAAGTTTACCAGGAAAATTACAATGGGACGGTGTTCAGACTCCCGTTTTGGCGATCGAAAAGACGGCACCGGAAGAAGTACAGGTAAGCCGACCGGCTACATTTACGACGACAGTCCGTAACACCGGAAAAGTCGTCGCCCATGGTGTTAAAGTCATCGACTATGTGCCACGTGGCACCCAGTTGGCGGCCGCACACCCGGAGTTTGTCAGAGCCGCGGATGGTAGTTTGGTATGGAATCTTGGGACCATTCATCCGGGTGAAGAAGCATCGGTTTCCATGAAGCTTATTCCCGTTACCGAAGGCGAAATTGGCAGTGTTGCACGAGTGAGCTTTGAGACTCAAGCGTCAGCCAGAACTATTAGCACGCGACCACAGGTGCAGCTGACCCAGATATTGCCAGACCGCATTCTGATTGGAAAAGATGCAGTGGTAAATATCTCCGTTACAAACCCAGGTAGTGGTGATGCTACTGGTGTCGTAATCGAAGCGGATATCCCACCCGAACTTAGCCACGTGGCGGGCAATGAACTTGAGTACAAGGTAGGTACGCTACGACCAGGTCAGACGAAACAGTTGAAGCTGAGACTGAAAGCGAGATTGGCCGGTTTGGCCATGAACTCACTGACGATTCGTGGTGAGGGCAGGTTAATGGATCGCAGTGTCGCGGAGATTGAAGTGGTCGCCCCGGACTTACAGGTTGGGATCTCTGGACCACGTGTTCGTTATCTGGATCGCGAGGCAACCTATGCAATTCAGGTGGCAAACCCTGGTACAGCATCAAGCCAGAATGTCGGTCTTGTTGCGTACCTTGCTCGTGGCTTGAAATTTGTATCTACAGACCATCAGGGTGAATACGATGCTACTGAACATGCTGTTTTTTGGAGGCTTGAAGAGCTACCTCCAAATATTCAAGACGCAGTAAAGTTGACGACCGTCGCAATCGAAGCGGGAGAACAGAAAATCCGCCTTGAAGGTACAGCGGATTTGAATGTCAAAGATACGTTTGAGCACGTGGTCAGCGTTGAATCGGTACCGGAACTGGAATTCTCCGTCAGAGATGTTGCGGATCCAATCGAAGTAGGCAGCGATACGACCTATGAGATAAAAGTCGTGAATAAAGGTACCCGTACAGCGACTGGTATCCAGATTTACATGGGTCTACCAGAATCACTACGACCTGTTCAAGGTGGTGGTCCGACAGACTTGAGAATCGAAGGACAAAGTGCTGGCTTCTTACCATTGGATCGCCTCTCCCCCGGCGCAGAAGCTGTCTTTAGAGTAAAGGCACGAGCGATTCTTGAAGGTGATCACGTGGTAAGCGTGCAAATGGTTAGTGACGATGTGAAGGTGCCAGTTGCTAAGCAAGAGAGTACAAGAGTCTACTCTGATCGGTAATGGCTACCTATTTGTGGCTTGTTGACTTATGGTACAGGTAATAAGCACTAGGTGTTTCAATCCGCAATCCAGATAGCGGGTGTCGTTTCTCTGAATCAAGCCGATGTACCACAATCATTCCGAAGAGCGCTTAAAGAAAACTCGCGGCCTTGCATCTGCAGTGCTAGTTATTGCGATACTGCAAGCGATTCCGGCAATCGTGTCGTTACTAGGTGCTGATAGTGAAACTGGGGTGGTGCACCGATGGGTTTACTGGATGCTCTTTCTTGCAACAGTTGAGTTTGGATTCTCGATGTACTTGTTGCTATTTCCGGATTGGAGCAGCATTTGGATGGTCGCCATGGTTTCGTTACTGAACGCCGCACTGCTTGCTATTGTTGTTTCGGTACGTGTTTTAGGACAAGAACAAAATACGATCGTGAATTACCTACAGCTGAATATCAAGGTGAATAGTGGCATGCAGCAGGTGCTGCTGTTACTCACGTTCATTTTGGTGTCGAGCATTCTGAGTTTTATCGCCGGCAGAACAGCAATTCGATGGAAACGCAGTGAGCTTGAGGAGCATCAGGCGTCATGACGTTACCGTTGATTATCGTGCTTGCGGTGATACAAGGTGTTACTGAATTCTTACCGGTGAGTTCGTCGGGTCACCTTGTTGCGTATAACGAACTGCTTAGCAGCAAGGATCTGTCGGGCGACATGATGGTTACTTTTATCATCGCGGCGCATATTGGAACGCTTTTGGCGGTATTGGCTGTATATCGTCGCGAAGTGTTTTCATTATTCGGCGCTGACCGACGATTGATTGGTCCTTTATTTGTTGCGACGATTCCAGCAGTCGTCATTGGCCTGTTGGTGAAGCAACTAGAAGTGGCTGATGATTTGATGAATCCAATATTGGTTGGCAGTATGTTGATCGTGACAGGATTGGTGCTGTGGTTTGGCGACAAGCATAGAGAGAAAGGAACTAGCGAATTCCAAGCTGTGGATGAGTTAGCCAGCCAAGTATCGATTAAACAGTCGCTGGTTATCGGGTTCTGTCAGGCAATCGCGATTCTGCCGGGTATTTCACGAAGTGGGATGACTATCATTGGTGGAACCAGGATTGGATTGGGAAGGACGGATGCTGCAAGATTCAGTTTCTTGATGGCAATTCCGGTGATAATTGGCGCTGGAATTCTCGAAGGAATAGACGTTTTTGGTCGTCAAAATGGAGAAACACCGCCCAGTGCTCTGATAAATATGCATCTATTATTGATAAGCATTGCAGTGTCTGGATTTGTTGGATTTTTTGCATTGCGATGGCTAGTTAGATGGATTGAACGAGGAAGACTATCAATCTTCTCGTATTGGTGTATCCCTTTGGGGGTGCTCTTGATCGTGTTAAACTAGAGATAGAGTTGTTGCTGTGAAGATTCAACACGAGAACGGTTGAGTCATTGCGGTGACAGACATATACACAGCATGCTGTGACACCGGGGGCGAAATTGGATTCGACCGGATAGCTTGAAGTGTATGTGGCGTGTCGTGGTTGGTCAGTTGGCCACGTAAAAAGCTGACCACACTATTTAATTGCAGAGGAAAACCTCTCTCTGGCTGCCTAATTAAAGGCAACCCCGGCCGATGGGCTTAGCCGGTTAGCCCTGAACGCTGGTCACCAAATCCGGATCGCTGATTGTCACGTTGGACACGCAGTCAGTTAAAACCTGTTTCCAAATCGCCGGATAGTAAGCTCGTCGGCAAGCGTGCTATCTGGCTAAATTCAAATAGTCGAATACACACGTAGAAGCATGCATGGAAATGTCGCGGGACGCGGGTTCGATCCCCGCCGCCTCCACTTTTCATCCTTGGTGCCATCNGGTGCCAGGGACTGACAAAGAAGATGAAAACCCCTGTTACCGCAGGGGTTTTTTTCGTTAATGGCGGCCAGTTCCATGGTCACCCCGTTGTCAGCTGATGACAGCAAATGACAGGCCTTTCCGCAGGTTTTACTCCCAGCGCACTCCCAGGGATTTTGATCTGGGAGTGGAGGCTGCGGGGAGCGGGAATCGCTGCGACCGCCCTGGCCTGATCGTCGATGCCGATGTGGGTGTACTGCATCGTCATGCGGATGTCGCTATGGCGGGCCAGCTCACGGGCTTCGACAAGGGATGCACCGTTACGCAGCAGCTCGGTGATGAATGCTTTCATGTGCTCATCAAGCTCACTCAATTGCTTGCAGATCACCAACTACGTGAATTCTTTGAGCCCATCAACGGTTGAAGCGAGGCTTTTGACCAGTAGGCTTGAAACGGAACCGCTCCAAAGAAACGAGTAGCCTTCTCGTTTAAGCTGTACGGTGTCGCCACCGATCCACACCTTCTTGCCGACCGCGTCGGCTGATTTCTTGATCGTCGCAATAGAACGTTTGTGATTGGCGTTTTCAGGATCCCAGCAACAGCCGAGATCGGCCGATAAATCGTACGGGCCTAGTCCAACGGCCGTCGTCAGTGAGTGAGTCACGATGGCTTCAACATTCTCGACACCGACCTGCGTTTCAATTTGAGGGATAACGATAAAGTTGTTTTCGAATTCGTCTCTCCAAGTTGCGTATTGGAAGTCTCTCATCCAGTAGTTGCCCATTCCCCCTGGGCGGCGTTTGCCTCGNGGTGGCATGTACACGGCGTCCCGAACCGANTCCAATTGACTNGTGGATTCGACGCAGGGCAGTATCAAACCACATGGACCAAGATCCACCGCNCGCCGAATCTCGTCTGTGTCACAGGAAACGCTTCGCATCAATACTGGAAACTCTGCCAGTCTCGCTACCTGACATACATGTGCCACCGCCTCGTCCGTGTGACAGCCATGTTCTCGATCGATCACCAGATAGTCCAAGCCACCTTGTATGCAGAGTTCAACCAGCAGCGGCCAAATGTGGTCAGTGGCCATGACACCGACAACAGGCTCATCCGTGGTTAATTTTTCTTTCAGTTGACGTGCTGGAGTAAGCATTTGNTANCGCGATTNCTCAGTTGNNTTNTTNTATTCCAGGTGCATTCCANTTCGTAATGCCCATGTGATACCCATCGTGGTTTGGAGTCTGNTTGGAATACCAAGCNGTGACAATTTTGCCATTGGGCAGTTGCACGCTCGACGGATATCCACAGTCCGCATTGCCGACNGTGTAAGCAAGNCGCACTGGTTCGCTCCAAGTCTGNNCATCGTCGCTGCTCAATTTGGCACAGACTCCGCGTTGTCCGCGAACGCGTACTCCGTAACTGAGCAGCAGCCGATCGTCTTCAAGNCGAATGAGATGGCCGTTGATTTCATTCCGCTGCGTCACTGGTTGCGGATCTCCCCAACTAACTCCATTGTCATCGCTGCGGATCAACTCCATGCGGTCGAAGCGAGCCGCGGCAAGCCAGCTTTTGCCGCCGAGCGGGAAGAGATTCGTTTCATTGTGTCGTGCACCAATGATTGAAACTGGCTTCCATGTCCAACCGTCGTCGTCGCTTCGAAAATGCCACGACCTCCAGCCCTTGGGTTTGAACGTCTTCGTTGGATCCGTGTACTGTCCTTGGTAACAGGAAGTATGCAGTGCTCCGTCTTNTCCNACCCAGATGTCGCCAAACGGAATGTATTCGGTCCATCCAGCGTCGGCAGCGGGAAACGTATCTCGTTTCTCCCATGTGCGACCACNATCTTTGGAGCGAAGCACCCACGGCCGCAGCACAGCGTCACGAAATGGCAGTTGTTTCGGGCGTTCCGGTTGCTTTTCGTTCGTCCATCCAGAGCATAACACAACAAGGTTGCCATTGCGCGCGACGCCTGCCGCGTGATTCATACGAATGGTGTTTTGTTNGTGACGCGTGATCGTACTACGCCGNTCCCACTTCAGTCCGTCACGGCTGNCCCAGCAATCAATGTCGCCTTCCTGTTGCCCGTGCGATGGCTTATTGAAGACAACTGCGGCGATCGTGCCATCGGGTAACAAAGTCAAGTTTGGCCAGGCACAAACGCCATCGATGGCGACAACTTGCTTCATGCGATGGTTGTTGCCGATTGGCTCTGCGATCCCAGCTTGTGCCAGTGCAAACGCAACAGTGGGCAACATTCGAACGGCAATTTGCCGGTGTCCTTCTGGATTGGGATGGCATTGGTCGGTAGTCCATTGGCCGACATCGATTCCGGATTCGTTTTGCTTGGTCCAGTAGCGGAAATGATCCACGAGCGGCACGTCAAGTTCGCGAGCGACCTTACGACAGTGATTCGTAAACGTTTCCAACGATATGTTCGGATGCTCGCCGATTCCATTTACCCGTTGTGCGTCACCCATACACGGTTCCGTCATCAGCACTGGAGCGATTCCCGCCGCCTTCAACTTGTCGACAATCTGCACCAAATTCGTTCGGTACTTTGCAGACGACAGCCGGCTTGAATTTTTGCCCCGATCAATCGCGCTGTCGTTTGTGCCGTACATGATGGTCACCAAATGTGGCTTCAACGAAATGATGTCATCCAATCGCTTCAGCGCTTGATCGGTTCGTTCGCCGCCAATTCCAGCATTCGCCACTTCGATTGTGAGTCCCTGCGCGGAAAGCGATCGCTCAAGTAGAGCTGCGAACGTCTGATCTTTACGAACTCCGCGGCGAACGCCTTTCGTAATCGAGTCACCCA
>PAXU01000006.1 GCA_002714565.1 Rhodopirellula sp.
GATGGTGCGATGAGTGTTGATGACATCCTTGCTGCCGCACGTGGCGGTGGCGGTAGTGATGCACCGGCTGCACCAGCCGAAAGCACACCAGAACCTGCTGCAGAAGCACCAGCAGAAGCAGCTGCTCCGGCGGCACCTGCTGAAAAAGTCGATCCGTCGTCTATGAGCGTTGATGATATCCTCGCCGCCGCTCGTGGTGGAGACGGTGGCGCTGCACCGGCGGCACCAGCCGAAAGTACACCAGAACCCGCTGCAGAAGCACCAGCAGAAGCTGCTGCTCCAGCGGCACCTGCTGAAAAAGTCGATCCATCGTCTATGAGCGTTGATGATATCCTCGCCGCCGCTCGTGGTGGAGACGGTGGCGCTGCACCGGCAGCACCAGCAGAAAGTACACCAGAACCGGCTGCGGAAGTAGAAGCACCGGTAGAAGAAGCCCCTGCTGAGGAAGTTGTGGAAGAACCTGCTGCACCTGCAGGTAGCGTCGATAAAGATTCGATGACGACCGACGAGATNCTCGCCTATTGCCGCAACGTTGACGGCTAACGCTGGAAACGACCTGAATCTGCGTCTAAAGACTTCTATTGTGAGTTACTTGCTCACATCGAGCATGCGCTGCAGTGCAATCAAAGACCACTTGCTGGTTTCATCATCGACTTCGATCGTATTCACGGGAGTACCGTTGGCAAGATTCTCAAGACTCCAGCATAAGTGCGCCAAATCGACACGNTACATCGTGGCACACATACATATCACCGGCGATAGAAAGTGAATCTCCTGCTCNGGATGCTCGTGCTTAAGACGGTTCACCAGNTGAAGTTCCGTNCCTATTGCCCACTTCGTACCAGCAGGTGCCGCTTTCACTTCNTGAATGATCTTACCTGTCGAACCGGAAACATCTGCCAGATCGTTCACTTCCTGTGGACATTCCGGATGAACCATGATTTTGATGTCTTCAACTCGTTCACGAAATGAGTGAACGTGTTCGGGCTGGAACATCTGATGCACGCTGCAATGTCCCTTCCAAAGGATCACCTTGCTATTCTGGATAGCCTCTTCAGTATTTCCTCCGAGTTCCTCTGCGTAAGGATCCNAAACAGGCATCTGGTCGTTGGTAATCCCCATTTTCAACGAAGTATTACGACCNAGGTGTTGATCAGGGAAAAACAACACNCGACTGGACTGTTCAAATGCCCANTCGAGTATTTTTTCNGCGTTNCTTGATGTACANACGATACCACCATGCTCACCGACAAANCGTTTCAGGCTGGCAGCGGAGTTGATATAGGTAACCGGTGTGATATCTGAGTTATCGATTATCTCCCCTAGTTCGTCCCATGCATTTTCNACCTGATCGATNGCAGCCATATCAGCCATTGAACAACCNGCAGCCATGTCGGGCAGCGTGACCGTAACTCTATGTCCGCGTTGCTCTAGCACANCCGGACGGTTGGCCAAAATNTCAGCGGTCTCCGCCATAAAGTGCACACCACAAAACACGATATTGCGGCAATCCGTGTTTTGTGCAGCCATTTCACTCAGTTGATAACTGTCACCTCTCAAATCGCTATGCGCGATGACTTCATCTTGCTGATAGTGGTGACCNAGGATGAGCAAATCGTTCCCGAGTTGTTGCTTTACAGCGGCTACGCGGCGATCCAACTCTGCGTTATCAAGCGGCTTATATGTTTCCAACTCAAATGATGGAGCTGGAGTGATTGTCGTGCTCATTGTCTATTAGGGGCATTGCCCTGGTGAATNTTGGAACTGGCAGTATAACGACCTGTGATTCATTCGCACTGTGTCGCTATTTCTCATTATAGTTCGGTCAAGGACGTCTCGACAGCACCTCAGTTTCACGACCCGTTTGTGCATGGCACATAGCGACATCTATGCGGTGCCGTCTTTGTCCGGCGGAATAATCAATCGGTGACGAATCAATGGGTGACTAACGCTAATATTCTTCATCGACTAAAATGGGGATCCAGCGGTACACATTTGATTATGCCGTTTTAATTCCGCCGTTTTGCACCTGCGATACCGCATGATTCTTCTGATCGATAATTACGATTCCTTTACATACAACCTTGTTCAGCGACTTGGAGAGATTGATCCATCTCTGGACATACAGGTATATCGGAATGATCAGCTAACGGTTGACGAGGTTGAAGCACTGGCTCCTTCGCATTTGATCGTGTCACCTGGCCCGTGCACGCCAACCGAAGCGGGCATCAGCGTCGATGTTTTAAAACAGATGATTGGAAAGTTACCGATATTAGGTGTTTGCCTCGGACATCAGTCAATTGGTCAGGCCACCGGAGCAAATATCGTTCGCGCAGAACACCTAATGCACGGCAAAACCGATGAGATCAGCCACGATGATCAGGGAATCTTTAAGGGGCTTCCCAATCCNTTCATTGCAACCCGCTATCATAGTCTGGTCATCGAACCAGGATCCCTGAGCGATGAATTCGACGTGTCAGCCTGGGCAACTGCACCAAATGGTAACCAGGAAATAATGGCCATTCGTCATAAGACNCATCAGGTAGTCGGACTGCAATTCCACCCGGAAAGCTTCTTGTCCGAGGTCGGTATCGAGTTGTTAAAGAGGTTTATTTCTCAGTAATTGCAAAAGCAATCAGCCGTTTACTGTTGTCACAGTGATCGATTCAGAGGACTCCTATCATGCTGAGCGTCAATGAAGCACTTGAGTTGATTAAGCAGCACATCACCGTGTTGACAGACGAACCGGTTGATTTGAGCGATGCGATAGGCAGAGTCCTAGCAACTGATTGTCACAGTACGCTCGACTCGCCACCATACGATAAATCCATGGTGGATGGATANGCGATTCGCAGTGCTGATCTGANCGAATCTGGTGGAGAATTCCAAGTTCTNGAAGANGTGATCGCCGGCGCGGTACCCACGCAATCGTTAAGACAAGGTACAACCACCGCTATCATGACCGGTGCACCAATTCCCGACGGTGCTGATGCAGTGATCATGGTTGAATACAGTACACAGCAACCCACGTCACCTGATGTCGTTGTACTAAATCATAATCCGGTAAAACCTGGAACCAACATCCTTTACCAGGGTACAACGCTAAAAGTCGGCGATCAGGTATTACAGGCCGGGCATACTATTTCACCCGCAACGATTGGATTACTTGCTGAGCTGGGTGTCAGCGCACCTGACGTACATCGACTTGCTAATGTAGCCATCCTCTCCACCGGTGATGAACTNGTGTCGATCGATCAACAACCTGGTCCTGGACAAATCAGAAACAGTAACGGTCACTTACTTCAGTCACTTGTACGAAACTCCGGAGCAACAGATCGAGTCCTTGGCGTGGGGCGGGATGATCTAGGACAACTTGAGAGCCTAATCAAAGAAGGCCTCAATTGNGAAATCCTAGTTCTTTCCGGTGGAGTCTCAGCCGGCGTAAAAGATCTCGTGCCCCAGGCACTTTCCAACCTGGGTGTTCGGGAAATCTTTCACAAAGTACATCTAAAACCAGGCAANCCACTTTGGTTTGGAGTAGCGGAGTCCGACAATCGCAAAACACTCGTCTTTGGATTACCCGGCAATCCAGTAAGCAGCATGGTCTGTTTTCTGTTGTTTGTCGTACCGGCTATTCGTGCACTTCAAGGTGGTCCATTCGCTACACTCTCTTCCCTGCGTGCGACATTAACAGAGTCATTTAAGCAACGCGGAGACCGACCGACGTACTATCCGGGCGTGATGGAATCGAGCGATGATGGTATTATCGTGAAACCGCTCAGGTGGAAAGGCTCTGCAGATCAGCTGACTCTGACGATGGCAAATTGCCTTGTCTATTTCCTNGCTGGTAAAGAAGAGTTTTCCGAGTCGGAGGATGTCAGCGTTTTCCCGTTGCCGTGGTAAAACGCTGTTAAGTGTCANAGCTACCTCATGATCGAATCGCCGCAAAAGTGATTTGATCTGGTCTGGTCTGGATTGATCGGGTTTGATCATGGACGATTCAAAACCTCAAGTACACCAACGACCGTTCGTCTGGATCGTCTCCGGGCTAGCGCTGCTGTGGCTTTCTCAACCACCTTTTGAGCTTGGTGTTCTGGCTTGGCTTGCGCCGATGGCNCTTATTCATGCAAGNCAGCTTTTGACAGGGACTGCGACAANAGCAGAAGATTCNAAACCGAACGTGGTACCANCGNCCCNTNNTNATGATGTGGNNCTGCGGNGCANTCTATTGGTTAATNTCGATACAGGGAGTGCGTTTGGCNCANTGGTCNACTCACTTCGGCTGGCTGGCACTNGGGTTCTATCTCGGGATNTANATTCCGTTGTTCCTGCTGGGAACAAACTGGCTACAACGTGGTTTGAAGTTGCCAGTACCNATNGCGGCGGCTATTTCGTGGACCGGTGGNGAATTGATTCGAGCGTACGGTCTATCAGGATTCAGCGTGGTGATGATTGCGCAATCNCAATTGAACTGGTTACCCTTNGTTCAAATCGCTGATCTTCAAGGTGCNTATCTAATCAGCTTCGTTATCGTGTTCATTTGCGGATGNGGCTATTTGCTAACNCTCAGGATCATGGCACATGCGAGAGGGGCTCCGATCTGTGGAACAATGGCTGGCTANTATCTTCCTNCGCTGGGAATTACCTCAGTATTAATGGCGGTGTTATCCTATGGCCATCATCGTATCGATCAGCTACAGACGGCGGACGAACCACTGGTAACTTTGGCGCTAATGCAAGGTGCCACTGACACTCAATTTGGTTTGTCGATTGATGAGTCTACCCGCCAACTACAACAGCAACTCAACAGTTACCTCGATAGAAGCGCTGCCGCGGTGGCGAACCATGCCGTTGACGTCGTTGTCTGGCCCGAATCAGCATTCTCATACTACGCTGACTATATCGGTGATCAAGAAATCACGGCTGTGCCGCAAAACCTCCCCTTCATACACGATTTCGATACTGATCATTTTCGTCATCACGTAGATCTGCAACGACGTTCGTTTTCATCGTTAATCCAACAGGCGCTTCACACCATAAGAGGAGGTAACAATGAGCTTCCGGTCTCCCTGATGGTCGGTTGTGAAACAGATGAGATTAGAGGTGACAGAATACACCGCTATAACGCCGCACTATCTATATCAAGAGACGGTCGCGTCGAGCAGCGTTACTTCAAGAACCATCTGGTTATGTTCGGCGAGTACATTCCCGGCGGCTCATGGTTTCCATGGTTATATAATCTCATTCCAAATGTTCAGAATATGGAGGCGGGAACAGAGCACACTGTTTTCGAAATTAACGGTGTGAGATTCGCGCCGAGCATTTGTTTCGAATCTACAGTGCCACACTTGATCCGTGGTAGCGTTCTCCGAATGACAGAGCAATCCAAAATGCCCGACGTGCTGATCAACTTCACCAATGACGGCTGGTTTTGGGGATCAGAAATCCTGGATCATCACTTTCGATGCAATGTATTGAGAGCAATAGAAATGAGAAAGCCAGTGCTCGTTAGTGCCAATACCGGTATCTCGACTTGGGTTGATCGCATCGGAAACATACGGGAAAAATCCGGAAAAAGGGTAGAAGACACCATCATCGCTCAGGTGGGAAAGTCGAGCGTCGAATCCATATACCTAAGATACGGCGATATTCTCGCGTGGACGTGCCTGGCACTACTGGCAATCGCATGGATCCGACGCCGGAACTTCGATGTCACAGAGCAACAAGAGTAGAAATTAACCTCTACTTTCTCCCGCATACATCTCCTAGCTTTCCCAGCTTCACAGCAGATAATCGAGTTTTACGATTTAGTGCATATATAGTGATTTTTCGGGCTTAAATCGGCCGAATTCCCTACATATGGCTAGATATACGTACATGATGCGCCCTTGCGCTTTCGTGGCAATAATTGGCCTATTGGTACGAATTATTAAAAGAGACTAGTTTGTGCCGCATTAACCGTAATAATGGTTAGTGTACTTAGAACAATCACCTATTTGCAGGATTGCGGTAGTCATGACAATCGTTGGCAAGATTTTTACCGTTTTGATATTCATTCTCAGCGTCATGTTTCTGGCGTTCTCGGTTGTTGTATTTAACACCCATGAAGAGCTTGAAGACCAGGTAGTTGCCTTAAATGCACGAAACCAAACGCTTCAGGCGGACATTAATACGCAGACACAAGAACGCGATGATGCTCTGGAAAAGCTCGCTCAGGAACAATCTGCACGTGCATATGCCATCGCTGCACTTGAAGCCGAACTTCAGACAGCTGTAAATGAGCGGGATCTTATCAGCCAGGACCTTACACTGATCGAAGCAGAAAACACTAACCTATCGAGTGCGTTAAAAGTTGCAGAACGCACCAAGGAGCGTTTGAGTGAAGAAGTTGCTCAGATTCGTACAGAGATTCAGGATTCTCAACAGTCGACCGATGAGATGTTTCTGGAAGTATTGCGTCTAACAGACGGCAACAATGCTCAAACAGCAAAATTACAACTGCTGGTAGAACGTGAAAAGCAGCTAGTACATCGATTGGCACGTATGAACAACGTACTTCGTAAAAACCAATTGGATGAATTCAGCGACGTACACGAGATCCCGCCTGTACTCGATGGTGTCGTTACTGCTGTGCAGAAGGATCTACTTCAAATCTCGCTAGGTCACGATGATGGTATCCGACAAGGTCACGAATTGGATGTTTACCGTGGTACGAAATACGTGGGCCGCGTACAGGTTCGTGAAACGAACCCAAGTTCAGCAGTTTGCGAGATCATCCCGAATTATCTAAGAGATACCATTCGCAAAGATGATCTTGTAGCCACAAAGCTCAATTAAAACTTTGCAAACCGTTCGCGTAACCTGTAACTCACGCGACCGATAACAGGAATTAATTGCCGGACTTTGTATGAACCGGCGCAGGATGCAACAAAATGGCACGAAAAAAAACTCGCATAAATGTCTACTCGGTAATGCTGTTTATGTCGTTTCTGGCTCTCGTCGCTTCCTGTGTATTGCTATGGCTCGAGTGGAAAAAATGGGATACCACTGGACCAGCACCTGCTCCGGCAGCACACCAGATCTATAGCCAGCCTGCTGAGCTCGCTGCATATACGGTCTGTAACGAATTGTACCGCTCATAGCGCATTCTTCTGCTGTCATCTTCACAGCGAGTAATCCAGACCCAAGCTGATAGGCCTGGATTCATCATTAGCACGCTGCCCATGCATTTACTTGACTTCTGGCACTATGCGCCTAATCTTAGTGCATATGATCTCTAGAGTATTTTTTACAGTTACTATTTCCGCACTATTCACTCTGCCTGTATGCGCTCAGCAGCGACGCGATCAGTTTGCCAAAAATCTACCCGCTGTCGGTGCTCCGTTGCCCAATGTCGAGATCTTTGACGATCGCGGGCAGGTCCTGCCTACCGAGGAGCTCAAGGGTAACTACACCGTACTGGTCTTCGGTTGCATGACGTGACCACCGTTCTTAAGAAACGTTCCCGGTCTGGAGACGGTCTACCGTGATTATTCAAAGAAAGATGTACGCTTCTATTACGTTTACAAAGCTCTCGCACACCCGGAGACGAATGGCTTTGTGCAGCCAATCACGATTAAGGAACGACTGGAACATATTGCAGCAGCACGCAAGAGCATTCCGACTGGAATTACGTGGCTTTGCGACAACATGCAGAATGAATTCAAACATCAAATGGGAAACGCGCCGAACAGTGAATTCGTCATTGATCCCAACGGAAAAGTAGTTATCGCCCGTGGGTGGAGTAATCCTTCACAACTTCGAAGTGACCTTGCAGGATTAGTTGGCGAAGTTAAGCCTGTTACACGCATTGAAGATATTGACGTGAGATTCACACCCCCTCCGCTCGGAGCACCAACGGGGCTGGTTCCGCGAGTACAAATTAGCAGTGCCATGCGGCCACTTGTTTCACGACCTCAATTGTCCGTCGCTCTGGACTCCAATCCGCATTATGTAAAGCTACGAGCCGAAACAGATTCCGAATTCTGGGATACAGGAATTGGTTTGCTATATCTTGGATTTCATATGGATCCTGTGCACCACGTACATTGGAATAACCTCGCAGCACCCGTCGAGTATGAGATCGAAACAATCGATGGCATTACGATTTCCGCAAAACATGGTCGTGCTGGTAAGTTTGACCATCCATCCGATATGGATCCGCGCGAGTTTTTATTTGGGATTGAATGGGATAAATCCATCGCAGACTGGGACAACGCAAAAGAGCTGCCGATCCGGGTAACAGTGCGATATTTTGCCTGCAGCGATGACGATGGTTGGTGTAAAGCATTCACTCAAAAATACGATATATTCCTACAAGTAGACCGCGACGGTGGTGGTGCAACACGACGTTGGCGTAATCGCAATTAGCTACTTATTTCATATGTCGTAACTCTTTACATAGCAACGACTTAGAGCGTTGTCATTCAGGCCGCATCTGGTTGTTGAAACGCCCGAAAAATGGTAAAATTAGCACCATAAATCAGCCAAGATAACGGAATAGAAACTGGCTGACCGCAACGGCAAAAAGTGCTAATTTTCAGGGCTTATTTGCTACTTTTCAAAAGTTGAATCCCCCCCCTTTTTTGGGGACGAAAGGACTCCTTCTTGTCTACAGACTCAACGCTGCCCGAAGACGACCAGACACCACCGGCCGACGACAACTTTGATGCAAATCTCGTTGATCTTCCTATCGAAGATGAATTGAAGGCGAGTTATCTGACATACGCTATGAGTGTGATAGTTAGCCGTGCGCTACCGGATGTGCGTGACGGACTAAAGCCATCGCAACGCCGTATCCTCGTCGCCATGAACGACCTGAACCTGTCACCGGGGTCGCAGCGCGTCAAATGTGCAAAAATCTCCGGCGATACCAGCGGTAATTATCACCCACACGGTGAAAGTGTGATTTATCCGACATTGGTACGGCTCGCACAAGAATGGAACATGCGGCACATCCTGATCGATAAGCAGGGAAATTTTGGGTCCATCGCTGGACTACCCCCTGCCGCCATGAGATACACCGAAGCCAGGCTCTCACCGATTGCCTCGTTAATGCTTGAAGATCTCAAGCTCGATACGGTTGATTACACGCCGACATACGATGAAAGCCGACTTGAGCCGACAGTCCTGCCAGCAAAGTTCCCTAACCTGTTGGTAAACGGGACAAGTGGAATTGCGGTTGGTATGTCGACTTCCATACCTCCGCATAATCTCAAAGAAATTTGTGACGCACTCATTCGCATCATTGAAGAGCCGTCACTTCAGTTGCCGGAATTGCTCGACATCGTTAAAGGCCCTGACTTTCCTACCGGGGGCATCATTTGCGGTCGCAATGCGATTCGTCAGGGCTACGCAACCGGTCGCAGCACGATCGTCGTTCAGGCGCAAGCTGAAATCGTTGAGCCGGACAAAGGCCGCAACAAGATTATCATTTCAGAGATTCCGTTCCAGCAGTTCCGCGATCGAGTCGTTGAAAAAATCGCTAACCTGGTTAACGACGAACGAATAAAAGGTATCGCTGAAATTCGCGACGAGAGCGATCTCAATGATCCGGTACGACTTGTCATCGAGCTTAAGAGAGACGCCGATCCTCAGGTCGTGCTGAATCTACTCTACAAGTACTCGCCACTGCAGGACTCATTTTCGATTATCCTGCTGGCCTTAGTAGATGGCAAACCACGTCTGTTGAATCTCAAGGAGATGCTCGATGAGTTCCTCAGACATCGTGAAGAGGTAATTCGTCGTCGTACTGAATTCGTTTTGGCACGGGCTCGAAAACGAAAACACGTCGTCGAGGGTCAGTTGCTGGCACTTGCTGATATCGACAAGATCATTCAAATCATCCGTGGCTCCAGTAATCAAGCGGAAGCCAAAGTTGGATTGATGGGCGTTGAGTGCCCTGCTTCAATGATGCGGGAAGCACTTGGGGATACCGGGTTTGAATTGTTCCAACAGGAACGTGGGGAGGCGGACGCCTATTCACTAACCGCTGTGCAGGCCGATACGATTCTCAAAATGACACTTGGTCAGCTCGTAAACCTCGAGCAGAAAAAGTTGTCCAATGAATTTGCTGCGTTGATCGACGAAATCAGCGAGTACCTGAGAATTCTCTCTGACCGGGCAAACATCTATGAAATCATCCAAGAAGATCTCGTTCAAATCCGTGATAAGTATGGTGAGGAACGCCGTACCGAAATTAGTGATATCGAGTTGGGCGATGTGGATCTCGATGACCTGATTACCAGAGAGCGAATGGTTGTCACAATTAGCCATCAAGGCTACATCAAGCGAACTCCTACAAGTACTTACCGAATTCAAAAACGAGGTGGTGTGGGACTGAAAGGCGCCAAAACAGATGATGAAGATCCGATTGAACATCTGTTTGAAGCCAGTACGCACGACTACCTGCTCTTCTTCAGCAGCAATGGCAAAGTCTACTGGCAAAAAGTCTATGGCATTCCACAACAAAGTCGTACAGGTCGAGGCAGAGCGATCGTGAATTTGCTAAACCTTTCTGGTGACGAGCAAATCATGGATTGCATCGCCGTTGGCGATCTCAAGGTGGAAGACAGCTCACTAATCATGGCGACAAAACATGGCCTGGTAAAGAAAACCAGCTTGTCTGCATACAGCCGACCGAAAAAAGGCGGCATCATCGCTATCAAGCTAAAAGAAGGCGATGAATTAGTGGATGTCGTACTTGCAAAACCGGGCGATGAGATCGTATTGTCCACCAAGAAAGGTATGGCGATTCGATTCTCAGAAGCAGATGCACGTAGCATGGGCCGAAACACAAGTGGTGTTAAAGGCATCTCGCTCTCCAAAGACGATGAACTTGTCGGTATGGTAGTAGCNGATCCGGAAGCGACATTACTCACGGCCTGCGAAAANGGATATGGCAAACGAACACTGTTCGGGCCGAATCTGGTCGATATTGCTGACGACGANGAAAGNTCCAGNGGCAGTCGCTANCGAACNCAACGGCGTGGTGGTAAAGGGCTTAAGGATATAAAGACCACCNAACGCAATGGNGACGTTATCGGNATCGTACGAATATCTGATGAAGATGAGATTCTCATGATCTCTTCGCGCGGACAGATTCAACGTATCAAAGCATCTGATATGCGCCCCATGGGACGAAACACGCAAGGCGTACGTATCATGACGCTAGGTGATGACGACACGATTGCTGCCTTGGTACGTGTCCCACCGGAAGAACTTGAAGGCGAAGAAACAGATCCGGCACAGATCGANAATGACCTTTCTGAATCCAAGCCTGATTCATCTCCCGAATCGCCGTCAGAANCTGAGCCAGAATCCAATNCGGAATCATGATCCCGGATCATAAGTTAGAAATCATGACGCACAGCAGAACCTAGATCATTGAGTAAAACAGCACTTATCACCGGAATCACAGGGCAAGATGGTGCATATCTGGCACAACTGCTCCTGGATCAGGGATATGAAGTGCACGGTATGGTTAGACGAAGCAGCTCGGATCGCTTTGACCGAATCGAACCGTTGATTGACGATATCACGCTTCACCAGGCAGACTTGCTCGACCAGCTTTCCATCGTCCGATTAATCGAAGCCACTTCACCTGATGAAGTCTATAATCTTGCTGCCCAAAGTTTTGTCCCGACNAGTTTTGAGCAACCGTTGCTAACCGGTGAATTCACNGCACTTGGTGTAACCCGGATGCTCGAGGCTGTCCGACAGGTGAACACCGGGATTCGCTTCTACCAAGCCAGCAGTAGCGAGATGTTTGGAACCGTGCAGGAAACACCTCAACGGGAGACGACACCCTTTTGGCCACGTAGCCCGTACGGGGTTGCAAAAGTATACGGCCACTGGATCACCGTCAATTACCGTGAGAGCTACGATATCTTTGCTTGCAGCGGCATTCTGTTTAATCACGAGTCGCCGTTACGCGGCAAGCAGTTTGTGACGCGGAAGATTAGCGATGCTGTTGCCAGAATCAAGCTTGGTAAACAAGAGAAACTAAGCCTCGGGAACCTTGATGCGGAGCGTGACTGGGGCTTTGCAGGTGATTACGTGCGAGCTATGTGGCTCATGATGCAGCAGGATACACCTGATGATTACGTTGTATCAACCGGTCAGCGTCATACTGTACGCGACTTCTGTCAGGTCGCATTTGATCATGTTGNTCTNAACTGGGAAGATCATGTTGAAATCGACCCTGCATTCCTGCGACCCGCGGANGTAAATACGCTTTGTGGTGACTTTTCTAAAGCACGTGAAAATCTGGGATGGCAACCCGAGGTGACATTTGAGCAACTTGTGCAAATGATGGTCGNCACTGATTTGGATCGGGTTTCTGGAAAACTAAATGACGGTGTGTAACGGAGGNTNTTACGCATCACCTTTGGGATTACNCATTCTCTATGAAAGTCGCTATCACAGGTGCGAGAGGATTTGCAGGGTCGCATTTAGGTCGAGCTGCAAGAGATCTGGATTATCCCANACATGAAATTAACCGTGATGCCTGGGATATTTCAGAAACTCCAAGTACTCAATTCATCGACTCATTGATGCNATTTGAGCCTGATGTAATCTTTCATCTCGCTGCATTGAGTAAGCGGAGTGACTGCGGGGAAACAAACCCCAATCAACAGGCAACAGCAGTCAATATCCGTGGAACTCACCAACTCATTTCGTTGGTTAAAGAATNNCTACCTAATGCCCGAGTTGTATTTGCCAGTTCCTCTTATGTCTATGGGCCTGTNTTCGATACAACGCCGGTCTCNGAACGGGCANCGTGCAATCCCCAATGTGGATACGGCAAGAGTAAACTGCAAGCGGAACAGCTAATTGCAGATGCCGTCGAAGATGGGTTGGATGCCGTCATTGTGCGGGCATTTCAGCATTCTGGCCCGGGACAACAGCCTCGCCTCATTTTGCCTGAGTGGATTCGCAAGTTGCAGCAAGGCAGCAAAGTAGATGTATTCAATCTACAATCTTATTTTGACTTATCTGACGTACGCGACGTTGTTCGTGCATATTTAACACTTGCCGAGCATGGAAAAACAGGAGCCATCTACAATGTTGGNTCTGGAAAAGCACTTTGCAGCGGTGACTTATTCGATGAAATATGTCGTCATCTGACAATTGATCAAAACAACTTAACCGTCAACGTGCAAAACCCTGGTGAACGATTTAGCCCAATTGCCGACGTGACACGAATCATGGAGGCCACAGGCTGGAGTCCAGCCATTCCACTTGAGTTGACTATCTCTGACACGATTGCTGCGATAACATCCAGCTAGAACAAATCCTGTTGTCGTGCCACCGGCTCGATACACTCTGCTCCGGTATTACGTACGTTGTTTACGTACGTGCTCACCGCCGTNGNGTTAAAAGTCATCATTTGATTGTCATCGATCGGATCGGTTAACAGGCTATGTAAATGATCAAGGTCTGGATAACCCGGATCCAGCCAATCATCCAGATCATCACTGGAAAGTATTACTGGCATACGGTGGTGTATCGTTTCAGTAATGTGATTAGATGCGGTCGTGATAATGGTCGTCGATTCAATNGCTGGTTGTTCAGGATCCTGCTGCCAGCGTTCCCACAAACCNGCAAACNCAAAAGGTTTATTATCTTCACGATGAAAGAAGATCGGCTGTTTTACGCCATCGATCTTCTGCCATTCGTAATAACCATCGGAGAATAATGCGCACCGACGTTTTTTATACGCATCCCGAAACGATGGCTTTTCACGGATCGTCTCACTGCGACAATTAATCATCTTGTAACCAATGGACGGCTCCTTGGCCCAACNTGGAATCAAGCCCCACTGAAATTGAGAGAACTTACGTCCACTATCCCATTTAAGACCCGCAATGAGCTGGGATGGCGCGATATTAAAGCGCGGAGGTAGTGATAAATCCTCTGATGGATGAAAGAGGAATTCGTCAGCTAACTGGTGCAACGGTGTTCGTAACGTGAATCTGCCGCACATCGGAGTGCTCTAGAACTCTACTGCATACTGGACGTTTAGTGAGAAGCCAGCACCGTCAACACCGCTGCCGTGGACGCGGTAGTCCTTATCCAGGATGTTCTCCAACTCAATGGTCAGATGTCTTGTCTCACTTAGCATTGTACCGTAACGCAGGTTGAAGGTTGCGTATCCNGGAGTTCCACCATCAGGGATCCGCTGGTCAGAGATATCTTGAAAATTCAGCCGGTCCTGACGTTTTNCCATCCATGTATAAAAATCAAGATATTCGTACTTCNCTGTGCTTCGCCATCGCAGTCCAAGTACACCCTGTGTCGGCGGAATTCGGCTCAATGGCTCATCCAGTTCGCGGTCTACGCCAAGGTAGTATGCAAAGTTTCCGTACATCGTCCAGTGATCGTCAATCCGTTTCTCACCAGCGAATTCAAACCCATTAATGTTNGCATCACGGTTACTTCTNGAAAACAGAATACTATCACCGTCGTCACCCGCCGGTGTTCTTAAGATCATGTCGTCGATGTCCATCCAGAAATAGGATGCCTGCCATCGAATCGTATCTGTTTCCTTCCGTAATCCGATCTCNAAACTCTGATTNCGNTCNGGCTGTAAATCCACACTCGGTGTATCTGCAGCAGCCTGCTGCACGTTGTCATTGGTGGCTGCCAAATCATCGAGATTAGGTGCTCGAAACCCCTCGGAAAATGATCCAACCAGTACGGTATCTTCGTCTAACTCATATGTAAGGCCGGCGCTGGCCGTCCAGTCACCAAACGTTGGATCGATGTAGACGTTGGTAGGTACTGGATCTGTATTTGGATCGTTGTCATCATCCACATCAATAACCGGCGTTGCCTTGGCACCGACACGCGTATATCTGACACCTGCAGTAGACGAAAGCCGGTCATTTATTTCGTGATCCCACTGCACAAAGGCACCAGTCTGGCGATATAGACCATCATCCGGGTACTTGGGAGTCGGTGAGCTGAGATATGAATTCGTGCCTACCTCATATCGATCACGAAAGGCATCGACGTCGTCGTAATACAAATCCGCACCATATACGAGCTGATCCTTCTCGCTCAATTTCGTATTCATCACGAGTGTCATACCCAAAGATTGGTTGTCCGTCTCCATCACGTCGTAATAATTCTTTGAGAACCGTCGATCTGTCGACCCTTCACGTTGTCTTTGATAGCTAAACGTNAGGCTGTACGTATCGAAAAATGTACCCATCTTGGCACCTTGCAAACGAACGTANGCCATCGTTCTTTGCTGCGGGTCAAAAACGGTTAAACGGTTTGGGAATCGATCACTGCGAGCTACATCTTCCTGNACGAATTGCTGGAAGGAATATGTGATCATCTGGTTTTCAGCGATCTTGCGATCTATGCGAATATCACCGGAATACTGAGCAAAGTCCGTCCACGGCTGTCTACCAAGGTCACCACCCCGATCAAGCGAATTNACATTGGCATATCCTGCACCAGCAAAAATGCCGGTGTCACCGGTATAGTGTTGCCAATTCATGCGACTGTAGAAACCGTTGTCTGCAGAGCTGTAACGGTTGTACCAAGTCTTAAGGGGACCATCCGGCGTACCCCCTTCTGCTGTTCTGCGAGTGACGACGTTGATGACTCCACCAAACGCGTCACTTCCATATAGCACTGTTTGAGGACCTCGAATCACCTCAATATGGTCCACCATACCTGGATCGATCGTATTGAAGTACTGGTTAGGCCCGAGACGGAATGTGGCATTGTTCATACGGATGCCGTCGACCAGAATCAAAACCTGTTGGCCGGTAAGGCCACGTACAAACGGCGCCGCAGCACCGCGTTGGGTGCGTTGAACAAGCACACCAACTTCTCGTTCAAGTGCCTGGAACATATCAATCGGAGCGCGTTCGGTTAGTTCACGCAGATCGATGATGCTCCGCAGCGACGGCGACTCAAACAGTGATAAATTGGTACGCCGACCGCCGTCAAACAGCCCTCCGTTACCCTGATAACGCCGGCTGTCTGTCTCCCAGATCAGGTCAGGGGAATCTGCAAAAGGAATTACACCTTCAACGACAACTTCAGGGATGACCGGGCCATCAGATGGNCTNTCAGATACCGGTTCNTCTTNCTGGGCAACTGCCAAGCCGGATACAAATGCAAACACGGCCACGACAATAACAACTGCTCGAATTGCTAATTTTCCCCGATTCAAAACCTGCCCCGGTTTTTGAATGACGGTCATGACAATTACTTACCCTACCTCGACGTTACTGAATAGAAGCAGCGCNCTCTATAAGCGCACAAANACCCCTTCCTTTCATCAGTTTCGGCTTATGTAACCGTTAAACTTTAGTTAACCGGCATAATAGTTAGAGGCCGTAAATTAGAATTTTGTGACTTTTGACGCCTACAATCTAAGGGGCTTTCCGCATCGTGTAGTAGGCTTCGGCGGGAAAGAACTCTTCGCCTTCCTTTTGACAGATATTCTTCATNCGGATCTCGTAGACATACCCTTCCTTNAAGGCTTCTTCCGGCTGTATAAACACAAAATCATTTGTGGCTGAGAGACCAACAGAATCTTTTAGCTTCACCTGATGACGGTCCACATCTCCACCGCCATATGACGGGGTNGATTTTCGGGTATAAGCCACCACCGAATAGGTGTCCGGATCAATCATCTTNCCCGCATCNAATTTGGCAAATGGTCCGTTGGTGAATTTAATCATGAAGCCGTCACGTCTGGCAATGACCTCAGCGATACCCGCNGGCATTTCNTGTGNACGTTTTAGTTCGACTCGTGCAATACTGCCAATATTATTTGCACCACCCCAACCGCTATCCCTAATGCAGCCAACGTACAGGTGTCCATCAGGTCCGACTGCACAAGCAAGTGGACCGAGTAGCGGATCACCCTGTTTGGGCTCGTTGTATGTAAATGGATAAGCTGCACCTTGATAGACATCGCCAACTTTTTGGAGACTCATNCGGATCAAGCGACGGGTATCGTACTCACATCCAATTAAATGTCCTTCGAAGGGACCAAATGCGTTTAACTGGTCTCTTTCAAGTACGGCCTTANGAGTTTCTAGAAAGCAAATTCCATTAACACTACGCGTCCAAGGATGGGGGATATCAATCGTCGGCGCTACGAGCGGTGGCGGTTCAATTTTTCCGCGTTCTGTGGAATTGATGAATCCGAAGTGGCTTCCTTGCTTCACATGATTCAGTTCGTTAAACGGATTCCAGTTCCCCTGGTTGTCGGTAACGAACAATTCCCGATCTTTGTTGGCCGCGATGCCGACCGGAAATCGATGTCCTCCCGTTACGACTTCTATGCGATAAAGCCTCGGGTCATCAAATGTTGGCTCACGNGGAATCAGTTTCAGNACCTTCCCTCTNAAGTTTGCAGCNGCCAGACTCCGCTTATCCTGTTCACAACATGTTGTCACGAACAAAANGCCGTTCTCACCGNTAACTAAACCAACAGTCCAGTCATGATAGTCCGCGGTATGTCCCCAGCCACTGGCAAGCGTCTTGACCTCTTCAAACACTCCGTCGCTNTCCCGATCAAACATTCTCAACAGCGCGNANTTGTTGATAACGTCAACGTATTCCGTGCTAGCCTGAATGCCAAACGGAGCAGCAAGTTCATCGTCGTAGGTAATGGCTTTATCACTCAAGCCATCATTATCAGAATCAGACAGTCGCCAAATACGACCCTTGAGAGATGTCACGAGCAAATCACCTTCATCATTCCAGTCGAGGCCGGTTGGCATAAACTCATCTGAGAATGGAAGACGGGTAACCGTTGCGCCTGGGATTACATGAAGTAACTGAGGCTTAACGCCATCAATTACCGGAGGAATGACCGGAAATCGATCTGTCTCAAAAGCGGTTTTGTAATTCAATAACAAACCGGTTTCAGCAATTCGTAAAGTATGCGATGCCCCAACGAGCTTGTAGCCCGTTGGGTCTGGCACATCGATCCAAAGTGATTGTCCATCAGCATCAGGCAGCGTGATCCGCGTATCTTTGAATTTTGCATCACTTGAACACATCCTTACGCGAAGAATGCCACCTTCCGGAATTCCTTGTGCTGCAATTCTCCTGACGATTCCCTTTCCATCATCTGGCACCTTGAATTGTTGGCGCACACGAATCACAGTTTTCTTGTTTGCAATATCAAAGGTCAGACGATGGTCGATCTCAATGCCACCTTCAATCTGCTTCCACGCATCTAACTCGGTAAGAAACTGTCCAATACGTAACGGTTCAATTACGTTTCCGTCCATTTCAAGAAAGACATCTGACAGCACATCTGACGGACGCAACCAGGACTCCGTGGGAGTCTCCCAATACCAGGTTTTTCCCGCAGTCCTCTGTCTAGCGACATCACCCTGCCACCATCCAGCAATCTGGTTTTCCTGAAGATTCAGCAACAGATTATGTCGATTGGTTAAACCAATTACTGCTGGCTTAATGTACTGAATACCATTGTCTCGTATCACATCGGTAAGGATTGCAGCTGTTTCGTTACGTTCCAGAATTCCGCTACGTCTGACGGTACGTACGGCACCAGGTTTCGGAGGCTCAAATCCGGGTTTGTTAAGGATATCCCATACTGCATGCAATTGATGGTCGATCTGATCATCGAGAACTCCTCGAACCGCAAGTTTGACTGAAGGCATCTCCATGCGAGGAACAATTCGCGCGGGATTTCTTACCCATCTGTCAAACCATTGTTTGCGAATGCGAGACGAAAGACCGGAGAGATTAGGTCCCTTCGCATTCAAGGGTGCCTTTGGCGGAATGACAGATCCGATTTGGTGACAACTCGTGCAGCCAAAACCATCCGTTGTTACAAGACGACTACCTGCCTGCTCTTGCTCTGTCTGCGGTTTCGCGCTCTGAGGAACATGAATTACATCCGCTCCATCGGGAATGCGGTCTCGATCCACAAGATATTTCACAAGTGAGGCAACTTCAGAATCACTGAGATTGAATTTCGGCATTCTTACACGCAACCACGGACGATGGCCGTCATCATCACGCCGAATTGTCTTTTCAATAGCAGCATTGTGAAGCTTATCACCGACACTATTTAATGACGGGGGTGCAAGTGCAGCGGCGACATCGGCTAAGTCCGGGCTCGAATTAAGAACGGCATCCAGTTGGTCGCCGATACCCTTATTGGCATCGCGCGCATGACATTGAAGACAATTATTCATCTGCAGCAAGTCGTGTGATGTTTGTTCAGACGTCGGAGTCACTGCGTTCGTTACAAACTGAGCAATCATCTCTTGTTGTTGTTTGTCGAGCTTGAATCCAGGTTGAATCGTCTTCCGTTGAATTCCACTCACACACCCACTCTGATGAAGAACGGAAATGTCAATCGGGCGACGCTCTTCGTTTTTCTCATGACAGCTCGTACAACTGTGTGATTCGAACAAAATCTTTCCACGACGAACAACTTCGTCACTCAACTCAATATCCTTATCAGCTGGTTGCTCTTTACCAGCATCCGTCAAGAAGGCAACGAGATTGGTTACCTCCTCGTCTGACAGTTTGAACAATGGCATTCGGTGATTCTTATTTACACTGTCAGGCTGCGTAAACCATGCTTTCCAAAAATCAGGTGTACGCTTCTTGTTGATGTTATCCAACAATCCGCCATCGAATGTAGTTGAGTCACCGACACCATCTTTTTGATGGCAAGCAACACAACCGATGCTCATGAATGTCAATTTACCTGATTCTGCATCACCAGATTTCTTCACATCACCTGCTGGAAGATCTTCTTCAACCGGTTTGGATTGTGACATTAAGAATGCTGCAACAGCGGTTGCATCATCGTCTGTCATCTCAAACGCTGGCATCTTTTGACCTACTGTCATTTTTGAAGACGTCAGCCGGGAGATGATCCAGTCTTTTCGTACAAAGGACGAGACATGTGAAAAGTCAGGAGCCAGCCCCGCATCGATACCTGAATTGGGTAAATCATGGCATCGGGCGCATCGCAACGATTGCACCAATTCTCTACCTGTATCAAATCCACCGGCTGGGGTCTTATCCGGGGAATGAAACCAGCTTCTCGCTGAAATTGGTTCGAGTTGGAATCCTGGCCCCTGCCAGAACAACTTGAACACTCCGTTTTCAGCCGACGGTCTGAAGTCCGCACTAAACGGGAGCCAGTCAAATTCCAGTTGAATTGGGTCACTCGCAACCCAACCTGGTTCTTCCTGATCAAATTCCAAGGCAACCTCGCCGTCGATTTCCACAACACCTTTGCCGCTCACATAAGCATGAATCCTGAATGCACCTTGGGCCTGTGTGAATAGAAAGCCTGTCCAGATTGCTCGAAAGCCCGATGCTGTCAAACGCTGATCTGGTGACAGTCCCGCCCACTTGAATGAAATCGCATCATCTTTACGAGTGATCGTCTTTCCCGTTGAATCTACATAGTGACCTACAAGGCCAGGCACAAATTCATCTGAAATCGCCTCCAGCGCTTCATCTGACTGCGCATTGACAGGATGGTCACCAATGACGATCAGGGTAAAGACCAGACTAAAGATCAGGGTAAACAACTGACGCATGAACGGCAGACTCCTCTATCCTGTTGGATAGGAATTAAGCAGGTCGCTTGATACCAGCTTCGGCAAACACCTTGGCAACGTTTTTGTAACACGTTTTGACTGCTGCAACTGGATCGTAGCCTCGCTTAGACCAGACCATGCCGCTCACTTCACAACAGATATCACCTCGATACCCATCGTCATAAAACGTCTGCAGGAGCTTTACATAATCAATAGTGCCCGCTTCGCCTGGCAAGACGAATTGAAACCCGCCATCAGGGCTCTTCACGGTGTCCTTAATTGCTATGTGCTGTGTATAGGGTGCCGCTTGATGAATCGTCTTCACCAAGTCTAAATCTCTATAGATGAAGTGACTGTAGTCGTAACACAAGCGAACATGCTTGTTGTTAATCTTCTCAACAAGCCAGACACCATCTGCTGGAGTCGACATCGCCGCGCCTCGATGAGGTTTCACAAGCACGGTTACACCAAACTTCGCTGCCGCTTCTCCCCACTTGCTAACTCGATCAACAAACAGATTCTTCTGTTCTTCCCATTTGCCACCACCTAAAACTGTCTGAATAACAGGTGGTTCATGAGTGGCTAAATCCCGTGACAACGATGCAGCGCGTTGGATCCTCTGTAGATTTTCTGCTGCTTTCGCATTATCTTTCGACGGCACTGTATGTTCCATCAGTGATGTTAAATGCAGTCCACTTGCCTTAAGCTGCTGGGAAATTTCCACCCGGCGCTGTGCAGGCATGTTTTCCGGCGCCGCGTCCCAGCCGGCATTAACGGTTAACTCAACAGAATCAAAACCAGTATCCGAAATTAGTGAAATAGCTTTTTCAGTCTTTAATACCTTCGTCGCATAGGTTCCCATGCCCAGCGTTAACGGTTCCTCACGTTTTGTTTCTATCGCTGCATTTAGGGTTCGACTCTCATGTCCTGAGACGAGACCACCAGCCAATACAGCTGTTGCCGTTCTGCGGTTAACTTCAAATCTGTTTTGCATCTTCTTGGTTTTCACCTTCTATGGAGGAATCAACATGGCCCAGATCACGGTCCGGACATGCGCGGTCTCGCACCAGACGTTTTAATACCTTGATATCGGGAAAACCGCCATCTACTTCCCGGGACCAAATCCGTTCGTCATCAACATGAATTTCAAATATTCCGCCCCGGCCAGGTATCAACGTCACACTAGCAAGTTCATCCTGAAACGTTGAAAGCAATTCCTGCGTCATCCATGCTGACCGCAGCAACCATTTGCAGCCTGTGCAGTAAGTAATCTGAATCGCCGGTCGTTGGTTCACAAGGCGCCTCAATCAGAGCAAAAACTAGACAATCGTTGAATAACGAATGCTCCTATTATAAGGAGTTACCGGCAATAATATTGGAATGCGATTGCGACGACTTCCAAGCTGCCTAATCACGTCGGCGGGCAAGCTGAACGACAACTACGAGAAAGCCAATCATGTATAGAAGCAGCTTGGCATTACTAAGAGGGGAATCGCCTGTTAGGTCACTGAGGTGCACCTGCTGGTAGTCACCGGTATCAAACTCAGTTAACTCAACTATCAATTCATCGACTGCCGGCGATTTCGTGACCTGGTCAGTCCTTTCTTCCGAATTGTCACTCAGTTGCTCTCGACTCCTGATATATTCGGCTTCTGTACTTTCTTCTTGTGTTGATGCGGAATCCCCTATTGTTCCATTAGCTACCGGTAATCCGACAGCATCGACTTTGGCAAGCTGCACTTTTTCCCATAAGTGGCTCTTATCCAACTCAAATGGCGGGATCTCTTTCACCGGCGATTCCGGTTTGATTACGACACGCTCAGTTGTGGTTGTATCCGGGATTTGAATCGTATCGAGTTGCTCGATTGGTGCCGACGCGTTTCGTTTTCTTGCAATGCCTGGTTCGGACTCTGGAGTAACCAGGTCATCATCCTGATGATCTATGGTGGCAACGATAGAATCCGCTTGACTAGTTTCCGGGCTAGGGACATTGACCGTCTCGCCGAGTGTCTCATTGATTGACTTTCCATTAGCTTTGTCAGCAGCCGTTGCTGGCTCAGATACCAGACGATTCTCTTCATCAAGTGCAGGNGCCGATGGAATNGGTTGCGNCACATCGGTCGCGGTTTGCGAAGGCTTTGGTGAATCCTGCACAGCGGATGCTGGTGTACTACTTGCTACATCGCTTGATGCTACGTTTTCTATGGACTCGGATCGTGTGCGTGGCGCCGGAGTAACCGGAGGTGCTGTTGGAATTGAGTCCGGTTTACGTTTTGCTGTACTGTTCACGGGACTTTGCATCTTCTTGATTACCGGGTCAAGGAATGTCTTTACGCGACCACTGTAACTGCCAGAGGTTGTCCGCCAACTTGCGCCAAACAAAACTCCAGCCAGTTCACCGTTCGTATTCAGGATGGGACCGCCGGAATCACCTTGTCGCGCAACCGCGTTAAGTTCAACCATTTCGTGTGGTTTGTTGAGNCTCGGTGCAACGTATTGTGCACAGGTACCGGACACTGCTCGATACACGCCGCTGCCGTAACCGGCAATNGTTAACTCATCGCCTGGTCTCGGTGGGGTATCTGTAATCNGAACCGGTTCAATATCCGGAGTCCAAACAAGAAGTGCTGCCAGATCCCATTCAGCATCTCCTTTCGCAATCTTGGCTGAGCTCCTAAAGCCATTTGGGAAAGTCACGATGATTTCACTTGGTGAATCTCTCACGACGTGCCAGTTTGTAACGACCAGTCCCATCTTGTTTTGTCGATAAATCAGCGTGCCGGATCCAAAAGAAACACCATTGGCTTCGACAGCCATAATTCGCACAACCGCTGGGTGTGGTTTATGAGGTGAAAATGGATCGTCAACAAGCTTTTTAGCACTGGCAGTGAGAGAATCCGGAATCACCTGCTTTTGTACGGTTTGTGCTGCAGATCGCGCAGAAGTAGCTAACTGGGTGCATCCAGCAAGGCATAGCAGACAAGCTACCAGGGCCAGGCCATGACATGCCAAACTAGCGATTCGAATTATATTACCGCGGATCATCGAGATCCCAACTCCAACTGGAGTAATTCTTCGTGGGTCTCGACGCCTCCTTTCGTCGTTTAGCCAGACACCTGACTAAATCAAGCTTGGTTTCCTACCGTAGAAAGGATGCGCGTTATCTGNTTGCCAAGCTTAAATGAAATCCCGCATGTTTTATTGAACATCCGTTTCATGTTCGGGTTGTGATAGTTTTGATGGTCATTCATCCTTAACACCGGATCTACGGCTAGTTCATATAATGAAAATCTAGCAGGACGTAATCTTCGAAATACCTATTTGGTCAACTCATGTTTGCAGAAATCAAGACACACGGCGCAAGCGGCACGATTACGCTTAATGACGCGGAACGTGGCAATTGCCTAAACGCGATGGGACTACTCCAGTTTCAACAGGCATTGGAGGATCTACGGCAGGAAAAGAGCATTCGCGGGATTATTATTACCGGTTCCGGTAATTACTTCAGCACGGGCACAGATCTTTTGGCGCTTAGTCAACAGATGGAATCAGATCCACTGGACAGAAACAACAGTGATTTGGAAATTCTCGTCGAAGTACTCCTGGCGATGATCCGTTATCCCAAGCCCATCGTGTCAGCTCTAAATGGTCCGGCACTTGGAAATGGGGCAGCACTTGCACTTGCTGCGGACATCGTTATTGGTTGTAACGCAACATCGATTGGATTCCCGGAAGTCGCAAGAGGCCTCGTCGCTTCGTTTGGCGCCGTTATGTTGCGTATGCGGTTAGGTCGATCAACTATTGCACCAATGTTGCTAACGGGAGAGTCATTNAATGCTAAGCAGTCATGCGAATTAGGACTTGTCCAGGAAGTCGTAGACTCCGACCTTACATGGGCACGATCTCATGAAATCATTGAGGCGATGAATGACACGTCTCCTCANGCAGCACAGCTCACGCGAAAAGTGTTATACGAAACGCTTTCCAATTCGATCGAAGCCGATCTGCGCAGCGCCTGTGGCACAGCAGCCACAGCACGCTTTACACTGTCATCCCGTGAAGGGATCTCTGCATTCGTGGAAAAACGCAAGCCTGACTGGGATGACGCATACAGCAGTGAATGACCAACCGCGATTAACTCAATCGCCCGTCGTGAAGTGCTGACGCTACGAGGGCTCCGTCACAGCCATGCGCCTCTAGCTCGTATAAGTCTTCATGACTGCGCACACCACCGCCTGTTATGACATTTACGTCCGGCGCACGCATCTTCACGTAATCGCAGTGCTCAAGGCAACGATTGCCTGTCCCCATTCCAACACTAGCCAAGTCAAGCANAATAATGGAGTCCATGCCAGCCTCCAGAGCCATATCTAATATGGATGTCGGTGAANATCCTTGCCATAAATCACCATGGGTAATCGGCATCCCATTCATTAAATCCAGACTGAATGCCATTGGTAAATNTGGAAANCGCTGTTTGATCAATGATAGATATTCTGGTTTCGGTACCGACTCCAGGCCGATGATGACCCCAGCCAAGTCATTTAGCTTTACTGACTCTGATAGNCCGTCAACCTGATCAGCATCACCAGTTCCCGCATCAAGCAATACGTCGAACCCATCTTTGATCAGCGAGCTAATCGCATCGGAATGAACCGGGCCGTTAGAAATTGCATCCAGATCCGCGACATAAAAAGTCGAATAACCGAAAGCTGAGCGAATAGCTTTAGCTACCTGAAGTGGATCCGATGAGTCGGTTAACTGGCTCTCGATAGGTTTATAAGAGTCACGATTGCCAGCGATACCGCGTACGACAACACCACCGAGTAAATCGAGTACGGGAATTACCAGCATGGATAAATGTCTAACGACTAGAGTGGGAAGTCGTCTTCTGCGGCTTGCGTTTTATAGATAGGCATATGGCGGTAATATACTTCCAGGATCATTGTTGCCATGGAGGTTGTATACAGACGACCACCAGCACCTGCACCATGGCCATTACCGACCATCCAGCTACCTTTCATGTGGTTATCCGCCATCGACTGTTCTTTAACCAACCAGTCACGCATTTCCGTGTTCCACTTTGTCCATTTTTCAGCACCATAATGACGTAAAACCTGAGTCGCATAGTAATTGAAATACATGTCAGTCTTGGATGGACCGTGATTACTTAGGTATTCAACGCCCTTTTCTAGTCCCGGCTCGTTCTTCTTCCAACCCAGATACATGCGGCAAAGCAATCCTACTGCGGTGGTTGCTGGTCGTTTACCCGGCGTGGTGTAACCGTAATACGCGCCTTCTTCCAACGAGACACTATCAAGGAATAAGCTAGCCTTGGCTACGGTCAGTTTTGGCACTTGCAGGTAAGCCATGTGGCCACTCTTAAGGGCCATCAATTGCCAACCGACAACCGATGTATCACCAGCCTGGCGCGGTTGATATCGCCAACCGCCACCGACAGGGTCTTGTGCATAGACGATGTGATTGATCGCCATTTGAGCAGCATTGAGAAGTCGCTTGTCATTGGTCATCGCATATGCTTCGCATAATACAATTCCGCACAATCCGTGTGTGTATAGGCGACCACCCGGATCAGCCCAGTTTCCACGGATTCCCTCAGCCTTGTAGCTATTGGTGAGGAAGTACAACCCACGCTCAACGATCTCCTTGTAGTTGCCTTCCGTGTGCGTTTGGCCAGCACCAAGGTATGGGAGAATCGCCAACGCGGTTGCACCGTTAAAGGAGGTTCCCAAACGACCGGGATTACCACAGCGTCCCTGACATTGACCTTTCTGGTGGTCGAAGCTCCATGCACCATTTGGTAACTGGTGTCGTGCAAACCACTTGA
Source organism: Rhodopirellula sp. (assembly GCA_002714565.1). GTDB lineage: Bacteria > Planctomycetota > Planctomycetia > Pirellulales > Pirellulaceae > UBA11883. The sequence goes on from PAXU01000006.1 coordinate 26,467, forward strand.
GTGCCTCAGCAACTGCCGCTTCGCTTTCTTTTGTTCCACCGTACTGCTTCACCATCTGAGAACGGCTTTGGGATCCACGACCAGCAAGCCCGGTTCCCGTCACCGTTGAAACAGAGTCTGTTAGGTTTACATCCGGAATCGACTTATCACCAAATTCAACAAGTTCTACATCTGCAATTGCTGCTTCAACATCGTCAGCAACTTCTACCGGCTCGGAATCTGTCACCTCTTCCACTGGATCGAGAGACATCTGCAGATCGGGTGTAACTTCCTGTGCAACTTCCACCGGGGTATCGATGGGTTCCAGAATCTCTTCTTCAAAAATCTCATCGATCAAGTCATCTGTGGACAAGGATGACACCATGGATGGTTGTGAATTCGCTTGTTGGTGAAGAATCACCAGTCCAAGTATTACNAGGATTGCAGTGTGTAAAACGAGACTAACACCCCAACTCGGAATGGCTCTAAAAAGCAGAAAACTAGAATTTGATGATGATTCAGGAGGCAGTTCTTCTTCGTGTGCCTGCTCCTGAGCAACTTGCTGCTGCGCATATTGATCCTGATACTCAGCCTGCTGATAGGCCTGTTGATCATATTGCGGTTGGTTTGGATCTTGCGGTTGTGACATCTACCGGTTCACCTTCTTATATTTCATGNCTTCCAACAGCTGCTGTACATTTGATAAGAGTCGTGCACAGNCAGCNGTCCACNCTCGATTACCGAGCATGCTTTCATTATTACAGATNATTTAGAGCCTAGACAGTGGATTANTCTCAATCTGCCTGTCTANAGGACTATACATTGACACTATAAAGGTGGACATTTTTGGNAAAAATGACAGCACCCTTATCATTATCGTCGTAAGGTAAATATGGACTTCAGCCTNAAGCAAATTGCTCAGGAAGCTTTACGCCAGTCTTCNAGNTGAACTTCGACGTTTCGACGGCCGCGAAATTCGTTTATTACNGGTTTAAATGCGATATCAACCGGACCATCGATCTGATCAAGGGGCTCAACCCAATCACCATGNCCGAAACCAACGGCACGGATCGTCACACCGTGCTGTTTAAATTTCACCGTCATGTGNCGGTCNCCACCNCCCATTCGCTTCGGTCCATCNGCAATCTCCACGCCGGACGCACAGAGTACGGGTCGTGGGTTCTTACTACCAAACGGAGCTAACTGCTCAACCTGCTGGACAGTTTGTAACGTNAGTTGGCTAAGGGGTACTTCGGCGTCAATAATCACTTCCGCCTGNCGATCCTGCTCATCCATCATCTGTTGAGCAACATCACAGAACGCACTTCTAAATGCATCGACCTGATTTTCTTCGATGGTCAATCCTGCGGCTGCGGCATGACCGCCATGTTTGAGTAAGTATTCTGTACATTCGCCAAACGCTTTATGCAAATCAATCATGCCGGCACTTCGCCCGGAGCCGGAACCGGGTTTCACACCAACCTGATCAAGCGCGATGATCACGGTTGGTCGGTGATATTTCTCCGCGATCCGTCCAGCGACAACACCAATTACCCCCGGATGCCACCCCTGTCCTGCAAGCACAAGAGCCGGGTCGTTTTCAGCATCATAGTTTTCCTTNATCTGTTTCGTNGCGGCTAGNTATACGCTGCGTTCCAGGCTCGATCTGTTTTTATTTAGCTGATCTAAATACTCAGCCAAGCTTACAGCACGATCGGGATCATCAGTCGTCAACAGTTCAACCCCCAGTTGTGCCTGGCCAAGACGGCCTGCCGCATTTAGACGCGGACCGATGGCAAAACCGATGTCTTCGCTGCCGAGAGTCTGTTTCTTGTCAGATCCTGCCACACGCATCAGTGCTTTAAGCCCTTCCGGCGGACGTTGCTTGAGACTGATTAATCCGTGTGTNACAATCACCCGGTTTTCATCCAGTAAGGGCACGACGTCTGCCACGGTACCAATGGCTGCAATTCCGACGGCGGTCAGTAAGAACTCACGTAACCGAGGGCTGACTTTATCTGAGTCGCTGNCAATCTTNCAAATCGACCATGCGACTTTAAAAGCCACCGCTGAACCACACAGTCCGGCAAACGGGTAATCGCTATCGGGTAACGATGGGTGTACAAGCACATCTGCGTCGGGAAGCGTTTCACCATATTGGTGATGATCGGTAACAACCAATTGCAAGCCAAGCTGTTTTGCATGTGCAGCTTCTTCCACACTAGCGATGCCACAATCCACCGTGATTAATAATTCAGCACCCTGCGATGCCAGTCGATCAATAGCCTCAATATTGAGTCCGTATCCCTCTTCCATCCGATTGGGCACGTAGTAGCCTACATCAGCACCGATGAGCTTTAGGCATCGATAGAAGATACTTGTACCGGTCATTCCATCGGCATCGTAATCACCGTATATGATAATTCGCTTTTCATCTTTCGCGGCTGCGTAAATCAACCGGGCAGCTTCCAGCGCGCCGGGTAGTTCTTCCGGATCACGTAAGCCCGTCAGTTTTACATCCAAGAAACTTCTTACATCTTCTGAAGAAGTAATGCCTCGCTGCACGAGTAGCTTTGCTACGACTGGTGGAACTGATGCAGACGACTCCAACTCTGAGACCTGATGTTCGTCGTGCTGTCGAAAAACCCAGTTTTTTTCCATCATCCTGATGCTCTTACTTAGACGCCCAACCGGCGATTAATTCAATCCGTTTATGTTTTAGAGTGCTCTTTGTCGCAAATCTGAAGTTTCGATTATTGCATAAAAGAACGGCGAACCCTAACTAATTAGGACCATTCGCCGTCTGTGTATTGAGCGTATCAGCGGGCATTGCAGCCCGTCCTGAACATGCCCTATTTCTTTTTCTCGACGTGCAACGTATGACGGCGAAGACGCGGGCTGTACTTCTTTAGTTCCAAACGTTCACCACCGGATTTACGACGGATGGTGTAGTTGTAATCACCTGTTTCTTCACATACGAGAAANACGGTTTCAGCTTTCTTCTTGCTTTTTGCCATGTTGAAATTCCTGTCTGTCTCTACTTATGGAATGCACATGCCGCGATCTAATTTTCGCGGTTTAGCCTCGTCGTTCACGCGAACAGTGGCTTTACTGGCTATTTCTTTGCCTGTGCCTATTCTACCTCAAAAAAAATAGCCCGATAGGCATGTCAGGGCAATTGTGCCATTTATGGCACAACCTTACTTCGACTCAAATCTGTAAAGGTGCCTCACGCCACGTACGATCAGCGCGTTATCGTGAATAGCGGGAGACGCCTGAAACCCATCTTCAAGTTTCGACTGGCTGACAAGTTCGAATTCATCTGAAGCCGCAAACACGACAACTTCACCTTCCACGCCAAAGCTATAAATCAAGCCTCCAGCCATAACGGGTGAAGATCGGATTTCACCGCCACTTCCTACACGCTTTTGCCATACGATTTCACCGCTTACGGCATCAAGACAGCTAGCAACGCCCTGATCACTAATCATAAACAGTCGTTCACCAACTAGGATTTGTGACGGTCGTCGTGGCACGCTCTTTGAGGATCCCCACTCAACATGTGAATCTGAAATATCGCCATTGCCATCAGGACGTACTGCAATCAGTGACCGTTCACCACTTCCTGCTGCGATATAGATCAGGCCATTTCCAAAGAGTGGTCGCGCNGCAGCATTCATACCACCATGCCGTACTCGCCATAACTCTTTACCGCTGGCCGGATCATATGAAATTGTCTCGACGGCACTTGGCAGAACAACCTGACGTCGACCATCGAATTCAACAACCTGCCCGGTTCCGTATGCTTTCTTTCGGTCACCGTTATCTGTTCCATAGTCGATATTGCGATCCTGTTTCCATTCGGTTTTTCCGGTGTCCTTGTTAAAGGCGACGACGTATTGAACGTCAAATCCATCGTAAGAAACGATGAGATTGTCGCCATCTACNATTGGGGACGAGCCAGGCCCACGCCAGTGATTACATTCTAGATCCCGACGTTCCCAAATCTTCTCACCTGTCTTGGTATTAAGGCATGCGGTGCCGTAGCTACCAAAGTGAACGTAGATCCTTCCATCTTCTATGACCGGTGTAGGTGAAGCAAAGCTATTGGTCGGATGGCAGAACCGCGTAACATCGTTTTCAAACACCTTGATGTTCTTCAGNTGTTTTCCGCTGGTTGCGTCATATGAAAGGACAAACATCTCATCGCCTTCCGGCGTGGCAGTTGTAAGCCAGATTTCATTTCCCCAGGTAACAGGAGATGACCAACCTTTCCCCGGCACTTCAATTTTCCATGCAAGGTTTTTATCTTCGGCGATCTCACCAGGCAGCTTGGCATCGGCTGCAGTACCGTCGGTGTTGGCACCACGAAACTGAGTCCAGTTTTCTGCCATGGATGAATTGNCGACCAGGAGAACAGCGATCGTAGCCGCAGCAAGCGTACGTGAGGTTAGCGACATGGAGTGGATGCTCATATTGATTNTCACAGACAGATAGATGAATGGTTNAAACTNATTTCCATTTTAGCAGCCTTTGAATTGGTATTCGAAGCNGTAAGGGAAATTGATTGATTATGGAATAAAAAATCACTNGCTAAAAAACACATGCTGAGCGATNNAATTCACNCTATGAACTGCTTCCAGNAATAGACCGAACTATTTATTAGCTCTGGGAGTTATCACCATGACAACTCCCGGGNAATTGCTCAAATGTCTCCTCATTTCTTTTCATGGCCGCATTCCGCTTCTCTCCGAATTCCCATATTGGCACAGGTTCTCAATTTCAGTATCTTTTCGTCTCTTAATTACTAACTAATAAAATACCGCGTCAGAAATCCACAAGTACCATGCACAGCACCAGTCATTTCGTCAGGCTCTCAATTTGTTTGCTCGCAATCACCCTGCTCTCTGGTTGTGCCAGTAGCCGTTACGTTATGAAAGACGCCGAATACGGTGTAGTATCAATCCCAAGTAATTCCACATGGCCGCTGAATCACCGGGAAAAAGCTCATGAACTCATGCAACAACACTTCCCGAACGGGTACAGCATCGAACGTGAAGAAGAAGTCGTAGTCGGCACATCAACCTCCTCGCATGGAAATCTCAATGGACATGTNCATGGTGAAAATTCACCGATAACCTCGTATCACGGATCAAGTAGCGAATTCAGCTCAACACGTGATGAAACAGAATGGCGCATCACATACCGCCGCGATCCAAACGGAACCAGAGCCCCAGTTCAACGATAATGTTCAGCAAGTCAATCGCTTAGAATAGCGATGCAATGGGCTGACCATGGTAAATCTGGTGCGGACGATCGAACTTATCGTACCAAGCCGCTGTCGCAGGCAAACCTAACCCGTGATACATCGTGGCTGCCATATCTTCCGGCGTATACGGATCTGAAATCGGATACCCACCGATACGGTCTGAGGCACCAATTACGCCACCACCGCGTACGCCGCCACCGGCAAAGAATACCGACTGAACTGCTCCCCAATGGTCACGCCCGGGCTTGCCGCTCTGGGCACCTTTGAACGTGAACNCCTTCGGTGTACGGCCAAATTCACCAGCCATTACCACCATNGTATCNTCCANCATTCCCCGATCTTCCAAGTCNTCAAGTAATGCGGCAACTGCTTTATCAGTCGGTGGTAATAAGTAGTTTTTCATATTTGGNAATGCATTCTCGTGCGTATCCCACGACTCNTCGTTTCCAAGGTTTACCTGCACCATGCTCACGCCTGCTTCTACAAGCTGNCGAGCCATTAATAGCGACCAACCGAATGAGTTTTTGCCATATCGCTCCTGCAAATCCACAGGAATTGAATGTACATCCAATGCTTTGTGTACACCTTCGCCCGCTAGTAGATTCGATGCTTCCTGACGGAATCGGTCGAACTTACGTACTGACTGCGCTTCATCCAAATCGCGACGCTGCTGGTCAAGCTGATCCAACAAACTCAAACGCGTGCGCAACTGGTCTTTCTTAAGACCAAATTGCAGTGAAAGCCTTGGCGCNTCGAATTTATAGTTCTCTGGATTCGTTGGCCCTTCCCAGCGATGAAAGCCGTATTCCGGAAAGGCGCCATGAATGTACGAACTGGATCGAAACTGACTCGCTTCAATAAACCAAGGATCGTGTTCACTACCCATTTGGCCGGCAAACTGTCCGGGAATCGTCCGGCCAGATACATGTACCAGCTTCTCCGGTAACACAGCAGCAGCTGGTAACTTGTTTTTTCGAGGCAGGACACCATTGACGACTGACGCAATACACGGATAGTCAGTTTCTGAAGGTCGTGAGCCNCTGAATCCNCGTGGNATTTCACTGCGACCAGTCAACATGATGTGATGACCTTGTGAATGCTCGTTCCATTGATGCGTCAACGAACGGACCACCGACCATTTGTCGCTACGGGCAGCCAGCAACGGCCANTGTTCACAGACCTGATAGCCGGGTGTTTTGGTGGAGGTCACGCCGAAGTCGCCGCGAACATCTTCTGGTGCTTCCGGCTTGGGGTCAAAGCTCTCGTGCTGAGCTAAACCTCCAGAAAGAAAAATGTAGATAACGGACTTCGTAGAACCAGTAGACTCAGCCGCGCGTGATAGCTGCGACAAGTGATTCATTCCAAACAGCCCGATAGCACCGGCTTGCAGGGTTGTCCGTCTCGTGATTTTCGGGTGATTCTTCGGGACGCCCATNTAACGATCTCCTAATCAGTCCATTACTAAATAGTATATCGACTATTACCGTGCCCTGCGTGCGGAAATAAAGTGTTCAGACGACCGTGCTCTATTCCGATTCAAGCTGTTCCAGACGTTTTTCAAACTGTTTGATTCGCTTTTCCAGTCTCTCAAGCATTTCAGCATGCTTGCCAAACCCAGCGTGTGGAATAGCCTCGAACCCCGGAAATCCACCGATCGATGCATCCTGAATTTCACCTGCCGGTCGTTTTACCGGTGTCACTTCTACCGTTTTCTTTTCACCTTTACGAATAAGGGTCAATGCGATCGCTTGTTCCTTTTCACCGNTGGNGTTTACGACTTCGATTAATTCAGGAAGGTTGTGAATCACCCGGTCACCGGCGGACACGATAACATCAAACATCTCGATTCCAGCTTTGGCAGCCGGCGAATCGTCACCCACGTATGAAACGACGACTCCTGTACCTTCATCAAGGCTCAGTTGCGAACGAAGTGCCGGGCNGGCATCGCTAATGCCAACACCAATCATGTATTCACCAAGTTGAACGGGTACCGTCAGAACCCCTGATTCAATAACTCCGGAAAATCCCGGGCCACCAATAATGGTACCGGCACCTTCACCAACGATCGCATCAGGACCAAGCTCGATTTCTCGAACATTTCCATCNGAGTCTACGATGATCGCTTTTCCTTTTACCTGCACATCAACATCAAGATCCGCCTTCTGAGGCTTGTTACTANCTTCCACTTCAATATCTAACTCGACGTCACGAACTTTTAACTCCGGCAATTCCACTCCATCAACTGCCGGCAGATCAATCTTTTGCTCCGTTCCATCAGGAAGGCGAATAATTAGTTTCCCCTTTTCAAGTCGAACATCGACACCGTCACCATCGATTTGAAAGTTGGTTTCAATTCTNTTTTCGATTTTTGTCTCAGGACCACCTTCATCACCGNCATCGTCATCTTCATCAGCATCGCCTTCATCACCGACTATTATCGTTTCAACGCGAAAAGTCTGACCATCCTTGCCCTGAATGACCTTCACTTCCTTACGGACTGATTTCTGCAACTCTACTGNGCGCTTTTGGTCTTTAGCACCAATCTCATCAGCTATTCCAATGCCACCAACCACGGCAATAACCGCGACGGCCGCTAAGACTGAAAAAAAGGAAAGTAGCTTACCCATGACTAGTTCTCCAAAAATAAGTGAGNGTTGTCAGCTAATTCAAACCAGCTCTCATTCGGATACGAAGTAATACCCTTGTTAGTACATCTTTCAAACCCGACTTTAGCTGTGGGAATAAAAGACCGCAAGCGAGTTACTTGGATAGGTATTCCAACGCTTTTTGTTCAGCTGCCAGTACGTCNCTGCAGCGCTGCACTTCTGCTTCAGCGAGTGTAACCGCAAGCTCAATCTCGCGATCTACACGTGTCTTTTCAGACGTCATATTTTGTAGCCGGGATCGTGCATCCACGAGTTGTTGCTGGTGAATAAATTCGTCATAGATATAGATATCGCGATTTACTGCGTTTAGAGAAGTTTGATGTTCAAGTAATTGAATCTCAAATTTAGTTAGCTGATTCGAAGTGATGTAACCCTTCTTTAATACACGCTTGCCCCAGTTACGCTGTTGCTGAGCAAACGTAAGCTTTGACTTGACTTCATTTTGCAATTCCAGGAGCTTCTCTCGATCCACTGACTGATTACCCACCTCAAGCTCTTTGAGCGTCAACTCGGCCATTTCAATCTCACGAANACTATCCTGTTGCTTGAGTTGNCTGGANCTTGCAGACAGTCTCAGCGTATCAGTTGCCANNTGCAAAGATGATTCAGCCCGCTTCACGTTTAGAGATTGCTGACGTAGTTGAATCTTGGACAATTGTGACTTTTCTGCAATCTCAGCTTGCTTGAGATCTTGTTGTAGCTTCCCAATCGAGGATGTCAGTANGTTCAGTTCTTCCTGCTGCAATTGAATCTGGGTNTCGAAGTTCGCTTTAGTAATCTGTAGAAGGTTTTGGTGATCTACAAGCNTCTTTTTGGCGGCTGAAACTGCCATCTCGATTTTTAGAGTTGTACGCGGTAACGCAATNTCATTGAGAACATGTAGCTTGTCTTTCGCCGTCTTCAGTTCATCCTTCAGTCGTGTCATGGANTCGATATCNGCNCGAAGTGATTCCTGNCTAACGAGACCTTTNTTCGCTAGCTTTTCAGACCACTCCANATGAATCTCTCCCTGCTCGTATTTTTTCTGAGCAAGNTCAACGCCATCACTTAGACGTTGTTGNTCTGCGGGGTAAAGACCTTTTTGGTATTTTCTCAGTTCGAATTCACGGTTAACGACAGCCTGCTTTGCGGTTTCTTCTTCACGCTTCCACTGAATAACAGCCAGCGCAGATTCAATCTGTTTGTTCACTAGCTTGCGCTCGATATCTGCACGCTGGATCTGGAGATTTCGAATCTGCTGCCAAAGTGGGAGATCGTTTGCAGAATCCTGCGCCGTAGACAGCGAAGCACCCAAAAGAACCATCAGGCAGGCGTTAAGTAGCAGACATATTTGTGGTCGCAGTCTCAGCAATCGCAAAGTGCTGCGGCAATTCGAGGGATGAATCATGTAGTGGGAAGATTGTTGCTGCAAGGTGCTATTTGCTGATCCATCAGCAAAACGCAATGCGTTTGTCGGTGGGAGGTCTCAGTATCTAAAACGCTGCTTACTGCTTCATACAGTCATGATTCAGCATCAATACGGGATGACCTGAAGCACTAAATCCTACGGATTGCACTGCTGTTTGTAAATGTTAGCAACTCAATCGGGGAGAGTATCTCCCGCATTCGAGAACCTACGTCGCTACGCTCCTTCGGATCACGCTACCATGCATCCAGCCTAGCGGCCGTCTTGCCATAGGTAGCGCCGAGTAACTGGCATTACGTTCGCGAGAGTCCCACATTCAATTGCACTGGCTACCGCCAGTTGCCATTTTCGTCGATCTCCATCAACCCCATGTCGCGATAGAGAGCCATCCGTGCCGTTTCATAATCAACCCACGACTCGATCAGCTCATTTTGGGTGTAGACGATGTTATCCAGTGCACGCGAAATATTAACACCACGTCCGCCTGGTCGGCTATCAGCATCAGGTCGATCGCCGAATTCAATCGCCTGATCCAATTCCCTAGCGGCAACCCGAAGGGCTCGACGGTTTACTTCAAACAGCCGCCGCTCAATTTCAAGGTGGCGAAGATATCGACGCACATCCAGCTTTACCTGGTCTTCGGCTGCCATGAAGTTTCGCCTTGCTCGCTGGAATCCAACTTGTGCAGCTCGGTAATTATTTCGCTGCCTCACCCGATCCAGGGGGGTAACGATTGACACTCCCGCTCGAAAACTACTCTCTGATCGTCGTAAGTCCAGTGGATTACTATTTATAGACGGGTCCTGAGTGGAGATCTCACCTTCGGCAACCAGATTAACATCCGATAACAGCTGTTCCGCAGCCACTTCAAGGCGTCGACGTACATCGGTCACAATCCCACGGCGATTCATTAAATCAAGACGATTCTCCATGGCAATCTCAACAACATTTTCCTGATCCAGTTCGACCGGTACCAGTGTCACTTGCTCAAGTCGAATAACAACTCCCAATCCAGTTAACTCCCGCATGGTTTGCAACATAAGTCGGCGTTGGTCACGCACTTTGGCCAGCAAGTTTCCAACTGCTTCTTCGTCCGCACCGTCGACATTGGCTGCAGTTAAGCGAAGCTGTTCGAAAGCCTCACTCAATTCTGCAACACGTTGCTTAACGTCACTTAGTTGCTCCCTGTCCCTATCAATAAATCCAACTAACTCTTGTTGCTCGGCTTGTGGCATACGTTCCAGGCGACCAGGCAGTACTTTCTCGAGATCGGCCAGCTCAATTTCAAATGATGCCGTTTTGTTGACTAGCTTTTCCTGTAACTCCTGTATGGAATCCAACGCAGTTTGGATCACCGCCTGATCTTCTGACAATTCGATCGTGGTGGAATCATATTCCATCTCAAGCAACTCAGTGTCAAGAAATTCAAAAGGCTCGAGCAGCGTATCGTCTATGGTCAATTCAATATCTGGCGGTAAACCTAACTGCACCTTGAATCGATCAAGTTCATCGAAGAATACGCGGTTGCGATAGGCCAGATAGCGCTTAGCCTGCTCATGGCTACTTTGGAGTTGAGTAATATCCAGCGACGTAGCCCTACCCGCTTCACCAAGTGCTTCAAGATCACGGATTAGACCTCGCAGACTCTGGACATTTGATTCCTGGTTTCTTAATCGCTGTAATTCATACAACAGATAGTAGAACCCCACCGTGGGACTTCGTTCACCGCGAATTAAAAATGCCAATTCGCCTCTGCCAGTACTTCCCGGTAATGGATACGCCCGACTACCGGTAACAACTGTGACGTAAAAGTCCTTACGGAATCGCGCAAAGTCGCGCATTGCATACAGGACATTTCTCTCTGACTGAGTTAACTTCTCGAGAGTCACTGCTCGCTGAATCGCCAGATAGAGTGGTTGTGTAATCGAGTAAGCCAAGCTCGTTGCAGTTTGACTACCGCTACCACCTGTTAGCATCCAAAGAGTGTTGTTTGCTAGCTCCGCTGCAAACTGTGCGCCCGACGGCATCAGCCGACTGATACCCAGGTGAGTTGAACCAAGTTCCCATGCACTAAAATCACCGGGCTGATTCTCATAGGTCATCGCTGTACCAGGTTCACTCAGTACACCACCGAATCTCGTATCAAATTTGTACCGTTCAAATGTCAGAGATAACGCCGCAAGATACATGTTCTCAATTTGTTCCTGGTAATCTCGGCTATTGCGCATCCCCAACTCGATTGCATCATCAAGTGTTAGATTCTCGATTACCGGTAACGAGCCACTTGAACCATCAAATGGTTCACCACCAAGGGCAACGGTCCAGTTTGGATTCTCGACGTGTTGAAGTCGGTCCAAATCCTGCCAAACTGCCGGACCCTTTATTCCGTAAACTTCGTCCATGTATTGACGCGCGATTGGATCGTCTGGTGGCAATGGCGGATTGTCCAGATCGTGCGGGTCGTAAAATCGACTGTCTTTTGAAGGCGTGATGTCCACCTTAGGCACGGCCCATCTTGGGTCGGTATTCTTTTGATTTAGAATTTCATAAGTTCGCTGGTCAGCGCGAGTTCTGTAATGCTCCCGTGTGCATCCCATGAGCGCAGCAAACAGCGCAGAGCAAATAAGTACTCCGCAAATTGGTCTCGTGATTTTCACCGATGTCTTCCCACAGTCTCTTGAGCTACCTCTACATCTCAAATTTGCACATCACAAATCAAAGACGTACACGTAGCGCATACCCTACCGGTTTCTTCTTCGGAATCAGCAAGGAAGCGACTCTAACAATTCCGGCGACTATTACGCGCAGGGAAGATAGGTAAACTGGGTTGGGTCTTAGAGGGGGTGTATGCAAGCCTTGTACTTCAGTTTTGATATGATGACCCTCAAACAAGATCCACATCACTTTTTCCAGTAGTTGATAACCAATGACCAAATCACATATAACCCGCATTCTGATTTGTTTGGCAATACTCTCTACACAAGCCCACGCCAAACCTACTGAACTGTTCGATGGCAAGTCCACCGCTGGATGGGCCAATCCTTTTGATTGGGGTGAAGTTTCTGTCGAGAACGGAGAACTTGTGCTGACTGGAAGCCCCAAGTACTTTCTCGTCACGGAACGTACGTATCGTGACTTTGATCTCGAATTGGAAATCAACGTGCCAGTCGGTGGCAACAGCGGGATCCAGTTCCGCAGCCACTACCGACGAAACCGGCTGTGGGGCTATCAGGCAGAAGTGGATACTTCGGAACGAAAGTGGGCGGGTGGTTTTTACGATGAAGGTCGGCGAGGCTGGCTGGTGCCACTTAAGGATCAGCCTGAAAGACAATCTGCATTCAAAAACGGCGAGTGGAATAAATATCGAATCCGTGCGGTCGGCGACCACATTCAAATCTGGGTTAACGGGATCCAAACGGTCGATGCTCATGATGCCGTTACTGCAGAGGGCCATATTGCCTTGCAGCACCATGGTGAAAAAGGGATGGCTTACCGATTCCGAAATATTCGGATCAATGAAATCACCCGACCTGTCACCTTAACCCATATCGCGTTTGGTTCATGTGCGAAACAGGATCAACCGCAACCAATTTGGTTCTCCGTTGTAAAGCAACAACCGGAGTTGTTCATTATGTTGGGCGATAACATCTACGGCGATACAGAAGATATGTCTGTGCTTGCAGCAAAGTATGGTCAGCTAAATGCTCAACCTGGCTTTATGACTCTTCGAAAGAACACTCCCATATACGGAGTCTGGGATGACCATGATTACGGTGTGAACGATGGTGGCAAGGAATATCCGATGCGAGATGAATCTCAGCAGGTGTTCAATGACTTCTTCCGGATACCGGAAGGAGCCAACACTCGTCGCCGGCCAGGCACATACGACAGCTTTATATTTGGACCAACCGGAAAACGCATCCAGTTAATCCTGCTGGACACCCGTTACTTCCGCGATGCGCTGGTACCGATACCAGACGATCAAAAGGACACACTGACGGGTCGCTACATACCAACGGATGATCAAAACACGACCGTGCTCGGAGACGAACAGTGGGCATGGCTCGATGAGCAACTTCAAATGCAGGCTGAATTGAGAATCATTGCGTCATCCATTCAGTTCATTCCATCCGAACATGGATGGGAGATGTGGGCCAATTTCCCACACGAGAGAAAACGCATGCTCGACCTGCTGGCAGAGCATGACCACTGTCCATCCATCTTTATTAGCGGCGACCGGCACCTCGCGGAGATATCTAAACAGACGATTCGTGCAAAGAACGGAGATTACCCTGTTTACGACATTACAGCATCGAGCTTCAACCGTCCCGGAAGTGAACAGAACAAGACTGAGCCAAATAAATACAGAATTGCCGGAGAGAATTACATTCAGGAAAACTACGGCTCTATCCAAATCAAATGGCGTGGGAGCACACCGAAACTAACGATGTTGGTACACGGAATCGATGGTAGCGTCGTCAGAAAGCACGTGGAGTCATTCCGCTAAAAACGACATCTTGCTGTCACGACATCGCGACATCGCGACATCATGGGTATTGAACTTGCATAAGTTGTCTGTTCGAAATTGCTTAGAACAACTCTTGGATCGGCGGCGTGTCTTCCAGCATTTGCATCAACTCTCGTGGGAATTGAGACTCAAGCCGCAGTTCTCCCATATCGAATAGGCTATGCATAATCGTCGCCATTAAGTGAGAAGCATTGTACGGTGTTGTCGCCGGCTCACCACCGTCTCGCGATGACTTACCGATTATCTGCCCGGGTTGGATTCCGCCGCCTGCGAAAGCAAGCGTACACAAGCGTGCCCAGTGATCGCGTCCACCTTTTTTATTGACTCTCGGAGTACGTCCAAAGTCACCCGTAATAACCAGAAGGATTTTATCTGACAGTCCACGTTGCTTAACGTCATCAAGGAACGTCGATACCGCTTTGTCCATGGTGCGACCAAGCATTTCCATGCCCACCTGCATTCCCGGGTTATTGCCATCAGCATGCATATCCCAGCCGGCACTATGTACGGTTACAAACCCACAACCCGCTTCGCACAATCTGCGCGCCATCAGCATTTGCTTTCCTAGCGTCGACGCCCGGAATTTCTTAAACCCAATCTGGGTATCACTCGTGTCGTAGCGTTCTACNAGCTGCGGATCTTCTGTCGACAGGTCCATTGCTTTTGCTGCNCCGCCGGCAAGTAGGTTGACTGCCTGNTCATTAAACTTGTTCGTGCCGGATACAGTTGTTAGTCGCTCAACACGCCTTTGCCACAAATCAAGCGAAGATAAGAGAGCCTGTCGATCTCCAAAACGATCAGATGGCAAATGTAGCGTCATATTTTCAACTGCATGACCACCCGCACCCGGTTCAAATGGAGAGTACGGTAAGCCGAGCGCGCCGGGGCGGGATCCTTTACGCACACGTCCCAGTTCTTTTCTATACTGGCCGTCAATTTCCGGTTCCGTCAAAAGGGTAAAAGATGGCATGCCTGTTTCAGGATGGTTGGCACCGCGCAGGCGCGAAGCCAATGAACCCATACTAAAACCCGTCTTCCCATCACCTTTGGGATCGGTTCCACCGGTCAGTACATGAACATGTGCCTGTTCATGACCGCCAATTGGATGTTTGAAACTTCGCACGATAGATAGTTCATGTGCGTGATTGGCTAGTTGCGGAAATGTCCCGCCGTAATGCACACCTGGACGTGTTGTTTGAACGCTACCTGTAACGCTGCGGATTTCAGCAGGTGCATCCATCTTTGGATCAAAAGTCTCAATGTGACTTCCGCCACCGGATAAGTAGAGTAACACAACGCTACGATCTCGCACGTACGGATGATCACTTCCCAAAGCGCTGCGTGTCGCTAGTAGTTGTGGTAACGTCAGTGAGCCAAGTGCTAACGAACCAGCACTCAGAAAGTCGCGGCGACTTATTCCGTCGCAATTCTTCGACTTGTTACCACTAAAAACCGTTAACATGCGGGATCCCTGATGATCAGCTGTTTGATCTTTCCTGAATCTGAATACAGGCCTGCTGCGGCAATACCGACTCTGTATATACCAATATTAGCTCTATCTACTCTATCGGCTGGCAAGCGGACATCTCGATAGCTGCTTAATAATAGCGTCTCTAATTAGATCCATACAATGGCACGTNCCATCGGATGCGAAATCCAACAGCCGTTTTATTCCTTACGAATAATCCGAGCGCGACCCGCAGCCAAATCACCACGAATACCTCGAATCATAGCACCGCAGCCGCGGAAATCCAGCGAATTGGAATCAAAACTAGCATTCGACACACCGTTGGTCATCAAATATGCAGAAACCGAAGCAATGGAGCCATCGGTATAGTATCCAACTTCGCGATTGATATTTGCTAACTCCTGTTGCTGAGCCGGGGCGAATTCATCACGTGCAAATTCCGCCAGTGCATTGATCATTGATCTAACCATGATTGCCCGTCGACCAAAGCCGAATGCTTCAGAAAACCCAGCGTTGCCTTTTAGAACAAGTCGACCGAGTGGCTCGTTGACCATTGAAAAATANTGCATTCGTACGCCATCCAAGAGGAGTTCCTTAAATGCCGCTTNTTCATCGNCGCCAAGTGTCTCCAAGTGATAGTGGTTTTCGATATCGGTAAACCCGGCCACCATTGCCCCGTATTCAACTCGCGCGAGCGCCATCATCCAGGCCAGACCTTGTTTGNCATATCGCTNTTCCTGNTTTANTGCCGTTTCAGCAATGGTGCTGGTCGGAGGAGTGATTCCACGCGATAGGTTGGTAAACACGGTTAGAGACGGATGATCTTTGATCATCTCGTCCATCTCTTGAAGCTCCTGGTCGTTTGAAATACTGACCAGTTTGGTAAACATGTTTAACGCCGTAGCATATTCGCTGAATCCAACGAGGCGATATGCATTTTCATTGCGTTGACGCGTGACAAAAACTGATGGGACACGCACGGTGCCCTCTACCCAGTTGCGACCTCAGTAAAAGTAATCGCTTTTTACAATAATCGGGACTCGATTGTCTGCCAGNCGCGATTCATTCTCCCAGGCCCAAACAACTGCATGTCGTCGTTGAACGTACGGCGTCTGGTATTTGCCTTCGAGTTGCAGAAATGGGTCGCTAGCAATCGGCGTTGTGTGCGGCATGTACAGCGGGAATCTTGCAGCGGGATTCTTGCTAGCCGCAAAGTTCTTAATCAATCCATTGAAGCTTGTACCCATTCCATACCGACCGCGAATCCACCAATGAATTCCACCGAATAACAACTGGCCTTTCTCGATCACGTGAGCGTGCATGGCCAGAGATTTTTCCATTATCTCTGATAGCTCTTCACGGCTTTCCAAAANCAGAATGGGATTGTCCAATTCTTTCGTGTCGACCGCTTCAAATACCTTGTTGAGTACTGTTGAATCTTCCTTGATCGCATTTGCTGCTTCCAGTCGATGTGGAAACTTTGCCTGCTCATCAGAAAGNACTTCAACCGCGGTCACAACACGACGTGATCGGATGTCGTAATTGCGCTGTTGTAATTCATGGAATTGAGTCAGTAGGCCGTCAACGATCGGCTTGAATGGATTCTCCTGATTCGGTGAGCGGCTCTTGTTGAACATCTTATATGCGTAGTCGGCGGCATTTTGCATTCCGATCAGGCGGTTTGAGTACACATGTAAATCCCATAGTTCTTTTTCCAACTCGGAAATCTCGAACGGCAACTCTGCTTCTCTTCGCAGATTCTCTGGAACATTCGCTGGATCGATTACATCCTTGAGTTCCTCTGCCCAAACCGGTAGTAGCAATTTGATCTCACTTGAATTTGCCGATGGTACTCCGGTTGTCACTCCCTGTATTGCAAGTTCAAGCCTAGCTTCTCCGAGCATATGAACGAGTGATGGCAATTGTTCCTGCTCAAGTCGTTCGTTCACAGCTTTTAGCTGCTCGTCGTTGAGTTTCTTAAGCAGTGGCGAACCAATCGTCACCAGCGTATATGCATTGTTTGTACGATATGACGGCACGATGAACCGTCCGAGCGTGGTAAGCGTCTCTTGAGATATCTCAGCTGCATGGCTTACCGACGCACTCACAGCTAATGAGTGAATAAGAAATAATACTAGGAGTTTTCGACCTAAACTCATGTTGTATATCCTCAGTATTTCCGAAGTTCTTTCTGGAGTACTCTGGCAAATAATCTCTCTGCACAGGAGCGTCATAAGGGACTTAAGGCACCGAAGCTTCGCTTCCATTTTCGCTTCCATTATAGAATCGATAAACCAGCAGAAATAGTGAAATGATTTACTTGTAGGCCAACCACTGTTAAATCAATTCCCAAAACTAGTAGTTTCCGTCGAAACCGTCGCTAGAAAACACTGTTAAATAAAATGTCGCTTATCTAACAACGAGGATCACATGCACACTCGCTTTTTCTCATCGTTCATCAGTTTTGCCGTTTGTCTACTCTTAACGCAATTTGCGAGTGCAGGCGATTGGGTACGATTCCGAGGCAACGACGGAACTGCCGCCAGCAGCGATAAACTCGCTACAACCGAATGGGGAGAAGACGATAGCAATATTACCTGGAAAGCAGAGCTACCCGGTTCTGGATCATCCAGCCCAATTGTCTCGGGCGATCGTATATACGTAACCTGTTATTCCGGATATGGAGAGTCCCCTGATCAACCTGGATCAGAAAGTAAACTGGCTAGACATCTTGTATGTATTAACCGAGCAGATGGAAAAGTGCTGTGGAAGTCGAGCGTCCAAAACGAGGCAAATGAAGATCGCTACCAGGGCTTCTTAATGGAACATGGATATGCTAGCAGCACACCCACGACGGATGGTGAGAACATCTACTGTTTCTTTGGCAAGTCAGGTGTCGTTGCGTTTAATCGTGATGGCGAGAAAGTCTGGCAGAAAAGTGTGGGCAAGGAATCCGGATCAAGGCGATGGGGATCAGCCCCAAGTCCACTCCTATATAAAGACACGGTCATCATAAACGCGTCGGATGAAAGCCAGACGATTTATGCTTTAAATAAGTCAAACGGTGAAGTTGCATGGAAAGCAGAAGCCGGCGGTTTGGAAAACTCATTCAATACGCCCATCCTTGTAAAAACCGGGGATACTACCGAGCTCGTGGTTGCCGTTCCATTTGAAATCTGGGCACTCGACGCAGATACCGGCAAGCTTACTTGGTATACCGAAGCACCGCTGGACAACAACGTGTCACCAAGTGTGATTCAGCAAGATGGGGTTATCTATGCCATTGGCGGTCGTAGTGGTGGCAGTATTGCGGTGAAAGCCGGGGGTAAAGGAGACGTAACAAAGTCACACGTATTGTGGACGCAATCGCATAGCTCATATGTACCATCGCCTGTAATTCATGATGGCCATCTGTTCTGGGTCACTGACCGTGGCATCGCCTATTGTGTAAATGCAAAAACCGGCAAGCTTGTTTATCAGGAACGAGTTACTGGAATCAGTGGCAGCGGCGGCAGGTCATTCTATGCATCAATGGTTAAGTCTGCTGACAATCTGCTCGCCCTAAACAGATCCGGTGCAACAATCGTCATCACACCAGGATCTAAATACAAACAAGCTCGAGTGAACCAAATCACTGGAGATGACAGTATGTTTAATGCCACACCCGCACTAAGCGACGGACAGATCATCATTCGATCCGATCGGTATCTTTACTGTATCGGAAAACGCACCGAATAATTGTGATACCCTTTGAACAATAGCACACTGGCATTCATACTAAGAATCGGATGCACCAGAAACCAAAACACGACTGCATTTATCAAACCTTAATGCAAGGACTAACGTCATGAGACTCTTTTCGACTTTCATTGCAATAATTGCTGCTTTGGTATTCACTAATGAAAGCACAATTGAACTTCTCGCTCAGCAGCGCCCGGGTGGCCAACCAGGATTTGGGCAACCAGGACAGCCTGGGCAACCGGGTCGAGGAGGATTTGGTCGACCGGGACAAGGTGGACAGGGCGGGCAAGGCGGTGCGGGTGGCCGACCCGGACAACCAGGTCAGCCTGGGCAACCAGGTCGTGGTGGTGCTGGCGCTGGTGGTGGAGTTGCTCCAGGTCAAATGCGATTGCCACCAATTCCGGTACTAATGGTACTCGATGCAGATCGTAACGGGGAAATCTCGACCAAGGAAATCGAAGCTGCAGCACAAGCTCTCCGAAAACTCGATCGCAATCGTGATGGAAAACTGACAACAGAAGAACTGATGCCACAATTCGGACGTGGTGGTGCTGGCGGTGCCGGTAACGCTGGTGGTGGATTTGGCAGACCCGGACAAGGTGGTCAGGGTGGTCAGGGTGGCCGACCTGCACAACCAGGTCAACCTGGGCAACCAGGATTTGGGCGACCTGGTGGACAGGGTGGACAGCCGGGCTTCGGCCGACCAGAGCAACCNAGACAAGGTGGCCAACCAGGATTTGGACGACCAGAGCAACCTGGACAAGGTGGCCAACCAGGATTTGGACGACCTCAAGGTGCTGGCGATCAGAATCCGGGTCAACGACCCGGGCAACCTCAAGGTGACCGCGCACAACAAGGTCGCCCCGGACCCGAGCAGTTTATCGCTCGCATCATGCAACGCGATACGAACAATGATGGCAAACTAACACGCGATGAATTGCCAGACCAAATGGTTCGCATGCTCGAGCGTGGCGATGCAAACAATGACGGTGCTCTCACCAAAGATGAAATCGTCAAAATGTTTGAGCGACTCAACCAACAACGTCAGCAAGGTGGTCAACGCCCCGGTGGTGATCGACCTGACGGCGATCGCCCACAGCGACCGCAGCGGCCGGAATAAGATCTCCGTAGCAGATTACTCCGGTATGATACACTTGATGGTGGGAGTGGCAGGGAAATCCGCNCCCACCATTTTTTACGTTTAGGCGATGATCACTATCTATTAAGAGCCATCACCCTGTTGCCAACCACTACGACTCTAGGCACCTGATTTGTCACGCCGATTCCACACAATCGAATTAGCCAAGTCGCTTTTGATCGCAATGCTCGTGATCACTTTTACCTCCGGTGTGGAANCACTACACGCTGACGAAGAAGTAGACGAGTCCGTAGTCGCATACGAAACCCTCACAAAGAAATTCGAAGCAAATCGGCAACAACGAAAGTTTGTATCCAAGTTCATCGAAATCGCGGACAAATTTCCAGGTCAGGCGGGTGCTCTCAGCTCTCTCGAATGGGTGTTGCGATATTTTCGAGCCGGCAAGGAATGTGATCTNGCGCTCACACGTCTAACGAAACAACATGCTTCAAGTGCAGACTTACCCTCTGTCTTTTCACGTATTGGCCACAATCCATCCCTCGAGGTTGGTCGTTTTTATGAGGCTGTAATCAAAGTAAATCCACATCCGCATGTTCANGGAGAAGCACGATACCGACTTGCACTTTACCTCACGCGACAAAATCAGATTGCCAGAGAGATTCGAGCTCAACCAGAAAAACGTGATCGCTACGATCTCTTCTACGGAAAAGAACTGACAGATCATCTGGTAACCAATGATCTGACGCAATCACGTTTGCGAGCGATCCAGATGCTAAACGAAATCAATAATCGTTACGGCGAGATCAAAGTGTTTAAAGGAACGTTAAGTGATCTGGCCACTAAAGAANTGTTTCATATTGAGCACTTATCGGTGGGAGGCACCGTACCTGAAATCATTGGTGAAGACATCGATGGCGAACAATTCAAGCTCTCTGATTTCCGCGGGAAGATCGTCATGATCGATTTTTGGGCTGATTGGTGTGTTGCGTGCCGAGCCATGTACTCTTTTAATCGTCAACTGGTGCAGGATATGCAAGGACGCCCCTTTGTCNTGGTCGGAATTAACAGTGATCGAAACCGANAACAGACCAAGAAGGTCGTAGCTACGCAGCGGCTCACATGGCGCAGCTGGTGGAATGGAGGCTCGACTCGCGGGCCGATTTCCACTCGATGGGGCGTGGAGACCTGGCCGGTCATCTACGTTGTCGATGAAAACGGCCTGATTCACCACAAGAACATCAAAGGTGCTTCTCTGAGACAAGCCATCGAAGAACTTGTTAGTGATCTGGAAGCCTCTCAGTCTGCAAAGTCAGACTGATCTGAGTGTGTTGTTAGGCCAGAATGTCATGGATCACTTGACCATGTACATCTGTCAGTCTGAATCGACGGCCCTGATAACGGTAAGTCAGTTGCTCATGATCAATGCCAAGCAATCGCAGAATCGTCGCGTGAAAATCATGAACATGGACACCTTTGTCGGCGACGTTNTACCCAAACTCATCGGTTTCCCCGTAAGTGACGCCAGGTTTTATTCCACCACCTGCCATCCACAAGCTGAAACAGCGAGGGTGATGATCACGACCAAAGTTGTCGCCGTTTAGCTTACCCTGACAGTAATTGGTGCGGCCGAATTCACCGCCCCAGATTACAAGCGTATCTTCCAGCAGTCCACGCTGTTTTAGATCCTGTACCAAGGCGGCCGATGCCTGATCCGTCTCTTTACACTGGTTGGATAAGCCACCTTTCAGGCCACCGTGTTGATCCCAACCGGGATGATAAAGCTGAATAAATCGTACTCCGCGTTCTGCAAGCCGGCGTGCTAACAAGCAATTCGCCGGATAAGATCCCGGATTCTTCGCACCTTCTCCATACAATTCGAACGTATGCTCCGGCTCATCTGAAAAATCTGTAACCTCGGGAATTGACGACTGCATTTTGAATGCCATTTCGTACTGCGCGATCCTGTTCTCAATCACCGGATCAGCATTTTTCTCTAGTTGCAGTTCATGCAGTTGCCTCAGACGATTGAGCATCATGCGTCGACTATCAATATCCACGCCTGATGGATTGCTAAGATACAGCACGGGGTCCGCTCCACTACGGAATCGTACACCCTGGAATTTTGAAGGAAGGAACCCACTTCCCCACAATCGGGTCAGCAGAGGTTGCCCTCCCTTTCCTTTTGTCACCAGAACNACGAACGCCGGCAGATTTTCATTTTCNGTGCCAAGACCGTAGTCCAGCCATGCACCCATGCTNGGACGTCCTGGGAATTGTGATCCGGTTTGAAGGTATGTAACTGCTGGTCCATGATTGATCGCTTCGGTGTACATGCTGCGCACGATGCACAGTTCATCTGCGATCTTAGAAGTGTGGGGCAATACGCTGCTCATTACATTTCCGCTGTCCCCATGCGGTGTGAATTCAAATGGACTTCCGGCTAACGGCAGACTCGCCTGNTTTCCACTCATCGCTGTCAGTCGTTGTCCTTTACGAACCTCCTCCGGAAGTTCCTCACCATGTCGCTGATTGAGCGTTGGTTTATGGTCAAACAAATCCAGTTGTGACGGGCCACCGCTTTGAAACATGTAGATGATGCGTTTGGCCTTTACCGGATGATGGAGGTTCTTNAATACTCCGCCACGGGCGGCTTGCGATTCGTTGCCTGTTATCGAAGCAAGCGCGAGGCTACCAAGTCCCATTCCGAACCGCTGCAGCGTCTCACGCCTGCTGAGTCCGANCGTATTTTCAAATTGTCCACAATCGTGGTTGTTCATTTTAAATCTTCGTCCCTTAACGTTTCATTACCGATTCATCAAAGCTAAGTAGAGTGCTAACCACAATAGTCAATGCAGCACGTTCCTTTGACGTTGCATCAACAGCAGGTTTATCTCCCGTCTTCATTAGCTCCTGTATACGATCCGGGTGTGTCTCGAAGTATTTCAGCTGCTCCTCATAGCCAAGCTTAATTACTTCCAGCTCGGCACTCGATGGTGACCGACTTGTCAGCATGCGAAACACAAGTGCCAACACNTCTTTCGTCACCTCGGGGTGTTTTTCAAACACNCGATCAGCAAACACACGTGCTGCTTCCACCATCTGTGGATCATTGAGCATNACGATTGCTTGCAACGGAGATGCNGTGCGTTCCCGCTTTACAACACAAACTTCACGTTTAGATGCATCAAGCGTCATCATGACAGGTGCCGGTGCTGTGCGCTTCCAATACGTATACACACTTCGTCGGTAGAGTCCTTCCCCATTATCCTTTCCGACTGGCTTGAACGATGCTGTTAGCTCGTACGGCTTGGCAGGTGGACCACCACGCTTATCCACTAGCAATCCACTTGTGAACAAGACATTATCCCGCAGCATCTCTGCTGGGAGTTGATTCAACGGGCCACGGGCAAGCAGCTTATTCTCCGGATCACGTTGCTGCTTTTCATCCGTCGCTACCGAGTCCTGTTGATATGTGGCCGACATCGCAATCTGCTTAATAAGCCGTTTAACATCCCAGCCGTTATCGATGAAGTCTCTGGTAAGCCAGTCCAGCAAACGAGGGTGGGTTGGGCTAAGCCCCTGACTACCAAAATCTTCCGGAGTATGAACAAATCCTGCACCGAACATCATTTGCCAGATCCTGTTAACGACAACACGGCCAGCAAGCGGATTTGCACTGTCTGTTAGCCACTTTGCCAGACCAAGTCTGTCTGGGGAAAACTCCTTACCAGGAATCGCCAGAGCAGCTGGCACCCCTGGTTCAACTGGCTCCTGAGGCGCATCGTATGCGCCGCGCTCCAGACGATAGGTCTGACGCCTTTGTTCCATATCTTGCATAACCATGATTTCCGTAACTCCATCCACAAGCTGGCTACGTTGGTCGCGTGCTGCCCGCAGTGCAGAGAGCTGCGCCTTCGTTGCCTCGTTATGATTAGCCAGATAGAAATCAAATAGTAATTGCCGGTTTGGACCTTTGACCTCATCTACCGGTAATGCCAGAAGATCCTCAAGTGACTTGCCGTCGTATACTTGTTTAACTTCCAGTGCTTCGATCTCGCGTTGAAATACAAACAACTCATCAACGCTGCCACCGGCAAAACCCTTATCCCTAAATCGCTGTCCTAGCGCAATATTATCACCGCCGCTACCAGTGATATTCTTATACAGGTTGTCCCGCACCACGTGTGATGNTGCCTGCTCACCGTTCAGGTAAATCGTGACTCCATCGGCGCGACTTGAACCGTCGTAAGTGACGGNAAGGTGAAACCATTGATCGANAGGTAACACGTCATCTGTCATGACACGTATCGCATTGCCCGGCCAAAAATGTATCAACGAGAAACTGAGCTTGCCCTCTTCAAAAAGAAGCTGGTAGCCACGGCTCGCCGAATCCGTCCATGCTCTTGATCGATGTAATACAACAGCACGTTCCATCACCTCCGGAGTGCTAATCCAAAGGGAAAGCGAGAATGGTTGATTGCGACTGAAATTTCCAACACTTGTTCCAACCGCATCATCGCCGGATAACTGTACACCGGTGTTGCTTACGCCTTCGATTGCCTTATTCGCACCACTTTTAAAGTCGTCAAAGCTCATATGCAATACTTGATCGGCGATGGCTACATCATTCGGCCTCTGTGTTAACCANTCTTCGAATGCTTGCGTCTGTTCAGAAATCGTCTTTGCNAATTCTGATTCCAGATTTGAAATGCTCTCAGCATTCTCCGCTTGTTGTTGTTTTTGCTGGTCATTACTCAACAAAAGCGTTGGGGTTGGCGTGCTATTGGTGAAATACGAATAGAGCCCTGCTTCATCAATGTTGTTGAAATACGCAAACAACTGGTAATACTCCGATTGAGTAATCGGATCATATTTGTGATCGTGGCAACGCGAACACTCCATCGTCAATCCAAGGAATGCCGTTGCAAAGGTGTGTGTGCGATCTGCCACGTATTCAACGCGGAATTCCTCCGGTGTGCTGCCACCTTCGACTTTCTGAGAATGCAGTCGATTGAAGGTTGTGGCTAGGATTTGCTCTTCAGTGGCATCGGGTAACATATCACCGGCAAGTTGCCATGAAACGAACTGATCATAGGGCATGTTCTCATTAAATGCCTTGATAACCCAATCACGCCATGGCCATACCCGCCGTTCTCGATCCACCTGAAATCCAAACGTATCTGAATANCTTGCGACATCCAACCAATCGGATGCCATCCGCTCTCCATAGTGTTCAGATTNCAAAAGGCGGTTGATTGCTTTCTCCCATGCGTTATCACTCTTGTCGTCCAGGAATGCGTCAANCTGTTCAATCGTCGGTGGCAATCCAGTCAAATCAAATGACAACCGACGCAACAANCGGGTTCTTGCCGATTGTNGTGCCGGCTCGANCCCTTCTTGCTCCAGTCTTGCAAGAATGAATTGATCAATTTCATTCCGGCTCCACTGCTTATTAACTGGTGTTGGCAATTCTCCTGCCACAGGTGCTGTAAATGACCAGTGCGGGGTCCACTCCGCNCCCTGCTGTACCCAGTTGGTAAGTAACTCTTTTTCAGATTCGGTTAGCGCCAGGTTTGAATCGACGGGTGGCATGACTTCACCCTCATCATGGCTAGTGATACGCCGTACCAATTCACTGCGACGGATTTTTCCCGGGCGAATTACGCGTAACCCGCTGGATGCAGTNTGAGAAAACACAGCATCACGGTCATCNAGCCNCAAGTCGGCCTGGCGATTCTCTGAATCCGGTCCATGACACTTGNAACAACGGTCGGAAAGTAGTTGTTTAACCTGTGTCGCGAAATCCACCCTTTGTTTAGTCGCTGATTCCGCATCGCTAGTCGCAACATNCAAGACGACGANCGCTAGCAGTATTTGAGTTGTTGTTTTCATNGATTCGATAAGGANACTCACCGTTTAAATATCATCTGTNGCTAAACTTCGTACTATCATTTTAGCCGGTCTAGAATGAATCCCGCCATGTCCTCAAGCACCTCTTCGGAGAATGTCTCTTCAATTTGGGAATATTCCGTTACNGAACCGGTTTTGCAATGTTGCATCAAATGATTCAGTTCGGGATAAGACTTAACGAGAAAGTCTTTGCACTTACCGCGCATCAGTGCATCGCGCAGCGGTTTCATGCTTTGCGACGGCGGAACTTGCAGATCCAGATCTCCAAAAAATGCAAACGTCGGGCATTTCACCTTTCGCAACGTCTTTTCGGGATCAAATTCCAGAAAATATCGCATCCATGGATTATTTAGTGACGGAATCGTGTTATTACGTACGGATTCTCGAAGTAACTGTCCAGCTTCGTCGGTTACGATTTCCGGCGCCAGTTCCAGGTGTTCGTCGTATAGAGCAAGTGAACGATCCTCCAACGTTTCATCGTTCGGTGTTGAGAGAATCAAGCCAATTTGGGCGTCGAAGAAATCACTAAACCAATCACAGACCTTCTGGGTTTCACCAGTCGCTCGCATGATGAGTCGATTCTGTAACACCAATAATTCTCGTCCACGCACTCCGGGACCTGCCACTAAGACGATCCCTGCAAGTCGACGGTCACTTGATGCTATGATCGGAGCGATGAGTCCTCCCTCGCTATGTCCAACTAAGAAAACCTGATCACCGTCAATCTTTGGGTGGTTTCGCAGGAATTGCACACCGGATTGAACATCGATGACAAAGTCCTGAGTCGTNGCATCCCTCATCGAACCGCCACTCTCACCGACCCCCGGATCGTCCACACGCAAAACTGCAATGCCCTTGCGGGTGAAGTAATCAGCGATAACGGCAAACGGTTTGTGCCCCATAATTGTCTCATCACGGTCCTGAGCCCCAGAACCGCTTATTAATAGAGCCACAGGAAATGGTCCCGAGGCATTCGGCGTCGTAAGCGTGCCAGCAATTACATTGCCCGTTTCANGATTCTCATACGTGACTTCTTCGGCCATGTAGGGGAATGGAGGCTTGGGTGTTTGTGGTCTGTTTGGTTGAGGGAAGTCGTCGACACGGCTCAGGTTTAGAGGTAATGGCAAACCTTGAATAAATACTCCCTTGATCAACTGCCCATCGGCAGAGATTGTGCCCGAGAACGACGCCTTGAGTGCTGGAAAACCAAATTTCAGAGTTGTACCGTTGAATGTTGCATTCTCCGCCGGTATCGGCCTCGGCACTTGATCAAAACTAATCATGTACACGCGATAATCGTCACCATCTCGTTCTACAACAATGCCGATGCGCAGTTCGACACCTGCTTTTAAACTGCCCAGCCACTTACCTTCAACGGATCGCTCATCTTCACCAACCACNGGTGCATTTAAGATAATCGCGACGATGCCGATATTCACAAACAACTTTGTCAGTTGTTNTTGCACTTTANGAGTCTCCCAATCTGGTTTACCAGAGTGTGTAACCACCATCAATTACAAGTGATGCTCCGGTCATATAGCGAGAGGCGTCGCTAGCTAAATAAACTGCTAACGGCCCTAGGTCTTCTGGTTCGCCATGCTTGCCCATCGGCACTTGTTGCTTAAAAGTCTCGACCACTTCAGGATGTTCACGAGCCCAGCGTTGNTTGGGCTCCGTCATGAATCCACCTGGTAAGATTGCATTGACCGTGATTTGGTGTTCTGCCCAATCCACTGCTACGGCTCGGGTAAATTGCACCATTGCGCCCTTGGCTGTTTCATAATGGCGGCCTGATATTTTTCTACCAGCCACCAACGCATTAATNGACGCAATGTTGATCACGCGACCTCCGTTAGCAGCTTTGATCATTTGGCCACCAACGATACTGGTNCAAAGAAATGCACTGGTGAGATTCAGATCCATTAGCTCTCTCCATTTTTCGAGAGCCATTTCTTCTGTGGGGATGTTCTCACGTCGCCCGCCGACGTTATTGATGAGGATGCTGATGTCAGGATGCTCTTCAACCAGCCGATTACAGACGTCTCTGCAAATCTGAGGGTCATTCATGTCCGCTTGTATCGTCCAGGCACTTCGGCCAAGCGATTCTATGTCCTGCTTGATTTCAGACAGACTATCTTCACGTCGGCCGGAAACAACGACGNCGGCACCAGCNCTTGCAATGGCCAGTGCCATTTCTCTTCCAAGCCCGCGACTACCTCCGGTAATAAAGAGCTTCTTTCCGTNAAGTTTGAATCTATCTAACACATTCATGTTGAAATGTTCCAATTCTCTCAAGCTGGCTTAGCNGGTAATTCTCTCTCTAGGTGTAAAAATCAAGGCTGACATTACACTCTTATTGTGCCATAAAAAAAAGGAGCCCACTTGAATGTGGACTCCTTCTCTTTTTTGCTTTTGATAACAGCCGAACTAGTGCAGGGCTGGAATCAATGGCGAATAGTTTCCTATTCGGTGCCTTCAGCAGCTTCTTCGCTTGCTTCAGCAGCAGCTTCTTCACCACCGTCAGCAGCGGCTTCTTCACCACCCTCAGCAGCNGCTTCTTCACCACCCTCAGCAGCAGCTTCTTCACCACCCTCAGCAGCAGCTTCTTCACCACCCTCAGCAGCAGCTTCTTCGCCGCCTTCGCCTGGATCAGCAACTTCACCGGTTTCTTCCATTGTGCTACCACCTTCAGTCATGCTTTCGCTCATCTGCTGCATCTTTGCAGCATCTTCCTCTGAAAGTTCGAGCTTGTCGTCACCGCAACCGATGGACATTGTGAGTGCTACCATGACAACTGCAGCCCAGTTAATCATTTTCTTCATTGTAGTTTTCCTCAAAAAGAATTAATTCATTTTTGTCTCAATTGACAACCCAAACCCAACATGGCTGCGTCGTCATTTTTTATGATCCAGCTGCAATGGAAGATATTCCCAAAAAATAAGCAGCAGTAGGATTAATATAGCCAAAGGCAACTTCATTTGTGAAGTTTTTTTAGGCATTCAACTACTCAGTGGCGAACAAATATAGCGATTTAGCATTATTCCTTCACTAGATTCGCCAGAATCTCATCTTTATTCTCGATTGCTGAGTCTCGGCACCCTTCACAACAAATAAATACCGGTGTGCCATCCAGGTCTAGTTTAATGGGCATTCCCATACTTCCGAGTGCATCACCACCGACTACACAGTCAGCTTGTTTTTCGGCCAACGCACGGTCTTCAGCTGATAACTTCGCCAATGAAACTTCGATTTCAGGATTTTCGCTACTTACTCCATCCTGAGCATCAACGGGTGCTGGCTCAACGCCATCGGTAGCAGCATCATCGCCACCACATCCTACCAATGCCGTTAACCCCAGACATGTAACTGCAAATATATTTAGTAATGTCTTCATCATTAATTGCCTTTTTAAGTCATCTTGGAGAGATGAGAAATAAAGTTTTTATTTTGCGCCTTGTCTGCTCTGCGTTTTTCACATTTCACACGACATGCACGTCATGCATATCATGCACAAATGGCAACAGGCCATCTACCTGAATCGGTAAATGGCCTGTTGCATGTATTGAAGTCGACTGGCGATTCGTTACTGGACTGTTCCAGTAAGTGCGTTTGAATCCAATGTAATCGTGACCGACTGGGCTGGGCCTGCAGCCTCTTCCGTTCCACCGATCGTAACGTTCTTCAGTGGATTGTTTCCATCAGCAACGCCAAATTGAGCTGGAATAAGTGATTCAGGATCACCATAACCACCGTCATTTTCGCCATCTTCAGTCATATCACCAAACTGTTTGTCATACATGGTGTTTGCACCATCCATGGTCGACATATCTTCCATATTTAAATCTGTATCTTCAACAACGAGTTCTGTTTTTGTGACCATTACTTTGTAAATTCCACCGATCATGCCAGGAGCTGTACCCAACTCCTGATTGAAGGTCGTTGATAGTGTGAAATTACCAGATGCGTCTGAAACACCACTTGCGGTACGTCCGGCTGTGTTTTCAGCAGGCATCAATGTTATGCTTGCACCGTCAAGTGCTTCTCCGTCCATGGTGATGGTACCAGTAACAGGTGTGAGTGGTGGCAAGCTATCGCCACAACCGACCAAAGCGGACATCATGACGACTGATAAAAGACAAGCAAACTTTTTCATTTTAGATCTCTCGGCTAACAGAGCTTTAAATCATTCATTTGAATGACCCGTGCATTACTTATGCAGCAAATCCATTTTTTGAATTCACGTGGGTCTAATCTCGACGCTTCTAACCTATACGATCCCAAAACCACTGTGGTTTATTCCCAGAATGTAAAAAATACATACCACAGATCTGCATGATTAATTAGTCATCGATACATCTGAATATAACATCGCCAGAAGTACAGTAAAAGAAGGAAACGACGCTCATGTAATTGTCGTACTACGAGATTTGCAGATTACCTGATAAATCCCGTTAAATTACGCTATTTTGACTCTTCTTTGTCTTTCTTAGCACCAAATTGTTCGGCCCATTTTTTTAGGTAATATTGGGCTCGCTTTGTTCCATAGCTCTCCAAGCGACCGGTATCAATGATTCGTTGGGCAATACCAGCAATCTGGGTGGCGGCGGCTTTGTTCTTAGCAAAAATGGCTTCGGCACGCTTGGCTGCTTCATTTACCATCTCTTCAGTTGCCATTTTGTTGATCACAGGCCCAAGCAACGCACGTACGTTTACCCCACCGGTATTAGGTGCTGGTCTGGTTTGTACCATTCCTAACTGAGCCAATGTCGGCGGCCGTTGACCGATCGACTTGGCAATCGGATTAACCACCTCTAACACATCCGTTTGTGCCGTTGTTGAAACAAACGCATGATTTCCAGTTACCTTTCCGTCTTTTGCAACTAAAACTGTAAGTGTCATTTTTCGGTTTAAACCGTAGCTTCCTGGACCTTCTACCCCATCAGGTGAAATCGTGATCATGGTTTTCTGCGGGAGCGCTCGCCGAGCACGTGTAAGGGTGGCTTCCATCTCAGGAATATCATCTGTCAGGAACACTATAGATTCGTGGACTTTTTCAGCATTATTCTTTGCATAAGTGGACAGACCACGAAGCACCTGAATCGACGGGCGTGTGAATTGGTGGACGAAAATAATGATGGCAGTTTTACCGTCGCCCTGCTTGATCAGATTCTGGGGTTTTCCAGCTAAATCATCAAAGACTCCTGTCGCAACAAGAGCCGGTAGCGACTCGCCTACCTGTGGTCCGGAAAATTCTTTCTCAACAACGCTATCCTTTTCCTGAGCAATTAAGGTTGAAGCAAATCCAAGAATTAAAATGAACGAAATGCGGGCCATCTCTCGTATCCAATTACATTACAGTTAAAAACAGAATTCCTATCCCCATTCTACGGTTTTTCTACCGATGATCTATTAAGAACTCTGTATCAAATCAGAATATGAGCCAAATGAGCGTACTTCTTAAAACCCCCAAATCGATTGTGTTGACCAATCTTATGATGCTCCTGATAGCTATCGCTGGTTGTGGTGATCGCGAATATGCGTGGGATCCACTGAGAATCGATTCCGATGCTCCGACTGAACATAGTACTACCAAGTCTGGATTGAAGTACAAAGTACTTCGTAAAGGATCCGGTGACTTCCCGCTCGATGGTGATAAGGTCTGGACACATTTTAAATTGTCGCTGACTGATGGTACGGTGATTGATAATAGCTATCGCATGGGATTTGCCAGTGAGTTTAAAGTTGGTGATAAGAATCATCCCGTGGGGTTCAATGAAGGAATGAAGCTCATCGCAGAAGGTGGCATGATCGAGTTGGTCATGTCACCGGAAATCGGTTACGGTGACACCTCAATAGGTGCGATCCCGGGGGGTTCCACCATCATCTATCAGATAGAGCTGATAAAAATTCGCTAGCTACAGCTTCCTGATGGCGGATCGGCCAGTAACTATTTTTGATTTCCGGCACGCTGCTTGATCTCTTCTTCGGTCATATGCCGCACGATAACGAGCACCTCACACAACAAGTCTCCACCAAGTACCATTTGCCCGGGCTTACGACTTGTCTTGGCATTCCCACGCTTGGCTGAGGCTGGAGGCGGAGCTGGAATCTCATCACCGGAAGACAGTAACGCCGTCGAGCCACCAAGGTTTGATCCGGCTAATGCGACTAACTCTAGTAAAACTTTGCCAGCTTTACCCTGCATTCGCTTCAGCTGCTCACGCCGTCTGGTAACGTCATCGACGTCTGGATCGTTGTTGTCTTCTGTTCTCTTAACCCATTGTGTCCCGGCCGCATCATGTAAGTGGTCAAATAATCGTGTTTCTGGCTTCATCACTGCTAGGTTGAATCGATAGGCAGCAATCTCGTCGTGACGACCATGAAATTCTCTCACCGACTCATCGACCTGCAAGCCACTACAGACCATATAAATCAGCTCCACTTGTTGAAACGCATCATCCTTCTCACTCGGCTTTCTTGCGACGCCCGGTAGAAATCGACTCTCCAGCAGATCTTCTTCAACACCACGATCCAAGGCAACACCTTTGTCAAACATGATGCCGCGAGCCATAAGTACATCCTTAACCGTGTCATTTTTGGAGCCGGTGGGACTCAGCCCGATTTCCATTACAAACAGGAACCGCTGATTCTTCAACAATTGCATGTTTACGAGGTCCTGCGTATTGGGTGCCGCATTACCGATGCTGTTTTCCGGCGACGGGTTATTTGGTGATGGCTGCGGATTGTCTGTGGAATTAACCGCAACGTTTTCTCGTTGAGACTCCTGGTCAACTGATTGTTGTGGTGTTCCAGAATTATTGTCAGCAACTGTGACGCCTGCATTGTTTGGCGGACCAGAAGAACCACCGACTCCGTCACTTGCAGAATCTGCAACTTGTGGTGACTCAAGCCTACCGTCATCCGATTGGTTCACTTGGAAAACAATCCACGCCAATAGCAAGGTTGCGGCGACTGCAGCGACACTCGCGGCAATTCGGTAGAATCTGGCATTTGTTATCTGAGTAGATGATCCCGTGCTGACTCGGGATTTAGTAATGATTTCTGCAGCGAAAGAATGAACCAGAGTTGTAGTTGGTGCTGTACGAATAGCTCTGGAAATCAACTGGTAGCGTTCCAGTTCTGCGCGCAAGGCCTCGTCTTTCGCCAACAGGATTTCTACCTGCTGGCGTTCAGATTCAGCTAAACGACCGTCGATGTAATCGTTTAACAACTCTTCGCGTTCATGATCAGCCAAGACCATTTTGCCAGTGCACTCTCATCCTTCGCTAATTAATCCTTCAACTAATAATCAACTCAATCTCATATATATAAGAATCGACATGTTCCGCGGTGGCTATATTCCCTAATTAGCCGAACCATGTGCGTTTTGACTTACCTTTTCTGTATACAGGTGCAAAATACCTGTGCGGCATCCGAACGATTCACTGTGGCGTGCTTTTATCTTCTTGAAGATCAAAAAATGTGTCAATTAAATTGTAAGGTGATATGCGTGCCACCCGTCAGCAGGACAGATGTTAAAGTAGGGGATCTACCGGGGGATCAACACGAAAAACTGCTACTCATCACTTTGTACACCGAGAATACCTAGTGTAATAACATATGCAAAAGTCACATCTTTTTACATTTATAAAAGAGACTGAACTTCGCCGACGGGTGTGACCAAATCACCCGGGAGATGACCAATACTGTTGAACATATCCAGCTTAACGCGACGGTGTTCAATCGTTAGTTTAGTTACACCGGTATTGAACAGTTTCCCCCATGCATCGGTGCGTATTTCCGGCTTCTGCAACCAAAAAGCGAGTAGAAAGCGTTTCAAATCAGCATGCATCACATACGCAACCTTTTTTTCTGACCCAAGGAATTGCTTACAAGTAAATTCAACAATTCGTTCAGCACGTTCAAGCAGCTGATCCTCAGTCTCGAGTGGCTTATTTTTCCACCAACCAAGATCATCTAAGTCGTCGGGTATCCGGTAACCTGGGAATTCCATTTCGATCTCACTTCGGGTAATCCCGGTACACCCTTTGAAGGAATGACGATCCACACCTGAGATGCAACCCCCTTTTTCATGCAAGTCGATATGAATCTGCGGTGTTAATTCAACGTGGTCGATGATTGCCTGAGTTGTTTGAAGCGTACGCCGAAACGGGCTCGTGTATATGTCACTTAAGCCAAGCGATGCCATCCACTTACCCAAGCAGATAACCTGTTTCTGGCCGATCTCAGATAACAGCGCATCTTCTACACGTTCGAGGGTGGGACGCCAATTATTCTCTGACTCTCCATGTCGAATGAGAAAAAGTTCCATTGGTATAAGGCCTCGGGGAATTGATTTCATTTTCATCGTGCTGAAAGTCGATGAAGATCTTTCGTCTGTGATCTACAGCGTATTATGTCGATGTGCGGTTGATGTTGATATAATACCGAGCAAGTTAAGACTCTTAACCAACACATCGTATACGACGTTGATCGCTTTTGAGATTTTAGAATTAAAACCGATACCACGTCGAACATCAATCGAGAGAGAAAGATACCTTGAAGCCATTTGATTATGAATCACCCTCTACGATTCAAGAGGCCACGGCACTACTAGAGCAGCATGGGGATGACGCCCGGGTTCTGGCCGGCGGCACCGATATTATCGTTCAACTGCGAGAGGGATTGCGAGACGCAGAAATTGTCATTGACGTAAAGAAGATTCCGGAGTTAACCGCTCTTGATCTTTGTAATGAAGGCGGGCTAACGCTGGGAGCAAGCACACCGTGCTGCGACGTATACGAAACGCCCGATGTTGCGGCTGCATATCCGGCACTCGCTGACTCCGCGCATATTGTGGGTGGCTGGCAGATTCAGTCACGTGCCAGCGTCGGAGGAAACCTTTGCAACTCGTCGCCGGCAGCAGATACCATCCCTTCACTGATTGCTCACAATGCAATCTGCATTATCGAAGGGCCGACCGGCAGTCGTGAAGTTGCTGCTCAGGATTTCTGTACAGCACCGGGTCGCAACGTGTTAGAGTCCGGCGAATTGCTCGTGACGCTAAAGTTACCTGCGGTGTCCGATTCAGAAAGCTCTGCCTATGAACGATTCATCCCGCGAAACGAGATGGATATCGCCGTTGCCGGAGCGGCATCCTGGATCAAACTCGGGGATGACGGCAATATTGCTGATGCACGNATCGCTTTGTCCGCNGTTGCTGCNANACCGCAATTTGCACAGGAAGCGAGCGAGTATCTGGTTGGNAAAGCACCGACAGAAGAAAACTTCTCNCAAGCTGGTGANCTAGCTAAAAACGTCGCCAGNCCNATTGATGATATGCGAGGCACCGTGGAATACAGAGTTAATCTGGTCGGAGTACTTGTTAAGCGTACGCTTGCAACGGCTCTCNCTCGAATCCAGGGAGATGGNTAANGCCTNCACACCCCAAACACATTAAGTACACCGAACACATTACAGTAGTCTCCATTGNTGAGGCTAACTTTATATAAGGAAAAATCACGTGGCGAATAAAAGGCACGTTTCAACAACGATAAATGGTGAGCCAAAGGAATTCCTCTGNGCTCCGCATGAGAGTCTTCTGGAAGTCCTACGTGACAACCTCGGATTAACCGGTTCCAAGGAAGGNTGTAATAACGGTAACTGTGGCGCATGTACCGTGATCCTCAACGGCCGACCGGTCGATAGCTGTCTCGTNCTCGGCGTGGAAGTAGAAGACGCCGAAGTAGAAACCGTAGANGGAATCGCCGATCGCAATGAATTACATCCTGTTCAGGAATGCTTCCTGGAAGGTGCTGCCTTGCAATGTGGTATTTGCACNCCGGGATTTCTAGTCGCATCCAAAGCGTTGCTTGAAAAGACTCCTGACGCGTGCGAACACACCATTNGATACAACCTTGCAGGAAATCTCTGCAGATGCACNGGCTATGACAAAATCGTCCGTGCGGTTCAGGATGCCGGTAAACGCATGGCTGAATCAAACTAAGGCAANAATTAACAACATGCTCTAAAAAGAGCTTGAGTCCTAACGAGGAGATCCAATCGTGATCAAGAATAACGGTAACGGAGAATACCGAGTTCTCGGAACTAGACCGGTAAGACACGACGGTGCTGACAAAGTAACCGGCAAAGCTGTCTACACAGCAGACGTGCAGTTGCCAGGCATGCTACGTGGATTCATTTTGCGCAGCCCAATCGCCCATGGCCTTATTAAATCCATTGATACCAGTGCTGCCAAAGCAACACCTGGTGTACATGCGGTTATCACCAGCGCTGACATGCCGGAAGTCGGCGACAAAATCGCGGATCTTGGTGAAGGCGCTGTAAATCTCAAGTACCTCAGTGGAAATGTGCTGGCTCAGGACAAGGTCCTGTATAAAGGACACGCCGTTGCCGCTGTGGCTGCTGTAGATATACACGTCGCTGAAGAAGCTGCTAACAAAATCATCGTCGAGTATGAAGAATTNCCNTCAGTCACATGGGTCCTCGATGCGATGCAAGACGATGCGCCNCTNCTGCATGACGACCTANACACTGACAGCATGGGTGCCAAATCCGAAAACCCAAGCAATATCTGTACTCATATGCACTTCGAAAAAGGCAATATCGAAGACGGTTTCGCTCAATGTGATGTCGTTGTTGAACGCGAGTTTAAAACGGCGTCGGTACACCAGGGCTATATTGAACCGCATGCATCCGTTGGTGACTGGAATGAAGATGGTCGCTTACNGATCTGGACCGCAACGCAGGGCTCATTCTCTGCTCGCCAGCAAACAGCCGAAATTTTGCAGATCCCAATNGGCGATNTNGTCGTCACGCCGTGTGAAATTGGTGGNGGATTCGGCGGCAAAATTGCCGTCTATCTCGAACCACTTGTCGGGATGCTCAGCAAAGNCTCCGGCCGCCCCGTAAAAATCAGCATGACGCGTGCTGATGTTTTCGAAGCAACTGGTCCCACNCCCGGNTCGTACATGAAAGTCAAAATTGGTGCCACCAACGATGGGAAGTTGATTGCCGGTGAAGCATGGCTGGCATATGACGCCGGCGGATATCCTGGCGGAATGATCGGTCCGGGNTGTATGTGTGTCTTCAGTTGCTATGACATCGAGCACGCTGTAGTAGATGGCTACGACGTGTGTCTCAATAAACCAAATACACAGGCATACCGNGCACCAGGAGCNACACAAGTCGCATTTGCCACTGAGCAACTCGTAGATGAAATCGCAAAGCAAATTGGTATGTGCCCGCTGGAAATTCGCCAGTTGAATGCTGCCAAAGAAGGCACCGTGCGTGTNGATGGTCCAAAGTATCCACCGGTAGGTCTGGTGGAATGCCTGNAGGCTCTGGAAGAAAGTGANCACTGGAAATCNTCGCTTGACGGCCCGCTTCGTGGTCGCGGTATCGCAGCAGGTTTCTGGTTCGGATGTGGACTTAAGTCATGTGCAACGGTCACCGTAAATCATGACGGTACGGTCAACTTGCTCGAAGGTTCGACCGACATCGGTGGCAGCCGTACATCANTGGCGATGCAATTGGCAGAAGTGCTTGGAATCACCTCTGATGATGTCAATCCAATGGTTGGTGATACAGACAGTGTTGGTTACACCGATGTAACCGGTGGTAGCCGAGTAACATTCGCCACCGGACTCGCTGCCTATACAGCTGGGCGTGATCTACAGACTCAAATGATTTCACGTGCTGCTGAAGAAGTATGGGACTGCAGCCCGGATGAAGTCACCCTCGAAAACGATGGAAGCTTTACTCATAACGGTGAGTCCAAGACGTTTAAAGAACTTGCATCACAGTTGTTTAAGCACGGCGAACCACTCGTCGCTCGTGCAGCCGTTTCTCCTGAAAACCCAACCAATGGATTCGGAGTGCACGTTGCTGACGTTGAGGTNGATCCGGAAACAGGTAAAGTGACNGTNTTACGATACACGACCATCCAGGATGCCGGTAAAGCTGTNCACCCGAGTTATGTTGAAGGTCAACTGCAAGGTGGTACTGTTCAGGGTATCGGTTGGGCACTCAANGAAGAGTACTTCTACCACGACAACGATACGGTCGCGAACGCCAGCTTCCTGGACTATCGTATGCCAACCATGCTGGACTTGCCGATGATCGATACGATCATTGTCGAAGCAGCTAATCCGGACCACCCTTATGGTGTTCGCGGTGTTGGTGAAACGCCAATCGTTCCACCCCCTGCGGCATTGGCAAATGCNATCTACAATGCCACTGGCACACGNATGGAACAACTTCCCATGTCGCCACCTGTATTGTGGAAACAGCTACAATCCGAATCCGCTGAGGCTTAACCATNCAAATGGTTACCGTTTTNATTCCGGCACAGTTGAAAGANCTNACTNGTGGCNTTACCTCGGTNGAGGTGGAAGCCAGCAACATCCGCCAAGTNGTTGAAAGACTGGAACAACTNTTTCCAGGCATTCAACAACGACTTTGTGATGGTGACGATCTAAGATCNGGACTTCAGGTTTCAATAGACAGTGTCATGACATCCCGCGGACTCATAGCAAAAGTACAACCGGGNAATGAAATTCATTTTGTCCCGGCATTTGGAGGAGGCTAATCGCCATGGCAATTGACTTAAGCGTACCGGCAGAACCGTCGGCAGACATTTCTAAAGAAGACCTTGATACTCCTGTGCTGTGTCTCGATCTCGATGCAATGGAAGCAAACATCAAGGTTGTTGCTGCCAATCTCGCGGAATACAACATCCAATGGAGACCTCATAGCAAAGCATATAAGTCTCCAATCATCGCCCGAAAATTAATCGATGCCGGTGCAATCGGAGTAACTTGCGCCAAACTCGGCGAGGCCGAAGTTATGGCACACGAAGGTGTCACCGATATCCTGGTTGCAAATCTGATTGTCGGGGAAAAGAAACTCCGCCGATTAGCAGCCCTAACGAAAATCGCGGACCCGATTATCTGTATTGACCACATCGATCAACTCACCACCATGAGTGAGATCATGCAACAGGAAGGTACCGAATGTCGGGCAATTATCGAAATCAATATCGGGCTCGATCGCGTCGGGATTGAACCGGGCGAGCCAACCCTGGCACTTGCAAAGGCAATCCATGCAGCACCGGGAGTGAAGTTTGCCGGCATCATGGGATATGAAGGCCACTTGCTTTGCATCGCAGACGACGCAGAAAAAGAACAACAAATCAATGCTGCCTTAGACATCCTTGGCGAAAGCGCTGAAGCTATCAAAGCTGCCGATATTCCGTGTGAAATTGTCTCCTGTGGCGGAACTGGATCTTACCTGATCAGCCGCAAGCACCCTGCTGTGACAGAGTTACAATGCGGCGGTGTGATCATGATGGATCAATTCTATGAAACAGAGTGCAAAATCGAAGGCATGCAAAAGGCGCTGACGGTGTTGGCAACTATCGTCAGCAGACCAACTGAGGAACGAGCTGTGATTGATGCAGGTCGAAAAACGTACGATATGAGTTCGACCGATCCCATCGTACTCCACCCCGCCGGAATTACCGTCTCACGACAGTCCGCCGAACATGGAGAGATTTTGCTGGACGAGTCAGCCCGGAATCTGAGTATCGGTGATCGACTCGAAATCGTACCCGGATATAGCGATATGACCTGCGTACTGCACAATCATTTCTATGCATTTCGCAATAACGAACTCGAAGCAATTATTCCGATCGCTTCGCGAGGATTTCTACGTTAAGGCAGCAGGTGCAGAAGTTATCGAGAGACGTAATCGATAACCACTACTTTTGCCAGGCGTGGTTTTACCAGATCAACAAACTGCTGATGCGCTTTGTGCGGTAAGTAGACTTCCAGCCCCTTCTTGTCCTTAAATGTAACAAGGAAGCAATGGGTGAGCCCTTCGTTTAGTCCTTCGGGACTCACGTTCGTCCCAAACTCGACGTCGATGATAGTATCGATCTTATCACCGAGAGCAAGAAATGCCTTTTCGACTTCNTTCACCTGTTCGTCAGTTACATCTTCGTTGAATTGAAACATCACGACATGGCGATACAAGCCACGNANTTTCTTTCCTGCAGATGCGCTTTCCATNGTGGTAAAGACCATTCCTGTTGCGATAATGCCAAACAATACTGATTTAAGAACTGCTGTTTTGTTCATGGTGATTCAAATCCTCTGNTGCAAGAGACATAATGGCGGTGACCAGTTTCTTTCTCTATTACCGGCCAATTCCCGCAATGTTGCAACCATCCTTCATTCAAATTATCTGNCGGAACCTAGCACTCGGTGCAGGCCTGCTGGTCATGNCTTGTATCGCAGACGCCAAACCACCGATTAATAAGGCAGTCTCTGTTCGCTTCGCCACATTTAACACCTCCATGAATCGTCGTGAAGCAGGCCAACTAGCCAACGATCTGGCCAATGGTAGAGATGTGCAAATCCAAAAGATAGCTGCTGTTCTACAACACGTAAGGCCCGATGTTGTGCTACTAAATGAATTTGACTCACCCTGGATCAGCAGATCTGTTGATCACTTTCAAAACAACTACCTTTCACAACCCCAGTTTGGTAATGAGCCGATCAGCTACAAATATCGATACTTCGCAAAGGTAAACACCGGCGAACCATCCACAGTGGATTTAAACGGAGATGGCAAAGTCCAGGGTCCCCAGGATGCCTTTGGTTTTGGGTTTTTCCCCGGTCAGTACGGTATGCTCGTGCTATCAAATTACCCAATCCTGATATCACAAGCTCAGACTTTTCAGAAATTCAAATGGTCGGACATGCCGGAAGCCATGACACCCACANTGCCTGACTCCGGCAAGCCTTATTACTCAGCCGAGGCCTGGAGNCAACTGCGGTTATCCTCAAAGAGCCACTGGATTGTCCCCATTGCAATCGGAAAGTCAGCAATCAATTTCATCACGTCACACCCGACACCACCCGTATTCGACGGGCCTGATGATCACAACGGCTGTCGAAACCATGATGAAATTCGATTAGTTCGTGATATGCTCGACCCCAAACTTGGCGGCTACCTACGTGATGATGCCATGCGGCCGTTGCCACGCAAAAGAATGAAGCACTTTGTTATTGCCGGGGANCTTAATGCTGATCCCAATGACGGTGACAGNACCGGAAATCCTGTCGAGATGCTGCTGGCTCATCCACTCGTANAGGATCCACTGCCTGAAAGCGCNGGAGCCGAAGAAGCTGCGGTAGCACAAGGCGGTAAGAACAAAGACCATGTTGGATCGGGCAAATTCGACACCGGTGATTTCAATGATAGCGCGGTTGGCAATCTGCGCATCGACTACGTTTTGCCGTCAAAAAGTCTACACGTAATCAATAGCGGTGTGTTTTGGCCTAAACAAGGTGCGATCGGGTTTGACTGGCTTGATGCATCAGACCACCGGCTTGTGTGGGTGGACGTAAAAGCACCTTAACCCTGTAACTGTCTGTAACNGCGAGTTCTATTCCATGTGGCACTTTCGACTATTCGTAACCTTTCTGGTTTTGATCGTCCTGACTTCTTTGGCTTCAAGCGAGAGGGCATACGGTAAGAGTCCGTTTTCAGTAAAGAGAGATAGCGATGGGATATGGTTCTATGAAGATGAAGACCCAATCTGCTTCTATCAAGTAATTCATAAGGCAACAGCAAATGGCACTCACAGGCGTGCAAATTATATACATCCACTCTTGGATCTGGATGGAAACATTATCACTGAGGACTTTCCGGAAGATCACCTGCACCATCGCGGTATTTTTTGGGCCTGGCATCAGGTACGTGTAAATGGCGAGAACATCGGCGATAACTGGGAATGCAAGGAGTTTAACTGGCAGGTTGTCGACCCGCTTGTAACCAGACGTACCAAGTCAGTCGACTTGTTGGTAAATGTGACCTGGTCNTCATCGTTACTGCTCGACGACGATANGAACCCGGCACCGATCATTCATGAGCAAACACGGATCCGATTACACACCACTCGATCGATGTACCGTGTGCTGGACTTTGAAATACAACTTCAGGCCATTCAACCCAACGTCTCTATTGGCGGATCGGAAGATGATAAGGGGTATGGTGGATTCTCACCTCGGCTGCNNATGCCCGTTGACCCCGTATTCACAGGACCCTCTGGAAATGTTGAACCGCAACGAACGGCTGTAGCAGCTGGCCAATGGATAGACATTGTTGGTCAATTTGGTCCTGACGACCAAACCAGCGGAGTAACGATCATCACGCATCCGGATAATCCTGGNTATCCTGANCCGTGGATCTTGAGAAAATCCGGGAGCATGCAGAATGCAATGTTCCCTGGGCGTCACGCTGTTCCGCTTGGAAAAGGGGACGAAGGCTTCACGCTTCGCTATCGACTGGTCACGCATCGCGGTAGCACGAANACGGCACTGCTCAATCGACTTGCACGACAGTTCGCGAAATAGAATTCACNGGCTGTGAAATTGCGGACACACGAAATACTACTTCGCACTTATAATAGACGCATGCCAAAAACACGATCTATTCTTTCGGTGCTTCTTCTTGTGTCCTCTCTGTTGACTGACACCAGTGCACAGGACTCTTATGTGCAAATAACAAAGGAAGATCAGCCTGTTGCGTATTGGCGCATGGACAAAAACACTGACGGTGTATATCTGAATTCCGCTGGTGAAGATCCGCTTACCCTCGCAGCAAAAGTTGTCGGAACGATAAAACAAACTGAACTCGGACCTACGCTTCCTGAATTCCCATTGTTTGCATCTGGACATGCTGCCGTTGAAATCACGACTCCTCCTGGTCGGCTTGTGGTAACAGATCCCGGCGACCAGAGTCCACTGGACTTTAAGAAAGGAGATCCGATCACGATCGAAGCGTGGGTCAATTCCAGCGGACTTCAAAATAANGGATANCGATACATCGTTGGAAAAGGCCGTACCGGCAATAAAGGGTTCCCCNCTGAAAACCANAACTACTCGTTACGGCTATCCGGCAAGGGAGGNGCTGCCTACTTGTCATTTCTCATGAGAGGCACAGCAAACGGTAAACAGGACTACCACCGCTGGGAAAGTAAAACTCCCGTAGGCGTAGGAGATGGCTGGCACTACGTAGTAATCACATACATCATGGGAACGCCAAATACACTGCGTGGATTCATCGATGGCAAACTGGTCGCTGGTACTTGGGAAGTCGCTGGAGATATCGAAACCACACCGGTTGTTGATAATGACGAGTTGTGGATTGGCACATCTCTGGGNGGAAACCCAAATAGCACCTTTCACGGTNCCCTTGATGAAATTGCGATTTATCGCAAGCTTCTTCCTGCTGACCGCATTGCTCAGAAATATGAATATCGNGGCCAGGAACTNACTCTGGATNCGAGCNTGATCAAACAGGACAAGGTNCGATTTGAAGTCTACGAGAANATTTCCGATTCCAAATCATGGAGCATGCGAGCACCTGTGTTTTTGGAGTCGTATGACCGGGATGATCTTGTGTTATTCCGTGTCCCGCACAAGTACACACAGTCTGGAGTCATTGATGACCGGCCCATACCGTTTATGGTGAGGGCTATGGGGCGATTCGTGATTCCCAAGGGTACGCAGCAAATCCTGGTACGAGCTAGAAACGGCGCACGATTACAAATCGACGACGCTCAGGTCTTAGACCTACCGTTCTTCAATATCAGTTCCTCAAGCCACGGATCCGTACCCGCAATTGACCGCACCCTCGCACCTCATATCCGTCCGCTATATCGGGGCGACGCTCAGAAACTAATAACTATTGAAGGCGATGGTGAAGAACATCTATTCGTGTTTGACATGATTGTTGGTGGTAAAGGTCGTCGACCGGAATGCGGTGAGTCCGGAGTTTACATTGCACCGCCTGGTGAAGATTTCCGTGTTCTTGGCCATGGAGATACCATCCTGTTGACCGACTACCATTTTCCACCGTATTTTCAGCGCGAATGGCAAGCGATTGAAAAACTAAATCAAACGAAACGAATAGCTGTTTCAAAAAGTGAGGCTGAATACTGGAATAACCGCCACAAGCACGCTGCCATGATCACTCAGTTATTCAAGCCGCTCTCGCAGGCTGGAAGTGAATTTCCGGAGCGCTCCAACAACCTGATTGATCGTTACCTGAACGACAAATTGGCTGCTTCGAAACTTAAGCCAACTACGCCCTTAAGTGATCGCCAGTTCCTAAGAAAACTGAGTCTTGATACCACGGGTACCATTCCATCTCCTGAAGTGGTTTCACGACTGCTGAAAAATGAAACTGAAACACGTAGGCAAGATTGGATAGACTTCTTCCTATCTCAAGATGCGTGGGCCGATCATTGGGTGAGTTACTGGCAGGATGTTCTGGCGGAGAACCCCAATATCGTAAATCCAACGCTGAACAATACTGGGCCATTCAGGCTCTGGATTTATGAAGCACTACTTGATAATCGACCAATTGATCAAATGGTAACGCAACTGATCATGATGGAAGGCAGCAAATATTTTGGTGGTCCGGCCGGATTTGAATTGGCAACACAAAATGACGCGCCGATGGCGGCCAAAGCTCACGTGCTGACCCAGGCATTCTTAGGAGTGCAAATGAAATGTGCGCGCTGCCATGATGCGCCATTCCATGAATCTACTCAGCAGGATTTATTCGAAATTGCAGCGATGCTGAAGCGTGGTCCACAGGTTGTACCATCAACCAGCAGTGTTCCATTGGAGGGGATCAACCCGGAAGATCTCGCTGTTACGATTTCTGTAAAACCAGGTACGAGTATCCAATCACACTGGCCGCTGAAAAACCTTGCATCGGATCGATTGCCCGCTGAATTAGTACGTTACAAAGAAGATTCGCGGGCTCAGCTTGCACGAATTATC
Organism: Rhodopirellula sp.; assembly: GCA_002714565.1. Classification (GTDB taxonomy): domain Bacteria; phylum Planctomycetota; class Planctomycetia; order Pirellulales; family Pirellulaceae; genus UBA11883. The sequence continues at coordinate 71,413 of PAXU01000006.1, forward strand.
ACTCAACCACTGAATATGCGGTTCAGCCAGGTGATCGTAAATCGGATGTGGAAAAAGCTAATTGGTTATGGTTTGCGGGAACCAATTAATGATTGGCAGGACTCTACCAGCAGTCACCCCCATTTACTAGACTTCCTGGCAAGAGAGCTTGCTGGAAACGGATATGATCTCAAACGTCTTGCTCGAACCATATTCGAATCGGACTTGTACCAGCGAACTAGCGCCGACCTTGTAACGAATGAAGATGGCCATTCGCTGTTTGCCGGACCAGTTACAAGGCGATTGAGCGCTGAGCAACTCGTAGATTCACTGTTTAGCAGCAGTGGTCAACCATTTGATGCTGGTGCCATGAGCGTGGATATCGACGGCGCTAGACGTGTGACCAACTCATTGCACCTCGGGTTTCCAAGACGAGCCTGGCAATTCTCGGATACGTCCAACGAACGTGACCGTCCTAGCCTGACCCTGCCCTTCGCCCAACCCTTCGTGACAGTGATGGAACTATTTGGCTGGAACGGCGCTCGCCAAAGCCCAATTAGCCAGCGGCAAGATGAAATGAATGTGCTTCAACCAGCAATCTTGCATAACGGAATTCTCGCCCAACAGATTACAACCCTAACGGTAGACAGTAACTTTACCCAGATTGCTCTGCAGTCTGAGACTGTAAATGAATTGCTCGATTCGACATTCCAGCACATCCTTGGACGGACACCATCAATCGCAGAACGCGACCTCATCGCAACGCTTGTTGCCGACGGATTTGAATCCCGCGTTGTTGATTTGACGTCGACAGAACGAGAGGAGATGGTCTATCCGGATCCGGCACCTAGAAATCTAATCTCGTGGTCCAATCACAACAGTAAAGATGCGAACTCAGTAAAACTCGAGCTTCGTAAATACGTAAAGGCCGGACCAAAGCCCACTCCTGAGCTGAATCCTCAATGGCGGACTCAAATGGAAGATCTGGTCTGGGCCTTATACAATTCACCGGAGTTTGTCTTTTCACCCTAATGGGGACGCAACGTGACAATCACTAATCCATCCAGACGTCAGTTTATGGCTACCGCAGGCGCAGCAGGAGCACTTGCTGCACTCGACGTGTCGCAGGCTCAGGAAGAGTCGCCTTTTGGCTTCGCTCCGGGCAAGGCTGAACACTGCATTATGATTTGGCTTGGTGGAGGTGCCTGTCACATCGATACCTGGGATCCCAAGCGGCAGGGAGACCCGGCAACCAGAAAACCCGGATCAGACTATGCTGCAATTGATACCGCCGTCGATGGCACACAAGTGTGTGAACATCTGGAAAAATGCGCATCGGTCTTAGATCGCATGAACATTGTGCGCACCACGTATCACGAATTGATCGATGAGCACGCCATTGCCACCAACATGATGCACACAGGACGGCATGTCTCCGGTACGGTTACATATCCCTCGATCGGATCACTGATGACGTATCACAAAGGTGCAGTAAATGAATCGGCACCACCGTACGTCTTAATCGGCTACCCAACCGTTTCAAGAAATGCCGGATTCCTTGGGTCCAAACACGGGTTTGTGTATCTGACCGATACAAGAGAAGGTCCAAGTGGTTTGGCACGTCCAGCTGCTATTACCAATCAGCGACAAAAGCGACGTGAAGATGCGCTTAAAGCTCTTCGGGATTCCTTCCTGAATAAGCAATCTTCTAAAGTAGTTCAACAATATGACGGCGCTATCGGTCAGGCACTCAAGCTCGCTAGCCCAGACTTCATGTCCGCATTCAAGTTAGGAAATGAACCTGATGCGCTTCGTGAACAATATGGTGGTGAGTTCGGACAACGATGCCTGTTGTCTCGCAGACTTGTGGAGCGTGGTGTGAGGTTTATCGAGGTTTCACACAATCTAAACTTCGTAAATGGTACTGGGTGGGACACTCATAACGCCGGTCAAGATGCTCAGCACCTGCTAATACGTGAGCTCGATAGTGCACTGTCTTCCCTCGTTTTGGATCTGGAGAGTAAGAAACTGCTGGACAAGACACTGATTTGTGTTGCCACTGAATTCGGACGACCAGCTGCGTTTGATGGTGGCGGTGGACGTGGCCACCACTCCAAGTGTTTTAGCACTGTCTTAGCCGGAGGCGGACTCCAAAATGGGCGCACCATTGGTGTCACAGATGAGCTTGGCATGAAAACACTTGAACAGCCTGTTTCTGTTCCTGACCTACATGCTTCCATGCACTATGCGCTTGGAATTAATCCAAGGAAGCTGGTATTTGATGATGACCGACCTATCCCGACAACAGATATGGGTACTCCTGTACGTGACTTATTTGTCTAAGACACTGTACTTGCTCGCGTTTTACAGTGGTTTTAAATATCACTGCTGATGAATTCTGCCGCTTGTTGTTTGTACGCGCAATTGATTTTTGAAAAATCCCGATAATCTCTAACCAAGTCGGCGTTCTAGGTCGATTCGCATACCTACGGTACCTCACACATACCGTGAACAACTTATCTACGGAAGATGCGTCCACCGTCTGTAATTTTGGGTCAATCGCAGACATCAGCTTCTCCGTGACGCACAACGACGGGCAAAGAGTGTTAAAGATCGTGTACACGGAGAGCGTCTCCGGTGCGCGCACACCGCGACGTCTGGGGAGCCAGACGGCTGCATGATAATTGTACGCCTGTCTGTCATGGAGGAATGTATGGCATCTAAGGTACCTGAAGAGGTTCTTAAGCTCTGGAAGAGTTACAAGACAAAGCCCACCACTGAATTGCGAAACCGGTTGATGACTCAATATCATCCGCTCGTGAAATATCACGGTGAACGGGTTTGGGCTAGACTTCCAGATGGTGTAGAGCTGGACGACCTGATCTCTGCAGGAGTGTTTGGACTCATGGATGCGATTGACGCATTCGATTTAACGCGTGGCGTTAAATTCGAAACCTATTGCGTGCCGCGTATCCGTGGAGCCATGCTCGATGAACTGAGAAGTATGGACTGGGTTCCACGCCTGGTGCGAAGTAAAGCGACTAAGCTCAATACCGCAACGAAAAAAATGGAAGATAAACTGGGACGACCCGCAACTCCGCAGGAACTGGCCGAGTTCATGGAACTTACTGTTCCTGAACTTGAAAAGATGATGCGAGATGCGAACGCTGTTAGCCTGATCAGCCTAAATAAAAAGTGGTATCAGACAGACAGTGAAAAGGATGTCAGCGAAATCGATATCCTCGATGATAAGAAGGGCGAAGATCCCACCACGCGTGGTCAGAAATATGATCTGCTGCGTCTGGTAACCAAAGGACTCAACCGTAACGAACGGCTAATTATCATCCTCTATTACTATGAAGAAATGACTATGAAAGAGATTGGTGCAACGCTTGACCTGAGTGAAAGCCGGGTAAGCCAAATGCACAGTAGCCTCGTTCAGCGACTGCAGGGGCAACTCGGTGACAGACGTGGAGAATTTGCGGCGTAATCCACGTCAATCCCAAGACCGATCCTGCTGAAAAAGAAGGGCCATCCGGAATACCGGATGGCCCTTTTGCTATGCCTGACTTTTAGGCCGTATCGTTAGGCCAGATTGTAATAAGTGTTATTCACCCGTTTCGGCAAAGAACAGGCTAAATCCACCACCACCGCCACCAATCTTGTCAGTGTTGTAAATGTAATTGGCATCCAGTGCTTTTTCGATCTGTTCACCAAGTTCAACCATGTGAGCAGAGGTATACGGATCAAGATTCTCTCCGTTATTCTCAACATAGGTTGCAACCTTAGCAGCAATCGCTCGCAATTGAGCACGTGAAAGATTTGAAATCGGCTTGAATGACTCGTTGCTTCCACGACTAGCCATGGAGAGATCAATCAGGCGTTTCACATGTTCACGCTGAAGGTTTCTGCGAAGGCTGGAGATCGTTGGCTTACGTGCCGTACCTTTCTCTGCGACTTCCGCATCTAACTCACCCCAGATTCCGGCTGTTACCGTGTCGAGTAATTCCGGTAATGTGAACGCATCTTCATCTTCTGGAACACGAAGTTCGTTATCAAAGACGCGTCGCAATGTTGTTGGTGTAAGCACTGACGTCAAAGCTGATGCCTGAATAGCCATCACACGGTCATGAATTGGCCAGTCATAGTCACGTGCGTAACTCCGACGCGATTCGCCAGACCACTTTTCAACCGACATGTACTTCAGGATCTCTGGGCTCAATCCATAGGCTGAATCTTGGAATGCATTATCGATAATGAATTTCAGTGCTTCACGCTGCTTTTCAGCTGAAACAACCGTAAGCGGAGCACGATCACCTGGATCGCCTTTCTTGTCACGGACAACGTGAATGCCACCAAGCCAGTTGGCCATCATGCTGATCGCACGTGATTGCATACCAAGTGTGATCTCATAACCACGACGTGCTTTGCCCCAGCTTTCGCCTTTACCTACAAAGTGGTCAGTGAGATGGCCTCGATGTAAATGTGCAAGCTTCACTCTTTCATTCGCATATTTGATCGGCTCTTTTCCGAAATCGTAAATGCGTGCGAGAGGATCTGGGCCATCGAGATCTTCGTCCGTTGCATAAGCTAACTCCGGTTCGTTTACGCGTTTGAGTATCGAAGAAAGGTCGTTTGTAAATGAATAGCCATATTCCACTGCCCAATAGTCATATGGTCCAAGTCCAATCATGTTGTAGTCACCTTGAGCATCACCAGCTTCAACTCGGAAGTTGGTTCCGACGTAGTCCATTACGCTTCCAGCATTTGGTTTGCCATGTGCATCCTTTGAATTAACTTCCTCCAGGGAATAGACAGATGATGCCTTGAAGTTATGACGAAGGCCAATCGTGTGCCCAACTTCGTGAGCGACAACGTGAGCTAGCTGTGGCCCGATATATGATTCAGGCATACCGTCAATAATGACCACTTCGGGCTTCTCTTCCTTCTCCTCCTTTTCTTCCTTCTCTTCCTTTTCGTCCTCTTTATCAGCGTCATCGCCCTCTTTTGCTTCTTCCTGAAGAGCTCGATTGAATTGCATGGAATACATCATCCGCATCATGGCAACGTCCATCGATAAACCTTCAGCCGCCATGCAGCCACCATTGATCTGGCTAACGCGGCCAACCAACCCGTCATACTTGTCGTCACCTAAGAGAGTGTTATCGACAGTTGCAAACGGGTGCCCGCTAAATGGTAGTTGAGCCTTCTCGAATAACTCCCGACGTACACGTTCGCGGTCACCAGGGTGAGCAAATCTTACACGAGGATCCCAGTCTGGGTGTTTGGCTAGCCAGGCTAAAGTTTCAGCGCTGTAGCCTTCCATCGCGATCTTTGGAAGTAGTTTGTCGAATTCATATTCGAAATAGCGAATCCAGCCATCCGTAAGGATAATATCCGCATCTAAAATCTCGCCAGTCATCGGATTAACACGACTCGGACCAATTGCTGTCCCTTCATCATTGTTTAACCAACGTACAAAGTTATAGCGAACATCTTCTGGATCCTTGTCCATATGTGCACCTGTTTGAGCGTCCTGATAGTAAACCTCAATCGCATTTGAGATTCCGACCTTTTCAAACGCGTCATTCCAGTACAACACACCTTCTCGAACCCATCGTCGATAACGAACTGGTGTTGTGTGTTCGATATAGAAAACAATTGGGTTCTTCGGTGGACTCACCTTTAGCGATGAGTCCCGTTTCTCAAGATGCCAGCGGTTGATAAAACGCACATTGGTTTCATCATCGGAGTATTTTCCATAGTCACTATAGATCGTTGTAAAGTATCCGACTCGTGCATCTGCTTTACGGGGTTTATAAGTTGACTTCATCGGTAACTCACTAATGCTGTAGTGAAGTGACTGTAGCTTGCCACTCGCCGAGGGAATCTCAAATGCTACTTCGATGTTCTGCGGAAATGCTTTGGCAACCTGAATAGCAAAAATTCCAATATGCTCGCGATTGATCGCACTTAGGCCAAAGAACTTCGTCGCCTTGCCTACGAGCAAGTAGTCAAGGTCGATGATAGGTCCACCACCTGGCCCGATTGTGACAATTGGTACGTTTAGAATTACTGAGTCGGTAAAGAGTCTCTTGATGGATGATACCGATTCCGGTTCACCACTGGAGCGAATATCCAATTCAGGTGCTATCAACGCCAATTTCTTGTCATACCGTCGCCAGTACACCAGTTGATCATTCCCCTGTAACCCGGCACGTTTGTCACCACTAGCCTGCGTTAATGCAATGAAGTACTTCTTCGCCATGTAATTTGGAGGAAGCTCAGCAAAAATCTGGTTATCCTTTTTGCGGACGTACAACGTGTATAAGCTTCTTACACCATCAGCAGTCGATACGACTTTGTCATATCCCTTTAGAACTTCCGTAAACGGTGGAAATTCGGGTTTTGGTGGCGCCGGAGCATCCTGAGCTTGGATGCTTGGTGAGATTAGAACTGCAGTGAGAAGTACAAGTGTTCTGGTAAGACGCATCATCTTCCGCTTTACCTCCGTCCACAATGTGGAGTCGTTCGGATTAATTGAGTTGGCGACCTGTGCAATCAATGCATAAGTGCCTGTTGAATTGTCGTGCTTTGTAAAACAGCGCACACGGCTGATAACGTTTAGATTAATTACTATCAACACTCTGTGAATATTTAACGATTGGGTAATTTAGCTAAGATAGCACAGAATTATAGCCGTGCCGCTACCCGTGCCCGTAAATTCCTTATAACCCTACGCTTGGCTCGCAATTAGCCGTATAGAAATAGCTCGCCCATCTAGTCGATGCGACGAATATATGCAAAGTAAGCACCGCGTTGCTTACCATTTTCAAGTGTGAACAAGCTCTCCAAATCTGCCGGACCCTTAGGTAGTTCCACGTCAAAAACTACCTTAACCTGATCCGCCGTGACTTCGACCTCTTTGCTGTAATCACCAATCTTTATCGATGCCTTTATGGCCTCTAGTGGTTTCTCTTCCTGTCTTGGCCAACGTCGCAACTCGATCTGATATTTACCTGACGCGGTAACGTCCACAGCCCAGTAACCGGTACCCATGGCTCCATTGCGTACGTGGTTTTGGTGCCAGGGAGTACTATTGCCGGTCGTGTGCCAATCATGTGAATGGAGAAGCGACTCTGGTTCATCATGGCTCCCAAGTCCTATCCTCACGAAGTCATCAAAAACGGTGGACAGGCTTGTCCACCAATTCTCGTATTCCTGCTGTAGCTGTTTAACAACTTCCGGATGCTCTTCACTCACATCCTGTTGCTGGCCAGGGTCTGCCTTAATATCGAACAACTCTTTGCCATTTACGAGACGCCATTGCGATGTCATCACGCTGCACTTACGTAGCTTTTGTGGGTATTCGACGCGTTGGGAGTGCACTAGGATCGTGCGATCTTGCAGCACTTTGTTATTACCAGCAAGCGCACGTGTCAGGCTTACTCCATCGCGAGACTTCGATGCCTTGTCTTTTAAATCGCATAGGTCTGTGAGTGTTGGAAGTACATCAATATGTGCGGATAGCTGATTGACGTCGCGACCGCCTTCTAGCTTTCCGTCAGGCCAGCGGATGAAAAATGGCACGCGGTGTCCACCGTCATACTCGGATCCTTTTCCACCACGCATACCACTATTAAAGCCGGGCCACTTTGCATTTTTGGGCGCCCGCCAACCCGCTGCTGAACCATTGTCCGTCATGAAGATGAGAATCGTGTTATTGGCCAAACCCAGATCGTGTAGCTCTTTGTCGAGTCGGCCCACGTTTTCGTCGATGTTGGTAATCATGCCGTAGAACTTGGCCATCGGCTGTGCAACACCTTTTTCCTCGTATGGCTTGGAGTATTTCTCGTCTACCAGGTAAGGTCCGTGAGGAGCATTAGTCGACAGGTACACAAAAAACGGCTCGTCTTTATGTTCGCGGATATAGTCGATTGCATTATCAAACCAAACGTCAGTGCAATAACCTTCTGTTGCCTCCGGTTTAGCATTACGCCAATACGTGTCATCAAAGTAGTCATTTCCCCAGTAATCCGGACCCTGCCCTACTCCACCACCGCCGTGATTGAAGGCAAATGAGAATCCTTGATCAAGCGGTCGTAGTGGGTAGTTGTCACCAAGGTGCCACTTACCAAACATTCCTGTTTGATAACCGTTTGCTTGAAAGACCTCAGCCACCGTCCACTCGTGTGTGCTCATGAGAGAACGCCCCATGATGGTGTGCCATACTCCAGTGCGCGTTGAATACCGACCGCTCATCAACGCACTTCGGGTTGGACTGCATGTTGGATCTACGTGGAAATCAGTTAGGTGCACACTCTGCTTGTACAAGGCATCCAGCGAAGGAGTTTGGATCATCTCATTTCCATGAACTCCAACGTCTCCATATCCCTGATCATCCGTAATGATCAAAACTACGTTAGGTTTGGCAGCCTGCAGGCCACTGACAAAAAGAAGAATAGAAGTGAGAATAGCGGTGAATAACGGCAGACGTTTCATATTTGATTTCCACAAAGTGCAGTCGTCTTAAAGGCCTAAAATACAGATTCTCGTGTCTGTGTTTTAGGTGCAATGATACTGATTGCTAGTATGGCGCGTTTTTTTATACGCGGCTAGTCATCCGAATTCAGAAGGCCGGAACGCATCAGAAAATAGAGAAGCAGTAGCAAGGTGTTCACGACAGCCGCAACATACGTCAGTGCAGCAGCGTTTAGAACTTTAGACACACCTTCACGTTCCTCTAGAGCGATGATTCCGGCGTTTTCCAATTCCACCTTGGCTCGGCTCGATGCATCAAATTCCACTGGAAGTGTTACAACTTGAAACAACAAAACCAACGAGAATAATCCGGCACCAATTAGTACGACGCCACTTGCCTGCATGATTAAGCCAATCAACATGACGAAGTAACCGATGTTGGATCCAAATCCGGCCAACGGCACGAGTGAACTGCGAAGAGAAAGGGGTGCGTAGCCCTTGGCATGCTGTAACGCATGACCAGCTTCGTGAGCTGCAACGCTCACCGCAGCCACAGAACTTCCAACATAATTCTCATGTGATAACCGAAGAGTTTTAGTTCTCGGGTCGTAATGATCTGATAGAAATCCACGGCTTTGCTCAATGGTCACATCAGTGATGCCGGCTCGTTCCATGACAATTTGAGCAGCTTGAGCACCTGTGATACGAGATCTGGTCATGCGACGCGAATACTTCGCAAATCTGGATTTCACCAGCAGGCTCGCACCGCCAGCAATTACGAGCCCGGGAATGAGAACCATGACCACATACACAGGATCTATAAAAAAGAATCCCATTAATGCCAAACTGCTCATATCAATCTCCTGTTTGAGTACACGTCCTATTCTAGCGCTGGATTAATCCACGGTGCAAATAAAACAGCTAATGGACTACCTCGTTGATATCCTAAGCTAGTTGACACTAATGGCAATGCGTCTTGATTGTGCAGACTCTTTCTTGGGAAGTGTGACTTTCAATACGCCATCGTTCATCTCTGCGACAATCTTCTCAATGTCCACTGTATCGTCAACGGTGAACAGACGGCGATAACCCTCTGGTAGTGAATTCCCGAGGACGACCCGTTTTGAGTTATGAATGAAAGCAACCGGAGCACTAATACTCAATTCGCCATTGGCACATGTCAATTCCACCGTGTGCTTTTGCACGCCGGGCATATCTGCAAAGAGATGGAATTCAGTATCCAACTCAAGGATATCCACACGTGGCGATACATAATTCGTGCGATCCGATGGTTGTGTTGTGGCGGTTGTTTCTTTGGATTTCGTCATGACTTGTTACTCCTCAATTGGTTATGAGATCATCGTTAGACGATATGAGATCACCTATTGGATTTACTTAGTTCACTTCGATAGATCGGTGTTGTAGTTCTGGCCTTTTTGAAACGGATACATGCAGTAATCCATCTCGAAGTTCAGCATCGATCTGCTCTCGATCTACGTCATTTGGCAAGTCAAAAGTGTGACAAATATCTCCAAATGCGCGTTCGTGTCGGTGAAGAACCACATCTTCTGACTCTCGTTTTCGATGTGCTTTTATGATGAGTTGGTTATCAGTGTCCACTTCCAACTCAATTGCATCTTTGGCGATACCGGGCATAGCCATTTCTATGGTGTAGCCAGTTTGGTCTTCGAGAATTCGCACGGCAGAAATATCATCGGCATGCCGTCGACTACTACTCGATGACAACAGCCCACCAAAGACCTTTTGCATTTCATCACGCAACGAGTGCATTTCACTTTGCAGTGCTGTCCAGGGATCGTTCCATTTAATCAACATGACATTCTCCTCTCATTTCAAATTGCCAACTTGGCTCACGCCCAAGTCCTGACCAACCAAAATGCAATCGTCATGCCAAATTCATAGACAGTCTATGTTCTCCCTGCCATCAAGCGTGCTCAATCATGGACACCCACTTTTTGTTTTGACTAAAAACAGCTTGTTTTCAGTGATTTTTGATCCAGAGAATTCAATTTACTCCTGTCTTAGATTATTCTCCGCAGAAATCCATGCCTGTCTTAGATTCAAATCTACCACTGACTTTAAATGCCATATTGGCATTAATATGTTTTTTTGGCATCTTTTATAGTGGTATATGATACCCCCTCTATAGAGCTATTATTGAATTTGCAGGCTCAAATAGAAAGTGGGTGGATGATGACNATGATTGAGCGGGGGTAAGCGCGCATGAAAAAAGCCTCTTGGCTGGATTAGCCAAGAGGCTTGCAGCAATTGTCGCATGCAGACTATTGCATGAATCCGTGAATTGCTTTGTCATCGGGTGACAAATGGGGCATTATGTTGCAGGACGTGCTGGACGTTCTCCGCCTTGACCACCTGGACGTTGGCCACCAGGTCGCTGGCCACCTTGACCGCCACCAGGACGTCGTGCACCTTCAGGTAGCTTGAATGGCTTACCCTTCATTTCTTCAAATTTCTTCTTCTGAGAATCGCTCAGGAGACCCAAAACCTTCTCATTCACTTCTTTTTGAGCGTTTTCAAACAACTCTCGGATGCCGTCACGATTTCCGCTCTGGAAAGCTTCACGTGCTTTATCACGAACACCTTCCATTACTTCACGTGACACGTTTTGCATCTTTTCACCGGTTTCAGCAGTGATTTTCAGTGCTTCACGTACCTTCGGGGTAAACAGAGCAGCTGTTCCCTGCATCTGAAGTGCGATCTCATCTAATCGCTCTTTTTGATGCGGGAGAAGTACATCTTCCACTAGCTTAGCAATCTTTTTATTGGTCTCTTCAGACCTCTTGCGGAACTCTGCAATTAGCTTGTTTCGCTCTTCTTCGGATAATTCACGGAAGTTAGGTCGTTCGCCTGTACCGCGAGCTTCTTCCTGAATTTTGCGAGATTTTGTTTGCAATTCTTCGTACTGCTCATCAAGAAGTTCTATTTCTTCCCGAACTTCGGCAACTCGAAGAAGCTGAATAGGATTACTGCCTCGTTGGCCGAATCCACCTTGGCCACCTGGACGCTGACCTTGCGGGCGCTGACCTTGTGGTTGCGCTACAACATCAGCTGCAACGACTGAAAGCGACAGAACTGCCGTCGCCAAGATTAAGATGCTGTTTCGTTTCATTGGTTTATCCCTGAATCAATGTAATGTGCTGTACGCACTAAACTCTATCTAACTAGAATAACACAAACACTAACCTACGGTGTGGTTCGCCATTCATCAAATATAAACCCCTTAAAATGTGGGCAAGTTTCGAGCTTTTTTCGACAAAATGGGCAATCTTCAATACTGGAATTACCCATTCATCAAGAAAATCTCCCAGATTACCACTGGTATTTACATTACATCGCTAAATGAATCAGTCAAATTCAAACACCAAAACCTGTAAAACCACCTCGAAAGGTGTGGTGTTGATCACCGGAGCTGGAAAACGGCGTCTAGGTTTCGAAACTGCGAAATATCTTGGCGAATGTGGTTATTCCATTGCACTGCACTTCAACAAATCGCAGGTAGAAGCACAACAGTCTCTAGTCGAGTTAATCGAATCTGGAATTACCGCCAGATCATTTCAAGCCGACATCACCAGCCAAAGTGAAATAGAACAACTTGGCACCGCAGTCAAAAGCGAAATGGGTTCAATCGATGGTCTTGTAACGACGGCCTCAATTTGGGAGCCAACACCAATCAATAAGATCTCCGATGGTATTTCACAACAGATTCAAGTAAATGCGATCGGCACTATACATTGCTGCCAGATCATTGGTTTAATGATGTCCGAACAACCTAGTGGTGGCAGCATAATCACTGTTGGGGATTGGGCCGTTGAGCAGCCTTACGAAAATCATGTGGGCTACTTCGCTGCCAAAGGTGCTGTCGTAGCTGCAACCAGATCTCTTGCCGTTGACCTAGCATCTCTCAACCCAAAAATCCGGGTCAATTGCATCAATCCTGGTCCAGTTCTATTTCCAGACCGCTTCGACCAGAAAACACGCGACCGCATTCAGCAAGAGACCCTTCTTAAGCATGTAGATGATCCGACGGCATTTGCGGAAACAGTTGAGTTCTTCCTAAGAAACAAGATGGCGACCGGCCAAGTGATTAACATCGACTCCGGCAGAGGATTATCAAGACATTCACCTACGGCTCGGGAGCAATGACTTAAGACTAGTCATCATTCATTACCATCTTGAGCGTGGCGGTGTTACTCAGGCTATCAATAATCACATTCAGTTTTTGGGTGCTTCAAATTTGCCAAAAATCGAAGTACCAGTTGATTGGATCGATACGCACGAACAACGAGAAACTGTCGCCTCTATATATTCGCTTCTATATATATAGAAGCGACAGACTGCTACACAATTCCAGCGGACTTAATCGAATGGCCGCTGATATTATTTCAGCGACAAGAGATGCGCTTATTGAATATGGTATCGACGTCCCATCGACAGATGATCTGGTCGAAGAATTCAAGAGCACTGCAAATCGACTCGTAGACAACTACGCCGTGGACTCAAAGTGGAATGGGCTGACGTATGACCATATGAGTGAATCGGACGCAATCGACGTATTTGCTAATCGAATTGCAGATACATGGCGACAAACCATCAATGAGACCTCANAATCCACTACCGTGCTTCCACCATGGGGCCAGCTAATCTCACAGGATGCAGACNTACTAAGTCGATTCAGGGACTTAATTCAAAACGAAGTCGGATAATCAATTCATACTTTGTTTGTACTACCTTTTCCGGTTGCTAATGCAGCGTCATAATAGAGCTTCGCTGTGCTGTTATGGCTGATCGTGGCCAGAGCCCATCTAAATCGATGTGACCAAAAGGATCCATTCCTCCATGAAGGCAATCGTCTTACAAGAACCCAAACACTTTGAACAAGTAGAAATCGAAGAAGCTGCTGCACCTGGTGCTGGTGAAGCACTTGTAGCAGTACACCGCGTTGGAATCTGCGGTACCGATCTGAGTGGATACCTTGGGAAATTCCCATTTTATAGTTATCCACGCATACCCGGACATGAATTGGGGGTAGAAGTACTAGAAGTCGGAGATGGTGTCGAAAATATCAAGGCTGGCGATCACTGTAGCGTAGAACCTTACATCAATGACGTAGGCAGTTTTGCCAGCCAGCGAGATCGGGGCAATTGTTGCGATAACCTGCAGGTGCTTGGAGTCCATACAGATGGCGGCATGAGAGACCGGTTTATTGTTCCAGCAAGAAAACTCCACGCCTCCTCTGGTGGCTTGGCGATGGAACAACTTGCATTGGTCGAAACATTGGCGATCGGCTGTCACGCGGTTGATCGATGCAATCCCACTGGCGAAGACCACGTTTTGATCATTGGTGCCGGCCCCATTGGGCTCAGTGTACTCGAGTTCGTTAAACTCACATCTGCTACGTCTATCATGATGGATATCAACGAGCAGCGACTTGATTTTGCCAAGAACACGATGGGTGTTAATCACACGGTGCACTTCACAGGTGATGGCAGTGAACTTAGTGCCCTAGAGGAACTCACTAACGGTAATCTTCCAACGATCGTTATCGATGCAACTGGCAATGCTCAATCGATGTCAAATGCACTGAATTACGTGGCACACACCGGCACACTTGTTTACGTTGGAATTACGATGGGTGAGGTTTCATTTCCCCACAAGTTACTCCACGCTAAAGAGATGAACTTGCTGTCATCAAGAAATGCCCTACCGAAAGACTTTGGCCGCATTATTCAGCTCATCGAAGACGGTCAAATCGATACCAATCCATGGATCACACATCGCACATCCTTTAATGAGCTACCCAGTGTTTTTGACTCATACACCAAGCCCGAAACTGGTGTCCTAAAGGCAATTGTCGAAGTTCAATAAGCTAACAACTTCGGTCGCAACTCTCTCTCTGGAAAATCACCAATGAAATCATGTGTAACTATTAGTCTCGTGGAAGAAGCACGGGGTGGCCCCTTTATATTCTGGAACGGTCTCCGCGATGGCTGCGAGAAAGCCAAGGCATTAGGATTTGATGCAGTGGAAGTATTTCCACCGGGCGTTGAAGCCGTCGACACCGACTTGCTTCAATCATTGCTGTCTGACCACGGTCTGGAATTAGCGGCTGTTGGTACGGGTGCAGGCATGGTCAAACATGGATTGTCCTTAACATCCACAGATGCTACCGAACGGCAACGAGCAAAGGACTTTGTTCGAAGCATTATTGATTTGGCTGGGCAATTTGGTGCTTCTGCAATTATCGGTTCGATGCAGGGCCGATGGAATGCGGACTTACCAAAGGCAGATGCTTTGGCATTGTTAGGGGAAGCGATCAATGAGCTTGGTCCACACGCTTCTCAGTATGGCGCTTCACTTATTTATGAACCGCTCAATCGCTACGAAACAAATTTGTGTAACACGATGGCTGACGGAGTCGAATTCCTTAGTTCGTTAAATGACGGCCACAATTGCGTCCTGCTAGCGGATCTCTTCCACATGAACATCGAGGAAACGTGTATCTCGCAGGCGATTCGTGATGCTGGTTCAGCAATCGGCCACGTACACTTTGTTGACTCCAACCGCCGGCCTGCCGGACTCGGACACATGTCATACGAACCAATCGTCGATGCGCTTCGAAGCATCCAATACGATCGTTTCATCAGCGCTGAAGCATTTGCATATCCAGAGCCGGATGCTGCTGCAAAACAGACGATCGACTCATTCAATAAGTACTTCGGCTAGTAGCAGACCGACTTACACACGACACACCTATTAACAGAGTTTGGATCACTTGATGAACAACAACCTAGAACAACTTCCAAAACCCGTCACGCTAGGGCTGGAGCCGAGTTTCGGATTCGGAGATCGCACCGGATTAGCAACTCCCGGTCACGTTGCCTCCATGAAACGATCCGGTGCCGGGATAAAGGCCATTTACCCGCAGCAGTCCATTCGGGAAATGACACGTACGCAACGCACGCCGACAGGAGTAATGGAAGATGCCTTGCGCGACATGGTTGCATCGGGATGGACGGATGTCACAGGTGCTGATGCAGATCATCTAAAGACTCCAGAGGACGTAGATGTAACTGCCGCCGTCGGATTTACCTTCTTTACTATTGATCCTTCTGATCACGTTGATGAACATTCCGACACGTATGATCAGGCTACATTGGAATCAAAGTTTGCTGAAATTCGTGATCAGGTTAGCTGGATCGATAGCTACCGCGGGAAATCAGTAACACTAAGTACAGGCACTTCGTTTCAATTGGATGAAGAAGCCTGCCTGCGAGCAGCTGTGAAATACGGTATCGCACTTAACGAAGCGCTTTCACTTTGTAACTACATCGACGAGGTACACGAAGGTCTCGGTCGTGACTATGAAATCGAGTTGAGTGTAGATGAAACAGAGCAACCTACTACTCTTGCGGAACACTATATCATCGCGGATCGTTGCTTAAGTAACGGCATGAAACTTGTTAGCCTTGCACCTCGATTCATTGGTCACTTCGAAAAAGGAGTGGACTTCATCGGTGACCTGGATGCATTAGATATCTCGCTACATGACCATGCAGCGTTGGCAAAAGAACTGGGCCCTTACAAGCTAAGCTTGCACTCTGGTAGTGACAAGATTTCCATGTACGGCCTGCTGGCCAAAGCAACCGGTGGATTATTCCATGTCAAAACGGCTGGGACGAGCTACCTTGAAGCTCTACGCGTCGTCGCACGTCATGATGAATCTCTATTTCGGGAGATCGTTGATTTTGCACGTGGTCGGTATTTAACCGACAAAGCGACGTACCACGTCCATGCCACGTTAGATTCTGCACCTCCGGTTGAGGAAGTTTCGGATATCGTTGAGCTTGAGAGACAATATCTGGAACTTTGGGATGAAGTACCACAAGGCAAAGGCTTTACCTTTGCAGGACGCCAGATTCTTCACTGCACATTTGGATCTGTTCTTACTGATGAGAAACTGGGACCGCTTGTACGTGACATATTAGTTCAACATCCCGATACATATGCGGATGTATTAGAGGATCACTTTGCACGTCATCTTGATGCTCTACAGTCCGGGATGTAGTTGTTACCGGTTACGGGAGATAGGAATTAAAGCATGTTAAAGCACCAACTAATCCATCCGAAAATCAACGAAGTACTAGGACGCGCCGGGCATCACGGTAAGATTCTCATTGCCGATGGCAATTACCCATGTTCCTCAACGCTAGGACCGAATGCTGAATTGGTCAGTCTCAACCTCTCACCGGGGTTGGTGACATGCACACAGGTGTTACAAGCACTCGTGACGGCTATTCCAATCGAAGCAGCAAACACGATGAATTATGAAACAACAGGACCGTATGCTCTGGATGGTGATCCACCTGTTTGGAATGAATATCGTGATGTATTCGCTAATTCGAATATTGGAGTGGAACTGGAACCCATTGAAAAATGGGATTTCTATAAAGCAGTAGATACGCCCGACCATGTGTTAACCATCCAAACAGCAGACCAACAACGATTTGCCAATTTGCTATTGTCAATCGGCGTCCGTATGGATGGCTAACAAGCACCCGTAGATCAGAGGATCTCTGATGGAATTCAGACAGCTTGGAAATACCGACATGCAACTGTCGGTGATCAGTTTTGGAGCCTCATCACTTGGGTCAGAGTTTGTACCTGTCGATTTACAGGATGCACTTCAATCCGTCCCAACTGCACTTGATTGCGGCATGAATTTCATCGACACCTCTCCGTATTACGGACGAGGAATCGGAGAAGTACTGTTGGGAATCGCGCTGAAGGGCATCCCGCGTGACCAATACTATCTGGGAACTAAACTCGGGCGGTACCACGAATCGCATTTTGAATTCTCTGCTAAGAGAGTGCGCGAAAGCGTCGATGTATCACTACACCGCCTTGGCACGGACTATCTAGATATTATCCTGTGCCACGACATCGAGTTTGTTGAGATGCAACAGGTGGTTGATGAGACGATCCCGGCACTGCGTGAAATTCAGCAGCAAGGAAAAGTTCGCTACATCGGCATGTCCGGATATCCGATGAAGATCTTTAAGTTTGTGCTGGATCAAACAGATCTTGATGTTGTACTTTCGTACAATCACTACACCCTTCAAAACACGATGTTCGGCGATCTTGCTCCGTATCTGAAGGAAAAGGGAGTCGGTATCCTAAACGCGGCACCGTTTTCAGCTCGTCTGCTCACTAATGCCGGTCTCCCTCCATGGCATAAAGCAACCGATCAGGTCCGTAACATCTGCAAGCAAGCCGCTGACCACTGTAGCCAGGCAGGCATTGATATCGCACAACTAGCCTTGCAATACTCCATTGCAAATCAAGACATGACAACTTGCGTGACTGGTTCTGCCAATCCCGGGCGAATTCGCCAATGGGCTGACTGGATTAACGAACCACTCGATACCCAGTTGGTATCGGAAGTTCAAGAAATCCTAAAGCCCATTCACAACTGGTTTTATATCGAGGGTCGGGAAGAGAATAACGACACTCCGATCATATAGGTAAACCTAATGACCATACGCGTCGACGCTCATCAGCATTTCTGGGATTTAAACAGAACTGAATTCGAATACGGCTGGCTAGACGCTAAAGGCAATGAGGCCATCAATCGATCATTCATGCCCAGTGATCTCGTATCACGTATGTCTCAGGTTGGAATCGACAAGACCGTCTTTGTGCAAACTCAACACGATATACGTGAAAACACATGGGCGTTGGAATTAGCAAATGAAAATCCGTTTATTGCTGGTGTCGTCGGCTGGGTAGATTTAGCAAGCGATGTTTGCGAAGAACAATTGGCACAATTTGCCGACGATCCGAAGTTCGTCGGAATCAGGCACATTACGCAGGATGAACCGGATGTAGATTTCATCGTTCGAGATGAGATCATTACGGGACTAAAGGTACTGGAAAAACATAACATCCCTTTCGATCTGCTCTTTTATGTCCAACACGTGCATCATGCGAAGACTGTAGCAAGTTTATTACCGAACCTGCCTCTCGTCATTGACCATATTTCCAAGCCTGAAATTAAAGCTGGAAGAATGGACAACTGGACACAACACATCCAGGATGTAGCGAAACACGAGCACGTGTATTGCAAACTATCTGGCATGATCACAGAAGCAGATTGGCAACATTGGACGCCTTCAGACTTAAAGCCATACGTTGAAGTGGCACTCGAGGCCTTTGGAGTCGAACGATGTATGTTTGGCTCAGACTGGCCAGTCTGCGAACTGGCTGGAACATATGATCAAGTTTACGATGCTCTTTGTCAGGTCATCGGTCCACTCAGCGACTCCGAAATGGACCGGCTCTTTGGTGGCACTGCCATCGACTTCTACCGGCTGAATGTCTAGTCATTCATCGCGGAACAAAACTCACGTTTCAGCATCAACCGCTCAACACTTATGCAGCAATCCAGGAATTACCTGATGCGTTGCTGCCTCTTCAACAGAAGGCTTAGCAGCACCTTCCGGAGCCGGTCGCAAGTAGGGTGAAAGCAATGCGCTTATACCGATCACGGTGAGCAGGACCAGCGTATATTTTTGCAATCGCTCTCGCTCAAGTTTATTCCCGACTTTCATCCCCACGACTCCACCTATTAATACAGTGGGAAATGTCGCCAGTCCAAGCAACATCGCATAGAGCGCATCATCCGGGTACATAACATAGAACTGGATGAAAAGCGGAATCATTCCCAGAAACATTATGGCAAACAGAAATGCTCGGGACTTTCTGGGATTCCAAGGTTGCGCCATGACCCAGAGTGCAACTGCTGGTCCACCCATTCCACAGAATCCCAACAAAACGCCACTAATGGAGAAAGCAATATACTCCCATTTGATGTGGAGTTCTTCCGTCGGTATGACTTTAACCCGTACACGTACAAGTACGATCAGCAACAAGACAATGCCGATCGCTTGACGCACTTGTTGTTGACCCATGTTACCGACGAGCCAGAGGCAATAGCCACCCAGTGGCATCCAAATCAGGCGAAAAATAGCTGGCCTAAATGCCCGATGCCATTCGATGTCACCCTTGAGGCTCATCGATCCCATCATTGCCTGGCACATGGAACCCACGCTGACAGCGATAATTGCCACGTGTGCATCGAATCCGCAAAGCATCAATATCGGGATGCCAAACACACCTGCACCGAATCCGACCACAGCTTGAAGTAAGCTACTGCCGAATAGCGTCGTCGCCAGGCAAGCATAGTGCCAGACAGTGTACTCCATTACGATTCCTATAGTTGCCGTAATCGTATTCGGCTGGATGGCATTCAGAGATTAGGTTCGAATGAAGATGAACCTGGTTACTCCACCACGCAGTATGTGAATACGAATACCTTGCTGTACATCACTCTCGCTCATCACCTTGGTGAATTCGCTAGCTGTTTTTACCTTCGTATTACCAATTTGAAGGATAATATCACTAGGCTGAACTCCAACCTGAGCAGCTAAACTGCGTTCTTTCACACCGGCAACAAGTACTCCTTTAAGGTCTGCACTATACCCGAGCTTCTTGGATTTGTCAGGTGTGAGAGACTCGACAGTGATTCCAAGAACTTCATCTGTCATATTGTCCACCTGAGTCGAAGCTGCAACAGCCTCTGCATCGAGCTTACCAACCGTAACGACAACATCGATCGTCTTGCCGTCACGGAATACCTTCAACTGTAATTCCGTTCCCGGCACTGTTGCAGCAACCGTGTTTCTTAACTGGGGCATCGTGAGAATCTTGATTTCACCCAAATGAGTGATAATATCCCCTTCTTTCAGACCAGCCATAGCCCCGGGACCACTCTCAACAACCTGCCCAACAAGTGCACCTTCGGTGCTGGAGTAGCCGAATGAATCAGCCAGATTCTCATCAAGGTCCTGGATTAACACACCCAGATATCCTCGCTCAACTGTTCCGCTCTTGATGATGCTGTCTTTAATAAACTTCGCCATATCGCTCGGTATGGAGAATCCAATGCCCATGTACGAGCCGGTCTTCGATGCAATTGCTGTGTTGATCCCAATCACCTCACCGTTGAGGTTTACAAGAGGCCCACCACTATTGCCAGGATTGATGGCAGCATCCGTTTGGATGAAATCTTCATAGTCCGTGATACCAACACGACTACGGCCTTTGGCACTAATGATGCCTGCGGTAACNGTCTGNTCCAGGCCAAAGGGGCTTCCAATTGCGAGCACCCAATCTCCAACCTCCATGGCATCGGAACTACCNAATTTCGCTGGCAACAANTCNNTGGCNTGNACTTTCAANACNGCCAGATCNGTCGCCTTATCACTNCCAACAACCTGNGCCTCNAATTCTCTGGATGTAGAAAGAGTGACGGTGATCGATGTCGCACCNCTGACTACATGATTATTAGTCAATATNTAGCCGTCACTACTGACNATGAATCCAGTACCACTTCCNACACCTTCTGGTTGAGGTCGTTGATCTGGAGACTGAGGAAGACGCCCAAAGAATTCGTCGTTGAAAAAGTCACGAAATCGTTCTGGGATCTGCTGCCCACCAAACGGGTTTTGATTCGACGTCCTGCGTTCAAATTTACTGGTGATACTCACGACTGATGGCCGCATGCGTTTGGCCACAGCTTTAAATGCTGAGGAGAGATCCTTTGCAGATGCAATTTCTCTTTGAGCATCTACTGCCACGTCACGCTGTTGAGCATATGCCCAGTCCGTAAATAACTGGGGAAATGAAATGCTAATTACAGTACCGGTAACGATGGCACAGAAAAACAAGAAACCGAAAAGTGTGCGATTTTGTGACTTTGCCATGAGTATTCTCCTAGCGTGATCAACTCAAAACATCAAACTGATTGCTGACTTTCACAGACAACCATGGATTCTAACATCGTAATTCGTCTATTTTATACGATGAACTCTCAGCTAAAACACCCTGATTATCATCCCATACGTTATCGCGATTCGATCAGTTCAAATTCAGATGTCGTCGCTATTAGCGGTTGGAGTCCCGTACAGGATTACTATTAAATGCAACGAATTGTCACGACACCTCCGCCATCAACTCCGACGAGTGATGGACACTTAAGTGGTGGTTGGTGGCGTGATGCCGAGAAGGGACGCATCTTATGCGAATTATGCCCAAGAGAGTGCAATCTAAAGGAGGGTGACCGCGGATTCTGTTTTGTTCGCCAAAACATCAATGGCGAAATGATGCTAACAACGTATGGTCGTAGCACTGGCTTTTGTATCGATCCCATCGAAAAGAAGCCGTTGAATCACTTCTACCCTGGTACCAGTGTGCTCAGCTTTGGGACAGCCGGTTGTAATCTTGGGTGTAAGTTCTGTCAGAATTGGGATATTTCCAAATCCCGTGAAGTGCAGCGACTCAGTGAAGTCGCGATGCCGGAGGCCATTGCCACAGCTGCCCAACACCACCAATGCAAAAGTGTTGCATTCACATACAACGACCCGGTGATTTGGGCAGAGTATGCAATTGATACCGCCATCGAATGCCATCAGCGCGATATCGAGACCATTGCGGTTACCGCGGGGTACATTTCCGATGAGGCTCGCGAAGAATTTTTCTCTCACATGAGCGCGGCAAACATCGACCTGAAGGCTTTCACCGAAGAGTTTTACTTCAACCTCACGTACTCACACATCAAGCCTGTGCTGGAAACACTAAAGTGGCTCAGCGAATTCCAGCAAACATGGTTTGAAATCACTAATCTCGTGATCCCCGACGCCAATGACAGTACCGACGAGCTACGAGAGCTTTGCGACTGGATCATGGAACATTGCGGTGACGAAGTACCAGTTCATTTCACGGCCTTTCATCCAGACTTCAAAATGCAAGACCGGCCAAGAACATCACATGAGACGCTTCTCAGGGCTTACGAAGTCGCACGTCGTCAAGGAATCAAATATCCCTATGTAGGAAACGTACATGACGTGAAACACCAAAGTACATTTTGCGCATCGTGCGGGGAGTTACTAATTGAGCGCGATTGGTACAAATTGGGCGTATACAATCTCAATCTCAATACCTGTAGCAAATGTAGTTCAGAGATACCCGGCTGTTTTGCTCCACAGCCAGGTACATGGGGAGCCGGGCGACAGCCAATAAAAATCCGTGATTTTGTTACGCTAGAGCTACCACAAAACGCACAAGAGCAAACTCCACCTCCTTCCGAGTCCCAGAAAATGGAAAACACCGCTGCAATCGAATTGAGCTCGAGTCAGGAACAGGCGATTCATGCACTTGCATGTCAGGTGGTCTGCGATGAAGTGTGTGCAAGCAAGGAGACGAGAAGTGTCGCTGCTCTTGAAGGAGCAGACAAAGAGATGGTGATGGGGGCATTTGTCACGCTCAAGAAAAACGGAACTCTAAGAAGCTGCTGTGGTGTACTAGGGCAACCCATGAAGCTAATCCACGCTCTCGATCAATCCGCGCGAAGGACTGCGACCAGTGATCCGCGATTTCCACCGGTTTCACCCTCTGAATTGCCTGAACTTGATGTCGATGTATCACTACTTCACAACATCCAGCCGGTGACCTGCAATGCACAAGAGAGACACGAACATATTGAAATTGGCAAGCACGGCTTGATCATCGAGCAGTCTGGTAAACGTGGTCTCTTGTTACCGGTGGTGGCTGTTGAACACCAGGCCGACGAACGGGCATTTCTGGAAATGGTCTGTCGAAAAGCAGGTATACCAATTGACGCCTGGCAATCAGATGATGCCTCATTGGAAACCTTTGAAACGATCGTCACAGAAGGCCCAATGCCAAATTCGTGCGCTGCCCAACTGCCATCTCAACAAGCGTGCAGCTTTATAAACAACCAGTCACTCCGACAGCTTGCTCTGATGACTCATCAGAATATCGATGCAATGTTGATGGGTGCCACACCAAGTTATGTGATGCCCGGTATCCCCGATGGAAATGTAAAAGGCCTGCTTTACCAACTAACACACGAGGATGGATCGACCATTGGCGTAATGCAGTTCGCAATGAACAAGACAGTGCCACTCCATTCCACGCTCCTGCAAAACGCACAAAACCTGGCCGGCCAATTGTCACAGTCGCATACTGGTGCAAGTGATTTTGTATCAACTTCAACACCAAGCCTCGCCCTTCTCGATGATCCGGCCATACACGGTCGACTGTCCGACGAAAGCGATTTGTCGCTGGACACAACCACCCGGATGCTTGTCGCCATGGATGAGAATGTGCTCATCGCCGCATACGATAGTTCCAGCGACACCAAGTCACTAATTGACACCATTCGCAGCAAGTTACCCTCGACAAGTATCGAGCATGCCCAATTAATTAGTTTTGCGGTGAACAGCACAACCGAAAGACTCCACTACACACGCATTCCCAAGGCCAGATCTTTTGAGGGCCCAAGACCTCCCGCTGTTGCGGGTGCCTTTTATCCAGGTACAAAAGAGGAACTTGATAGAGTGGTGGAGGACTTAATCNAAGATGCACCGGATACAAAAGTNACCGCTTCTGCTGTCATGGTCCCTCACGCTGGCTTGATTTACTCAGGACAACTTGCTGCCGATGTATTAGGGCAAGTTGACATTCCAGAGACTGTAATCATCATTGGGCCAAAACACACGCGGGTCGGTTTGCCATGGGCCGTTTCGCCATGTAGCAGTTGGAGTTTGCCGGGATGTGAATTGCAGTCCGATACGAGCTTGGCGGCTCAGTTGGTAGACGGCATCTCCGGATTGGAATTCGATGCTGGAGCTCACGCGTCGGAACACTGTATTGAAATGGAGTTGATTCTGCTTGCCAAGTTAGCACCAAAGACCAAGGTAGTTGGAATCGCCATGGGCAATGCAACGCTTCAGGAATGCACAACCTTTGCTAACGANTTAAATANAGTTCTCAATGCATTGGATAATAAACCACTACTGATCATCTCAAGTGACATGCATCATTTCGGNACCCAAGAGGTAAANAACTCGCTTGATCGAAAAGCGATTGNTGCCATGCATTCACTTGANCCTGAACAGTTATTCGACACGGTAAAGACAAATCACATTTCTATGTGTGGAATGATTCCCGCCGTAATTGTGATGCAAACACTTTTAGATCGCGGTGAGTTAAACCAATGCACGGAAGTTGGCTATTACACCAGTGGTAAAATTACAGGCTCCTACGAAAAAGTTGTCGGGTATTGTGGTTTGGTTTTAAACTAACCCGCTTTACATTTCTAAAGCTCGATCCCAACAGCAATTGAAACGAGCATTGCTGTTAAAAGCCCTGTAAAATAAACATACTGCCACGCACGCAGATTCATTCTCTGCCATCGCGTTGCTATGTTGACTCTCACGTTCAGCAAGGATGAAATCATCATGCATTTATCTCAAATCAAACGGCGTCAATTCCTCGCATCTTCAGCACTGTTGACCGGGACGATTGCATCTCCCCTTTTTGGAAAAGAAGACGAGCGACCGAGCGTAACGAATCCTCGCGCGACAGATGGTGACGACCGATTCGAACCGAATTGGGAAGAACGAATGACCATCACGGTTGGCCCAAAGAAGGCAGACCTCGTTGGTTCATCCGATCGTGTTCTTCAGGCAGCTGTCGACTATATAGCACGACTTGGCGGCGGTACCGTGAAAATCCTGCCCGGCACTTATACGCTAAGAAATGCTGTGCATCTGCCATCCCGAATACGAATCCAGGGAAGTGGCGATGAGAGTATCGTGACGAAAATAGCATCAGAGCAAGTCAATGTCTCGGAAGATTCTGACTGGTACGATCAGGAGATCACGCTGGAAAAACGCTCCGGATTTCGCGTTGGTGATGGAGTCTTCATCGTGGCTAAGAATCCTCACAATGGCGGTCAAACAACGATCAAGCGAACACTGGTTGCACGAAGTGGTAATCGCTTCAAGCTCAACGATGGCTTACGTAAAAACATCTGGCTGACCGGCAAGCCAACCGTCTCCTCCTTGTTTCCTTTATTTACCAGCGAATACACGGAAGACGTGCTGATTGAAAATCTGACGTTTGACGGTAACAAAGAGAACAATGCCAACATGAACGGCAACTATGGGGGCTGTGTATTCCTGCAAGACTGCAACCGCTACACATTTAACAACTGCACGATGCGGAATTACAACGGGGATGGGCTGAGTTTTCAAATCTGCCACGACGTAGTCGTTGATGGATGTCACAGTCATGACAACGGCGATTTAGGAGTGCATCCGGGCTCCGGCTCACAACGACCCGTCATCAAAAACACAACAATTGAAAACAACGGCATTGGAATTTTCTGGTGCTGGGGCGTGCGATATGGTCTGGCGGTTGATAACAAAATCAAAGGCAATAGCCAGTACGGTATTTCCATTGGACACTGTGATACCGACAACGTGATGCGGAGAAACGACGTCATCGACAGTGGACGCATCGGAATCCTTTTCAGGGACGATGCACGTGGAAAGGATTTTTGGGCAAACCGAAATGTGATTGAAGACAACCGCGTGGTCAACAGCGGTGATGGCGAAGGTGTTGCAATCGAAATCCAGGGTCAAACGAAAGACACCCTGATTCGAAATAATATCATCCAAGAAAATCGAAATCCGATGAAACGTGTTGGCATCAAAATCAACGACGGTGTTGGCAATGTCACCCTGGGTGAAAACAGCATTGAAGGCGTCGCCACCAAGATCATCGACCAACGTCGAAAGTAAAATGAAAAGATCACTTTCTATAACGCTCTGTCTACTTATATNCTTTCCNCTGCTGGCTGAAGAGCCTNGCGAAATGCCGGAGGTGGGCATTGACCTTAAAGCGAGCGATGCAAAGATCACGCAGGATGATCGTGATCACTGGGCATTCAAAAAAGTCGAACGGCCTGACGTTCCCCAAGTGAAGAATGATCATTGGGTAAGAAATCCCATCGACGCGTTTATCCTGCAAAANTTGGAACGAAAGGGTTGGAAGCCTGCNCCTGCCGCTGTCCCAGAAACGCTTGGGCGACGTCTCTACCTGGGGCTAACCGGTTTGCCACCTACGCTCAAGCAACAGGCAGCCATCGATGCAAACAGCGATCCGGAACAATTTGATCACCTTGTTAAAAAACTGTTGGCAAGTGAAGCATACGGAGAACGATGGGCTCGCCACTGGTTGGATATCGTGCGATATGCAGAAACAAACGGGTACGAACGTGATGGTATGAAACCAAATGTTTGGAGATATCGTGACTACATCATTCGAGCACTCAACGATGATGTACCCTTCAATCAATTCATCCTCGAACAACTTGCTGGCGATGAATTGGAAACTGTTGACTCACGTACGGTGATTGCTACTGGTTACTATCGACTGGGACCATTTGACGATGAGCCTGCTGATTTCGCTGAAGATCGGTTCGATCAACTCGACGACATGCTTAACACAACGAGTCAGGTTTTTCTTGGGATCACCCTTGCTTGTGCCCGCTGTCACGATCACAAGTTTGAAGCACTCACGCAACATGACTATTACAAGATGATCGCGATCTTCAATCCGCTAACGCGACCGCAATCCGGAAGGTCGGATCTGGATTTGCCGGCTGGTAGTGTTGAACAACTGGCCAATGAGCAGAAGCGAAATGGTGAGATTGCAAAGCATAACAGTAACATCGACTCGATCAATTCGGCGGTTGCTCTGAAGCGTATCCAAGATGGTACATCCAAACTGGATGAGGCAATCCAGAAGGCACTTAAGACCCCGGCTGGCGATCGAGATTCAGATGCTGTTAAGTTGATTGCAAGCAAACGCAACGAGATTGCAGCCGATGCAGATTCCGGGTTGAACGATGAACAACGGGACCAACTATCTCAGACGAAGCAGGCTATCAAAGCCCTAAGAGAAGAAACACCCGATTTACCGCGTGGATACTTCTTTACCGAGTCTCTTGAAAACGTACCGGAAACAAATCTCCTCGTGCGTGGCAAAGCGTCCAGTCCCGGACCCGTTGTGCAACCTGGTGTACCGACAGTACTTACAAGCGTGCAGCCGGATTTTGATAATCCTACAAACCACACGACCGGTCGAAGATTGGCGTTGGCGAATTGGATTGCCAGTGATGCCAACCCACTGACCGCGAGAGTGTTGGTTAATCGTGTTTGGCAACATCACTTTGGCGTTGGTATTGTTCGCACACCGAACGACTTCGGTGTAATGGGCGCAGCTCCGACACACGAAGCATTACTTGACTGGTTGGCGGATTGGTTTGTCAATGAAGGCGAATGGTCTCTGAAAAAGCTGCATGCATTGATTCTCTCGAGTAATGCGTATCGCATGAGCTCAGAATGGAACGAGTCATATGCTGCAGAAGATCCGGAAAACAACTTACTGTGGAGACGCCCGTATCGCCGACTAGAGGTTGAAGCAATCCGCGATAGTATTTTGGCAGTCAGCGGCCAAATCAATCGGAAGATGTATGGCCCCAGCATGTACCCATATGTGCCGTCCGACGCTCTAGATAACCATGCTGACAAACAGAAAATCTGGCCTGCGTTTAATGAAGAAGAGGCAAATCGACGCACCATATACAGTTATGTAAAGCGGTCACTGATTGTGCCATTTTTAGAAGTTCTGGATTTATGTGATACGACCAAATCCACGCCACAAAGGATTGTTACCAGCGTAGCGCCTCAGGCGTTGACTCTCTTTAACGGCAAGTTCGTTAATCGACAGGCAGAGTACTTTGCCAAACGATTAGAAACTGAAGCCGGTGATGGCTCAGCAGCGCAAATAACGCTTGCATTTAAACTTGCACTTTGCCGTGAACCAACAGCCACGGAGTTGCAAGTTATGACTGACTTTCTTGCTACGGAAACAAAAAAGTTCAGGGAAGAGGATGCGGATGGAAAGTTGGCCACGTCACCCGAATATAGAGCCCTCGTTCAAATCTGCAGAGTCATTTTCAACCTCAACGAGTTCGCGTATCCGGATTAACCGACAGATAACTCGTCTCACGCTAGTGAAAGTAAGACATGAATCGATTTATGAGTCCAAATCAAACACCGTGTAGGAATTCGCGTAGAGAGTTTCTCTGGGAAACCGGCGCGGGTTTTACAGGTCTTGCGATGCTGGACTTACTCAGTCGCGATGGATTCTTTGATAAATTGCGCGCTGAAGACAAAGAGGGATTGAGTGGATTGTTGGCGCCGAAAAAACCGCACTTTGAAGCCAAAGCAAGTCGCTGTGTCTTCTTTTTCATGAATGGTGGCCCAAGTCAAATTGATACGTTTGATCCTAAGCCTGTCCTCGATAAACACCATGGCGAAGAGTACAACGGAGAGCTCGAAGTAGGCTCAAATGGAAGAGCCATTGGTTACTTGATGAAGTCACCATTCAAATTTCAGAAGCGCGGCGAAAGTGGATTGGAAATCAGCGACCTCTATCCTCATCTATCCACGCACGCTGATGACCTATGCCTGTTTCGCAGTTGCTATACCGATACCGCAGCACATGCCTCCGGTTGTATTCAGATGAATACCGGGAAAGTGGGGATCGGCAGCCCATCGATCGGTTCATGGGTAAACTATGGACTCGGAACGATCAGCCAGGATCTACCAGGTTACGTTGTTATGACCGATCCACGTGGCGGCCCAATTGGAAGCGCTTCAAACTGGAGTAGTGGTTACATCCCGGCAGCATATCAGGGAACCATGTTCCGAAGCAGCGGCACACCTTTGTTAAACATGGAGAATCCAAAGGGAGTTACCGATCGTGGCCAGCGCAAGTCATTGGACTTACTTGGAGCACTCAATCAGCAACACCGACGCACTCGAAAATTCGAGTCTGAACTGGAAGCCCGTATCGAGTCCTACGAATTGGCATATCGCATGCAGGTGGCCGCTAAGGACGTTGTTGATTTGTCTCAGGAATCAGCAAAGACGCATGAACGCTATGGATTGAACGACAAAATCACCGCCGACTTTGGCAGAAAATGTTTGATAACCAAGCGTTTACTTGAGAGCGGAGTGCGGTTTATTCAACTTTACTCCGGTGGTGGCCATATCGAAGATACCTGGGATGGTCACACTGACTGTATCACCAATCACAAACTTCATGCCGGTGAAACAGATAAGCCCATGGCAGCCTTAATGCAAGATATGAAAGATATTGGCCTGTGGGATGAAACGCTGTTTGTTTGGGGTGGTGAATTCGGTCGCACACCGACAAGTGAAGGAATCGGGAAACCTGGTCGTGATCACAACTGGCATGCCTTTACCATGTGGCTAGCTGGTGGCGGAGTCAAAGGCGGGCAGGCCATCGGCGCAAGTGATGACCTGGGATTTGGAATAGCTGATCGGCCCGTGCACGTTTCAGATTTTCATGCAACGATCTTGCACTTAATGGGTCTGGACCACAATTTACTCTCTTTTTATTATCAGGGCCTCGATCAGCGGCTAACTGGGCCGGATGAGGCACACGTCGTCGAAGAAGCGCTAGCTTAGGATTCAATCAAGTATTCAAAGCAGCCTGTTTTGGATGGATTATCGGTGATTTTCACGGCTTTCTGTCACCTATTTCACTCTGAATAATTGGGAGCTTTGTTATCGGTGCCTATCCACCAAGTCGTGGCTAAATGTGGGCACCGTTAGCTGTTCACATCAACATCCTGTTTCTTACCATGCGATGAGTAATTCTTAACATTTTCTTAACTTAGTGGTGATACACATAACTCATACGAGCTGTCGATGTTCGTATTAAATGGTTTCACAGCTACTAGCAATATCACTCGAAGCGGTTCGAGAAGCTGTGTGTTGACGTAGAAATAATGTAGGAATAAGAAATGAAACGAATAAAGCAGTTTGCCGCGTTACTTGCAGTGGCAATCATGATCACAGGATGTGGCGGCAGTGGTGACAATGGATCCACCAAAGGCGAAGATGAATCGGCAATCAGAATTGAAGGTTCTGATACGATGGTCAATCTGGCTCAAGCCTGGGCAGAACGCTATCAAGAATCCAATTCCAGCGTTGAAATCGAAGTATCCGGCGGAGGCTCGGGTGTTGGAATCAAAAGTCTGATCAGCGGTCAGGCTGACATGGCAAACGCTAGCCGCAAAATGAAGGACTCGGAAAAGACACGAGCCAAAGAGGAACTTGGAAAAGACCCGGTGGAGTTAATCGTGGGACGCGATGCACTTGCTGTTTATGTGCATAAAGACAATCCCATCGATGAAATTTCATTGGCTCAACTCAAGGCAATCTATGCCGATGGCGGAAACATCACTAACTGGAGTGATATTGGGATCACAATGCCTGAAGGCACTGCTGATGAAATCACCCGTGTTAGCCGCCAAAACAATTCCGGAACCTATGCTTACTTCCGCGAATCGGTCTTGGACGAAGAGGACTTTAAACTTGGCTCCATCGACCAGAGTGGTTCAAAAGATGTTGTCGCACTGGTAAGCACAACGCTCAACTCGATCGGCTATAGCGGAATGGGCTATGCAACACCCGACGTAAAAATGCTTAAAATCAAATCGAGTGATGACGGAGATGCTGTTGAGCCTAAGGCAGAAAACGTTATAAACAACACTTACCCAATTGCTCGACCATTGCATATTTATACGCTGGGCGAACCTGCTGGCAACGTAAAGGAATACCTTGACTGGATCATGTCCGATGCAGGTCAGGCAGTTGTTTCAGAGATGGGTTATGTACCAGTCAAATAACGATTGGTTCGAACAGTGCTGACAAACTGCTGATCCTCATTTAATTGGCGGAGTGCGATGGCGGGAACATCCACGCAACCACCTACAATTACCGATGATGGTAGTAGGCCACCTGGCGAAAGCCAGCGTGGTTTCCGCTATTTCTCCAACATTCTAGTAGACAAGTTTGAATGGTTTTTTGTTAGTTTCATCTACGTGTGTGGGTGGAGCGCTATTCTGTTTGTCCTGGCAATTTTCTTCTTTGTGTTTATCGAAGGATTGCCGGCGATCACAGGAAGTGGCGAAGGTCAACTTGATTTAGTCGACTTCTTCACCAATGAGAAGTGGATACCTGAATCTGCTAAGAAGCCGCAATTCGGCATCTTTGCGATGCTCATGGGTACGTTGTCCGTCACGGTTCTTTCGATGCTAATTGCCGTTCCATTAGGGCTCGGTGCCGCAATATACGTGTCAGAGTTTGCAAGCAACAAGACACGTGAAATACTTAAAGTGTTGATTGAATTGCTCGCTGCTATTCCATCGGTCGTTTGGGGGTTTGTGGGATATATGGTTCTCGGACCCATTCTGCTCGATACTTTTGACTCGGCCGTTGTTGGTATTAATCTCTTAAACGGCGGAATCATTCTCGCACTGATGAGCGTTCCGGTCATTGTTTCCATGTCCGAAGATGCACTGCGTGCCGTTCCTGACTCCTACCGTGAAGCCGCAATGGCACTTGGAGCGAACAGGACGGAAATGGTCTTCAAGGTTCTGTTTCCAGCAGCCAAGCATGGGCTGTTGGCCGCCGTATTGCTTGGAGTCGGACGAGCGATTGGAGAAACGATGGCGGTGCTGATGTGTACCGGCCATGCAGTGCAAATTCCAGAGGGATTGCTCGATCCGGTACGTACTCTCACGGCAACCATTGCAGCGGAACTCGGTGAAACGGCACCCGGTGATATGCACTATCAGGTGCTATTCGTTATTGGCATTGTTTTATTCACCTTTGCATTCCTGATCAACATCATTGCTGATGTCATCGTGAAGGGGATAAGGATGGAAAAGCATGGCTAATATAAATATTTCACCGCCTAGCAATAAGAATCCATTTGCAACAACGCAACAGGAAGTAAACCGCCAACGCTTTGAATTAGTCACCAAAGTCGTTTTCTTCCTGATGGCAATGGCACTGGTAATTCCGATGCTCTGGATCATGTGGGATCTCGCGTATCGAGCTTTTGATGTCTTGTCTTATACCTACATGGTTATTGGCATCGGATGTGTTGGATTGTTGATTCCGTACTTCCTCATCGAAGCCGCGAAGCGCAGTGAGGACAATCGCAAACTCCTAATGGGTATAGCCATTGCGATTCTCGCCGGCGTCTCCATTTGGTTAGTCTCAATAACCATCTTCAATATGGACAACGGCGGATTTGACTTCCTCACGCTGAATCCCAAGAAACGGATGACAGCAGGTGGTATTTGGGCACCTCTGATCGGTACATTCCTCCTTGTCCTTCTTTCACTTGTCATTTCCGCTCCTATCGGAATTCTGGCGGGCGTTTATCTCAGCGAGTTCGCTCAGGAGAATTGGTTTACTCGAGTCATCAATCTTGCGGTTGTGAATCTTGCTGGAGTACCAAGCATCGTGCATGGTTTGTTTGGTGTCGGCGCCTTTGTTTACTTTATGGACATGGGCAGATCGTTGCTGGCTGCTTCTTCCACTGTTGCTGTGATGACACTTCCTGTAATCATCACAAGTACCAAGGAAGCATTGTCCTCTGTACCTCAGTCATTTCGTGCTGCATGCTGGAACATGGGAGCAACGAAATGGCAAACTATCCGGACAATCGTCCTACCAAACTCCATCAGCGGAATTCTCACCGGGGTGATCCTTCAGGTTGCTCGGGCTGCAGGTGAAACAGCGCCGATCCTATTTACCGGTGCCCTGTTCTACAAGAAAGTCGCTGACTCAGGATTCGAATCATTTGCACCGTACGGCCTCGATGATCGATTCATGGCCCTGTCATATCATTTGTTTACCGTGGCTACTCAAGTTCAGGACGTATCGGAGTCATTCCAGTTCGGAACGGCTGTTGTACTCATAGGTTTGGTATTAATGGTAAACAGCGTGTCAATTGCTTTCCGCATCTACCTTCGCGCACGCAAGAGGTGGTAACCGTGAATCAAAACTCCTCCACACAATTAACCGAACACGATAAGCCGAAATCAGCTGTAGAAAACGCAAGTGACGTTCATATATCGTTTGACAATGTCAGTATTTATTACGGTAAGGATGTAGCTCTCCAACCGTTTAGTATGCAGATAAAGCGAAACGAGATATTCGGAATCATTGGTCCAGCCAATGCCGGAAAAACATCGTTGTTAAAGTCCATTAACCGAACATTAGACTTCATCCCATCCGCGAAAGTCTACGGTTCAGTCAAGGTAAATGGACAAGATGTCAACGCAATCAGAGGTCGGAGGGTACATCAACTCAGACGACATATCGGTATGGTTTTCCCTTTGCCTGTGGGATTGCCGTTATCGGTTTATGAAAACGTCGCTTATGCCCCGCGACGGGCTGGGATGCACGACCGGCGTGTCCTGGATGAATTGGTTGAAAAATGCCTGCGACAAGCCATGCTTTGGGATGAAGTTAAAGATCGGCTGAACATGCTTGGCACCAAGCTGTCCGGTGGACAACAACAACGTTTGACCATCGCCAGAGCACTGTCACATCAACCGGAAATCCTGTGCCTAGATGAATTCTCGATCGCAATTGACCCGGTCACCACAATGAAAATCGAAGATGTGCTATTGGAGCTTAAACAAGAGCTAACTATTGTTCTGGTTACCAACCTCGTTCAACAGGCGCGACGACTGGCTGACCATACAGCATTCTTCAATAAATCAGAATTAATTGAGTACGGTTCAACTGAGAAGATATTCTCCGAGCCGGAAGAGCAAATCACCTTGGATTATGTAATGGGGGATTTTGGTTAAATGGCCGTTGATCTCATGGAATCAAAAACACAAAAACCTGAAGTCGAGACACTGGTTACTGAACCGCAGACTCAGGAAGTGAGTATCACAACTCGAGATCTGAGCTTGTGGTATGGAGATTTTCAAGCACTTGAAAACGTGACACTCAATATCCGTAAGGGAATCATTACGAGTCTTATTGGACCGAGCGGTTGCGGCAAAACAACGTTGCTGCGGTGTTTCAATCGCATCAATGAGCGATATGGAAACGTAACGACAACTGGTGAAATTCGCATCCTCGACAAGAACATTCTCGACCCTGATGTTTCCACTCGCCAGTTACGAAAATCGGTTGGCATGGTTTTTCAACGACCCAATCCTCTCCCGATTTCCATCTACGATAACGTGCTGTTTGGCAGCAATATTCATGCAGCGCATAAAGGCATAAGCAGGTCCGTACGAGATCAAATTGTCGAAGAAGCATTAGTCGAAGTCGATCTTTGGGATTCGGTAAAAGACCGCCTTAAACAGCGAGCCACCTGGCTGACACTGGAACAACAACAAAAGCTCTGTATCGCGAGACTGTTGCCGCTTAAACCTGAAATCATCCTAATGGATGAACCGTGCTCGGCATTAGACGCGGAAGGTACGGAGAAGATCGAGAATCTCATCGAGAGACTGCGCGAAGAATTCACGGTCGTCATCGTTACTCACAATATGGCACAAGCTCGCCGAGCATCCGATGAATGCGTTTTCATGCTGCTTGGGGAAATCATTGAACATCGACCAACGGCTGATCTGTTCATGACCCCGGAAAATGAAAAAACTGAAATGTATATTCAAGGGCGATACGGATAGGATTTCATTAGCGTCGTTCTTGCCCCGGTTTCGTCGACCATAAATTGGCAATAATCAAATGAAGAAATTTGACCAGGAATTAACTGACTTACAGCACCGCCTAGTACAGATGGCCGAACGCGCCGAGTCCATGCTCGCGCTCGCCGTTGACTCTCTCGATTCAATTGATGATAAAACGCGGGAGAATATCCATGAGCAGGAACAAGAGCTCGACCAGATGCAGATGGATGTCGATCAGGAAGTGGTAAGAATGCTCACCGTATTTACACCGGTTGCTTCGGACCTGCGTTATTTGCTAACAACGTCTCATATTGCAACCAGCCTCGAACGCATGGGCGATCAGGCCACCAACATCATCAATTCTCTGGAAATGATGCACTTAAAGAGCGTGGCATCACCCCAGGACCGCTTGTTACAAATGGGAAAGATGACCCGCGAAATCGTGCACGATGCGGTTACAGCTTATGTAAATAAAGATGCTGACCTCGCTGAATCAACACTTGGTCATGATGAACTAATCGATTCTCTGAATGATCAAATCATGAAAGAACTTCTAAACGATGAAGTTGTTCGCGAGATGATCTCCGGCCCAACTGATATCGCTGGACGATTGTCGCAGATCCTCATCGGGCGCTCGCTCGAACGTATTGGTGATCAGGCGTGCAATGTGTGCGAAGAAGTGATCTACATGGTCAAAGGCGATGATGTGCGACACGGTCATTAACATACTGCGAGTACATCCTTATTTCGAAACAATGTTTCCCCACTCATTGAGAATGTGAGTCATGGCTGGCGAGACAATCTTAATCATCGAAGATGAACCAACGCTGATTGACGTCTTAACATATAACCTCGAGTCACAAGGTTATATTGTTCACTCACGGGATAATGGCATTGATGGATTAGCTGCCGTTAAGCAGTTACTCCCCGACCTTGTTCTTCTGGATCTGATGTTACCTGGACTTGATGGATTGGCGATTTGTAGGAATCTGAAGTCGTCTCAGGTGACTCAGGATATTCCTATCCTGATGCTCACAGCTAAGAGTGAAGAGATTGATGAATTAGTCGGGTTCCAAACGGGGGCCGATGACTATGTTTCAAAGCCTTTTAAAGTGGTTTTGTTGTTAGCCCGTATCAAGTCACTGCTACGCAGAACGTTAGCATCGAGTGATGAAAAAGACATATTGAAATACCGTGGCATAGTTCTTGACCGCCTTCAATACAAAGCTCTCAATGACGGTGCCACATTTCAACTGACACCAACCGAATTCGAGCTCCTATGGCAACTCATGGTCCATCCGGGACGAGCATATTCTCGATATGATCTCATGGAAAGTCTGATGGGGGATAACACTTTAGTGCTAGAGCGCACCATTGACGTTCACATCCGTGCGCTACGTAAAAAGCTCGGTGATAAATCAGCTCTGATCGAGACTGTTCGTGGCGTCGGCTATCGTGTGCACGCTTAGCATTGTGGAAGGCGTACGATAAAAGAAGTGCCTTGGCCAGCGGTACTTTCAACCTCTACAGATCCACCAAATGCACCGGCCAAGTGCTTGACGATGGCTAGACCCAATCCAGTTCCACCTAGTTCTCGCGACCTGGCCTTGTCGACGCGGTAAAATCGCTCGAATATCCTCTCAATGTGAATCTGACTAATTCCGATCCCGCTGTCTCTTACAACAATGTGCACATCATCCCCATCGACATCCAATTCAACATCAACACTACCACCGGCAGGCGTATATTTGATTGCATTATCGATCAGGTTATCCATGATCTGCCGCATGCCTTCTGGATCGACGTGTGCGGACACATCTTGTGTACGTAGCATAAGACCCAATTCAACCTCTCGTTTTTGCGCACGTGACTTGTGGTATTCAATACATTCCTGAAGGAAGCTTACCAAATTCAGATCCACAAATTCGAATGGATGGTTTCCAGCCTCCACCCTGGCTAGGCTAAGAAGATCCTGAATGAGTGCGCTCAATCGTTCAGCTTGCTCCACAATACGCTGTACAAATCCCTCGTTGTTCTGTTCATCATCCAATGCGCCGGATAATAGAGTCTCAGAGTAAGCTTGAATCGATGCTAGCGGAGTCTTCAACTCATGTGAAACGTTCGCAACGAATTCACGCCGCATGTTTTCGAGCCTTCGCAAATCAGTAATATCATG
Source organism: Rhodopirellula sp. (assembly GCA_002714565.1). Taxonomy (GTDB): domain Bacteria; phylum Planctomycetota; class Planctomycetia; order Pirellulales; family Pirellulaceae; genus UBA11883. The sequence continues at coordinate 108,627 of PAXU01000006.1, forward strand.
CAACACAAGAATCACACCGCCATCCGAGGTTCCTGGCACAGCTGATACCGTTGTTGATAGATACCTTTGCGGTGGCCCCAGCAACTCAATCTCTACTCTCTGTGTTTCACCCGAGCTGAGTACATCGACGATGGTTGTTTCAATGATTTGATTTCGTATCACTTCCCAGACGGGCCTACCAACATCGTCCGGCACACTGAATTCAAACATTTTGCATGCCGCGTCATTCGCAAAACGAATGCGCTCATCAACGTCGATCGAAACGACACCTTCATCCATTCCTTCTAGGGTTGCAAGCAATTGGCCTCTGTTATCTTCCAGCATCGCCATTCGCGATGACAATTCCCGGCTGAGCTCATTCAGTGTTCGACCGAGTTCGTCAATTTCATTTCCGCCGGTTAGATTAACCGTCTCTCCCAACTGACCCATCGTCAACTCTCTTGTTTCATTGACAAGAGAAGTGAGCGGACGTGTCATCCAGGCCACTAGGATCATACAGATTAATACTCCACCTGCGGTGACAATCCCAATGAGACGAGCGATGGAATACTGTATCCTTGACACTTGATCATCGATTTCCGAAGTCGGTAGTGCTACTCTCACCGTTCCAACTGGATTGGACTGTTGTCCAATACGGACAGCAAAGTACCGCATATCCATATCAAGCGTATCACTATGCCGCTCAGACTTCCCTTCACCACTTTTGATTGCTGACAGAATCTCCATGCGTCGATCATGTGGTTCCATGGTTTTAGGGTCGCGATGTGAGTCTGCAACCACTAAGCCATCCAACTCCACTATGGTGATACGGGCATCTGTACGATTGGAAACCTCTTCAACGAGTGGTTCGATTTCGTCTTCTAACCGCGCACTTATGTATTCGCTAACCTGTGGCCTGAGAGCCATAGCGATGCTCTTTAATCGTAGATCAAGTTGATCGATCAATTGCTGCCGCTGCAACATAGACATCATCGAGTGCGCAATCACACCGCTGATCACAATCAGCAATACGAACAACACAAATGGTCGCCAGAATAATCGCGATGTCCACATTTAGACGAAATCCTCTCTCGTGCATGCGCCGCAAAGTCGGTGAATACATGCAGCTTATCGCAGCTTGAACATCTATTGTATCTGCAATTGCAAGACGTGCAGCAATACAATCCGCAGTAGCAGTGCATCTATTTCATCCAGAACATTAACTGTATATTGCTGCTTTGCCCCTCCTTTTATGCCTTCCTTTGACGTGTATGCCAAAGCGTTGCATACCATCTTTGCATGACATCTCCGAAAACAGATCACGACCGGCTCTATACACCAGCGTTCGCCGTGATGTTCTTGGGGCAAATCGGATTCGTGATGTCCAACGCGGTCATTGCACACTATGGACGCTTTATTAAGCATCTTGGTGGCTCCGTGGATACGGTTGGACAGATTACTGCGGGCGGTATGGTCGCTAGCCTGGTACTTCGACCGTGGATCGGACAGCTCATCAACTTCCTTGGCACGAAGAATACACTTGCTATCGGATATGTCGTATTTGCCAGCGGCACGGCCGGTAACCTGCTGCTCGATGATCTTCATTGGACTATTTATCTCTTTCGTGGCGGCTTAGCTTTAGGTGCAGCATTTGTGTTCTCCAGCATGCTCACCTACGCAACGCTTATCGCTCCAGATTCGCGTCGCGCTGAAGCGATCGGAAGTCTTGGAGTTGCCGGTTTCATCGGCTTGATGGTCGGACCTGCACTTTGGGATCTTGTGCTTGGAACTGGACCATACACCGATGGTGTGTTTGACCGCATGTTTATGACCGTCATGGGATGCCTCGCACTTCCAGCGCTGCTGATTCTCATCTTGCCTGTACCCGAACGTGAAGAAAGAAGTGGTCCGAGTGGCTTGCTGACATTCTTTGCCATCGCCAGAAAGAACTGGCCTGGTACGGTTATCGCCGTAAATGCCGGCTTTGGGATGTGTATGACGATTCCTCTGACATTTTTCACCAGATGGATTGACGACAAAGGCATCCAGCTTGAAGGCATGTCTTTTGTAACTCTCTTCTTTTTAATTTACGCCGGCTGGGGAATGTCACTTCGAATCTTAACCCGGCAGCTACCTGACCGTATTGGCAGACGGAAAGTACTCTTGGCTGGTGTGGTCTCGATGTTTTTCGGAATGCTTACATACACATTGGTTACAGCAGACAATCCATATTTAATTGTGATACCTGCATTTCTCTGCGGCAGTGGCCACGCACTTATATACCACTCCATGACCTCCATCATTCTAAGTGAATTCTCACCAAGCGAACGTGGATCAGGTACGGCCTTAGCAACAATGACATTCGACGGCGGCCATATACTGATGTCCTGGATTCTGGGGATCATCGCCAAGCAAGTCAGTTATGATGCCATGTTCTTAACGGTCGCAGGAGTATTGGCAGCCGTCTCTGTTTTGTACTTTGGCCGTAACGGAATACGCTAATCGTTGTAGTCAACGCTGTACGAGGGTGTTAAAAAAGACTTTCCTGATCAAACACCTTGTAGGTCTACACCGTCCCCTTGTTCTTCATAATTCCCATTCATATGTCAAAGCTGTACTTCTACTACTCCAGTATGAATGCGGGTAAGTCGACGACACTATTGCAGGCAAGTTACAACTATCAGGAACGCGGGATGCAGACGCTTGTGCTATGTCCTGAATTGGATGATCGCGACGGTGCTGCACAAGTTGTATCTAGAATCGGGATCTCAGCAGATGCAGTTACATTTAATCCAACAGATGACATGTACTCATTGGTAGAGAAACTCCATGAGAATTGTCATCGCGACTGTGTACTGATTGATGAAGCTCAGTTTTTGACACGGCAACAGGTAAAACAGATTTCTGACGTTGCTGACGCGCTTAATATACCGGTTCTCTGTTACGGGCTTCGCACGGACTTTCAAGGAAACCTATTTGAGGGCAGTGAGCAGTTGTTAGCCTGGGCAGATACGATCACAGAGATTAAAACAATCTGCCATTGCGGTCGCAAAGCCACCATGGTCCTGCGTCTGGATGAAAAAGGTAACGTGATTAAACAAGGTGCGCAAATCAAAATTGGGGGCAATGACCAATATACAAGTGTCTGTCGATTGCACTTCAAGAAAGCGATGGCCGCCCGCCGTCCAGATGAATTAATGCTAAATGGATTCGAGGATGTTGAGGTTACTTCATGATTGACCTAAAAGGACATGCAGCATTAATCACCGGTGCCACACAGGGTGTCGGGCAGGCAATTGCAGTGGCATTCGCAAAGGCTGGAGCGGATCTTGTCCTGCATGGGTTACATGACGATGCAGCAGCTGCTCAGTCACTTGAGATGTGCCGGGCTGAAGGTGTGCAGGCTAAACTTATCACGGGTGATTTAGCTGGTAGCACACAGCAATGTGTGGATCATGTCTACCAAAGTGCTCTTTCAGCAAACAGCAATCTAGACATACTCGTGAACAATGCCGGAACATATATCGACAAGCCATATCTTGATATGGATCATGAGACGTTCGAGAAAACGATGAGATTGAATGTCTATTCGTATTACTTTTTAACCCAGAGGTTCTGTCGGAACTGGGTGGCTGACGAAATCAACGGGCGTGTGCTGATGGTTGGCTCGATCAATGCCAAGCTCGCAGAGGATGTTCACACAGCTTATGACACATCAAAAGGCGCGGTTGAATCTATGGTTAAGTCATTGTGCGTCTCGCTCGCACCAATGAACATTCGTGTAAATGGAATCGCTCCGGGGTTGTTCTATACGCCCCTGACCGCACCTGCACTGGATGACCCTGAATTCAAAAATTGGATGGAACACCATACACCGAACAAAACCGTTCCAACGGCTGACGTCTGCGGCGAGGGCGCTGTTTATCTTGTCAGTGACGCAGCTCGACATGTCCACGGACACATGCTAATGGTCGATGGCGGCATGAGTGTGTGGCAGCAACCGGATCCACCAAAAGAATAGTCGACCACGAGGAATAACAACATGCGTCTAGGTTCTGTGTTAACACCCTTATCAGATGAAAACCTCGCATTGGCAGCACAATGCGGCGTAACGGATATCACTCTGCGTAATCAGGGTCCAAATATCGAAGACTGGAAACCAGTAGTAGAACAAATCCGAAATTTTGGACTTACTCCAGCGGTTGTGGAAGATGCGCTCGAAACGGAACACATTATTTGTGGCGGCCCGAATCGTGATAATGAAATCGAGGGAATCCACAATCTACTCCGGATTATGGATTCACTTGAGATTCCCGTTCTTTGTTACAACTTCATGGCCGGAACGGATTGGGTAAGAACACGACTGGACGTTCCAAGCCGTGGCGGAGCAAGAGTCACTGAATTCAAACTTTCCGATATCGATGATGCTAAATCTCTGGATCAACCATCAAAGCAATTGGAACACCAGTCACTAAACGCAGATGACCTCTGGGAAAATTTGGAGTATTTCCTGACTCGCGTAATCCCCATCGCCGAAGATCTTGGCATCGCACTTGCCATGCACCCGGATGATCCGCCACTCGATGANTTNATGGGACGCGCTAGAATAATGAATTCCGTTGAAGGATTTGAGCGACTCGTGAACATTGTCGACAGCCCTAGCAACGGNATCTGTTTCTGTCAGGGTAGCTTTGCGGAAATTGGTGCTAATATCCCGGAGACCATTCGACTACTCGGACCTCACATCCGATATATTCACTTCCGTGACATTGAAGGGTCCAANGAGGATTTCCGCGAAACATGGCACGATAGTGGGCCAACCGATATGGTTGCCGCAATGCAGGCTTATAAAGACATTGGATACACCGGTCCAATACGCCCCGATCACGTGCCACAGCTTTTTGGGGAAGATGAGGGTGAACCCGGATATACGCAACTTGGCCGACTGTATGCATATGGTTACATGAAAGGACTTATGCAGGCTGTCGGTTTCTAATTTGATTCAAGGTATTGGATGAAGTCCAATACACCGTCGATTTGCTCATGCTCTGATATAAAATCCGCAGCAGCCTTTACGCTTGCAATTGCGTTGGATGGGCAACCGAATGTCTCCACCACCTCAGCAATACCCAGATCGCTGGATGTGTCACCAATTCCTGCTGTTCGATGAGGATCGATTCCGGTTTGAGAGAGTAACCGGCGAATCCCTGTCGCTTTCGAAATCTGTGAGAAGTCACAGTTGATATAGAACAGGGTTAGCGACACTCTAAGAGGCCAACCCTGTGAGTGGAATTCCTTTTCAACAGCCGGGGNAATGCTCTCAAGGTAATTCGGATCCGGATGGTACAACGAGAGCGAGGCTGATTTCCCGGGCTGAATCCTTACACCATGCTCGTGATACAACTCCATCATGCGTTGTTCAGCAGCATGTACCATCTTTACTTCATCCGGGCCAATCGAGTCGTCCATCGCATATCCGTTGTTGGATGGATCGTAGAGCCATACACCGTTTTCTGCTACGCATGGAACCGTGGTGTTTTGCAGAACACGGCATAAGGTTTCAACAAATGGAATTGGCCTGCCGCTACATAGAGTGATGATTGGCCGATCTTGTCGTGCTGTTGCTAGTCGATTGTGGTCAGCAATCAAGCTCAGTTTCTCNATATTCATCGGCTCCGAAGTCTCCGGCGCCAGGCAGCCGTCTATGTCACAAATTAATAAGTCGTAACGTCCCATTTATTTTCCTGACGTTGCTGATGGTGATTCGACGTCTGCTGCATTTGGTAATCCGATACACACGATTGAACACAAGATACAGCAGATTCCAAAGAACCAAAAAATCTGGTCTAAGTTTCCACTTGCCATTAAGAACTTAACGGCTAGCCCGGAAATGATAGATGCTACTCCCCAGCTAAAACCCATAGTCAATGAGCTTGCCAGGCGTTGCCCCTGTGGCATCATGCGTTGTGCATAGCTAATGAAAACCGGAAGTGTACAGCCAAGTAACGCACCNGCTACACCGATAATCAGTAGCTGGTTNAANCCNGTAACCGATCCAACGGCAAAAACCGGAATCGCTGCAAGGAGCGGNGGAAACCAAAGAATAAATCGTTCTATCTTTGGTCCNACAAANAATGCACAAAACATTCCGCCAACTCCCAATCCAAACATGAATGCAGATTGGAAATCGCCAATGGATGCATTTGTTTCACCAGCTGCTTTAAGGATATAAGAAATAGCTAAGGGAACACCAAGAATCGGCACAATTCGTATGGCTCCGCTCGCGACAATTTGAACCATGATGCGCTCGCGACCTTTTAGCATCTCCCGCAATCCCGGTCGTTTTATTGTTGGCTGGTCGTCGTGCTCATCTGCCGAGCTTCCGGGGTGCGCTCTCGGTCGATTACGAATTCCCCATGCCACGATAGCAAGTGCCGGAATTGCCCAGACGGTTGACCAGCCGAGCACTTTTAGATTACCGTGTGCCGCCGTTATGCGACCGGCGTAAAACGGTCCGATAGATTGTCCGATGTATCCTGCCAAAGCAAATAGGGCCATCGCCCGATTACGTGCATTGGGCATCGACGAACCTGCCATTACTGCAGCTTCTGGATGAAATGCAGCGATTCCCGCACCGCCGATCATTAACACAATCGTCGCAACCACCGGCGAAGTAACAAAGCCTAGAAAGGAATAAGCCACTACAGAAATGCACGGCCCAAGCCAGATCATGCGACTTGTATCAAACCGATCACCGAGATAGCCGAAGACCATTTGGGAACCAGAGTCNACCACTCTCCAAATGATGTATCCGNTGATAAACCCGCCTTCGCCTAACGCCATTTGACGTTCNAGGTCCGGAAAGATGGGCACAACTGTCGATGCGATCCAGTCAACAATCAAGTGCGCAAATATTAACACACCAAGAATCTTCAAGAGCGGTGACGTGACTGCGTGTGGTTGCTTCATGGGTGACAGTAACAGCTAATCGCGATGGAAGCGACTCAATAGAATGCTTTGGTAAGCCCCTAGGATATCGTGTGATTGGTTACTGCCACACCCGCCCCATCTGAAATGCTTATCAACTCATCGCTGGCACCACCAACCATGTTGTTTTGGATCAGATTATTCCGACCACCACGCACACGAACGGCCTGAGCAGATCTCGGCTCCTTACGGCGATCAATAATCGAACAATCTGACACTCTACATCGCTCACAGTCAATTAAGTCGACTCCGCGAGTGAAACTATCAAGGATCTGAGATTGCCCAAGCAAAACATCATGGCAGTTGTTCATCGTCACTGCGCCGCCCTGCTGGCCATTTCCAAAACACATCCGAGTAGCGGTTATGCCNGTAATGGTNCCGTCATAACAGTCTTCTAAATAGATTCCGTCACGCTGGTCAGCGTCATCATCGCTGCGCCAAACGAACGTGTTCGAGCCGATTGCAAACCCACCACAATCTTCGAAGAGNATGGATCTATCCTTAGAGTCGTATATCGTGTTGCCCGTAACAGCGATGCGCTGAGCGCGGCGTATTTCGATACCTCTGGTCTGCGAACCAAGTACATTGCCGGAAATGGTAAACAGGCGTGCAGCTTTTACGCCATCAGTATCAGCGCCCCAGATCCTAATGTTTGAACCACCTGGCTGAATGGTGGCCTGTATCGTATTACTCGCGATTGTCACCTCACTAATGACACCATCGCTCGCATCAAACCAAATCTCTGCGCCACGTGGTTCATCATTCGATGANTTGTCCACACCTGCATTGTGGTTGTACTCAATATCATTTCCGGTGATCTGGAGATTGTGTACGTCGCCGTTTAGNGATTTTATGCCTGACCGTTTATTCCAGCTAATGTGATTTCCATGAACGATGATCTGGTGGAGGTTACAGTTGTCGAAGTACAGGCCATGGTGTGTATTGTTCAACAGATGACTGTCCGAAAGGATGAAATCCCTATTCCTCTCGACCAGATGAATTCCGTGCTGACATTCTCTTACTAGTACTCGAGTAATTACTGTCTTGGTGGTCTTGCGAAGTTCAATACCAACAGATGCCGGATGTCGCCCGTAGATCTCAAGACCTTCAATGATCGGCATCCTCTCCTTTTCCCATGTATGGTTCTCATAAGTCTTGGGATTCGCTGTGCCATCGTGATCACCAATGATTCGAATTGCTGGGCCTGCACCGTCCATAATGATTCGGCTTGCACCACTGTCACCACGAATCCCACCGAATCCCTGTTTTGTCAGATCCAGCTCGATGGTCTTCGTAATACGATACGTACCCTTATTCAAATGAAGTACGCCATCACCACTTTCAATCGCATGTTGCAGCGCGGCCCAGTCATCATTTACACCATCACCCTGAGCACCAAAGTTAAATACGTTTACCATCACTGCCTTTCGACATCAGATTTTGTTGTTTTATGTAAGGAGTATGTTCTTAATCGTACACATTTTAGGAAACCTGAATTCACGATAAAACGAACGCCCTTTGTTAGAGACTGCTGTTAAACACTGCTACATTGATAGCATGACGTTTCGATTCCATAACATCTCGATCGCTTTGATCGGCGTTTTCACTACTGTCTTAGCCTTTGGGACAGGATCCGCTAGCAGTGCGGAACCTGTGCACTGGGCATATAAATCGATAGAGAGGCCCGCTGTACCAAGTATTGCTGAGAAGAAGGATTGGGTTAGAAGCCCGATAGATAAGTTTATTTTGCGTCGCCTTATGGATAATGATATCCAACCTTCACGACGTGCAATGAAACAGACATTGATTCGGCGGGTAACACTTGACCTCATTGGGATTCCACCTACGCCGGCACAAGTATCAGCATTTCTTAACGATGATCAACCGGGAGCGTACGAGAGAGTTGTAGATCGTTTACTTGCTTCACCGCGATATGGTGAAAAGTGGGCCCGACCATGGTTGGACTTGTGCCACTATGCAGATACCGATGGTTACTTAACGGATCAGTTACGACCGGTAGCATGGCGCTATCGCGATTGGCTTATCGACGCCTTAAATCAGAACAAGCCATTCGATGAATTTACCATTGAGCAAATCGCGGGGGATCTGCTTCCAAGTCGTTCACAAGATCAGTTCATTGCAACTGGGTTCCTTCGCCAAACTCTCAGTAACCGTGAAGGCGGTGCGGACATCGAGGAATTCCGTGTACTTCAGGTTATTGAACGCGTAACCATGATTGGCACAACGTGGCTCGGACTAACCGTTGGATGCGCACGATGCCACGATCACAAATATGACGACATTTCACAGCAAGAGTACTTCCAGTTTTACTCACTTCTAAATAACGCTGATGAAGTGAATATTGATGCACCTCTAGGTGGACGAGCACAGGAATTCTGGCAATCCCGCGATGATTACAATCAGGCCCGGCAACAATTGTTGGCTGCAAACCGATTAGCCATTGATGAATTACAAAAGACGTGGGAACAAAAGATACTTCACGCATACAAGAATCCCGGAGAAGATCATATCTGGGATCGTCAGTACGAATTACTGGGGCTAATCTGGGGTGGCGGTTTAGGCGAAGGACAACTTGAAGGTGTTGAAATTGCCAAACTCGATTGGGCCAAGAGAACTCAGCGACAAAAGAACGATTTACTTGATTACTTTTTGCGGTATGGAAGTGTTGTTGATCCAGAGAAGTTTAGTGAACTGAGTCTGTCAGAACTCCNCNGTCAATTGGAGAACTTGAAGAAAGAGTATCCAATTGCATTGCGTGCTCCGGGAATGCAAGCCGCNGTGAATAAACGAAAGACACNAATTCATATTCGTGGCGAATATCTCGACAAGGGAGATCAAGTACAACCCGCAGTACCNTCAGTATTACCTAAGCTCGCCGTTGCAGACGAACTTGATCCTCGGCTTANATTAGCTCAGTGGTTAGTCTCGGATAAGAATCCGTTGACCTCGCGTGTTTTTGTGAATCGAATATGGCAGGAGTTTTTCGGCCGAGGNCTAGTCTTAACGAGCGAAGACTTCGGGATACAAGGTGCATCCCCCACACATCCNAAGTTGCTGGANTTTCTTGCGTCANAATTCATGAGCTCNAATTGGGATGTAAAAGCACTCCAAAGACGAATTGTTTTATCGTCTACCTATCAACAGGCCTCAACATATCGACCAGAGCTAACAAGTTTAGATCCCGAAAATGAGCTCTTGGCACGTCAAAACAGCCTGCGGCTTTCNGGGGAGACCATCCGTGACTCGGCATTAGCCACGAGTGGNTTGCTTTCCGCAAAAATGGGTGGCCCCGGAGTCCGGCCACCGCAACCGGAAAGCGTCACACTCGAGGCATTCGGTTCACATCCATGGGACGTAAGCAAAGATGAGGATCGATACCGCAGAGCGGTTTACACGTTTGTATTACGTACTACTCCGTTTGCACAAACTGCAGTGTTCGATGCACCCAGCCCACAATCACCTTGTGCTCGTCGGGAACGCTCAAACACCCCACTTCAGGCGCTAACGCTGCTAAATGATGAAGTGTTTTTCGAAGCTGCTCAGCATCTGGCACGGCAAATTGATACGGAACCAGAAGATGATCTCGACAGAATAAACAAGCTGTTCACCGTATGTCTGCAACGACTGCCAGAACGTGAAGAAGCGAGTTTGCTTCAACAACTGCTTGCTGAAAATAGAACGTTCTTCAAGTCTCACCCTGAGTTAATTGACGCGACGGTTGGAAGAGAAAATGCTGCGTTAAACACTGCCGCTTGGGTACATACATGCAGCGTGATGATGAACCTCCATGAATTNATTACGCGGGATTGATCTAAATGAATCATANGAGGCACCAACTTGACTTAAATATGCAAAGGCGGCAATTCCTCGGGCAANCCGGANTTAGTGCTGGCGCACTTGCGTTGAATTCGTTACTCGCTGACGAATCGCTCGNGGCCGCACCAANNGCTTCTGCGTTGGCATTTCCCAAGCGTGCACACTTTGCTCCGCGTGCCAAGAATGTGATTTTNCTTTTTATGGCGGGAGCACCCAGCCAACTTGACTTGTTTGAGCCAAAACCTGAAATGAAAGCGTTACACGGTGAGCCCGTCCCGGGGTCTTTTCTCGAAGGACTCGANGANGCGCTGATCCGTGGAAGTGCTCGCATCTTTGCTTCGCCAAGATCCTTTCGGCAGTACGGCGAATCGGGGATGCACTTTTCTGACTTCATCCCAAATATTGCTGAGTGCGCTGAAAAGCTGTGTATGGTCCGCTCCGTTCACACGGATATCAGTAATCACCATCCTGCTCAGTTGTTTATGAATTGCGGCGTACCGCGGTTTGGGCTTCCCAGCATGGGATCCTGGATTTCCTACGGACTCGGTTCTGAGTCTCAGAATCTACCAGGATTTATCGTCATGCTTTCACGAAACGGCTCGGGAGANTTGGGAGGCCCGGCACTTTGGGACAGTGCATTCTTGCCAGCAATGCACCGGGGCGTCACACTGCGAAATTCCGGTGATCCAATATTACATCTGAAAAACCCGGGGGGTGTTACCACACAACTTCAGTCAAAGAGGCTGAATAGCATTGTGCGTTTGAACGAGCTGCGATTTAAGAAACAGATGGACCCTGAAATCCAACAACGCATTGCTGCTTATGAAATGGCATTTCGAATGCAGGTTGCTGCACCTGAGTTATTGGACTTCAAAGATGAATCCCGTNCGACGCTTCAGCAATATGGCATCGACGACGAGACGTCCAGCGCGTTTGGCACGAATTGCCTACTGGCNCGCCGCATGGTGGAGCGAGGTGTCCGATTCGTACAGCTCTACCATTACACATGGGACGACCATGCTGCATTAAATAAGAAGCTCAAGGAAAACTGCGATATGACGCAGAAAGGTGTGGGGGCGCTGATCAATGATCTAGACCAGCGCGGTCTGCTGGATGAGACCTTGGTTGTATGGGGCGGNGAATTTGGACGCACGCCGATGAATGAAGTGAGGCGTGGTATCAACGCGGGTAACGAAGGACGCGACCATCATCCATTTGCCTTTACGATGCTAATGACTGGTGGCGGTATAAAGCGCGACTTCGTGTACGGAAAGACAGACGATATTGGCTATTCACCTATTGAAAACCCTGTTCATGTTCATGACATTCAGGCAACGATGCTTCATTGTCTGGGATTAGATCATGAGCAATTGACATATCNCTATCGCGGCCGCGACTTCCGACTCACCGATGTTGCGGGAAACGTCCTCCACGACATTCTTACCTAGTACTTCATCTAANACCAAACTTTCATCAGTAATTGCAGGTCTACGAATGCGCCCAATGACAAAAACGATTTTCACCATTCTCCTGTTCTCATATCTCTTTTGCGGAAGTAGCGATGCACAGATTCGTGAAACACAGCAGACAGCGATTGATAAGGTGGATGAAATTTCCAACACGATCAGATTAGTGAATAAAACGATTTGGGAAACAGCCGAAGTCGGTCTTCAGGAAACAAAATCATCTGCGCTATTGATGAAACACTTGAAGGAAAACGGATTCAAAATTGAATCTGGAATCTCTGGAATGCCAACTGCGTTTGTCGCCACCTATGGAAAAGGAAAGCCCGTAATCGGCTTATTGGCAGAATACGATGCATTACCGGGAATGAGCCAGCAAGTGTCGCCGGTAAAACTTGCGCGTGAAGAAGGATTTCCAGGGCATGCTTGTGGGCACAGTGGATTAGGAGCCGGATCACTTGGTGCTGCGGTCGCCATTAAGGAAGCGATGGATAAACATAAGCTGTCTGGCACGATTCGGTTTTACGGGACACCTGCCGAAGANACNGTGATTGGAAAAGTTTACATGACTCTGGACAACGTATTTGATGACTTAGACATCTGTTTGCACTGGCATCCGGGGACAAAGAACAACACGTTTGCCGGCAGCAGTAAGGCACTTGTTTCTGCCAAGTTTACTTTTGACGGGACTGCAGCACATGCTTCCGGCAGCCCGGAGGATGGTCGAAGTGCATTGGATGCGGTGGAATTGATGAATGTCGGTGCGAATTATATGCGCGAGCATGTCAAGGAAGATGCGCGGCTTCATTATGTTGTGATCGACGGAGGTGGTGCACCGAATGTGGTGCCACCGAAAGCAACGGTTTGGTATTTTTGCCGAGCAAATACCCATCAGGATGTTGAATACAACTTCCGTTGGCTGAAAGATATTGCCAAGGGCGCGGCGCTCATGACGAAGACAGAGCTAACGGTGAAGGTGGATACCGACTGTCATGAAATCATTCCGAATGACTCACTTTCACATATGCTCTATGACAACCTCAAGTTGATTGGTGCACCGAGTTTTACGCAGGATGAGGAGAACTTTGCACGCCGCTTACAAGCGCCGCTTGTCGCTCAGTTTAATCGGGAGTATCCATTGGCGATTGACGATCGGATACATCCAGTAACAAAGAATCCTAATCCATCTAAAGGGTCGACAGACGTCGGTGACATTAGTTGGCGAGTAGCGACTTCAGGTATAAGGACATCCTGTTTCGTGGCNGACAGCCCGGGACATAGCTGGCAAAACGTGTCATCCATTGGCAGTACGATTGGCGAAAAGGGGATTGTTTATGCGTCCAAAGTATTGGCAATTAGTACGATCGATTTGCTTGAAAAACCGGAATTGATAGCCAATGCGAAGGCGGAATGGCAGCAGCGCATGGAAGGCCGCAAATACTTCAGCTTTATCCCGGAAGGCCAACGCCCCCCCACCAAAATCCGCTAAATCATAGACAGTCTATATTTTTATGCTCAAAATTCGTGAACAGTCTATGTTTATTCGAATTTACAAAGAGTAGGTGTCCGTGATTGGCAGGTGGATGTGGATTATACTTGGGTGTATGAATCGCATGATGTTAATGCTGTTAGTGATGTTCGCACTGGTGACTACTGTTGAAGGACAGGAGTTGCTGCGTGACAGAATTGACACCGAAATTGGCTTAAATCCTGTCACAGGTGACGACTCACAGTCGGTCTGCACGGACTTTGAATTTATTCGCAGAGTCTATATTGATGTCACTGGGCGACACCCAACTGCAGAGGCAGTGGTGACATTTGTCTCCGATCAATCCCAAAAAAAACGCGAACAACTAATCGACCAGTTACTTTCTTCGCCTGAGCATGCGCGGCGACTTCAGCATCATTTCGACGTCGTGCTACTTCAACGGCTACCTAAGAAACAGATCGACCTAGCAAATTGGCAACAATACCTTTTCGAGTCGATGCACTCCAACAAGCCATGGAATCAACTCGTCCAGGAATTGCTCACGGTAGATGGCACTGATGCTGCTACTCGTCCTGCGGCGCGGTTCATACTTGCGCGTGAACTTAAGCGTGAAGAGACCGTCCGGGCTATCGGACAAACACTTCTCGGAAGAGATTTGCAATGTGCACAATGTCATGATCATCCTTCCGTTGGTGACTATTTACAAAGACACTACTACGGGATTTCAGCATTTCTCAGTCGTAGTTATCTGTTCACAGATCCCAAATCCAAAGTAGTTTCCATCGGTGAAAAAGCGGATGGCGATGTGAAATTCACATCTGTATTTACCAATGAAGAAGATGCTACGTCGCCACGTATCCTTGATCTTGATGCGATCGATGACCCGACCATTGAGGAAGAGCCATATGTGGTTAAACCAGATAATAATAATCGAGGTGTACCAAAGTACAGTCGACGACTGCAGCTGGCCTCCGAATTAACATCGGGAGCCAACTCTGCATTTCGCCTCAATATTGCCAATCGGACATGGGCACTCTATATGGGAAGAGGCATCGTCGAGCCACTCGATATGTTCCACGCTGATAATCCACCGTCGCATCCACGCTTACTAGAGGAATTGGCACAATTTCTAGTTGACCAAAACTACGATTTACGAATGCTCACTCGTGAGATCCTTCTTAGTAAAACTTACCAACAACCAAGTAAAAGGCCGTCGGAATCTCAAAACTCAGAACCATTTGTCATTGCCGAACTCAAACCACTTTCCCCTGAACAACTCGGGTTGTGTCTCTTACAGGCCACCGGGGTGTTGCAAACAATTTACGAAAAGCATCGAGTTGCATTGACTGAAGGTGAGGACGCAATTGATGAAACAACAGCTGAATTCAAAACTAATCTTGAAGCAGCCGTAAATAAAGAGGCCACTACACACGTGGATAAGGTCGTGAGAACTTTCGCGTCAGCCAATCAATCATCACGATTTGATGCAGCGGCAAATCAAGCACTGTTCCTATTAAACAGCCCATTGATACAAGAGTGGTTAGATCAGCCCGAAAACCTCTTGATCAAGAAACTCAAATCAGCCGAAAATGTAAGTGAGGCTCTAAGTCACGTATATATAACGGTACTCTCGAGAAATCCAAGCTCAGATGAGCTTGATTTAGCCAGCGATCTGGTTCGAGAGTTTGATAGTGAGCAAGTAGCTGGATATCAACATATAATTCGATTATTGATTTGTAGCGCCGAATTCCGCTTCAACCATTAGGAATCAAACAATGGCTTCACACCGAAACCAAGGATGCAATGTCTTAGATCACCGTATGTCCCGTCGCAATTTTGTGATGGGTGCGAGTGCCGCTGCTGGATTTGGTCCACTTTTGACACCCGCCATGGCAAAACAAGCCAAAGGTCAAAAGAAGCAGATTCTGCAAGTTTATCTACAGGGTGGAGTAAGCCAATTTGAATCGTGGGACTGTAAGCCGGGAACAAAATACGGTGGACCATTTAGGGAAATTCAAACCACTGTTCCTGGGATGAAAATATGTGAACTTCTTCCCTACACTGCTCAAAAGATGCATCTGNTGTCGATCATTCGTAGCATCAACTTAAAAACAAATGATCATGGTGTCGGTCGCCTCTTCATGGAAAAAGGCCGTACAGTTGGCGACTACCCGTATATCGGTTCCGTTGCTTCGCGCTATCTCAAAAACACAAACGATCCGTTGCCGGGATACATCCATATTTCAACTCGAGGCTTGACCGATAACACAACTGCGTTTCTTGAAGCGCAGCATGGGCAAATGAAGTTAGAGGGAGTTGCTCCGCCGGAGAATCTCNTACCACGCAGTGGGATTCCTGAGAGTGTACTCACCAAGTCCGAGCAATTTCGCTTACAGTTAAATAAGCAATTTGGTACTGGCCGTTCAAAATCTTTAATCGATTCCTATGATGCGTCATTTGATCAAGCCAGCCAATTAATGGCNCGCAANCATCTGTTCGAATCACAGCCGAAAAAAGACCTCAACCGATACGGTCATCACCCATTTGGCCAGAATTGCTTACTGGCACGGCGGTTATTGGAAGAAGGAGTAACCTGTGTGAAAGTAACCCATCATGGTTATGACACTCATGCTGAGAACTTTAATTTCCACATCGAGCAGCTAGATGAATTTGACAAGACGTTTGCCACATTACTCGGTGATATCGAAGACCGTGGAATGCTCGACAATGTGCTGGTCATGGTCTATTCCGAATTCGGTCGCACACCAAAAATAAATAACAAGTACGGAAGAGATCACTGGGGAGCTTCATGTTCCATTGCACTCGGTGGTGCTGGAATCCAACCAGGAGCAATAATCGGTGCAACGAATGCCGACGGCACTGAAGTCTCTGATCGTGAAGTTGATGGCGGCCATCTATTTCACACATACATGCAAGCCGTTGGTATCAATTCCACTAGTGACCATGATATACCTGGACGCAGCGTACCAATTGGTGACCCCGCGGCAAGTGCTATCGAGGAATTGCTCGCATGAACTCCTTCTCAGCAATCCCAGAAGCTACCCATGAGATTCAACGATTTGAACATGGTGAAGCCTTAACCACATGCCGGTTTTCTCCCGACGGGAGATACGTCTTTGCCGGTGCGGAAGATCTTGCAGTCCATCGGTGGGACGTTAGCACAGGTACGACAGCTACCTTCGAAGGCCACGAAAGCTGGGTTCGACGAATAGACTTCTCCGTAGACGGAAATCAACTACTTACCGCTGGGTGGGATGGCCAAATCGGGTTTTGGGAAACCGACGGTGAAAATCCTCAACCGCATCACATGTTAAAAGCTCATCGCGGCTTTGCACGATGGGTGCATGCGAGCCCGGATGGCAAGTCGATTGCCACATGCGGAAATGATCTACGCGTTCGAACATGGAAGCTAAAAAACTACAAGATGACTGCCGACATGGGTGGCCACGATCGGCATCCTTATGCAGTAATGTATCATCCCGATGGAGATCACCTCGCATCCGAAGATCTAATGGGATGGATTCATATTTGGGATACTCATCGACGTCGTATNGCAAGCAAGATCCACGCTGACATCATGACTGGATATGACAATAAGTTTGCAGCCGATATGGGCGGCGCACGTGATATGGAGTTTCATCCAGATGGCAGTCGATTTGCTTGTGCCGGAATCAGCAATGTTGTTAATTCGTTTGCCGGCCAACAAGATCCGCTCGCTATTCTTGTTGACTGGAATACTAAACAAATTGAATGCCATTTAGAGGCAAAAGATAAAGCTACCGGAGTGATGTGGGGAGTCTCCTTCCATCCAAATGGCTTTGTGGCTTGCGGAATCGCCAAGCAAAATGGCAGTGGCAGCATCGAATTCTTCAAAGTTGATAAGGAATCTATTGATTCCGCTCGTGTTGAGCAAACAACTGAGAAGGCAAATGATGAACAACCTTCATCTGAAGCTAACGATAAGACTGACGAAGATTCCTCAGAATCAAAACCAGCCGCCCCGACACTAAAGTCATATTTCAGCGTCGCCGTTGATAAATGTGTACGCGGCATGGACTTTAGTCCGGATGGAAAGCAAATAGCCGTCGCATGTTCCGATGGTACGCTTCGGATTCTGGAAATGAATAAAAAAGCTGAAACGGACTCCGAATCTGATAAGAAGTCCGAAGGCTAAGCGATTATTTCTTCGTGTTATTTATGGCCATACANACTCAATCTCACGAAAATCTCGTTTTGCTCATCGGGCATTTTCATTCGCTCGATGAGTATGGTCGAGAACGTGCGGACATGCTTGATAAGGCAGCATCTGTCGCCTTTAACTGTGTAATCATCTATGAGTCGGATGAAGCTAGTTACGGTCGATATGAATCTGAAAGCCTTAAGGGCGGGCGTCGTGTCACAGGACGACTCAAAGATACTGAACACAAGCTAACAGTTGATCTTCCGGCTGAAATGAATGATGTGATTCACGACATGATGCCGGATGATGAATTTCAAACGACACTGATAATTGAGAAGTGGGACACCGTCTATGAACGGTTCGGCGCTGTGGCCGCTACTGAAGAATCGACCATCCGTGTCATCGACCAACCAAAAACAGACGCNCTTGAAGAAGGACGTGCTGAAGATGTTCCTTCAGANTCTTCGCTGAATGAAACTGCAGACAATCAAGCTCCGGCCGAACATGCCCAACAGCCTGATACAAATCCAGTCGACGACCAATCGCAACAACCAACGCCTGCCATCCACAACACTGGTAGCGAAGCGGCTAGCATCGGTGCAACATCCCGATCCTCACCGAAGCTAAATGCAGAACAAACATCAGAACCGATATCCACACCAGAGTGGGAAGATCCGACCGCTGATGTAAAACGCACAGCGTTCGATGTGAAACAAGGAGTCGGTGACGGTTTTGAAGGTGACTCTAAGAAACTCGTCAAATTTGCAGTCACCGGGCTGCTCGCCATCATTCTTGTTGGGGGAATAATCGCCTATCTGCTTTATTCTTCGCTAAAGAAATAAAAACGTCTGGGATCGTAAGATCTGCCGTTCTATTTCCATCGCAACATCATCTTCTAAAGCATCTTTATTGGAACCGCACCTGCAATTGTCCAGTTTATAAAACGGAAATCGCATGTCCTCTGACATAGGCTGACGAAAACACGAACCAATTCCAAAGGGGAGCCATATTCGTGATAAAGTCACAGATAAACTNGACACCTAGAGACGTTCCTAATCCACCGGTTCCGGATGACTTGTAAGAAAGGAAAGCAACTGGGCCNTTACTCATAGCTTCTTGTTGTTTCAGNATTAGTTCTTTCTTTTCATCANCCTTCGGCAACTAGTGATAGCAAATCANCNCGATTCAATAAGCGAATTCTATTCTGTCGGATCGGCAACTCAAATGTGAAATCTGACCGGTAGAAAACTTATAATGCGTCCTCCTATATTTTTCTCGTGGAAAGAATTAATTGATGTTTACCAAGCACACATATGACTCCGGAAAACCCGGCCCACACTTATTGATTACAGCCGGTGTACACGGTGATGAGTTCGAGTCAATCTCTGCCATTCACCGCATTCAAACTTGGATTCAGGATGAGATCGTTCACGGTGTAGTCACATTAGTTCCCGTCGTAAATGAAGCAGCCTTCTTAAGAGGTCATAGGACTGCTGATGATGGATTAGATCTTGCACGAACGTGTCCGGGAAACATAGATGGAACTGTGACTGAANAAACTGCTCATGAGTTATCTGAGTTGATTTGCTCAGCGGATTACTACATAGACCTTCATACAGGTGGTACACGCATATCAGTAGCACCATTAGCCGGCTATGTATTACATCCAAACATGGAAGTACTAGAACCAACCCGACAAATGGCTCGCGCATTTAATCTGCCCATCATTTGGGGTACGGATTGGAGGCTTGAAGGACGCTCACTTTCAATTGCCAGAGATGCAAATGTNCCAGCGATTTATTGCGAATATCTTGGCGGNGCCCAATGTTCGATCGATGGCATCAACGCATATGAGGATGGATGTAAAAACGTCATGGGTTGGCTAGACATGATTGTACACAGCCAACCTGAACCTCTAATTGAACACTTTGTTGAAGACCCCAGGCCGGGTGCCGGACATTTACAGATCAATAACCCAGCACCATTTGACGGGGTTTTCATCGCATCGGTTTCACTTGGCGATTCGATATCGGCCGGCGAAATCTACGGCACGCTGACGACGATGGATGGCACGAAATCCGTTGAGCTCATTGCAGAAACATCTGGCATAGTAATCTTGCTTCACACATTTCCAGGGGTAAATACCAGTGACCCGTTGTGTGTGATCATGAGCGAACAGGGGTAACCCGTTCTGCCAACTACTTCACAAGCTTGAAGATGCTCTTACCTGTCACGGATTCTACTGTGTAATACATCTCACCGTCTTCAGCCAATCCAAATGAGAGGATCGGTGTGCCAGCATTTTGTAAACCAATGTTTTCCGTGACTACGCCTTTCTTCGCGTTATATTTAAGCGCCCAAACTCTGCCGCTGATGAAGTCCGCGTAGATATATGCACCACGCAATTCCGGAATCGCCTTGCCACGGTAAATGTGTCCTCCGGTGATCGATTTTCCAATCTGGTGATCATATTCCCAAACCGGTTCTGTGGCCTCTGTCGTAGCGGGCTTATGTCCGTTATTAAATCCATAACTGCCTTCACGCATGCTCCAGCCATAATTGGCNCCTTTTTTGACAATGTTCACTTCTTCCCACATGTCCTGGCCAACATCCGCGAACCAAATATTTCCNGTCTTTCGATCNACTGACATACGCCATGGGTTTCGGACACCATATGCGAAAATCTCCGGTTGCGCACCTTCGACATCTACAAACGGATTGTCTTTGGGTATGGAGTANTTCTTTCCATCCGATCTATTATCAACGTCAATACGGAGGATAGACCCCATCCACGTACTTAAATCCTGACCTTGTCTGGTCGGATCGTTACGACCACCACCATCACCTAATCCAAGGTACAGATAACCATCGTTCCCAAAGACCATTGGACCCCCATTATGATTTGAAAACGGTTGTGGGATCCGCATGATCTTCACTTCCGAAGCTGGATCAGCTTTATTCGTCTTATGATCCACAATAAAGCTGGAAAGATAACTAATGCGTCCTTCGGTTGATGAGCTGTAGTAAATTACGAATTTACCGTTCTCCTTAAAATCCGGGTGAATCGCAAATCCTAACAGCCCCTCTTCATTCACGTTGGGAGCTGCATCAAACTCCTGAACTCTATCCGTAATATCGAGAACAACCTTAGCCTCTTTGGCCTGTGGGTCATTATCCATGACATAGACTTTGCCGCGCTGAGCAGCAATGAACAGGCGATTAGTACCATCACCTGCATGGATCATCTCAAGTGGTCGAATCGCCTGAATGCGACCGTCTTCATCCACTCCTTCAAATCCTTCAAAAGTCAGTTGAGGAAATGCTTCAACGGACTTAAGTGGCAATTCAGAATCAACAGGGTTCTTTACAGAACCGTCCTCCGGGATGGCCCTGATCTTGATGTTTCGGTAAGCAACTTCATTTCCATGATCCTGAAGACATATATGGCCCTTACCTGCTTTGCCGAATTGGGGGTATTTGGCAAACTTACTTTTTGCAACTCGCTCATTCCAATCGTCATCACCGACATTGAAGTAGAAATAAGATACACCGTTCATTTGGACTTCGGATTTCTTTGGTCCAATTCTCAAGTAAACGTGGTTCCATGCACCAACCGGAAGAGTTGAGTCATCAGTATCTGGACTCTTAAAACCTACTTGCTCTTCAAACATTTTGGCCCAGTCTGGCTTAGTTGGCTTATAGAGTTGATATAGCCATCCAGCTTTCTGAGGATCATGTCCATCAATATTGTCCTGCACCTGAATTTCTGGACCAGTCTGCCACGGTGCGTCTAGCTCTTCAGTGACATGAAACATGATTCCACTATTTCCGCCCTTGGAAATACGATATTGCAATGACAATTCGAAGTACTGGAACTGTTCCTTTGTGATTATGTCGCCGGCACCGCCACTGGATCGCACAATCGAACCATCTTTGATTTCCCAGCCATCACCAAGTGTATCCTTGCGATAATTTCGCCATTGATCAGCTGACTTACCGTCAAATAATAGTTTCCAACCACTTCGTTGTTCAGCTTGCGTTAGACCATTTGCAGGGACTTTTGCCTCAAGAATGTCACTACTGACACAGAGTGACAATATGACAGCAAGTGACAAAGACGTCTTTTTCAACAAGGACATTGATTCTTCTCCAAATGGCGAACGATCTTGATAATTCTCGAACAGTCCATTGTAAATCATCTAATCCTGGCATCACACCCGCCAAAAAACATAGACTGTTCATGAATTAAATATAGACTGTCTATAATTTTCAAAACTGTAAGCTTTTATGTAGCAGCGTCTTACGACGATTGAAAAAGTGGGTGTCTATGATTGGGAAGGAGATTTTATAGAATGGGGCGGTTTGAAGATTAGATCGGCAAGGAGCATACAACATGGCTGTTGAAGAAGGAAAAGCAGCACCGCTGTTTACACTAAAGGACCAAACCGGTGGCAAAGTGTCATTGAAAGACCTTCGCGGGCAAAATGTAATCGTCTACTTCTATCCAAAAGATGACACACCCGGATGCACAAAACAGGCCATCGGATTCACCGCTTTGGATAAAGAGTTCAAAAAGCTCAACACACTTGTCCTTGGCGTCTCACCGGATGATGAAGCATCGCATGATAAATTCATCTGCAAATACAACATCCCGTACACTCTACTTTGTGACACTGACAAAAAGGTCATGACCAAGTACGGCGCCTACGGTGAGAAAATGATGTACGGCAAGAAAACCATCGGCGTTATTCGTTCCACCGTATGGGTAGACGAAAAGGGAAAAGTGAAACGGCATTGGCGGCGCGTACCGAAGGCTGCTGACCATCCTCAGAAAGTCCTTGAAGCTATCCAAGCTGCTACTGACTAGCAAACTTTGTCAGGAGATGAATCCATTCTCTGACAAATATGCAATCACTATAGCTGCAAGTTCATCAGGACTGTGATCACCGGACATTAAGTGAATCTCCGGTGCTAACGGTGGCTCATATGGCGCATCAATTCCCGTCATTCCTGTTAACTCGCCAGCGCGTGCTTTCTTATACAATCCCTTTGGATCTCTTGCTTCACATACCTCAAGCGGTGCATTCACATATACCTCCAGAAAGGTACCTGCACACGAATCATTAATCCGTTTACGGACCTGATCACGATCTGCCCGGTACGGGCTAACAAAAGCAACGAGCGTCACTACGCCTGCTGACGCAAATAACTCCGCCACTGCACCAACCCGTCGGATATTTTCAGTTCGATCTTCCGGTGCAAATCCCAATCCAAACCGATCGGCAAAATCCTCGCCATAACTCTCAAGAATGGATGGGCTAGCATTCAAGCCATGACGGACATTGTCACCGTCCAGAACAAATGTATGCACGCCTTTCTGATGCAGCACATGATCTACGGCGTTTGCGACCGTGCTTTTTCCACAACCGCTTAGTCCAGTGAACCAAATCACACACCCTTTATGTCCGTTTAGGTTCTCACGGTCGCTACGAGAAACGGTATGGTCATGCCATGTAATCTCAGTCTTTTCCATCTCGTGTTTTACTCCGCAATTCCAGCCAGTTGGCATAAGTGTGCATTCATTACTGGCTGCGGGCAACTCCAGACCATAAAGAACAGTGCTTCGCGGCACCATCGACCGGCCGGGTGACCTGTCACAAATCCTGCCCCCTTGGCCGCAGCAAGTGATGCCTGAGTAGCACGCAATACGAGACTATTCGCTGACGTTCGAACCTGTTCATTGCTGCATTCGATTTCACCGGCAGCTGCCTGAATCAGTTGATCACGAAGTTCAGCATATTCTTGCTTCAGTGCTTCCATGGCTAGCACCAAGTCATCGCGCTTGGCCGATTCCGCTTCAAGAAACTCAATCGCCCCGGATGCCAATCCAACAGCAAGTGTCGATGTCTGGAGTCCACCTGTCTTTGCCCCAACACCCGTAGCCATTACGTTCTCAGCAGGACCGCCGAGAAGCCACTTTCTATCAACTTCAACATCTTCAAATATTACTCGGCCCGTATGGCTGGATGACAAAGCAACTAAGTCTGCCGGTCGCTCCGCAATCACCCCTTGGATTGATGTAGGACAAATTGTCAGTACCTGTCGTCCATCGCTCATCGTAGCACCGACGACGATTGTATCTGCCTGATCACCACCGGTGACCCACGGACTAAACCCATTGAGAACGAAGCCAGCATCAGATGCTTCCGCGGTGAGTACGGGCTTCGCTAAGTGACGATGACTTGTCGTTAAATGAGAAATACCGAGCGTCGAAAAAGCGCTGCCGGAAATGAGATCCGGAAGTAAGTTACCTATAACAAAATCGCTTTCGCTGTTGATAATCCGGCGACATGCCCCAGTACGCTGCGTAATGATAAAAGTCGTAGTCAAACAAGATGCGCTCAGTGCCAGATAACCACGCACGAGATCCTCATCCGACCAACCCAATCCGCCATGGTCCTTTTCGATAAACCATCGGAAGACACCATATTCACCACACAATGCCAATTGCCGTTCGGGCCAGGGAAATAGCCCATCGTCGCCCGGCCGATCCAACTCCGATGCCAATTCGCGCAGCCGCGTACACAATTCATCTAACAGAGGAGACTCGATATGCTCAATGACACTCATAGTCCATGATTATACACGTGACCTGACACATTCATCAGGTATAGCGGTCGGTGTGCAGTTACAAACAGCTTATGCCGCTCGTTTGATATGGTCGACTTCGGGATCCGGCTGTGATTGAGCACATTCCAATTCCCAAAGTCTGGCTTGCTTAAGAAAACTATCACCAAAGGCTCTGATCATACAAAGCTGTATCCCAAGTCGCCCATCAAGGAAGCCACCTCGAAGTACGTATAACTGCAGGAACCGAAAGAACGGACGCACGAGCAAATTCATGGAACTAGTCTTTTTACCGCGACGCCACTTTTCCTGAGCACCGAGTTTGGTATAGCTATCGACCTTCTTTAAATACTGGTCATAGGACCAACACATGTAATGATCGAATTTATGCTTGAGAGTACCGGCGTGTTTCGGATCGACGAATATCTCCTCGTGGACAAGACGATCGTTATATCGACATTTATCGCGACGAATCAAACGAAATACTGAGTCGTTATTAAACCCACATCGCTTAACTTCATGTCCCATCACAAAGTTGCGGCGTTTGATCCAATAACCGTCGATATGTTCCGGGGGGTTCTGCATGAGCTGGTTTATCTCTGCGGCAAGATCATCCGTCACTCGCTCATCCGCATCAATAATCAATACCCACTCGTGTTCTGCCTGAGGAATCGCCCAATTCTTAAACGCCGCATAGCCATTCCATTCGCGCTCGATCAATCTACAACCACCCATACTCCGTACGATTTCCATCGTGTCGTCTATGCTACCGGAGTCAGCAACCAGTACTTCATCTGCGACCTTACGAGCCGCTTCAACGCACGGCCTGATATTCATGCGCTCGTCACGGCACGGGATTAGTACTGTTAGTTTTTGCTTCATCGATGTGTACCTGTGGCTGGTCAACCAAAGTTATCTGTCGACTGTTTATAGCGGGATCAAGAAAAAATCCCTAGATCGATTTTTGAGCGATACCAAAGCACCTAATTACATTTTCATGCGTTTGAAAATGAATTCCGGAATCGATTCAATGATGGCCATAATCAAACACCATCTGCGCGGTGTATAGAGAACATTCTTCCGACGTTTGGATGCTCTTAAAATGTCCCGTGCAACCTTTTCCGGAGTTGCAACCATTGGAGACTTCGGATCCAGAAGACCTGCCGTCATCTTCGTTGCAACGAAGCCGGGCTTAACCGTCATCACATGCACACCTTTGTGAAATAGTCGGTTTCTCAGCCCTGACAAGTAGGCTGTCACACCAGCTTTGGCCGCACCGTATATGTAATTGCTTTGCCGCCCGCGATCCCCTGCAACCGATGAAATACCGATGAGCCGTCCATAACCCTGCGACTCAAGTATCTCCGCAAATGGTTCACAAATAGTGACAAAGCTTGTCATGTTCACTTCCAAGCTACTGAGCATCAGATCGCATGATTCTTGTGATTCCTGTTGATCGATTAAGTTGCCATGACATATGTAAACTGCTGTCAGATCACCATCAGCCAAATCATGGCAACGGCGAGCGACATCAGCATGCAGCCGGAATTCCGTTGCCTGGAATTCGACAACATGAACATCGACTTCATAACGGATTTGCAAATCGGCGGACATTTTCTCCAGCTCATCTGCATTTCTTCCAAGGAGAATCAGATTAGCGCCTTGTCCAGCTAACTCTTTACAAATTGCACCTGCGATTCCGGATGTGGCGCCGACGACGACATGGTTCTCAGCCATCATTTACTTCCGCTGATTGTAGTAGTTTGTTGATTCCAACCGTCTGCTCTAGCATCGCATTTAGTGTATCTTCTCCAGACTGCAACACGACTTCTATTTCCAGCGCCCAGATCTCGTGATCGCCAATTCGATCAATTCCCACCTTTACTAAATCCTTGCATGTACAAATAAGCATCTCTGCATCACCGTCATCCATCATCGACTCAAGAGAATCAATGTCATCTTGAGTGAATACGTGGTGATCTGGGAATTGCCGTGACTCAACGATTTGTGCACCGATGGATTGGATAGAATTTTCAAATGCCATCGGGTTACCTATAGCACAAAATGTGGCGATTCTTCGCCCTTGCAACGACACTAGCGGCAGATGATTTCCACTTGAATTCACAAGCCGTGTTGGTTCATGCGAGACTTTAATGGTGGGGGTATCTCCGCAAATCGCCGTAATGCGGTTCTCAAGTTGAGTTACATATTCTGTGTCAACATTTGCAACACGTGTAATTACGATCAAATCGGCGCGGCGCAGCCCTCGTTTGGGTTCGCGCATTAGCCCACGAGGTAACACGTAACCAAATCCAAACGGACACGTCGCATCAATTAATACTATCTCCAGATTACGACCCAGCCGACGATGCTGAAATCCATCATCAAGCACCAAAACTTCTGCCTCGAGTTCCTCAATGGCCATCAATGCAGAAGTAACTCTGTCGGGGTTTTGTAAGTGCGGTACATCCGGAAGACGCCGGTACAACTCCAGTGCTTCGTCGTTAGGGCCACCATCAATTCCGCCATATCCGCGGCTGAGTAATGTCACTCGCTGATCTCGATCACGCAGCCATTTCGCAATCCACGCAACCATGGGAGTCTTGCCTGTTCCACCGGTCGTGATATTGCCGACGCTAATCACCGGCACAGGAACCTTGATTACACGCTTGATTCCGAAGTCAAAGAGCACATTTCGAAACGTTACGATCAGCGCATACAGCAGGCTCAGAATCCATAATCCGAATCGAAGTAGAATCAACAGAGGATTCCACGTTGGACCGGAGATCACTCTCAAGTAGGTTTGCTGAATGCTGATTGCACCACACCACTACGAACGATGACTATCAATGCGCACTAAGGTGTTAACGAATTCGCCAATAGCAGGCAATACACATTCAGCGCAGCCATTAGATTCTTGATGGATTGTTGTAGAGTCATTCCCGGTTACAACTGAGCGCCGAGAGTCCAAATGACGAATTCCTCGTCACCGATGCCATGCTCTTCACTCTTGGTTTGTTCACCACTGGCTACAGAGATGATCTTTTCGAAGATCTCCTCGCCCACCTGTTGAACAGTATTGCCATGAAGTACTGTTCCGGCATTAACATCCATGTCATCCACCATGCGTTCATACATCGGGGTGTTGGAAGCGACCTTAATAGACGGTGTAGGCTTGCACCCGTAGCAACTACCACGGCCAGTAGTAAAGACGACGACATTACATCCTCCCGCTACCATTCCCGTAACACTTGGTGGATCGAAACCAGGTGTATCCATGATGACAAAGCCGTTGTCCGTAATCGGCTCTGCATACTGGTAAACATCCTTCAACACGGTCGTACCGCCCTTAGCAACTGCTCCAAGTGACTTCTCGGCAATAGTGGTTAAGCCACCCTCTTTGTTGCCCATCGTAGGGTTATTATCAATGTCATCCCCCCACATTCCGACATACCATTGCCACCAGTCAATTCGCTCTAACAGCTTGTCGGCAACCTCCACGTTTTGTGACCGTTCAGTAAGCAAGTGTTCGGCACCGTAGATCTCCGGCATTTCACTTAGGACTGCAGTACCACCACAGCGAACCAAAAGATCGCTTGCCACACCAACGGCCGGATTTGCAGTGATCCCTGAATTGCCATCACTACCACCGCATTCGAGTCCAACAACAAGTTCACCGGCTGGAATCGGCTCGCGTGAAAAACTATTGGCAATCGGTAATAACTCGGCAAGTGTCTTAACCCCCTTTTCCACGGTTTTAGCCGTACCGCCTTCATCCTGCATGGAAAAGACCGGCGGGCGTTTGGGCTCATCGCCCATACCGTCAATCATCACGAGTTGCTGGCTCTCAACTAGGTAACCAATCGTGCTCTGTTCACAACCCAGGCCGACGATCAGATAAGCGCCAATATTCGGATGACGCGCAATGCCACCAAGAACGCGATTCAACATTTCATGCAGCAAGCCACCAAACTTCATGCCACAGCCCCAACCATGTGCAAAAGCTACAACACCGTCCACATTTGGGTAGTCTTTGAGTTTTTCATCATCAAAGTGTCGAGCTATATATTTTGCAACCGAAGCGGAGCAGTTCACGGATGAAATCACGCCGATATAATTCCTCGTACCAGCCTTACCGTTTGGCCGTCGATACCCCATAAACGTGCGGTCAGTAATCGGAGCCGGATTTTCCGGAATCAACGTTGCTTTCTGGTAATCAACTGCTGGCGGATTGTTCTTGAGATTGTGCACATGTACGTGTTCACCAATGGCAATCTCGCCTGTGGTAATTCCGATGGGCTGTCCATACTTGAAGACTGGTGAGTTAACTTCAATAACCCGCACAGCTATCTTGTGACCAATTCGAATATCCTGTTTCAACTCAATCGATTGGTCATCAACATGGATTGTCTCACCGGCATTTAAATGCCGGGCGGCAACACAGATATTGTCTTTGGGATCAAGATATACGATGTCAACCTGCGATGATGTGATCATAAATGTAACTCAGAAAAACTGGGGCAATTGATGTGTTTAAGGTAGCCTTCGAGAAACAACCGTTGGTTACCTGCTAAATGCTGCTGGTATCGCAACAAAAAACGCGAAGCCCAAATGGCCACCCAAGTGGTGAAACGCCGATAATTATGGGGTAGGGGTGGATATGGTCTGTACTTGTCATTTCAGCAAGTACCATAATCCATATAAAACCACTGTAATTGGTTGCCTTTACCTCCCGCAAGAAGGTGGGAACTATGAAGTCAGTATTTGCGTCTAAAGAGTAGGAAGAATTATGATTTTGCGTGAGCAGATCAGCCCACAACTGTATACTGCAAATAGTTCTCATCTATATATAGATGGTGATTCGGTGGATGTTTCCCCGCATATGAAAAACAACAGTAACTAAGACCCATGGCTACAGGCTCCGCTACAAAACAAGGTGTACAAAAAGCTTTCGACTACGATCAGTACGTCGCAAAGCAACTCCGTACAGCGAGCCGAAAAGTGCGACTCATTGAAATCGCTCGCGGCGTTGCTAGATGGGCGTTTCTAAGTTCGTTACTTGTCGTAATAGCACTGGTCGTGGATCACTGGCTTTTTCCACTCGGAACAATTGGTCGATGGGCAACCTTTACGTTCCTGGTTTTCGTTGCACCATGGAAGCTCATCAAGAATCTGGTGCCACTTCTGTTTCGCAAGATTAATCCGTTGTACGCAGCTCAGCATATCGAGCAAAACGAAAGTAACCTTAATAACAGCCTCATAAATTACTGGCAGCTGAAGGAAAGCGATGCAGCCGTACATCCATCCATTCAAAAAGCACTCGCAACGCAAGCTGCAACAGACTTGACCGAACAGCGTGTTCAAGAGGTTTCAGACCCACAAGCAATACTACGTCAGGTGTACATGGTATTGCTGTTCATGCTGGTTTTCGCTGTTTACTTATTCGTAGCACCTAAGAACCCACTACAAACATTTCAAAGAGTGATTGCACCGTGGGCTGACATCTCACGACCG
Source organism: Rhodopirellula sp. (assembly GCA_002714565.1). Classification (GTDB taxonomy): domain Bacteria; phylum Planctomycetota; class Planctomycetia; order Pirellulales; family Pirellulaceae; genus UBA11883. The sequence goes on from PAXU01000006.1 coordinate 138,724, forward strand.
GAACGGATCAAAATCACTAATGTGATCCCCGGCGACACCGATGTATTTTACGACTCGCGGATTACGGTGACAGCAACCGTTGAAGGTGTACGTACTGCTGAAACTGTCAATTTAGTATTTAGAAGTATCGACGGCACGATCGGCAATCGTGTTATTCAAATGCAAGCAGATGTCTCTGCTGATAAATACTCAGCGGTGTTACCAAATGAATCCGAGGATGGGATTCAAACAGATCTGGAATACTGGATTCAGGTTGGCGATGCAAAGAGCGGTAATTACGAAATCCGTGTGCTTCCGGCACCATCTATCCGTATTGAATCATTGAGTTATGAATACCCGGCATATACAAAACTGGAGCCGCGAACCGTAAAGGATCATTACACCATTGAAGGGATCGAAGGCACCATAGTCTCCATAAATGCCACGATCAACCAACCTGGAAAATCTGCTTCTCTAGAACTCTTAAACGACTCAGAGCGTGTCGTAGAACAACTACCCCTTTCGATAACGGATTTGGCTGCAAGTGGCACACACCGATTGAGACTTACACAGGATAGATCTCAGGTCTTATACACAAAGTACCGGCTGCACTTCACAAACGCCGAGGGTGAATCTAATCCCAACGTCATCGAATCCCCTATCAATGTCATTCGCGATCTTGATCCAGAAATCGAAATCGTTTCGCCCGATGAACGAGAAATTGAAATACCGCTGAATGGTGCTGCTCTTATTAAGTACCGTGCTATCGACCCTGACTTCATGATTTCCAAAGCAGAAATGGTTATCAGTAATGGCAAAAAAGAGCTAGACAGAAGAAACCTTGCCCCAAATGGGATCAACGAAAACGGTCCGTTGATTTCCAGTTCTTACTTTCAGCCAAAGAAACTCGGCCTAAAACCCGGAGACTCTATCACCATCATTGGAGTCGTCGAAGATAACCGACATCTTGGAGACAAACCTGCTCCGAACACAGCCAGTACGGATGTCATAACAATTAAGATTGCCGAAGAAGATCCAAACCTTCCGGAAGAGTCCGAGCCTGAATCGGAAGTAAATCAAGAGAGTCCCGGATCTGAAAACGGCGAGACCGGTAACAGTGGTGAACAGTCAGAGGATGGTGCACAGCAAGGAAACGGTGTCGGCGAAGACTCAGAAATGGGTGATGAAGAAGGCATGGATGACGGCGGCACGGGAAATATGAGCGGTGGATCTGAGGAAGGTGAGTCAGAGCCAAACGATGATCCCGGTAACGGAAACGAGGGGGAATCCAGTGACTCGGATGATAACAACAAGTCACAAGGTGATAACCAGGGGAATGATTCGAATTCCGAAGGTGGGGAAAATAGCAACAAGGATCCGATGGCCGGAGATACCGGTGAAGCTGGCGACGAATCCTCGGAGCCAGGTGAACCAATGGAAGGTGAAGTTTCCGAAGAATCCGAAAGCGACCCGCATGACGGTGACACATTCCAAAAGGTCCTTGACTACTTAAAAGAAAAGCAACGCCAACAGAATGGCTCGGACTCCGAAGGACAGGATCCCAGCGGATCTGATCAGGAGAATAGTGGATCTGACAGTGAGTCACAGCAAAACCAATCGGATTCCCAGAATACAACCAGCGAAAACCAGGATTCTGCCGGACAAAAAGGAAATCCTTCATCTCAAAATAAAAAGCCGACAAATATGGCCGACACTCCTGGCGATGATTCAGAAATGGCCGGTGACGGAGACAAGTCAGACAAAGATGGCAAAAAGCCCAAAAATGGAAATGATTCGGAAGGCGAAAAAGGTGAGGGTGAAAAAGGAGAGAACTCTGAAAAGGGGAATCCTCAGGACGGCTCCGATGCAAATAAGCCGTCCGATATGGGTGAGAAGAAAGACCCTTCCGGTGATGGCAATAAGGAAATGAATCCTGAAGACGGTGGCATGGAAAATGCAGCTCAGGGTGGTGGCGACTCGAAAGATCCGGAAGATAAGTCCGAAAACATGGGCAACGAATCCGAAGCAGCAGACCCTGAAAACATGGGAGATGATCCAACGGAAGGTCAGTCGAAGTCTCAGAACAGCAATGCTGATAGCGCGATGGGACAAGGGGGTAATTCAGCTTCCAACGACAACAGTTCACAATCCAACAACATGAATCAGTCAAGCGAATCGGTGGAATCCGGGAGTCCAACTACTCAAGACACCCAAGCTGACAGCAACTCTGGTGGCTCCGCAAGTCCTGGTGATTCGCCTGGTACAAACGCTGGCGCACAAGCTCAGAAAGACGAGATCGGATTACCCGAGGAAATTGAAAACAACGCCGAAGAGAGGCTGGATTACGCAAAGCAAGCAACAAGCTTGGTTCTCGAATATTTGAAAGACCAGCAAGACAATCCGGATAAAGAACTACTCGAGGAACTCAATCTTTCCGCGGATGACTTGAGAGAGATGATTCGGCGTTACGACGAGTTAATGAAGAAAGCTGCCGAAAGTGATGAAGCGCAGCATGAACTTGAAGAGACCCTTCGCTCACTGGGTTTAAAGCCTCGCAAGATATATCGAGTCGATGGCGCCGATTCACCTAAAGTTAGGCTGTCAAACACAGCAAATCAGGGGGATTTGCGAGGCTTACCTCCAAAACTGCTCCAGCAGTACAAGGCGTTCAAAACCGGAACAGCCATTTCTAAAGACTAAGCTCGAATTAAGATAGATTCTTATAGAACGCGCTTAAATATGCGTTTTCGATTTGCAAATCGGTCACCGAGCTAAACTCTATGACAATCGCGATCCCTCGATATCTTGCCGCATTCAATCCCAAAGATCTGCCCCACCGATTTACGGATGTGCTGATTATCGGTGGTGGTCTAGCAGGTCTACGTGCAGCAAATTCCGTCGACCCGTCGCTGTCTGTTATGGTGATCACCAAAGACCAGATACGCCAATCCAACAGCCAATACGCTCAAGGCGGAATTGCCGGTGTGCTTGACCCGGAGGATGACTTCCAGAATCATGTTTCAGACACGTTAACAGCGGGCGGCAACCTCTGCGATCCGAGCATTGTCGACATGGTTGTGCGTGAAGCTCCTCAACGTATCCGTGAGTTGATTCAATGGGGCACACGATTTGACGAGCATTCAGGCGATCTGTTACTTGGGCGCGAAGGTGGTCACAGTCATCACCGTGTGGTGCATGCCATGGGAGATGCAACAGGTAAAGAGGTAATGCGTGCGATGATCGACTGGACGCGACGATTGCGTCACGTTGAGATTCAGGAAAGCACGTTTACCATCGACTTGCTCACATTTGATGGCGCATGTCGCGGTGCGTTGATTTCTCAAAATGGTCAGATGTCGCTCGTTTGGGCCAAACAGACAATCATTTGCACAGGTGGTGCAGGCCAGCTTTACCGAGAGTCGACAAATCCGGCCGTTGCCACAGCAGATGGTCATGCCATTGCATTTCGTGCAGGGGCTGAATTGCGTGACATGGAATTCATGCAATTTCATCCTACGGTGCTCTACATTGCCGGAAGTAGCCGTAGTCTGATAACCGAGGCGATGCGTGGCGAAGGCGCCTACCTGGTGGACTCAACTGATAAGCGATTCATGCTGGATTATGACGAACGAGCGGAACTTGCTCCCCGCGATGTCGTATCACAAGCCATCGTGAGTCAAATGGAAGCAACTAGGCATCCTTGCGTCTATCTCGACATGACTCATTTAGATCCTAATTTTGTACGCACGCGATTTCCCGGGATCGCTAAGGCGTGTCAAAAATTTGGTATCGATATTACGACTGACCGCATCCCCGTACGACCGGGTGCGCATTACATGATCGGTGGAGTAACGGTCAACGAAGATGGTCAAACCACGCTACCTGGATTGTGGGCAGCAGGCGAAGTAACCAGTAGCGGCCTGCATGGTGCCAATCGTCTGGCTTCAAATAGCTTGCTCGAAAGCCTGGTCTACGGTTCTCATGCGGGGCAAAAAGCATCCCTAGCGGCCGCGGAGCAAAAAGATCACTTCCTAGCATTTCCAATCGAGAATGGAAATGTCGATCCCCCGGAAGAAACATTGGATCTTACCGACGTGCGAAATTCACTAAAAAGTCTGATGTGGCGAGGAGTTGGAGTACGGCGATCAGAATCCGGTCTCCATAATTCACTGAGCAATATTGATCGGTTGCAGCAATACGTGTTGCCATACCAGTTTCAATCCAAGCAAGGTTGGGAATTACAGAACATGCTGATCGTTGGTCGTTTGATGGTTTCAGCAGCGTTAGAGCGCGAAGAGTCACGTGGCGTACATCTGCGCGTTGATTTTCCAGAAACAGATGATGCAAACTGGCGTCGTCATATCATCACCGGGTCACTATCGAGTTAATCTCCGGCTTGACCGAAACGGTGTTGAATCAAGCACACCCTCACCACTAAACTTATTCCCTGCCAATTAGACAAAACCAAACAACCCATTCCGGCGTACAGATAAAAGACATCCCCGCTTTCCAGCTTCACTGATTCGGCCTTACCCGTTTCTGCGGTTAGCAAGTCAACTAGCGTTGGACTAAATTCCCCCCTCGTTTTACAAGCCCATGAGTGAACAGTCAGCTCCAGAAGTAATCGAAGAATCACACACTGATTCCAGTCAGGTGATGATTGAGGCTGCTCATCTCTCAAAGTTCTATGGACCCTTTACGGCTACGCGTGACGTGAACTTCACAATCACGCGCGGAGAAGTTGTTGCCTTTCTTGGTCCAAACGGTGCTGGTAAGAGTACAACCATGAAATTACTCACGGGCTACCTGGCACCATCAGAGGGGAGTGCCTGGATTGCCGGTTACAACATGTCAACGCACAGGATACGAGGCTCCGAGCAACTTGGCTATTTACCGGAAACCGGACCGCTTTACCCGGACATGACGCCAAACTCTCTGTTAAGGTTTTTTGCCGGCGCAAGGGGAATGAGTCGCCAGCAAACCGAAGAGCGTATCGAAGTGGTCGTCGATCTTTGCGACTTAAGCAGCGTATTTCACAAGGCCATTGGCAAGCTCTCCAAGGGATTCCGTCAACGAGTGGGAATGGCTCAAGCACTACTTCATGATCCCGATGTGCTGATCATGGACGAACCAACTGCCGGACTGGATCCAAACCAGATACAGGAAGTCCGCAATACGATGCAGCGGCTTGGGCAAGATAACACGATCCTGCTCTCCACCCACATCATGCAGGAAGTAGAGGCAATGGCCAACCGTGTCATCATGATCAACGAAGGTCGCCTGGTTTACGACGGGTCGGTAGACGAAATCGCCGAAGATGGCGAGCCTCTCGACGCAGCATTCAGACGGCTCACAACTGGCAAGGCGGACGGCTAACACCTATGGACATCAATCAGATTCTCAAGGATATCGGCCAAACTGCCGACCCGGCCCTGAATGAATCAGGGTTGTTTGTCAGTCTATTAACATTGCTGGTACGTGACCTGTTTATCGTTGCAATACTTGTCGCAACCTATCTGGTCCTGCGGTATACACGTCAGGCATCGGTTGCAGTCATCAAGCGAAATTTCGTCGGTTACTTCAGTAATCCTACCGGCTATGTATTTCTCTGCGTGTTTGTTTCCCTCACATCATTTGCGGCATTTTGGCCACACGGCTTTTTCAATTCCAATCTGGCGAATCTGGAACAGCTTAACGAATACCTGCCGTTGATTATGCTGATCTATATTCCAACGATCACGATGAGTATCTGGTCGGAAGAGCGCCGCGAACGCACTGATGAATTGCTACTGACATTGCCCGCCAAGGACTTCGACATCGTGGTCGGCAAGTTCTTGTCAGCAGCGTTAATCTTTACCGTGTCCTTACTGTTTTCGCAATTCTGCAACTTCCTAGTGCTAAGCTCATTGGCTCGATCCCCGGATACCGGCCTTATGAATCTGGATACTGGTCTGCTCGCAGCGAATTACTTCGGCTACTGGCTAATTGGTCTTACCATGTTGTCGCTTGGAATGGTTGGATCATTCCTGACCAACAACATGACAATCGCATTTGTGTTTGGCTTAATTTTAAATGTCCCGTTAGTTGCAGCAGACACGGCAGACATCATTATCCCAAGTGGCGAGACCGCTCAGATCATTTCCAGCCTGGGAATTGCATCTCAATTTGATGACTTTCGGCGCGGTGTATTCAGCCTGACATCAACTGTGTTCTTCCTCGTTGTCATTTGCAACGGCCTCTACCTGTGCATGGTGCTCATCGGTAAAAGGCACTGGTCTGGTGGACGGGATGGACGGTCAATGTGGTGGCATTACCTGATTCGCGTGACAGCTATCATGGGCACATCTGTCGCCGTCATTTTGATAACTGGCAGATACAATGTGCTGCGCTACGATGCGACCGCCGGTAAAGTAAGCTCCCTATCAGAAGACACCGTTGCACTGATCAAGTCTCTTGAACCGGAACACCCGATTCACATCGAAGCCTATATCAGTCGCGAAGTACCGGAGCAGTACATCCGTACAAAGTATGAACTGCTGACGATGCTAAAAGAATTCGGCAGTTATACATCACCACGTATTCACGTCACGATTCACGATGACCTGGAACCGTATGACGATATCGTTCGAACGGCTGAAGATATTTATGGAATTGCCCTCCAAAATGTCACATCAACCGAACGAGATATCCAAAATACCAAGCAAGTCATTATGGGTGCCGTATTTCGATGCGGACTTGATAAGACGATCGTGCCATTCTTTGAGTACGGTATTCCCGTGGAGTATGAAGTCGCCAGATCATTGGCTACGGTAGCTCGCGATGAAAAGAAACGAATAGGGTTAATTAACACGCGAGCCCAAATGCTCACGATCTTCAATCCGCAAGGCGGCAGACCACTTCCTCAGCAAGCGATCCTTGATGAACTCAGCAAACAGTATGCTATTCAACCTGTAAATCTCAACGAGTCCTTTAACGCCGAAGACTACGATATCCTTTTCGTCGTTCAGCCATCTTCTCTCCAGGAATTACAATTGTCGCAGTTAATTGATGCGATAAATAAAGGTATTCCCACAGCCATCTTCGAAGACCCAATTCCACAAACGGTATCTGCACCACCCACTCGTCAGCCACTACGTGGTAGAGTCGCTTCCTTTCAATTTGGTGATCCGCCGATTACTCCCAAGGCTGACATCAGGCGTCTATGGGCAGCGATTGGAATCGAGTCTCCATACACAATGGTTGAAGAAGATCCGGGAATCGGACAAGGCAATCCACAGAATCTACAACTCGTCTCACCAGATGTCGCCTGGCAGGATGCAAATCCATATCCCACGCTGGACTTATCGGAAATTGACTCATTGTTTTATAACTTCATTCCAAATGAGAACATTCAATTAGGTCATCCTGTTACCGCTGGTCTGGAAGAAATTCTGTTTTTCTCCCCAGGTGCAATTCAAAAAGAAAAGCGCAGTACCAATGAATTTGTACCCTTGGTTTGGACAGTGAATAACTCCGGCCGCATAAATGGCGAGAAGCTGTTTACGACGTTGTTTGATCCTACACAAGCCGGACAGGCCCCTGCCGCCGAGACGATCGCTAATTTAAAGAAGCTGCAATATGAAGGGGACCGAAGCGTGAGTTACCTGGCAGCTCACATCGGTGGTGATGCCAGTGTCTTTAAGTCACTATTGCCAAAGGAACAGGCAGCTACGATTGAAGATCGCGATCCAACCGCATCGTCGAACAAGCCGATCAACGTGATTTATGTTGCGGATATCGACTTAATGAGTTCCCAGTTTTTCTACTATCGCTCCAGACCAGATGTGTTGGCTAAGATTGAACAGCGATTTGAAAATGTGACGTTCCTACTCAATATATTTGACGCGCTTGCCGGTGATGCGCAATCTATCGCGATAAGAAAGCGTGAAGCGTTGTATAGCACCTTACGGACTATTGAAGAACGTATAAGTGACCAACGGCGCGATGAAGCATCTGAAATACGTAAGTCACGCAAGACGATGCAGGACAAGATAAACGAGACCGTAGACAAGCAGGAACAAGAAATCACCGCCTTACAGGAGAAGATTAAACAACTCCAGGCAAGCGATGAACAACTCGATCGCGGTGTCATTCGGGCATTGATCGAACAAACACAGACTCGGCAACGAGAACATGAGCTTGAAAAAGATATACAGCAGTTACGCGAACAGGGTGAATTGGATCGCAAGATCACATCCATACGGCATGAAACCAGTCGGAATATTATGGACATGCAGCAAAGTTACAAACTGCGTGCTGTTTGTTACCCACCGATTCCACCGTTGATCATTGCGTTTCTGGTATTCCTGTACAGGAATTACCGAGAGCGTGAAGGCGTCGCCAGTTCGCGTTTGCGTTAGTGATTATTTAGGCAAATCGATTCATGAATGAGTCAAATAAAACTGTGATTTATGTTGTCGTTTGTGCGACGGTTTGGAGTATTGCGCTCTTTAGCCGGCAAGACACCGCCAGCAACACAACATCATTACAGGAAATCGCTGCCGCACGCGTTGGTCAGGAGCTGTTTGACAACTTCGAAGCCAATAACGCGAAACGATTAAAAGTTCAGCAAGTGGATGAAAAACTGGCAGCGACCAAGTCATTTGAAATCGAACGGGATCCATCGACAAATCTATGGGTCATCTCTTCACGAAATAGCTACCCGGCGGATGCAGAAGAACAAATGAAGAACGCAGCTACAGCCTTTTCTTCACTCTTCGTCAAGGATCTCTACACTGTGGAAGTCTCAGAACACAGTGAGTGCCGTGTAGTGGATCCGGGGATCATGAATGATGAAAACGCCCTAGAAGCGTTTCTTAAGCAAGTCAATTCTGGAAATAACTCCAGTGGATCAATGGATGAGAGTGTTGAGGAAATCCGTCAATTTGAACTCGACGCAATCGAGAAACGATATGACTTCGATGAATTGACCGATGCTCAGCAAATGTTTGTACTTTCATTACGTCTGCATAAGGTCTTGGATGATGTGTTTGATCTACAAAAGAAGCTCGGAGGGTTGGCCAAAATCAAACCTGAACTAGATCAACTGTCCGATGTGATCGACAGAGGTCAATCAGCGGCTGTACGGATGGAGGATGCGGTCAATACCGGGCTTGATGACGTGTCTGTACAACAAGTGCAACCGTTAATTGAGTTAGCCAAAAGTAAACTGGATGAGGATGCGATCAACAATATTATCCGAATCGTCACGGTCTACTCGGAAGGTGACGACGCGGATATTCGACCTGGTGAGTTGATTGATTTAGAAGCACGATTAAATGCACTCGCCGGCGCATTTAATCAAATAGACAACTACTTTGATGTAAACAAGCAAATTGGTTTCGGAACACTTATTTCGATTACGGATGAAAAGAACAATGAATTCTCTCTGATCATTGGTGAGGAAGTCGGCGAAAACCAGTCGAGCGATGGCACGGTAGGCGCAGCACTTCATCTAGTTCGTATACCTGGAGAAGATGCTGTATTCGTGGCTGAAATCGACGTCGATACTTTCACCACCGAGTTTACCGACTGGATAAATGACGATCTCCTTGATCTGGATTCCATCGACGTTCGACAACTGTCAATCCACGACTACACGTCATTCAAACGAACCGAGTCATCGCTGGGTATTACAGAACGACTTCAAGTACAAATCGACTGGAATGTTGAAGAAGGTATCTGGTCCCTTTCACAAATGCTTGAATTTCTTGGAAACGATCAGGTTCCTGTCGAAACAGTTCTCAACATTGACGAAGAATTAAACGCCGATCGACTCAATACACTTCAGGATGCGATCGATAGTCTAAAAATCTCAGATGTACGACGTAAACCAGCTGGATTGGGAGCTGACCTAAAAATCAACTCCCGGATTTTTGATCCTGAATCTCGAGTGGATCTGGAAAGGCGTGGGTTCTTCCTGGTAAATGCAAGAGATGGATCCGGCGATCAAGAATTACTTTGNGCCAACGGTGAATTGCACATTTCTACCGAACANGGCNTTAAGTATCTGCTGAGATTNGGAAGCGAAGTTGCTGACNACGACGAGATTCTCCGGCATATGTTTGTNACAACCCGCTTAGACAAACAACTGCTGCCGGAACCAGAATTAGTAGACTTGCCNGATGTGGATCCGGACGACGAATTGACGCAACAGGCATACGACGAAGTAAAGCGAAATAACGATTTGCTTATTGAAGATCATGCCCAACGCATCAAAGATGCAGAAGAACGCGTAGAAGATCTCAATTCCCGATTTGCAGATTGGTACTATCTGATTTCTGAATACACCTACAATCGATTGCATCTGTCAAAAACCGACTTAATTGCAATCAAAGAAGGAACAGATCCAACCGGAATCGATACCTTTAGAGATTTGGAAAAACAGGGCTTACCCGAAAGAAAAGCGGAATCGGAAGAAGATCAACCGGAGACGGCTGCATCAGATGAGTAAGCTGGAACAAGAAAGACGATCTTATGAGGTGCTTGATCGTGCAGCGATTCAAGCCAGTCAGTTGAAACGCCTCAATCAACTATTAGACAGTATTCTTCCGGAAAACCAATTCTATGCTGAGAAGCTTGGTAGCCAGCTAAAGCTTGATGACCTGTCAGCATTATCCAACTTACCATTTACGACAAAAGCCGAATTAGCGCCAACGGATTCTGATTCCGATTTCGCTCGCAATCTCACGTATGAGGTGGATCGTTACGTGCGATTTCACCGCACGTCCGGCACGAGTGGCCGACCGATGGGGGTACTTGATACAGCAAGTGATTGGCAATGGTGGATCGACACCTGGCAATACGTGCTAGATGCTGCATCAATCACTGCAAACGATCGCGTATTCATGGCATTTTCATTCGGTCCGTTTATCGGTTTTTGGAGTGCACATGAAGCGGTAACTTCGCGGGCAGCGTTAGCCATTCCCGGTGGCGGATTAAGCTCGGAGGCGCGACTGGATCTGATCCTTCGCAGCAATGCTACCGCATTGTTCTGCACACCAACGTATGCATTACGGTTAGCGGAAGTGGCCGCTCAAAACGGAGTCAATATCGCTGACAGCGCCGTAACAAGAATCGTCGTGGCAGGGGAACCCGGCGGATCAATACCATCAGTTAGAGGTCGAATAGAAAACGCGTGGAATGCAATCGTTATCGATCATGCAGGTGCTTCGGAAGTAGGTCCTTGGGGTTATCCTAATGCCGATCGCACGGGATTACATATTTGCGAAGCCGAGTTTATCGCAGAGTTTGTCGATCCGGAAACAGGTCAGGCTGCAAATGGTGCTAATCCATCTGAACTTGTACTTACTACCCTCGGACGCACTGGATGTCCTGTCATACGCTATCGGACGGGTGATTTAGTCCAACCCGTCTACCCTGACTCAGGAAACAGGTTTGTAATGCTCCAAGGTGGAGTGCTGGGTCGTTCAGACGACATGCTGGTCATACGTGGAGTCAACGTATTTCCGAGCGGGATCGAGGGCATTCTGAGAGAATTACCCAGTGTGATTGAGTTTCGTCTAATTGCACAAAGAGACGGTGAAATGGACTCCTTGCTAATTGAAGTCGAAGACCAAAACGATGATTCCGATGCGATTGCCGGATTGTTGGAATCACGACTCGGACTGCGAATCGATGTAGCATGTGTTGAGCTGAACAGCCTTCCGCGATTTGAAGCGAAGGGCAGGCGATTTGTTGACCAGCGATAATTCCGCTCTACTTGCACATGTAACCTATTTGCCCTTCGGACAGACGATTATCCAATGAGCCAGCCAGACTACCAATTGACCGATTCCCTGGTCCAATCATGCCGCGAGCAGTTTCCGGCGCTCACACGCGAATTCAATGGCGAGCCATTGATGTACCTTGATGGTCCTGCCGGTACACAAGTACCTCAGCGGGTCATAGATGCGATCGCCGATTACCTAGGTCGCTGCAATGCCAATCACGGCGGCCATTTCCCAACAAGTCATGACAGCGACGAAATCCTGCATCAAACTCATCAAGCCGTAGCTGATTTTCTCGGTGCATCAGATCCGGATGAAGTTGTGTTTGGTCCTAACATGACAACATTAACCTTTGCGTTCTCACGAGCCATCGCTCGAAAATGGAATGCTGGCGATGAGATAGTCGTTACCAGACTTGATCATGATGCCAATATCTCACCCTGGGTACTAGCCGCAAGAGATACCGGGGTAACCGTACATTACGTAGATATCCGGCATGAAGATGTCACTCTCGACACGGATCATCTGCAATCTTTGCTGAATGAAAGAACACGATTGCTGGCAATCGGCCATACGAGCAACTCGTCCGGTTCTATTAATCCCGTAAAGGAAGCAACTCGGTGGGCACATGCTGTCGGTGCAGAAGTATTCGTTGATGCTGTCCATCATGGTCCGCACGGATTAATTGATGTAAGTGATATCGGATGTGATTATCTCGCGTGCTCCGCATACAAATTCTTTGGACCACATATCGGGATCATCTGGAGCCACCGTGAAATTCTGGAGTCCATGGAGGCCTACAAGGTACGGCCATCCGCAAACACGATTCCGGATAAGTGGATGACGGGCACTCAGAATCATGAGTGCCTGGCTGGCACCATGGCCGCTGTTGATTATCTGGCCGACCTGGGTCGAGACTTGCATGCTGTTGAGTCGATTAGTCGACGGCAGGCATTATGTACGGCTTTCTCTGCTATTCGGAATTACGAAAACGACTTAGCCATACAGCTCATTCACGGATTAACTCAGATCGATGGAATTAAGATCCATGGGATCACTGATCCCGATCGAATCAATGAACGCGTACCGACAGTAACCATCACGCATAACGAGATCCCGACAACAGAGTTAGCAAAACAACTCGGCAACCGTGGAATTTGTGCATGGCACGGTAATTACTATGCACTGCAGATCACAGAAGCACTGGGATTAGAACCCGAGGGTATGATTCGATTGGGACTTGTTCATTACAATACCGCTCAGGAAGTGGACCGATTGTTAAATACCCTTGGTGAAATCGTCAGTCAGTAGGTAAAGAAGATATGTTTCCCACAGCAATTTCACTTCGAGCAAATGGCGAATTCGCTATTACATGGGAAGACGGTCAAGAGCATGTCTTTCAAGCAGCGTGGTTAAGAAAACGATGTCCGTGTGCCCACTGTAATGAGGAGCGGAAGAATCCCAAGCCCACCGATTTATTACCTGTCATATCGGCAAGTGAAGCACAACCGTTAACGATTGACGATGTTAAGCCCCTGGGGAATTATGCCTATACCATTTCGTTTAGTGATGGGCATAACACAGGCATTTACGAAATCTCCGTATTGAGAGAGCTCGGCGAGTCGTTGTAATTCAGCATAGCCGGTAATCCATATCATCTCCGTCTATCGTGCGCGTCATCGTTGGTTTATGGTGAACTGAAACAGGATTTTCACCAATATCTGATGAGCACCATGGAAAAAGCTGCACGCAAGAAAGCACTCTGGGTTGTTTTTCTAACCGTATTCATTGACCTACTTGGTTTTGGATTGGTACTACCCTTACTCCCAATTTACGCCAACGAATTTACGAGCCCGGATATGGAGCCGGGAATGATCGGACTTCAACTTGGGCTACTGATGGCAAGTTTTTCCGCCATGCAGTTTATTTTTGCACCGTTCTGGGGACGCATATCAGATCGCATCGGAAGACGACCGGTCATCATGGTCGGCCTTGCTGGATCAGTTGGCTTTTATGCACTCTTTGGCTGGGCCACCGTTCAAAAGAGCCTGACGTTGCTTTTTATCGCGAGAATTGGTGCAGGTATTTGCGGTGCCACCATTTCAACTGCTCAAGCCTTTATTGCAGATGTCACACCACCGGATAAGCGTTCACATGGCATGGCCCTTATTGGGATGGCATTTGGTATGGGATTCACGTTTGGACCACTATTGGGTTTACTGGCGGTACCCGATGGCAATTCCGATCCCGGACCATGGCCCGGATATGCAGCGGCTATCCTCTCAGGATTTGCATTGCTTTTGGCAATCTTCTATTTGCCGGAGTCGAAAACCGAAAAGAGTCAATCTGCGGCAAAGTCCATGTTGAATGTTGCCGGTGTTCGCCAGGCGCTGGGAGTACCCACCATTGGGTTAATCCTGCTATCTATTTTTCTGTGTGTGTTTTCGTTCGCTAATTTTGAAACCACTCTCTCTTTGTTAATCAAAGGAAGTGATGGTGAAGAAACCATGGGCTTTGAAAGCAGTCCATTCCAATTATCATGGGCTGGAGTTTGTTGGACATACTCATTCATTGGTTTCACGTTGCTAATGGTTCAAGGCGGTGTTGTTCGCCGTTTCGCAGGCAAAGTCGCCGACTCAAATCTTGCCGCCTTTGGTGCCATAACCCAGATTCTTGGCTTCATCATCATGAGTCTTGCGATCAAGAATGAGTCCGTCGGAATTCTGTATCTGGCACTTGCAACAGTCGTCACTGGATTCTCTTTCATGCAGCCCTCGTTAAATGCACTACTTTCACGACGTAGCGATCCGGGGAAACAAGGTATGATCTTGGGCGTTGGCCAAAGCACCAGTGCGATGGCACGCATTTTGGGTTCTGGCCTTGGCTTGCCACTACTTGGGATATCACTCACACTGCCCTACTACTTGGCAATTGGCATGATGTTTTTTGGAGTCCTGATGGTCATTTCGGCCGGTCGTAAAGGAAAGGACTTTGTGGTGGATGATTTACAATCGCCATCCGATTCTCAAGTAGAAACTGACGCTGAATCAGAAGATTCTGAAGACCAATCTGAGTAAGACCTAATTCAAAAACAGGTCCGTGTGTTGTACGATTAGTATCGCGAAGCATTACTTACGCGCAATAAAACTGTCGGAGTTCAAACATGAAACGTCATCTTCTTAGCCTTGCAGTCCTGACGACATTTTTTCTGCTCAATACACAAACGGTAGATGCCCAAAACTGGACTCGGTTTCGAGGCCCGAATGGCCAAGGCGCGATTGAAGCAAAATTCCCTGGTGAATGGACCGAAAAGAACGTTGCTTTCAAGATCGAATTGCCTGGTGAAGGACATTCGGCACCGGCAATCTGGGGTAATAAACTTTTTATCCTAAGTGCTGACCGGACCACTGCTGAGCGATTTATGCTGGGCATCGATGCAACCACGGGTAAGACTTTGTGGAAACGCAGTTATGACTCCGAAGAGCACCGGCTTCATATACGAAGTAGTTATGCATCGTGTAGTCCTGCTGTAGACGCTGACCATGTTTATATTGCGTTTTCAGATCCCGAACATACGTGGCTCAAAGCGTTTTCACATGACGGTCGCGAAGTGTGGAGCGTGGATATGGGCACATGGCGAAGCATGCATGGTTTTGGCACGTCACCAATGCTCTACAAGGATATGGTGATCCTAAACAACGCGCAGCAAGGCAGCCGACTTGAAGAAGGTGAAAAGCCACCACAGAGTTATGTCTATGCTTTCGACCGTGCAACTGGTGATTTGCGTTGGAAGTCACCACTTCAAAGTGCCAGTTGTAGTTATTCGGTACCGTGCATCTACACCGATGCTGATGGAAATGACCAACTCATTTGCACAAACACGCTTGATGGCATGTACAGCCTTAACCCGATGACCGGCGAACGTAACTGGAATATTGTTGCCTTTGATAAACGGACGGTTTCTTCGCCGGTGATTGCTGGTGGTCACCTGTTCGGATCAACCGGTAGTGGCGGCGGTGGAAATTATGTCGCTGCCGTAAAACCGACGAAGGACCCATCGATTACGTTTAAAGTCGATCGGGCGGCACCTTACGTACCAACATCGGTAGCAGCAGGCGATTTACTGTTCCTGTGGTATGACAAGGGAATCCTTACATGTATCGATGCTCGAGACGGAAAAGTTCACTATCAAGAGAGACTCGATACGGCATTTTCGGGTTCCCCGATTCGCATCGGCGATAAAGTCTTCTGCATTGATGAGGACGGCATCGTACACTGCGTCGCCGCAACAAAAGAATATAAGCTCATCAGTAAATTCGACCTTGGTGCGCCTTCTCGATCGACTCCAGCATTTGCCAATGGCAAGCTATACCTGAGAACGTATTCACACCTGTACTGTATCTCGCCAGAGGCACTTTAATCCCGGCTGCGTTATATGCAGAATCGTTGGCAATTTGCGGTAGACGTCGGTGGTACGTTTACCGATTGCATTGCGTCGTCTCCCGACGGAATTGAATACCGGTACAAGCTACTAAGTACCGGTGTGGTTAAAGGCAGTGCCTGTCTTAAATCGGGTAGCAGTTCATTCTCGGACAAGAGACGGTGTGCAGACCCTGATGACTTTTGGATTGGCTGGTCGATTCGATTTCTACACGAAGCTAATTCGAGTGCCACTAAACATAAAGTCGTGCAATTCGACCCAGAGACGGGAACGTTCCAGTTGGATCACCCAGTTGATACCGTCGACGGCATATACCGTTATGAACTTCATGCAGAATTGCCCGCGCCAGTTATTGCCATGCGATGGGTTCTCAAGCTACCACTCGCAGCATCACTCCCCCCATTGGATTTACGATTGGGGACGACACGCGGTACGAATGCGCTTTTAACACGAACCGGTGCCAGGACGGCCCTCATTACAACCAGAGGTTTCAAAGATCTGCTTGAAATCGGGAACCAAAGCCGTCCGAACATATTTGAATTGGGAATCACAAAGCACGTAAAACTTGCATGCATGACCGAAACGGTTAATGAACGAGTTTCTTCAACCGGGGTCATTACAACTGAGTTAGAGGAATCTTCTGTCGAACAAGCCATCATGGCACTAAAAGAGAATGGGATTGAATCCGTCGCTGTTTGCTTATTGAATTCGTATCGAAACTCGACGCATGAACAGCAGATTGCACGTTTGCTAAGTCGACACGGGTTTCAACACATTTGCTGTTCATCCGATTTTAGTTCCTTGATTAATCTTGTCGCTCGTGCTGAAACGACCGTCGTCAATGCATATCTGAATCCAGTACTTCAGCAGTACATCGAACAGATTCACGACGAACTAAATGCTGAGTCCAGCATCAGGATGATGACCTCCTCAGGTGGCCTGGTAAATACACCGGACTTCACAGGCAAAGACAGTGTATTGAGCGGACCTGCTGGTGGTGTTGTCGGATACTCAACGGCGGCACGAGTTACTGGTCATCGGTCTGCTATTGGATTTGATATGGGTGGTACAAGTACCGATGTTTCGAGATTCGACGGTGCGTACAGTTATGAATTCGAAACACAAAAGTCCGGAGTGCAAATCTCGACACCTATGATGGCCATCGAAACTGTCGCTGCTGGCGGTGGATCGATTTGTCGCTTTGACGGAATCAAGCTAACAGTAGGTCCGGCAAGTGCCGGCGCTGATCCTGGACCTGCTTGCTATGGCCGTGGTGGTCCGTTGTGTGTAACAGATCTAAACGTGCATCTGGGTCGAATCTATCCAAACCAATTCCCCTTTCCACTGGATCTTGATGCAATTGAAGATCGGCTTCTTGAATTGCGTCAAGTTGTAGCTGAGAAAACCGGCGAAGACCTTTCGTCCGACGAACTTGCCACGGGACTCCTGCAGATTGCTAATGAAAACATGGCACAGGCAATTCGCTCAATAAGTGTTGCGGAAGGATACGATCCGAAAGAGTATCTACTAGTCAGCTTCGGAGGTGCAGCAGGACAACATGCTTGTGCGGTTTCCGAGCAACTCGGGATTTCCTCCGTGTTAGTTCACCCGGATGCCGGCATTCTAAGTGCATATGGCATTCGTCACGCTGATCAAACTGAGCATGCCGAACGTGGGATTTACCAATTGCTGCATCAGGTTGATTCATCATTTCTAAGCGAGTGGATAAATGGAGTCGCCCGTGAAGTCTTATCCCGCCCGGCACTACAGTCTCTTCCTAAATCACAGGTAAAAATCAAAACTGCTTTGGAATTGCGGTTCTCAGGACTCGATGCCAGTTTGGTTATTCCTCTAGACAATGCTGATCAGGATCAGCCAGTGCTGGATGAGCAAATAGAAGCAGTCGTTGATTCATTTCATGCCATGCATGAACAAAAATATGGCTACACGGAACGCGCTCGCGAATTGGAATTAGTCGCGGTAAGGATACAGGCGACTCACGCTGACCGGAAGTCAGACCCTTTATCTAAGTCGGTAGAAAAAGAGGTGCTTCAACCTGAAACAACAACCGACCTTTGGTCCGGCGGGGGTAAATCTTCTGCCGGCGTTTTTCAACTCGCCGAACTAAATCCGGGCAACACAATTATCGGCCCCGCAGTCGTAACCGATTTGCACAGTACGACGATTGTGGATTTCGGCTGGCAAGCTGAATTACTCAGTGGACATGAATTGCTTTTGAGTTTCACGGAAGCCGATAGACCAACAGAGGACGACCGTGGTGATCCTCAAGTAATACTGAGTGGTACCGATCCGATTCAACTCGAGATTTATAACAACTTGTTCGCCGCGATCGCGGCACAAATGGGGATCACGCTCCGCAATACATCCGCGAGTGTGAACGTAAAAGAACGGCTCGACTACAGTTGTGCGATTTTTACGGAAGACGGAAGGCTCGTCGTGAACGCGCCTCACATTCCAGTACATCTCGGTGCCATGGGTGAGACGGTTCGCAACGTCATTGATCGCAATCCTGTGATGCGTGATGGAGATGTGTTTGTTACCAACAATCCATTTCAGGGTGGATCTCATTTGCCAGATGTAACGGTGGTTACTCCTGTTTTTAATGCGGTTGGTAAGCGGTTATTCTTCACAGCCAGTCGTGCTCACCATGCAGAAATTGGGGGTATCAGTCCGGGCTCTATGCCACCCTTCTCCAGACATCTTGGTGAAGAAGGAGTCTTGATTGATGACTTCAAATTGTCGGATGCCGGACAGTGGTGCGGAGAGTCACTGCTAGCCGTTTTAAATTCCGGCGACTATCCATCCCGAAACCCCGAAACCAATCTTCAGGATATACAAGCACAGGTAGCCGCAAATCATCAGGGTGCAAAAGCCCTGATGCAGTTGATAGCTGACCGGGGACAAGAGAACGTGCTGTCCTTTATGAACCACATTCAAAGTGCAGCATCTAGAAAAATGCGAAACGCACTCGCCAATATGCCCNATGGAGATTACCAACATCGCGATGCNTTGGATGACGGTAGCGAAATATGCATCCGCGTTACCGTTGAACACGACCAGGCGGTGATCGATTTTACCGGTACCAGTGTACAACTCGAATCCAACTTGAACGCAAATCGGGCCATCGTATCCGCGGCAGTGCTTTACGTCATGCGATTGCTAATTGACGAAGATATTCCACTTAATCACGGTGTTCTTGAACCNGTCGAGATTAAGTTGCCTACGTGTTTTCTCAATCCGGAATTCAAGCAAAATCCGATTGACTGCCCCGCTGTTGCAGGTGGAAATGTTGAAACATCTCAAAGAGTTGTCGATGTCTTACTGCATGCACTCGGTCTCGCAGCGTGCAGTCAGGGCACAATGAACAATCTGTTGTTTGGGAACGACACATTCGGTTATTACGAGACGATCTGTGGTGGTGAGGGAGGAACGCACAGATCGCGTGGTGCGTCTGCAGTGCATACCCACATGACAAACACTCGTATCACGGATCCTGAGATTCTGGAACATCGTTTTCCAGTGAGGCTGGATCGATTTGAAGTGCGAAAGGGGTCCGGTGGCGATGGCGTGTATCCCGGGGGAGATGGGATCATAAGACAAATCAGTTTCCATG
This sequence comes from Rhodopirellula sp., assembly GCA_002714565.1. GTDB lineage: Bacteria > Planctomycetota > Planctomycetia > Pirellulales > Pirellulaceae > UBA11883. The sequence goes on from PAXU01000006.1 coordinate 158,546, forward strand.
AACCGATGACCGTTTCAATAATCACTCAGCGTCGTGGCGAGTATCCTCCATTAGGGCATTCTGGAGGTGAACACGGTGAAACAGGTTTAAATACATTGGTCAGAGCAAGTGGTGAACGGGAACTACTGGACGCCTGTTGTCAGATAGATGTCCTAAGCGGCGACTCGATCGTGATTGAAACACCCGGCGGGGGAGGGTTTGGAGCAGTTTAATCTGTGGTGATTACTGTAAAAAATAGCCGCTCGGAGTAAAAACTATCGATTATCTGAAGACATCGACTTTCATAGATACGTGTCTATCTTGTTTGAGACCATAAATAGCGATACTATTCATACACACGACCAGTCATACACACGACCAGCCTCAGATCAAACGTTGTTGATCACAGTTCAATTGTTTTAATCTCGTAAGGTATCGGAATGCTGTTTAACTCACTTAAACACCACCTGCGTGTCACATTCTTTCTGACTTTCTTTTCAATCTGTGTCTCTCTACCGCTATCTGCTGTAGAGCTAACAGCACCGACTGCAAAAGACAGACGGATCACGCGAGTCGTTACGTTAATGATGGAACGTGCTCACTTGTTGCAGCATGAGCTCGACGATGAGATTTCCAATCGCTCCATCACATCATTTATTGACCGGTTGGACCCGATGAGATTGTATTTTCTTAAATCCGACGTCGAAGGATTTATGAAAAAGAAGGACACGATTGATGACATGGTTTCCGAGGGTGATATCACCTTTGCATACGATGTCTTTAAGACATACCTTGAGCGCATCGACGAACGATTACCGGTTATTAACGAGCTAATCGATGCAGGCCATGACTTCACAGCCAATGAGTCAATCAATACAGACTGGGATAAGGTGGCGTTCGCGGAATCGGCGGACGAAGCAAAAGATCGCTGGAGAAAGCGAATCAAATACAACCTGTTGGTCTTAAAAGGCGATGATGAAACTGAAGAACGCAGCAAGGAACGCCTGCACCGACGGTACAACAGTTTTGCAAATCAAATGCATCGCACTGACAGTGACGAGTTGCTTGAGATGTTTCTTAATTCCGTCATGGCCAGCTTCGACCCGCACACTTCTTATATGTCCCCGACGACACTTGAGAATTTTGAAATTGTCATGAGGCTAAATTTAGACGGTATCGGTGCCGGTTTAACAATGCAGGATGGCGACACTGTCATCACCAAGATCATCCCAGGAGGAGCTGCCGACAAACACGGTGAGCTGAAAGTCAATGACCGTATCGTCAGTGTTGGTCAGGGCGAAGAGGGAGAGATGGAAGACGTTATTGGCATGAAGCTTGACGAAGTGGTTCAGCGAATTCGCGGAAAGGCCGGAACGATCGTACGAATCGGAATCATTCCCGCGGAAAAAACAGGCTCCACCGTACTAAATATAACTCGAGCAAGAATTGAGCTAAAAGACAGTGAAGCACAAGCAAAAGTAATCAAGCACACAGCGAACGACGAAGAGTTCAAAGTCGGTGTCATTTCACTTCCAAGCTTTTACATGGATATGGACGCCGCACGCCGAGGTGTACGCGACTACAAGAGTACAACGCGGGATGTTCGCGCACTACTCAAGGGTTTTGAAGAGGCTGGTGGTGTGGATGCGATTCTGCTTGACTTGAGCAGGAATGGCGGTGGAAGCCTGACAGAAGCAATTGATCTAACCGGCTTGTTCATCGATCGTGGTCCGGTTGTTCAGGTAAAGGATCCAACGGGCCGTGTAACTGCATATGAAGACGAAAATGCCGGAGTTGCATGGGATGGGCCGCTGGTTGTTCTAACCAGCAAGTTCAGTGCTAGCGCCAGCGAGATTTTTGCTGGAGCTATCGCCGACTACGGTCGCGGAATTATCGTTGGTGATTCAGCAACGCATGGTAAAGGCACGGTTCAAAGCCTGCAAGATCTTGGACGAGAGTTGTTCCGCAACACACCGAATCCTCCAGAATTTGGTGCCTTGAAAATCACGATTCAACAATTCTATCGTCCGAACGGAGCCAGTACACAAAAGCATGGTGTCGCCGCCGATATCATTCTTCCCAGCTTTAGTGATCACATGGATATCAGTGAATCCGACCTGGACTTCGCCGTTGACTTCGATAAAGTCGATTCAGCAAATGAAGTTAATCTGGGAATGCGAAAGCAAGCCACCATCAACGCTGTTAAGGACTTATCATCCAAACGTATAAGTGATTCAGAGGATTTCAAAAGCCTCCTTGATCGAATTGCACAATACGAAGAACAAAAGAAAGATAAGCTTATCAGTGTTAATGAGAAAGAGTTTTTCGCCCGCCGTGAGGGAGTTAATGTCGAGAAAGAAGAAGAGGCTCAAATCGAAGAGACGGTGGAAGCCGATGACGACATATTCCCGGAATCCTATTACAACACCGAAGTGCTAAACATCACGGTAGATTACATCAATGCACTTGGCGAAAACAAGAAATTGGCACTTGGCAAGTAGCGTTAAGTAAGAGGTATTCTCATACCGTCGTAACCGAGCTCCATGGTATCTGGTAATTGGGCGTTTGTAGCCTCATGATCCAAATCATGAGATATGTGGGTGAAAACTGTTCGGCCTGCTCCAATTTTCTCAGCTGCTGCCACTGCCTCATCTAAACCAAAGTGAGTCACGTGCGATTTTCGTCGAAGGGCATCCAGAATTAGGACGTCCAGTCCTTCCAGCAGTGGCCAACTCTCCTCTGGAATCTCGTTGGTATCAGTACAGTACGCAATATTTCCGATTCTGAAACCGAGCACACGAAAGCGTGGGCCATGGTTCAATCTGATCGGAGTAACAGGAGTGTCGAGCACCTCAAACGGTTCCGTTGAAATGCGTTGGAATTCCAACTTGGGTATTGCGCCACGATGTGTTGGTTCAACAGTAGGAAATGCGTAATCAAACGACCGTCGAATGCGATCCTCAACCTTATCTTCGCAGTAAAGTGATACTGCATGGCCAAGATAAAACTGAAATAGCCTCAGGTCATCGAGTCCGTAAATATGGTCTGCGTGCTCATGAGTGAAAAGTACACTGTGAACGATACCAATATTCTCACGAAGCAATTGAGTTCTTAAATCCGGTGGCGTGTCGATGAGCAAATTACCCGTCGGGAGTCCGAGGACCACTGANCAGCGCGTACGTTGATTTCTGGGGTGACCGCTCGTGCAAACATCGCAACCACATCCAATNGACGGTACACCAACGGAGGTGCCGGTGCCAAGCAATACCATTTCACCTGTAATTGGTGTGTTATGCGGTGTTTTCGTCACGGATAGACTCTGGTACTTATCTTCTATAGGTACGACAACGTGTGTGCACGACAGCAGAAAACGTGAGGAAGCGGAATCGACCTCATTTTAAGATTATATCGTGGTGTCAAACGCCGTTGACCCCCCTATCATATAGGGATAAGCTATCGCCACAGAACCTAAGTTCTTTTTGCTTCGACTGCGCGCTTTCATGCGCAACGAATGCCGTGGCAGTCATTTTGTAATCAAACAGTGGTAGACACTGTTGTTGGACGCTGAAAATGCAACGCATCTGGGAATTAATCTCCGCTTTTTTTGGCGGCATCGTAAACGTCTTTGAGCGACTCGTTACGCAATTCTTTGGCTCAAGTAACGAGCGATTGGTAAAGCAATATGGAAAGCAAGTCGATGAAATCAACTCGCTGGAGCAGCGATATGAAAGCATGTCTGATACGGAATTGGCCGATCAGACACCGAAGTTCAAGCAGCGATTAGCGGCTGGCGAAACGCTCGATCAGATATTGTTCGAGGCCTTTGCTGTCTGCCGTGAAGCAGGTCGCCGTTTTCTTGGGATGCGGCACTACGATGTACAGCTTATCGGCGGCATGGTGCTGCATGAAGGCAAAATCGCTGAGATGATTACCGGGGAAGGCAAAACCCTTGTCGCCACGCTTCCCGCATATTTGAATGCGTTAACGAGTCGTGGAGTCCACGTCGTAACCGTTAATGACTACCTGGCTCGTCGTGATATGGAATGGATGGCACCACTTTACCAAGGGCTTGGCCTTTCGGTTGGTGCAATTCAAAGCAACATGGATGTGCGCACACGGCAAGCCGCTTATGGTTGTGATATCACTTACGGAACGAACAACGAATTTGGATTCGACTACCTTCGCGATAACATGCGACCTGCTGCACACGGCGACGATCGATTNCCGAAGCACTTACAGCAGTCACAGGGTAAGCTCTTTTACGCGATCGTCGATGAAGTTGACAANATCCTGATCGACGAAGCTCGAACACCGCTGATTATCTCCGGTCCTGCTCATCAAAACATCAAGAAATACGGTGAGGTGGACAAGGTTGCACGTCAACTGAAAAAGGATGTGCATTTTACGGTCGATGAAAAGGGACACAACGTACTGCTAAACGACGATGGCATCCGTGAGGCTGAACGTCTTGCTGGCGTGGAGAGTTTCTATACGGCCGGCAATATGGACTGGCCACACATGTTAGATAATGCATTGAAGGCACATTACCTTTACAAACGCGATGTGAATTACGTTATCCAGGANGGCAAAATCGTCATTGTTGACGAGTTCACCGGTCGCTTGATGGATGGACGTCAATGGAGTGATGGATTGCATCAGGCTGTAGAAGCATCTGAAGGTGTGAAAATCAAGGAAGAGACCCAGACTCTTGCCACCATAACGCTNCAGAATTACTTCCGCCTCTATGAAAAAATATCCGGCATGACTGGTACGGCCCTGACCGAGGCCACGGAGTTCTACAAAACATATGAGATGGAAGTGGTCGCCATTCCACCGAANCGTCCGCTTCAGCGAATCGAGCACAAGGACATTATCTACTTAACTGAGCGTGAGAAGTACAAAGCGGTCTGTGAAGAAATCGAAAGCACCGTTAAGTGGGATGTCATCGAAACCAAACGTGAGTATTTCATAGGTAAGATCATCAAAGACACAGATGATTCTTATGAAATGGAATTACGAGGCAGTCGCAAGAGCGACGTCATAAAAAAGTCAGATATCATCTCTGTGAGTCGAAAAGGCAGACCGGTCTTGGTCGGAACTGTATCCATTGAAAAGAGTGAGCATATCTCTAAGTTGCTAAAGGAACGTGGTATCGACCACGAAATCCTCAATGCTAAGAACCATGGTCGTGAAGCTGANATCATTGCACAAGCTGGCAGAACCAGCGCCGTCACGATTGCCACGAATATGGCCGGGCGTGGAACTGATATTCTACTAGGCGGAAATCCCGAAACGATGGCGTGGGCTCAGCTGCAACACACCTATGCCACCCGTCTGGATGTGCCGCAGGACGAATGGGATGACCTGGTTCGCAGCATTGACCAGGAATTCGGCATGTCCGAACAAGGTGAAGAAGTAAAGACCCTTGGTGGGTTACACGTTATTGGCACCGAACGCCATGATGCCCGGCGGATTGATTTGCAGCTGCGTGGTAGATGTGGACGCCAGGGTGATCCCGGATCAAGTCGATTCTTCTTGTCCATGGAAGATGACCTGATGCGCATTTTTGGCGGCATCAAGATGAAAGACTGGCTACAGCGATTCGGCATGTCCGAGTCGGACAAGATCGAAAGTGGTCTAGTCACTCGGCGAATTAGTGGTGCACAAAAGAAAGTCGAAGAGCGAAACTTCGAGATTCGTCGAAATCTGCTCGAATATGACAAGGTCATGGACTTACAGCGAAAGGAGATCTACTCCTATCGCCAACGCATCCTCGACGGCGATGACGTGTCAGAGTTAGTTCAACAGATCATCATCGATCAAGTGGATGGAGCTCTAGAAAGCCTACTGGATCCTATGTACGGTCTGGAATCTCTATCAGCATGGATCAATACGCAATTCGGTTGCGATAGTATGGCTAGGGATTTTAAAGGCCATAACTATGAAGGCGTGTGCGAGGAAGCAAAAAGCATCGCACGCAAGAAGATCAAAAGTGAAATCCATGACAAGATGGATGAAACGGTACCACGTGATGCAGATCCGGCGGACTATAACTGGGAAACGTTAACTAAATTCGTTAACACAAGGTTTCAGGCGAGTATTCGTTCCGGTGCCTTGAAAGAAATCGATGAGCTGGATCTGTTTGACGAGATCATGGGATATGCCGATGAATGGCTAAACAAAGTTGATCTCTCTGATACTCAGGTATTCCTGGAATCGACATTTCAACATCAGACGTTGCTGGCATGGCTTAACAGTAAATATGGAATTGCTCTGCAGCTTGATGATCTCAATGGCATGAATGANGGTGAGATTAGCGAACTAATCCACGACCGCACCAGCGAGATGTACTTTCAAAAGGAAGCCGAGTACCCGGTACTGGCCGCTCTTTACCGGTTTGGATCAGCGNGTGATGGTGGACGAATTGACAGGGAAGGATTGATTGAATGGGCTCAGACTCGATTCGATGCCAAGATTGACCTGTCCGACGTTCAAAACCAACAGCGAGAAGAAACACGCGACTTCTTACTTGATCTAAGCCTCGCAAACCAAAAACGGAGACAAGATCATCGAAATTGGGTAGATGAAAAACTGGAATCGTTATACGCATCATTTTCAAGCGATGAACGTGTAGCCAATGTGGCAAACGAAGGCGAATTGGCTCAACTTGCTATGTGGTTACGTGATCACTTGAGTCACGACATTTTAGTAGACGATCTTGGCAATCTAGACAATCGTGAATTATCGATTGCGTTGAGAAGCGCGGTGGATGAGAAACACCACCCGGAAATGCGGCGTATGGAACGTGGACTACTTCTTGAAGTTGTCGATGCCGCGTGGAAAGATCACCTTCTCGCAATGGACTATCTCAAGTCATCTGTTGGATTACAAGGTTATGCCCAAAAAGATCCAAAGGTTGAGTATCAGCGCGAGGGAATGACACTGTTCCGTAAACTGTGGATCTCAATCGGTGACCGTGTTACTGACCTGCTCTTCAGAATGGAACAACTCGATGAAGGATTCGTTGGTTCAACGTGGGTTGAATCATCAGCGAGCCATGACTCGGCTGCATCCAGTTCTGATATAGCTCGTGAACAACAGGACGCAATTGCTTCAAGCCAGGATCAGGGAGGCCCTATCGAGCCGACCAGAATCCACAACCGAACCCCTGGCCGCAACGAGCCATGCTTTTGCGGTAGCGGAAAGAAATACAAACGTTGCTGCATGGGTAAATCAAACGAAAACCTGGCATAACTAATCAGGCAATGCTGTACTCAGGCCTTCAGTAAATGGCATATCTGTATAACTTCGCCTACCTCGTCGTCATCATACTGGCATCACCATTTCTAATCGTCAGTTCGATTCGCAATGGCAAGTACCGGCAGGGTTGGGGTGCTAAGTTTCTCGGGCTTGTTCCGCGATCTAGAAATGACAAGCCTTGTATCTGGCTTCATGCTGTGAGCGTCGGTGAAGTAAATCTACTACAACCCATCCTTACTGAAATATCGCTCAAACACCCGGATTGGGAATGCGTTATTTCTACAACAACGCTTACCGGGATGAACTTAGCCAAGCGCAAATATTCTCAATACACCGTTTTTTACTGTCCGTTAGATTTTTCGTGGGCGGTGGCCAGTGCGTTTCGACGGATCAAGCCAGCAATGCTCGTCCTCGTGGAGCTAGAGATTTGGCCGAATATGATTCGCACAGCGCATAAAAGAGGATGTCCGATCGTAATTGCAAACGGGCGGCTCAGCGAGCAAAGTTTCGCTGGTTACAGAAAAATCAGTTTTTTAATTCGGCAAACGATGCGTCGCATTACCGCGGTCGCTGCACAAAACAAAGACTATGCAAGCCGATTTGTAAGTCTAGGAGTCGACACTAGCCGAGTCCATATCACAGGCTCTATCAAATTCGATGGCGCCCAAACCAATCGTAATAATGAAGCGACTCAGTCGTTAATGGCTCTGTCAGGATTAGATCCTGATGTGCCAGTGATTCTTGCCGGTAGTACTCAAATTGAGGAAGAGACGCAAATAATCCAAACCTATACTGAATTGCTGCCCGACCATCCGGAACTAAAACTGATCATTGTGCCGCGGCACCCTGAACGGTTTGATATGGTCTCAGAGATGCTTAAAAACCAATCCAATACATGGATTCGCAGATCAGAAATCACTGAGCCATTGGAACGTGATTCGTGGAGAATTCTGTTGGTTGATGTCATTGGTGAACTCGGAGCCTGGTGGGGTTCAGCGGACATCGCGCTTGTGGGAGGAAGCTTTGGTAAACGGGGCGGCCAAAACATGATTGAGCCTGCAGCCTATGGCGCTGCTGTATGTTTCGGCCCATCAACAAGAAACTTCCGTGATGTCGTTCAACAGTTGCTTGATGCACAAGCTGCCGTTGTTGTACACGATCAACTTGAGTTGACCGAGTTTGTGAGAAAATGCCTTGAAAATAAGGCGTTCTCTGAAAACCTCGGAACTCGGGCAAAAAGTCTTGTCAGTGAACAACTGGGGGCAACAACTCAGACAATTGATATCCTGGCCAAGGCAATGGCTAATTCACAATAAATAAGTAGCACTTTATAATTCTGAATTAGCTTTGACCTAAGCAATTAAGAATTCGTCGAAGGAAACAACTGTGGCATCCGGAAAATATCTCTTTACAAGTGAATCTGTCAGCATGGGACATCCTGATAAGCTGGCAGATCAAATCTCTGATGGCATCCTCGACGCATTATTTGCGCAAGATCCATACAGCCGTGTAGCCTGCGAAACGATGGTTACAACCGGGCTCGCCGTTGTTGCAGGGGAAATCACCACCACTGCCAATATCAGCTATCAGGATGTCATACGCAATGTCATTCGGGACGTCGGTTATACCGATGATGAAATGGGGATCAGCGCCGATACCTGTGCGGTTATGGTGTCCATCGACAGGCAAAGCCCGGATATTGCTCAAGGCGTAAATGAAGATAACACAAGCGGTAAGGAAATCGGTGCCGGCGATCAGGGGCTTATGTTTGGATATGCCTGCCGAGATACAGAACCTGAATTGATGCCAATGCCCATCGCGCTTTCACACCGAATCCTAAACCGGCTAAACGATGCTCGATTTGGAAACGAAGTGAACTGGTTGCGACCTGACAGCAAAAGTCAGGTAACCGTAGAGTATGACGGATTTACTCCTGTCAAAATCGACACCGTCGTATTGAGTACACAACATTCACCAGATGTTGAAAATCATGAAATTCGTGATTTTGTGATTGAAAACATTATCAAACCTCAATTACCAGCAGACTTGGTTTCCGATGATATTACGTACCACGTGAATCCCACCGGCCGGTTTGTAACAGGTGGCCCTCATGGTGACTGTGGTCTGACTGGACGAAAAATCATCGTTGATACGTATGGCGGCTGGGGCCGTCATGGCGGTGGCGCGTTTAGTGGCAAGGATCCNACCAAAGTAGATCGCAGCGCAGCATACATGTCTCGACATGTTGCCAAGACGATTGTTGCTGCTGGATTAGCTGAGCGGTGCGAAGTGCAACTTGCCTACGCCATTGGTGTTACAGACCCAGTAAGCGTCCACGTTGATACTCAGGGTTCAGGAGTCGTTGACGATTCACGTCTTTGCGAAGTCGTCAGAGATTTCTTCCCACTTTCACCTGGTGGAATTATTGACTATCTCGACTTGCGTCGACCCATCTATCGGCAAACCGCCGCCGGNGGACACTTCGGTAGAAGTGAAGATGATTTCAGCTGGGAAAACACCGATCGAGCTGAAGAGTTAAAGGCTGCTGTAAGTTAATCGCCACTGGCCACCAATAAACTCAGCATTGACCAATGATGGTGTCATTCGCTACGGTTTCATAAGTTCAGTTCTGATTCAAATACAGTACTGCGAATTCCGTCTCGAAGTTCTACGTCACCATGGCTGCAATCAGCAATAGTATTGATTCAAAGTCCGCTGCACTTCATGTGTTACTGCGTCAAAGTATCGCGTTCAGCCTCGCGGTGGGTGGCTTCCTCNTCAGTATGGCCATTGTTATTGCAGATGTTCAATCTAATNTCACACCGTCAGCCAACGATATTTCTGTCATCGTCTTNACAGCTTGTTTCATTTCAGTCACACGACTCATTAATGGTCACAGCACAAGAAAATCAGCTTCCGCAATACACTGGGCTTTCGGTACTGCGACTGCTCTGTTTATAGCAACATGGATTTCCATGGATCCGGTNTCGCAGCAAGCATTGATGGTTTGGGCANTAATTATCGGCTGTGAATCTGCTTGGTGGAATNGATGGCGAACCACGCCAGGNNCGGCATGCGTGGAATCCACATTTAGCACGGAATCACCANTGGAGGATCAACGCATGTTGATCACTGAGAGTTGGGATGAAACCCAGTCACTCNCGGAAACCGAAGAAGCCCAGCCATGGGAGATGGACGACACAATTCAGCACTGGACTAGATCACGTAAGGCCAACGGCATCGATCAAATTGAGGCTTGGATGTACGCTGAATTTGAAGAAGGTCAGCAATATCAATCCGTACATATTGCGTTTATTCCGCAATTCGGCGAATTNCCTCAATTGATCTCCAATCAACTGGATGGCCCTGCTGCCACTATAAAAGTCGGTGAACTACGCATATATGGAGCACGACTTGAGTGCAAACTAACGTCTCCAGCGACGGAGCAGACGCAAGTGATGATCCATATCACAGTCAATGGCGTAATGAACGAANNCGCCAAGGCAGCTTAAGGAGCGGCATTCAGCCATTGTCGTTGGCAANAGATAGGATTTGAAATGGCACGTTGGCCGGGAAAAAAATGGACAACCCTTGTCACATATGGGTTGATTTTGATTCTGTTCCCCGTGCTTTGTTACCTAGCATATCAATGGGTACGCGGCGGTCAGTAAGCTAAACCCGGAATCAATCGACAACCATGAGTATCGATCTTCAGTCAATAAGCGATCGACTAAGTGAGTTTGGTCAGCAACACCTCTTGCAGGCAGCTGCTGAACTAAGTGATGCAGATCTAGAGTCGCTTATCACATCGATCAACACAATTGATCTGGACTTGATCCATAAGCTGACATGCAACGGCACCACTGATATATCGCCGATCTCTGATGCCGCGATTGTCGGCCCTCCAAACGCACTTCGGCTTACCGATGAAAATCTCCGCTTAGCATCAGGTGAAGTCATATCCCGCTGCGAAGCAGTAGACGCCGGCGAGGCGCTGCTAAACGACCATGCTCTCGGTGTCATTGTTGTTGCCGGAGGTCAGGGTACGCGTCTGGGGTTTGATTATCCCAAAGGCATGTATCCCATTGGAGAATTATCCGAACGATCGTTGTTTCAGTTTGTTACAGACAAAATCAATGCTCTTTCGAGCAGATATGGCTACTGCGTGCCATTGTTCATCATGACGAGTCCACCTGTGCACGATAACACGGTGAAGTTCTTTGAAGAGAATAGCAATTTTGGATTAAGCGAAGACCAGCTATTTTTCTTTTGCCAGGGAACGATGCCGGCCGTTGACCAGACAAATGGCAAAATTCTAATGCAATCAAAAAGTGAGCTATGCCTCTCACCAAATGGCCACGGTGGAATGCTCTCCGCACTCAAGGACTCCGGTGTTTTGGTGTGGTGCCGTGAACATAATATCTCGACGCTATTTTATTCACAAATTGACAATCCACTTTCCCAAATCGGTGATCCGTTGCTGTTGGGCGTCCATAGGTTGTCCGATGCGGATGTTTCAATGCAGGTCATCGAGAAACAACACGCCGATGACCGTACAGGCAATGTTGTGTTAATTGACGACATTACCCAAATGATCGAGTATTCAGAAATGCCAGGTGAGTTGGCTGCACAAACCACTACAAACACTAACGGAGAAGAGAAGCTGCGATTTTGGGCTTCGAATATTGCCGTCCATACGTTTAGTACAGATTTTCTGCTCCGCATGTCTGAAGATGCAGATGCCCTACCCTTCCATCTGGCGGCCAAAACAGTGCGGTGCTTGGAGAATGGTGAATTAGTGTCTCCCACCGTTCCAAATGCATATAAGTTTGAACAGTTTATTTTTGATCTACTACCTCATGCACAGAACACGATGGTGGTTGAAGTTGAACGATCAGTTGCATTTGCACCTGTAAAGAACGCGCCGGAGGCTACCTTTAGCACCGTAGCTACATCTCGCGCTACCATGAACGAACTCTACCATCGTTGGCTTACTGAAACCGGCTGTAAGGTGAATGACTCAGCAGTAGTCGAGATAAATGCCCGATTTGCCNTAGATCAAGCTCAGTTACAACTACGAGAACTTCCAGAGCAAATCGACGCTGACACATATTTTCAATTNTGAATACCAAAACCTGAAGCCTGATACTTGGTTTCATATAAGGTGGTAATTCNTGAGNATACGAGGACGACAAATGATACACGCGGTGATCATGGCAGGCGGTAGTGGTACGAGATTNTGGCCAGCTAGCCGATCCGAAACACCCAAGCAATTGCTTCGACTCGCTGGGGACACAGTCATGCTGCAAGCCACGGTTAACCGCCTTGGCGACCTTGTTACAAANGATCAGGTCTATATTCTCACGAATCAAAAACTAGTCTCNGCGATCAGCGAGCTATTGCCAGATTTACCTGACACCCACATTGTCGGTGAGCCGTACAAGAGAGACACCGCACCATGTATCGGATTGGCCGCATCTTTGGTTTATCGCTCCGACCCTAATGCCGTTATGGCCGTCATGCCNTCAGACCATGTNATAACTCCCGAAGCGACATTTCAAGGGGCACTTCAAGCAGCCGCAAATCTGGTTCAGGATGATCCGCGCCGCATCGTTACTTTTGGAATTCCACCAACCTATCCAGCAGAGTCCTTTGGCTATATCCAACGNGCNGATGCAATTGAGAACAGTGATGCGGTCTGCGATGCATATAGCGTTGAGCAATTCAAAGAAAAACCTAGCGCNGATTTAGCACAGCAGTATCTCGATGCGGGTACCTACTATTGGAATTCCGGGATTTTCGTTTGGAAGGCATCGACCATTCTTGAAGCACTACGACAATACCAACCCGAAATGATGGTGCACATTGATAAGATCGGTGCAGCAATTGGTGACTCATCGTTCCAATCAGTACTCGAAACCGAGTTTGAGAAAATCCAGGGAACATCTATCGACTATGCAGTTATGGAACACTATGAACACGTTGTCGTAATGGAAGCGACCTTCCAGTGGGATGACGTAGGTAGTTGGCAGAGCTTAAGTCGGACAAACGCACCCGACGATTCTGGAAACACAGTATTGGGAAAACACCTGTCAATTGAATCGACAGGAAACATTATTAGTGCAGAAGGTGATCACCTGATCGCAACGATTGGCGTGAATGACAAAGTAATTGTGCACACAAATAATGCGACGCTGGTTGCTGACAAGAACGAAGAAGAACGAGTACGTGAAATCGTAAAACAGCTTGAGGGATTGGAATGGGACGAGTATCTCTAACAATAATTGTCACTTTAATTGGTTCCATCTTACTTGACTCTTCTAGCCTAAACGCTGAAGAGAAGAAGTCGTTTGCGCCGCTGAATCTCCGGCTGAAAACTCTCGGTGGAAAACAGGTGTGGTCTGATGTCCGCATCATTCAGGATTGGCGTATCCAACGCAATGTTTACACCGGCCACCATCGACTGCTGTCGCCGAAAAACTATCGCGAAGCCTGGGGTAGTCGGGAACATTGTGACCAGATGATGGATCAGCAGATTCAGGAACATGGCTTAAAACCGTACACGCAGACCGTAGTTGTACTGCTGCACGGAATCCTACGTGCCCGATCCAGCATGGACGACATGAAGCATTTCCTACAACGATTCGGTCATCAGGTGATCAGCGTGTCTTATGCCAGCTCAAGAGAGTCAATCGACGATCATGCCCGCTCACTTCGCGACGTTCTTGATGACCATAAGGAAATAGATCGCATTCATGTTGTTGCACACAGCATGGGCGCGTTGGTCATCCGTCGGTACATGAAGATGTTTGATGAACCACGCATAAAACGGATCGTGATGCTGGGACCTCCCAATCATGGTAGTTCTCTAGCTCGCATGTTTGAAGACAATACGATCTTCCAAATGTTTTGGGGCATCAATGGAAAGGAAATGGCTAGTAATTGGAAGCAATACGAGCCACGACTCTTAACACCTAATTGTGAGTTTGGAATTCTTGCTGGTGACGTATCGAAACAGCGTATTAGAAATCCCCTGTTTGATGAACCGAATGATTTGGTGGTCACTGTAAATGAAACGCTACTTGGTGGTGCTTCGGACTTTCGAACCGTACCTATCATCCACACGTTTCTGGTGAACAATATCATTACAATGAAAATGACCCATCGATTTCTTAAAGATGGATATTTTGAAACTGAATCTGCCCGTCGGCGGATTGCCCCCTAAACGGTAGTTCATAACTTTGACAGATTGTCTATTACCAGAATCAGGTCGACTGGCCGGAATTGACTTCGGTACAGTACGAATTGGAATCGCTATCTGCGATGCACAACGAATTCTGGCTACACCTCATGAGAATTACACTCGGCGCAGTGAACTGGAAGATGCACAGTTTTTCCAGAATCTAATTGCTAGTGAGACGCTAGCTGGATTTGTGATTGGGCTGCCACTGCATACAGATGGAAATGAAAGCCAAAAGAGTCAGGAGACCCGGGCTTTTGCAAACTGGCTGTTTGAGGTGACCGGTCTTCCTTTTGAATTTCAGGATGAGCGATACAGTACAAAGTCAGCTCATGAGTTGATGATAGGCGGAAATATAAAGGCGAGTAAACGCAAGAAACGACTTGATGCAGTCGCTGCTCAAGTGATCCTCTCAAGTTATATCGAACGCTAGCTATGCGATTTAGTGCGATTCAAGAATTGCCGTGATACCTTCTCGGTAAGTCGGATACTTGAGATCGATACCTAATTCCATTCTCATCCGGCTGTTCCTGATCCTCTTGTCTGCCATGGCCCTGGAAACAACATGAGAGTCCGCTTCCGGTTCCGAAAAGCTGACCGATGGAGCATTCAGTTTTTTGGCTACGAAGCCAAAATAGTCTGATCTAATAACCGGCTCATCATCGCCGATAACGAACGTCGCCGGCGTCTTTTTATATTGGCCGGCTGCTGCGACAGCTTGAACAGCGTCATCGACGTGAATCAGATTGATGTATCCATGTCGAGGTGAGCTTATCGGCTCGCCCTTTTGAATACTGGCCATTCTGGGGATTCGTTCAGGGCCATATATTCCCGCCAATCTTAGAATCACAAGGCGATCTGAAAACCGAGACTGTTGGAGAAAGCGTTCTGCTTCCAGGCAGGCCACACCACCTGGACGCTGCGGCTCACAAGTGGATTCTTCATCAACCCATTCACCGTTTGATTGGGAGTAGACGCCTGTGGAACTGATATAGATTAATCGTGAAATGTTCGATGGTAGTTTTGCTATCGTGTTTTGGATTCCATCGACAAACGCGGTGTGAATATCATAGCCAGCGTGTCTATCAAATCCCACCGACAGCAGTACAGTGTCCACCTCCGGAAGCGGTGCGACTGACTCCGGCTTGGTAATATCACCAATTATCGGGTTCCATCCATGTTTGCTGAACTGGGTTGCTGTTTCCGTCGACCGCGTAAGCGCAAACACTTCGCGGCTAGATTCATACCAATGTGCCGCTATCCGACGTCCAAGGTAACCGCAACCAATTATCAACCTGCTGGTCATTTCGTCGTGTTTCAAAAGTCAGATTCAAGTGGTGGCCGGTGTAATCGTTACAACGCACCCGGCTCAACCAAGGCTGTCAGCAGCAATTACTCTCTATACCCTGCAAAACTTTGGTCTAGCAAGTCATAATAGAGTTGCAGCAAATCTTGTCCACAATCGTACTGCATGACAAATCCCGCAATTATTAATGTGGCTTAAATAGATGCTAAACCGAGCTAAACAATCTGGCACCCACGCCATAGCAGCCATTTTACTCATTTTAGGGCTGATCACAGCGCCAACCGTTCACGCCCAAGATGAAAACGAAGACGCCAAAGTAAAAGGCCGCATTCAAAAGCTTATCAACGGCCAGCAGCCAAAAAGTCTTGAAGATGTGGTGGCACTGGAAGAACAAGTTACAAAACTTGTTCCGGATCTGATGAAAGCGACCGTTGGTATCCGAGTCGGCCCTGCACAGGGTAGCGGTGTCATTGTAGGTACCGAAGGTTATGTGCTTACCGCAGCTCACGTCGCAGGACGACCAAACCGTAGAGCGTTTATTATCCTCGAAGACGGTACAGCAATTACCGGTGAAACGCTTGGTTTAAATAACACCATCGATGCTGGCGTAATCAAGATTACACAGGAAGACTGGGATCCAAATAACTGGCCTCACGCAGAAATCGGGAATTCAGACAGTGTGAAACTCGGCCAATGGTGCATTGCGATGGGACATCCTGGTGGATTTCAGCCGGATAGAAACCCTGTTGTGCGCTTTGGTAGAGTCATTCACAAGTATCACGATGTAGTAACTACCGACTGCACCTTGATCGGTGGTGACTCCGGCGGACCACTATTTGATTTAACAGGGAAAGTGATTGGTATTCACAGCCGCATCGGTCCGGAGCTCACACACAACGTTCATGTCCCCATTAGTGCATATAAGAACGAATCATGGGATCGTATGCTGGCTGGCGAACGATGGGGTGATGCTCCCAGGGCACCGTTCATTGGAGTGCGTGGTAGCAGCGAAGAAGGTAACTGTCTCATTGCGGAAGTGATCGAAGGGAGTCCGGCATCTGTCGCAGGCATTAAACCGAACGACGTAATCATTAAGTTTGCAAATGAAAAAATATCGAACTTCGATTCTCTTATTCTCGCAGTTGGTATTCGGCGACCTGGTGAAATTGTTGATGTCGTGGTTCAACGCGGCGACGAAGAAGTTGCACTTCAACTCACCATTGCACAAGCTGGTGGTGTAAATCCCGAAGATAGCGAAGGTCAGGAACAAGAAGAAAACAGTAACGACGATAAAGACCAGCCGGATAAATCGGATGATTCACGCAGCCGCCTACCCCTGCAGCCGCAGCTGGTTGACGAGCAAGATGGGATTGCCTCTGAGAAAGCGGTCGACCTAAGTCTTCAGTCAGTAAGCTGGATTCGAAGCATCATGATGCTAAAACCAGCCGGATTGTACGAACGAAATCATGTGACGATTCGGCAGGCATTTGACAAGGTCATTGAGAAGTCCGGTGAATGTACTGTTCGGATTACCAGCGGAAAACAGAGCCTGGCTCTCGGAACGATTGTGTCAGAGAAAGGCTATATCATCACCAAGGCTAGTCAACTCAAAGGCGACAAGGTTCGTGGCGATATTGAATGTGTGTTTGCAGATGGCAGCAAACGGCCAATCGAAATTGCCGCTATCAACGAGCAACACGACATTGCATTGTTGAAGGTAAACGGGAAACGCAAGCTAGTCGCTGTACAAATCGCAGATGACGTCGAAGTTCCTATTATTGGCAGTTGGGTCATTACACCAGGTTTATCTTCCACGCCACTTACGATTGGTGTTGTTAGTACGAAACCTCGTGCTATTAAGGGTGGCTTACTGGGAGTCTTACTGGGCGAGTCCGAGGAATCGGTTTTTGTGGAACGAGTTTTCCCAGGGAGTGCAGCCGATCGGGCTAAGATGAATCGAGGGGATGTGATTCTATCTGTTAACGGCAAGGAAGTTGAAAACCGGCAAATGCTGATCGATCTGGTGCGTTCACACCTGCCCGGCGAAACTCTTAAATTCAAGATAAAGCGTGGTGAAGAGCAAGTCGAAATCGACGCTACTCTCGGTAGAGAGAGCGACGTGTTTGGATCTGAAGCACTACCGCGCGGCGATATCGGCGGGCCGCTAAGCGAGCGACGCAGTGGATTTCCCGCTGTGTTTCAACACGATACAGTCGTCAAGCCAAATGAATGCGGCGGTCCACTACTTGATACAAACGGGAAAATGATTGGTATGAACATTGCGAGGGCAGGCCGAGTTTCCTCCTATGGTCTCTCCGCCAAGATCGTCGCTGAGGTCATCACTTCGCTTATGGCGGAAGCTGAAGGCGACGAAAGCGCTGATAAAGACGAGTGAGTTCCCCTTCCAATGCTTGAATCATTTAACGTAGCCTCATAGAATCCGTTTCATGGCAGCTAACCGTTTCATATCGCTGTCTGGATCTATTAACAACTGAGCAAAATACAATGTTGGAACGCAAACCAGTATTTCCGAATGTGATCGAGCTGAATTACCAGCTTGGATACGTACTGGGATGCAATGTCTATTTGATCTATGACCATGATGAATGGCTACTGATAGATATTGGTTATGACGAAGTTGTCGACGAGATCATTGAAACCGTTCGGCAAATGGATTTTCCACTATCTAAATGCAAAATGCTCATTGCAACACATGCAGATGTCGATCACATCCAGGGAATCGCACGTGCCAGCCAGGTTTTACGTACCGATGTAGCCGCACATCCGCTTGCTGCGGAACCAATGCGACGCGGTGATAAGCTCAGGACATTCGCAGAAATCGAAGCACAGAATATTCACCTGGATATGCCGCCAATTGATGTCGATCAGATGATCGATGAAGGCGATAAGATTCAGATTGGAGATGTGGAACTTGAGGTTTGGTTAACTCCCGGACATACCGATAGCCAATTGAGTTTCCGGTTAGGCGATTTACTGTTTTGTGGTGACAACATCTATCGAGACGGATGTGTTGGCGCGATCGATGCCCACCATGGTAGTGATATTGCTGATTTCATCGCTTCACTCCGGAGAATTCGTGCTAGCAACGTGAAGTGGCTTTTACCGAGTCACGGCCCGATCTTCCGTAAAGATGACGACCTACTGGATCGAACGATTGCTCGACTGGAATCCTATCGCCATATGGCAGACTTTGGTACCTGCGCCACGGACTGGCCGCTAATGGATGAATGGGAACGCGAGTTACGCGAAGGCAAAATGCCAAATACCAACTAAGTGAGTTTCTACAACGCCGAGGTATGACCGATGTCGAGTGAAGTCGTTGAGCTACTTCAAGATCTTGTGCGTACGCCAAGTGTCAATCCGATGGGCCGAGACGTCTCCGGAGATATTTATCTGGAACATCGTATGACGGCACGCCTTGAGCAGTGGTTTGAGACGCTTGGAGTCCCGTGGAAACGATACACGGTCATGCCGGACCGCGATAATATCGCCGCAGTTTTTCATGGTGCACCTGATGCACCGATAATCGTGCTCGAAGCTCACCAGGATACCGTACCCATTGACGGTATGATCATTGAGCCGTTTGATCCGGTTATCGAAGGCGGCAAAATGTTCGGTCGGGGCAGTTGCGATATTAAAGGTGGCATGGCCTGCATGATGACAGCCTTTAAACGACTTGTGGAAAACCCTCCGGAAAATCCACCGACGGTTATGATGGCATGCAGCGTCAACGAAGAATTTGGGATGGCCGGGGCGGAAAACCTATGCCATTTCTGGCAACCCGGAGAGCACTCGCTCGTCGAACGTGAGCCAACTTGCGTTATTGTTGCCGAGCCCACACTACTAAATGTAGTCGTTGCACATAAAGGTGTCGCAAGATTCCATGTGTACGTGGATGGTGTTGCCTGTCACAGCTCGCAACCTGAACTGGGTCACAATGCCATTTATCGCATGAGCAGGATTATTGACCTGTTCGAAGAATACGCAACGGAAGTCGTTCCAACTCTTGGGGAACATCCACGCTGTGGTAAGCCTACACTGAGCGTGGGAATGATCTCTGGCGGAATCAGCGTAAACACAGTACCTGACTTTTGCCAAATTGAAATCGATCGCCGTGTCCTCCCTGAAGAAGAACCAAGAGATGCGTTTAATCACATCACCGAGTACATTTCCGGCAAGCTACAAGAGCTCTATCCGGAGTGGGCGGACGACGTGAGATTCTCCGATGACCCGAATCTCAAATATGGACTAACAGATAGCTTTAACGGGCCACTTGCTTCATCACTGCAGTCCATCATTCAATCTATGGCAATCGATTGCGAATTGATGGGTGTGCCTTACGGAACTGATGCCAAAGCGTTTTCTCGCGCTGGAATTCAAACCGTTGTGCTCGGTCCCGGCTCTATAGACCAGGCTCATACCAAAGATGAGTGGGTCGAAATTGACCAGCTTGAAATGGCCGTCGAAGTTTACTGGAATGCAATTAACCAGTTGCCAGCACAGCTGTAGGTCACCTGATGGCACACCGCTGCCACCATCTGTACCATCAAAGGCCTGACTACGCTCGATGATTTAAAATACATCAAGTCTGAAGTGGTTACCGAAGTGATAGCGGCGAGCATTCGGATAGAAATTGTGCCACATGTTGTTGTACACCGGCACTCTCATTTCCGGTGGATACCGATGGTACAGATTCTCATAACTCCGGTAGTACTCGCTTCCACGGAAATTCTGTGGATAGTACACGTACGGATAATGGTAGAAGCGATTCCAATCATAGGGACTATAGACATTACCCCATACACGTCCAAATGCTCGCTCACCAGCCTGGACATCTGTTGAAACTGAAATAGCGGCGAGAAATACACCACAGGCGATCGCGATAATGCAACGTCGGATCATCTGTTAGTCCTTATGTAATCAACTCTTCTACTGATAAACTCGGATGACCACTCATCCAATGGAGGCAGCACTATGTTCATGGCGTTTGCCACTCAAACAGGCATATACGTACATAGATACGCAAATCGTGCTGCTCCATCATTCTTCTTCGGTTGTTGGAATCGTCGGAATTGAAGGAATATTCGTCAGAATCGGAATTCTCAGCATTATCCGTAAATGACGATCAAAATCACGAGTGAGTGATTTTCTGTGTCATCTGGCAAATTGCAAAAAACACCGCGAACACCTGTAAAAAATAGCCGATAGGTATACTTGCTACAAAATCACTTTGTCGACACAATAACTCGTAAGTAAAGCCTCAGAGCCGTTCTTTCATACCCAAGGCAAAGGACGGCTTTTTGTGGCACCGACTTTGTGATTTTTTTCACAAAGTCTTATTACGAATCAAACCACTAGCTCGTCAGGTACATGACATCCTTGACTCCTAGTCTGATTTAAACTGCAACTTACCGGACACTCCCTCCATAAGTCCCACCAGAAAACCGTCGCGTGAATCGAACTCATAGCATCGTGCGTGGATTGGATCTTCCGATCACCAATCCACCAAAACAAACCGTTTCGGACGGACCGGATGTAATGCAGGCTGCGCTATTGGGTGATGACTATGTTGGCATGAAGCCAACGATGCTAGTGCAGGTTGGAGATCGTGTAAAACGAGGTCAACCGGTAATCCAAGACAAGAAGAACCCTGGTGTTATTCTCACATCGCCCGTTTCGGGAACCGTCAATGCGATTCATCGCGGTGAGAAACGACGTTTTCTCTCCATGGTGTTCGATGTCGAAGGTGACGAGTCCGTTGAGTTTGAAGCATCCGGCGATGATCTTCACAAACTCACCCCGGAAACTGTCCGTCGCCAGTTAATCAACTCCGGGTTGTGGACTGCCTTGCGTACACGTCCTTACAGCAAAACTCCGGCTGTAGACTCCACTCCTGACTCGATCTTTGTAACAGCGATCGATACCAATCCACTTGCGGCCAATCCAGAAGTTGTTGTCGCCCAGAATCACGAAAAGTTTGTGCTTGGACTACATGCCCTTAGCACGCTGACCAAGAACAATGTTTACCTTTGTCTCGCACCGAATGGTGACATCCGCGGTGACGAGGTGCCAAACGTACAAACTGAGGTCTTTGACGGACCGCACCCGGCAGGCCTTGTTGGTACGCATATCAACATGGTGAATCCAGTTGGGCCAACGAAAACCCATTGGCATATTAATTACCAGGATGTTATCGCCATCGGCACATTGTTTTTCGACGGCACGCTGGACGCAAGTCGCATCATCGCACTTGCCGGTCCGGGGGTCGAAGATCCGCGACTTATCAAAACGGTTATTGGCGCAAACCTTGATCAGCTAACAACTGGACAACTGAACGAAGGTGAAAACAGGGTGATTTCCGGCTCGATTCTTTCAGGGCGACAATCTCAGGAACCCGTGTCCTTTTTAGGTCGATTCCACCTTCAGGTATCGGTAATAAGGGAAGGCGACGAGCGAGAGTTTCTTGGATGGATGGCACCCGGTCTGAAGAAGTTCTCGATAACCAGAGCCTTCGCCTCTGCGATGAATCCGGCCCAACGCGTTGCGTTTACAACGGCCGCAGGTGGTAGCCGACGATCGATGGTACCGATTGGAACCTACGAACGGGTCATGCCTTTAGATATTTTGCCGACCCAGCTGCTGCGAGCGCTAATCGTAGGTGATACCGATACAGCGCAACAACTCGGGGCACTTGAATTAGATGAAGAAGATCTAGCTTTATGTACATTTGTCTGCCCGGGCAAGTATGAATATGGCTCCATGTTGAGACAGAACCTAACACAAATAGAAGTTGAAGGATGATACGGCCGCTTGGCTTTAGATCATACGTCCATCAGAAACACCGGAAGAAACGATGAGGAAATTCCTCGACAAACTAGCCCCCAGATTTGAAAAAGACGGGAAGCTTGAGAAGTTCTATCCTCTCTACGAGGCGATGGACACGTTTCTCTATACCCCGGGGGAAGTGACAACCGGGCCATCTCACGTGCGTGACAGCATCGATCTCAAACGTATGATGTCGATGGTCGTAGTAGCACTGATTCCCTGTGTATTCATGGCGATGTACAACACGGGACTGCAGGCAAATTCAGCACTTGGCGACACAGCCGTTGAAGGATGGAGGGGTGGAATTCTCGAATTATTCGGGGGGGTCGACCGTGAATCGTTTATCTCCAATCTGGTACATGGCTCCACCTACTTCCTACCTGTGTACATCGTATGTATGACAGTCGGTGGAATATGGGAAGTGATTTTTGCAATTGTCCGCAAACATGAAGTAAATGAAGGATTCCTTGTAACAGGATTACTCTTTCCACTCACACTGCCTCCAACGATCCCGCTATGGCAAGTAGCCGTTGGGATCAGCTTTGGCGTCGTCATTGGCAAGGAAGTTTTCGGTGGAACCGGCCGCAATTTCCTGAATCCCGCATTAACCGCACGTGCTTTTTTGTATTTTTCCCATCCCGGTCAAATCACAGGAGATAACAAGATTTGGAATGCTGCGGGCAGCACTGATGGTGTAAGTGGCGCTACGATTTTGACAGATCTCGCCAACCAGCCGGCGGAAAGTGCATCAGAATATCTAAATGCTCATTTGAATGTTTCTGACAGCTTCTTTGGATGGACAACAGGCTCTATGGGCGAAACATCCACTCTGGCCTGTCTTATTGGGGCGATGATTTTAATCATGACCCGCATTGGTTCGCCAAAAATCATGGTGGCAACCTTGTTAGGCGGACTTGGTGCTAGCACTGTTCTCAATGGCATTGGAAGCGAGACAAATCCGATGTTTGCCATGACTCCAATTCAACATTTGGTCACCGGCGGTTTTGCCTTTGGTCTCGTATTTATGGCGACGGATCCCGTTTCTGCTTCGATGACCTCCGGCGGTAAATGGATCTACGGCATACTCATTGGCGTCGTAGCAATTCTCATCCGTGTTGTGAATCCCGCATATCCCGAGGGAATCATGCTTGCCATTTTGTTTGGCAATGTCTTCGCACCACTGATCGACTACTTCATTGTTAACCAAAACATCAAGAAGCGTACTGCTCGTTGGAATGCAGATGCAAAGGTGGGAGGTTAGGCCATGTCACGAGACTCACTCAAGAATACTTTTCTCGTCGCTGGAATCCTATGCGTCGTGTGTTCATTACTGGTATCGAGTACCTATGTCGGATTGAAAGACCGTCAGGAAGAAAATAAGCAACGAGACAAGAAACTAAATATCCTCGAAGCGTGCGGATTAGATAAAGAGACAACGGACATTGATCACGTTTATGCAAACAACGTTTCGGCCAGATTAGTTGATTTGGATTCCGGTCAGTACATCGACCATTGGCAAGAGGGCTCCGGGGCTGATGATTACGACCTCGATGAGCTTTTCGAAGACGAATCGCGATACATCGAGTTAACTCGTCAGGAGGACCTACCTGGTATCGAAAAGAGAGAGAATATTGTGGCGGTCTATATCTATACAGAAGGCGACAGTCAACGGATTGTGCTGCCAGTACGTGGAAAAGGACTTTGGTCAACACTTTGGGGCTTTGTCGCGGTCGATTCAACCGGCAGCATGATAAATGGAATCACTTTTTACGAGCACGGTGAAACACCAGGGCTTGGCGGTGAAGTCGATAACGTCAACTGGAAAGAACTGTGGAAATCCGGCAAACAAATCTACGACGATGATGGCAGCGTAAAGGTAAAGGTCCTGAAGAAAGGTACTCCCCAAACGGATGTCAATTCGCAGGTTGACGGGTTGGCTGGGGCGACGATTACCACAAATGGCGTATCCAAACTGCTTGAGTTTTGGCTCGGTGATCTCGGTTTTAAGAAATTCCTGACCAATAAACCGTGGCTGGAAAACGGCGATCAGCGGAATCCACAATCGGTCGCTGCACAAGACATAGACACATCACACGACGGAGAGAAATAGAAAATGGCTCAAGCTAAAGCCAAAGATGTTCTGTTCGATCCGGTATTGAACAATAACCCGATCGCATTGCAGATACTTGGTATCTGTTCAGCACTTGCCGTGACCACCAAACTCGACACGTCGGTAACGATGTGTCTGGCTGTGATCTTCGTCGTTGCATTTTCCAATGCCGCCGTCAGCCTTATACGAACTGTTATTCCCAGCAGTATTCGGATTATCGTCCAGATGACAATCATTGCATCACTTGTGATCATTGTTGACCAGTTCCTCAAAGCATTTGCGTTTGAAGTCAGCAAACAGCTCTCTGTGTTCGTCGGATTAATCATAACCAACTGTATTGTCATGGGGCGTGCCGAAGGCTACGCCATGAAGAATTCAGTGAAATCCAGTTTTCTTGACGGTATTGGAAACGGACTGGGTTATAGCTTCATTCTGTTAAGTGTTGGCTTTTTCCGTGAACTACTGGGATCCGGAAAACTATATGGTCACACAGTTTTTGAACTAACAACCGATGGTGGTTGGTATCCGTCCAATGGATTGATGTTATTGGCACCAAGTGCCTTCTTCTTAATTGGCCTGATGATTTGGGTAATCCGTTCGTTTAAGCCTGATCAGATTGAGGAGGCATAGAAAGTGGAACATTACCTAAACATATTCATTAAGGCAGTGTTCATTGAGAACCTCGCACTTTCGCTATTCCTGGGAATGTGTACATTCCTGGCGGTATCGAAAGATGTGAAGACGGCCCTGGGGTTGGGCGTGGCAGTCATTGTCATTCAATCCATCACCATTCCAGCCAACAATCTCATATACACCTATCTGCTCAAGGAGAGTGCCTTAAGTTGGTTAGGCGTCTCTGATTCCAATCTGGAGTTTCTAGGGTTGATCAGCTACATCGGCGTGATTGCCGCGATGGTTCAGATTCTGGAAATGACGTTGGATCGATTTTTCCCGCCGCTATACAACGCACTGGGAATCTTCTTACCGCTGATCACTGTGAACTGCGCTATCCTTGGCGGATCACTACTGATGGTTGAACGAAACTACGACTTTGCTGAAAGCGTCGTCTTTGGGGTAGGGTCCGGTTTTGGTTGGGCATTAGCAATCGCGGCCTTGGCAGGTATACGCGAAAAAATGAAATACAGTGATGTGCCCCACGGGCTGCGTGGGTTGGGCATCACATTTATCGTTGTTGGGTTAATGGCCATGGCATTCATGTCGTTCGCCGGTATCGAGCTGTAAGATCGGACCTTCATTCAGAGAATCAGATAATCCATGGATACGATCATACTCGGCGTCATAATGTTCACCGTGATTGTGCTGGCGCTTGTCGGCATAATTCTGGTTGCCAAGAGTAAGCTGGTTGCTAGTGGTCCGGTGAAAATCATGATTAACGGTCAGAAAGAACTGACCGTCCAGGCTGGAGGCAAACTACTTTCGAGCCTCGCCGATAACAACATCTTCGTATCATCAGCTTGCGGTGGTGGTGGTACATGTGCTCAATGCGAAGTGAAAGTGCTTCGCGGCGGTGGAGACATCCTTCCGACAGAACAATCCCATATCAGCAAGCGAGAAGCCGCTGAGGGATGTCGTTTGAGTTGTCAGGTAGCCGTCAAACAGGATATGGATATTGAGGTTCCACCTGAGGTATTTGAAACTAAGAAGTGGAAATGCAAAGTACGATCGAATCGTAACGTTGCCACCTTCATCAAAGAACTCGTACTCGAATTGCCACCGGGAGAAGATGTTGGGTTTAAACCTGGTGGTTACATTCAAATTGAAGTGCCTCCACACGAGCTCGAATACAAGACATTTGATATTGAAGAGGAATATCACGAAGATTGGGACAAGTTTGATTTGTGGCGATTCCGCAGCGTTGTCGATGATACTACGATACGTGCCTACTCCATGGCAAACTATCCGGGCGAAACCGGGATAATCATGCTTAATGTGAGAGTCGCATCGCCACCACCAAGGCAACCGGAATTGGCTCCTGGAAAGGTATCGTCGTACATTTTCGATCTGAAGCCGGGAGACGATGTGACGATCTCCGGCCCGTACGGAGAGTTCTTCATCAAAGAGTCCGATTCCGAAATGATCTACATCGGAGGTGGTGCTGGTATGGCACCCCTACGTAGCCATATTTATGAGCTTTTCAAGGAACGTAAGACTAACAGAAAGGTCTCATATTGGTACGGTGGTCGAAGCCTTCGCGAATTGTTCTACATGGATGAATTTAATACGCTCGAAAATGAATTCGACAATTTCAAAATGAATATCGCGTTATCTGACGCGTTACCAGAAGATAACTGGACGGGATATACAGGATTTATTCATCAAGTACTTCTGGATGAATACCTTGCAAACCATCCAGCACCTGAAGACATTGAATACTACATTTGCGGCCCACCGATGATGTTGCAGGCTGTACGAACGATGCTCGACGACCTTGGCGTTGAACCTGAAAACGTGGCCTTCGATGACTTCGGTGGTTAGTGTCCACGGCCATTTTACGTCCATCTCGGTTAATCATGACCAGGCTGTTCATCTTCCTAATTCTGAGCTGTGCACTCGGATGCACCGAGACGTCTGACTCTCCGTCTGAAGCACCACCGGCACATGTTGTTTCCGGCGAAACAATGGGAACCACCTATACGATTCGTCTAACGGATCTAACTGGTGGTGAGACCCTTGAGTCGATTCAAGTCGCCGTGGATAAAGAACTGGCCACTGTTAATCAACAGATGTCCACCTATATCGACGACTCCGAATTGTCGCGATTCAATACCTCCGCATCTGGGGACTGGTTTCCTGTTTCCCCTGAAGTCGTCGAGGTTGTAAAGCTAGCTCTATCCATTAGTGAAAAGACAAACGGAAAATACGATGTGACAGTCGGGCCACTTGTTAACCTGTGGAACTTCGGCCCAAATCCCATGCTTCAGGAGATTCCAACCGATGACGAAATCAATGCGGCTCTGTCTCGTGTCGGCTTTGAACATCTAAGCACCCGCGAAAATCCTCCTGCGTTGAAGAAGAGTAAACCCGATCTATATGTGGATCTTTCATCAATTGCGAAGGGGCACGGTGTTGACCGAATCGCATCAATTCTCGATGCGATGAACATACCCGGCTACATGATTGAAATCGGCGGCGAAGTACGTACAAGAGGCTCGAAGGCAGATGGCAAGTTCTGGAGAATTGGTGTGGAGAACCCCGCGTCAAAACCCGGTGATATTATCTCTATCGTTCCACTTGAAAACCAAGCTCTCGCGAGCTCTGGTGATTATCGAAATTTCTTC
Source organism: Rhodopirellula sp. (assembly GCA_002714565.1). Lineage (GTDB taxonomy): Bacteria > Planctomycetota > Planctomycetia > Pirellulales > Pirellulaceae > UBA11883. The sequence goes on from PAXU01000006.1 coordinate 186,586, forward strand.
GAGGTGGATGGCGTAAGGTATACGCATACGATTGATCCGACCACAGGGCGACCAATTGTCCACGATACAACCGCTGTCAGTGTAATAGCAGATACATGTGCTGAAGCGGATGCATGGGCCACCGCAATTCTAGTGCTTGGTGCAAACTACACAGATACTTTGAGTAGTGATCAGAACCTAGGTGTACTGTTAATAAATCGTGTGGATAATGGACTAGTACTGGAACCCAACACTCGATTCACTGCGAGTCAGAGTAGGTCTGACACCGCTGAATAAAATCTTATGCTTCGAATTTTTATACTCTCGATCGTTGTCTTTGCTGTCGCCATGATTGCGATGGCTGTTGGTGTCATTATCAGCAATCGACGAATTCAAGGTAGTTGTGGTGGTTTATCAAATCTAAAGGACACCGATGGCAATCCCTATTGTTCTCTTTGTTCGATCCCGGCAAGTGAATGTCCGGATCTGTTAGCCAACAAAGACAACGATAGTCCATGTGATTCCTTCGACGCCGCTGTCGAACCGGTCTCACCAAACGCTAAATAGACCGGCAACACTCTCAGTGTAGACCTGGAATCATCTGCGACCTCGCTGTTGTAAACAACTGATGCAATCTAAACATCGAATGCTGCCGGTCAGTTGTTAGTCTAAATCATGCCTATGACAGGTTACTGTCACCGAGTGTTGGCACTATGCCAATCAATCCGCTGCCTATAATGAAACAGATCCATAATTTGATCAGTTCTTACTAACTCGGGTTAACCCTGACTCATCTATGCCGCGACCGCGATCAAGCACATCGAATCTCGTGAGACTTCTAAACCAGTCAAGCGGCCCGATATACGCACTCAATGAAAAGCGCAAGGTGATATTCTGCAACGAGGCCTGCGCAACGTGGTTGAAACTAGATGTGGATGATATCGTCGGAAAAGTGCTTGAATATCACAGCCGTGAATTAGATGAATCCATTCTGGAAATACTTTCCGGACTTTGCCCGCCGCCGAGAGTTTTCAGCGGAATTGAAAGTCAGTCCATCGTGGTCGCAAAGTACCCCGATGCAATATGGTCACGTCGCAAGGCAAGATTTCTCCCGCTTGAACAAGATGGAGGCTTCGTTGGAATCATTGCCTACGTAGACGGTAACGACCTACCAAGCGGTACCACCTCTCTAGAGGGTCCAACGAGCGAGTCACAACAGCTACATGATCTGATTATTGAACATCGCAAGTCTTTGGCTCGCCGGTTTCCCATGACAACCCTCGCCGGAAAGAGCGATTCCATCAAGCATATTCGGCAAAAGGTTTCATTGGCCCTCAAACAGCCAACAAACGTTGTCATTACTGGCCCCATTGGCATTGGTAAGCAGCATTTGGCCAGAACGATTCACTACAACCACACACCAAGTTTTTCAGGTGCACTGACACCGATTGCTTGTGAAATCATCACGGATGAAATGTTAACTTCGATCATCACAGACTTCATCCAGGAATGTAGTAGAACTCAGTCTTTCGACTCATCGACTCTGTTGCTTTTGAATATCGATAAGCTCCAGACACCGGAAGCAAGAATCCTAAATACGCTCTTACTGGAGGCTCCACAGCCGATCCTGACAATCTCAACAAGCTCTATTGGACTGAGCGAGCTCGTGGAATCGAAGAATTTCCCGGAAGCACTTGCCTCGCGATTAAGTACTTTGCCAATACATATTCCATCATTAGCAGATCGCCCGGAAGATATCCCTGCTTTGGCACAATTAATCTTGGAGTCAAAAAACGTTGGGCGTGATGAACAGGTAAGCGGTTTCACACCAGAAGCAATGGACATCCTAATTGACCATCCATGGCATGGAAACTNCTCAGAGTTGGAAGAGATTATCGAAGCCTCTGTAGTAAATTGCACTAATCATGAAGTCACCNCTGCAGACTTGCCCGATGCCATCCNGCTAGCAAGAGATGCTGACAGACACCAACGTATCCCAACGGTTACTCCTCAGTTAGATNAAACTCTCGAAGATGTCGAATACCTGTTAATCTCAGAAACACTCTCGGCAACCGATGGCAACAAGGCAGAAGCTGCTCGTCGCCTGGGAATCTCGCGTGCTCGGTTAATACGTCGCTGGCAGGCTTTGCAAAATCGCAACCTCGAAAACAACGGGCAAGCATGAAGACTCATCTGGAACTCCCTTGGGTACACCCGGCATTTGCAGAGCCCGCTTCAATTGGAGTGATTGCTTCTGATTACTGGCTCACCAGTCTTTATCGCGTTACTGTCCCATTGGGTTTGAAACTGAATGAAATAGACTCTGTTGCCAACACTGATGCCGAAACCCTTATTTTGGAAGTTACGCTTGATACTCTTGATGATGTCCTTACATCGATTTCCAGTCGACTTGGTCAAATCACCTTCGTCGTTGGTGCCAGAGACTGCCAGTCTCTTCACATGCTATTACTTGAAGCTGGCGCGAGTGGTTGCTTTTTCTCAACAAGACAATTGCCTCAATTGGCGCAAATGTTAGCGCAATTCACTGAATGATGATCGCCCTCCCCTGTTGACGTTGGTTCATCTCGTCGATAATGACATCTTGTAAAAACGTCTTAATAACAAGTGGAGCGATTAAATGGCATCGGAAGAGCAGATTCTACAACAATTGACCGGTTTTAAAGATCCGGAATTAGGTCGTAGTGTCGTTGATCTTGGTCAGGTTGGTGTCAACAACATCAGCGACGATGTTGTTGAATTGCAATTGAATCTCACGACACACAGTGCAGCTATTTGGCCAAACGTCCAACAGGCATTCACCGAGTTTGCTCAGGCTCAGCTTACTGATGTGGGAGATATCAACGTTTCGTTTGGCGTTCATGAACGACCTGCTGAAAAAGTCGGTCAAATAGGCCTCACTGCTAAGAGTATTATCGCTGTTGGTTCCGGCAAGGGGGGCGTGGGGAAAAGCACGGTCGCCGCAAGCATTGCAGTGAGCCTGAAAAACGCCGGATCAAAAGTTGGTCTTATGGATGCCGACGTATATGGCCCGAGTATTCCACAACTCTTGGGAATTTCGGGGCGGCCCGCAATTCAAGACAACAAGATCGAACCGAACATGGCAGATGGCATGCCGGTCATGTCCATGGGATTCATGGTAGGCGAAAGCGAAGCAGTTGTTTGGCGCGGTCCAATGCTCCATGGGGCAGTGACACAATTCCTGAAGGACACGCTTTGGGGTGACCTTGATTACCTAATCATCGATATGCCACCAGGTACAGGTGACATCGCATTGACCTTATCCCAGGTCGTGCCACTAACAGGCGCTGTGATCGTTTGTACCCCTCAAAAAGTCGCGCTGCTTGATGCAGCAAAAGCAATCACCATGTTTAGCAAAGTGAATATTCCGATATTGGGCATGGTTGAAAACATGAGTGGCTTTATTTGCCCGGACAGCGGCAAGAGATACGACATATTTGGGGCTGGTGGTGCTCAGGGTGTGGCCGAACAGATCGAAGCTCCATTCCTTGGATGTATTCCCATTGTTCCAACAATTCGTGAGCACGGTGATCTTGGCACCACCGCCAACAATCTGGAAGATCCACTGACAAAAGAGTATCTCGATGCCATTGCAGTATCGTTAGTGAGCAATCTTGCAGCAAAAGCTGCGGAGGAACCACCGCAACCACAACTACCAGTCCTTTGAGAAGGGCTGCTGAACACACCTGCTCCACACCAGGAATGTGTTAGTGAGTAATAACGCGTGAGCCGCAAGGTAATTCAATCTCACGCTCCACGTTGAATTCGCGACGTGGCACGATTTGCTTGCGTGCATAGTGCACGGTCTTTCCTGCGCCATTGCCGACAAAGTCTACTATAGGAGCCATCATGGATTTCCAGGCTGTCGGATACCGGCGTTTCTTGATGTGAATGATATCCGGTGAATACCATCGCGTTTCAGGATCGACCAGCGTAATGGGATACTGATGACTTAGTTGTTCCAAACCGTTATTTACCGAATCTACAGCGTTCATGATGTCACTAAATTGAAGTGGCGTGCCTGGGAATAGGAAGGTCTTAAGCAGCCAAAAACGGAATCGCCCCAATCGTGCAATACTTCCGGTCGGTAGTCTCGAAATCGCAAAGTGCTCACAGTGTGCCGACAGACGTTCAATTACTGTAGTCACCCACGCGAGCAACTCATCGGGAGGGCTACCATAGGCGATGTCATTTCCGATATCCGTCAAAAAGGCAATTGATGGAATATCGCTTGGTTGACTTGCTGCCTGCCACATCGTGGAATCTGTATGACCGATGAACTCCATTCCCATGAATCGAGTTTCGCGCCCGTACGACCGGCCACGGCCACCTGCAAGATGAATTTGACATGGACCAATCGTACTGCACAAATGTGAAACGAGCGTGCCGCATCCCCGCACAACNTTGCTCGCACCAAGCACAAACACTCTTGCTCGGTTTTCTCTATNGTTAGTGTCTGTACTCATCGGTGATACTTACGAGAATTCATTCCAGTTTCAAAGTGGTCGCCCAGAGGGAGGTGNTAGAAACGCCTTCCCTTATACGCATTGAGCATTTGATAATTTGACATNGCCAGCATCAGAAATAGAAGCCCATTGAAGGTTACNTCCTGTTNAAACCANTACATNGCACCGATGATCGCAACCGCAATCGAAAACATCATGGATTTACCAACGGCATCACGTGCACCACTAAGCAGGAACAACTCCCTCGAGATTTGGCCACCATCAAGAGGATAAATTGGCAGCAAATTCAACACACCCCAAAACAGACTAATCATCACAAAACTGTATACAAAGTGTGCTAGTGCTGGATGCTCAATACGCACGCTGTCAATCAATTCTCTAACCGTAATTCGTCCAAAACTATTAGGTTGAGCATTCTTGAGTATCCTCGCATAGAGCCCGTCGAGTTGATCGACATCTGAAGGCAGAAAGTACTTGTATTCAGATCGGGCAGTGCTTTCTGGAAAAGTGTTTTCAATTGTTTCATTTTCACTGTTTTGGGGGTCATCTGCCGATGACCGGGCAATAGGTAGTTCTAACATTTCCGGAATTGCGCCCAATGGGTCTGCTGATGCACTGGCCGGCAAATATGCAGACACAAAGCCATCGGATTTGGTAGCAGCACGGCACGCAACGATTACGAGCACAGCAAAGAGCATCTGCAGAATTGGTCCGGCAAAAGATATGAAAATCTTCTTACCCGGTTGGCTGTGTTTTCCAATGCCAGCCATTGCTTCTACACTGTCTGCAACAGCGACTCCACCCATGTGATACAGCACAATATGCGAATTGATTCGATATCGCTTATAGGCAAACGCATGCCCTAACTCATGAATGAGTATCGAAGTAAAAGCGGCAGCGGTGAAGATGAGCAGATCAAGCGGTTTCATCCCCGGGCGGAAGGAGATTACCGCAATCAGAATCCAGAAACCGGGATGAACACGCACACGATAACCCATGAATCTGAAATTCAGATCGTAGTTCGTTCTTCCGGGTTCACCAATCATTGTTAGTCCAAATTCGTCTTAAGCATTGCAACACGACACATTCAGGATAACCGGCGATACGAATTGCGCCTTTATGCCGCGGCCGCACGCTGGTCTTTTTCAGATTGACCCTGCAGGTCATCCAAAACGAATTCTGCGGCACGCCTGGAGGCACCAGGTTTCGCATACTTTTCATTGAGTTCTGCCAACATGGTTATCCGGCGTGATCGCTCATGCTCGTCAGATAGCCACGTTTGTATATAGTCTGCCATTGGCTTTGAGTGATCGGCTACTCCAATATATTCCGGAAACGGTACGTGTGATTGGTGACTACCAAATATATCGGATTTCTCACACGATGCTCGAAACGGATCAGGATCTGAAATCAGATTAACCAACGTAATGTATTTGACCTTCAGTAATCGATTGCCGATCCACTGATGGAATTTTCCAACTTTATATTGAATGACAGTTGGCACTTTATGAAACATTAGCTCGAGTGACACCGAACCACTGCAAGCCATGCAGCAATGCGCACTCTTTATGATCTCCGGCGTACAACCGGTCAAGACGTCGATATCAAGTCCCGCTTCTTCGACCATTCGGCGTGCCAATTTAGCTTGAGACTCTTTGAAACTTGCGATAACAAATCGCACATTTCCATCCTCCTGCTGAATTAATCTGGCTGCATCCAAAAAACCAGGCAGTTGAATCTCAACTTCAGATGTTCGAGAGCCTGGCAGAATCGCAACGAGACGCTTATCATCGCGAGCGAATTCATCTAATACGTCTTGCTGCATTTGATGAGATGTTAGTTCGTCAAAAAACGGATGTCCTATAAAGGTCGCATTACACCCACGGTCTCTGTACCACTTCTCTTCGAATGGGAGCTTGCAAAGAGCATACGATACATCCCGGCGCATTTTCTTGATGCGCCACTGAGCCCACGCCCATAACTGAGGAACACCGTAGTAGTAGACTGGAATACCATACTTTCGAGCTCGTTTGGCAATGTGCCAGTTAAACCCGGGGTAATCGATCAGCACGACAGCATCCGGACGCTCTGTTTTAAAATACTGCTCAGCCTGCTTAGCCAGTCGAAAGAAAGTCCTGATATTTATCAGCACCTTCACAATCCACATGATGGCAAACTTGGTCAAATCAAAGTGCTGATCTAAGCCAGCCTCTTTCATTTTTGGTCCGCCAAATCCAACACACTCTACGTCGGGATCTCTTTCCTTGAGCGCACGTATCAGATTCGACCCATGTAGGTCCGCGCTTGGTTCGCCAACGGAAAAGAATATTTTCATTATTTAGCTTTAGTGGTTTTGTCTGTTTGCAACGCAAGATGATAACAAAAAGGCACACCCAAACTGAAGGTCGATCAGGTATTGTCGGGACCGCGGTGGAAGCACGATTTCTGTGAATGCTGTATTTAGGCAATAAAGAGTACACTGTTGGTTTGACACTCTTGCCTCTTTAACTCCCACCGTCGAACATGCTTCAGCGATTTTTACTCCTTTGGCTCATCCTCTCCTCAGCGTTGGCACTGTACTGGCCTGACTTGATAGGCGAAAACGCGTTCGACCCGTTTACGGTTGCTAAACCATATTTGAAGTACCTGATTATCGTGACCATGTTTTGTATCGGCTGGATGTTACCTATCGACGAAATCAGACAAGTCGGTAAACGATGGCCGACCGTTATCCTTGGAACCACGATCCAGTTTGTAACGATGCCTGTTCTGGCGTTCTTGTTCGGTCGCCTTGCTGGATTAGAAGGAGGACTTTTGGTTGGAATGGTCATGGTCGGGTGTGTACCTGGTGCGATGGCATCCAATGTGCTGACACTTGCCGCTGGCGGAAATACTAGCTATTCCGTCAGCCTGACTACACTAGCGACGCTCATTTCACCCATTGCAGTACCGCTAATGATGAAATTCCTCTCAGGATTTATGGAGGGAGAAGCCGCAGAATTACTTGGAGGCGATACGGACAATTCGGTGTTCATTGACGCCAGCATCAATTTATTTCTCTGGGTTGTGTTACCAGTCGTGTCCGGCTTCTTAATTGGTCGCAATTATCCACAATTTGAATCAAGGGCTAAGATTATCGGCGCCACGGTCGCCAACCTCACAATTCTTATCATCATTGCTGTGGTAGTTGGAAATAGTCGTGATGTTTTATTCAACATCACCTGGTACTTGATCCTCGCCTTACTGCTGACAAACATCGGCGGCTATTGTGCAGGCTTGATGGGTGGTTCCGCCATGCAGCTACCCGAAGCCATGAAACGCGCGCTAACTCTTGAAGTCGGGATGCAGAACGCAGGGCTAGGGGCGGTGCTCGCCGGAGCTTTATTCGCCAATCACGACGCCGTCAAAGTTGCTCCGGCACTTTATACATTCGGTTGTATGCTGACAGGCACCATACTGGCATCCTACTGGAGCATGTCCGGAAGAGCTGACACGCTTTTAGAATCTGAGCCTCACTTTGACAACGGCAACCTGCCCGGTGAGCTTGATGACTGATTCACAATTCCAACAGGATGAGAGTTCGGAGCAGGTAAAGACCAAACCCAGAAATTTTCTGATGCTGATCGTGTATCAGGTAATCGTTCGCTGTGGGTGGATATTTAAGACAGAAAGTGTTGTAATGCCCGCCGTCATGCAGATGCTTGGTTCACCAGCATGGATGCGGGGCTGTCTCACTACGATTAACCGTTTTGGTCAAAGTGTGCCGCCGCTGGTAATCTCGTCTCGCATACGTGTTGCGCGGCAAAAGAAGCGAATCATCCTCGTCGCAACATCTACGATGGGTGGGTGTTTTATCANACTCGGACTTTTCTGGAACGAGCTCGCCGAATCCAACCCGATCGCCATGCAGGGTATTTTTTTGGTGATCTATACAATCTTCTTCTTTGCAACCGGAATTAACCAACTAGCCGTCGGAACCGCTCAGGGAAAACTAATTGAAGCAGAACATCGCGGAAGACTGCTAACCGGTGCCAACTTCGTTGGCGCGTTATCTGCTGCAGCACTTGTTCTTCTGCTCATGCCGAAGTGGCTAAATGAAACGACAGAAGACTTTACATCGATCTTTCTATTCACCGGAAGTTGTTTTGTCGCAGCATCGTTGCTAGTGCTCTTGCTAGATGAAAAAGTGGATCACTACGAGCGCGAAAACAATGCGGTACGNGAATCCTTTAAACGAGCCCTGAAAATTATAAAAACGGATGCGCGATTTCGCAGAATCGCTTTGGTCGGTGCGCTCTTTAGCTCCAGTATTATGCTCTTTCCACATTACCAGCCGATGGCACAGGATGTTCTGGATATGGATATCGCCAATATTGGAATCTGGATTGTCGTACAAAACATCGGTGTTGCGGGCTTCAGCCTCATTCTTGGACCACTCGCCGATTCACGTGGAAACCGGTTTGTCTTAAGGGTCCTCCTGTTTGGAGTGCTGCTTACACCAATCGTCGCACTTGTATTAGCCAATCAGGAATCCGGCGGAAGACTATTCTGGATTGTCTTCACCATGATTGGTTTGACACCAGTTACGATTCGAATACTTCAAAATTACACACTCGAACTCGTAGGCCCATCCGATCAACCGCATTACCTCGGTACGCTCTCGCTATGTGTTGCNGGCCCGGCAATGCTAAGTCCATTGTTTGCAGGAAGCATCGATCTGTTCGATTCTTACGTACCTTTATTCGTCGGTATTTGTGTCTTGTTGCTGATTGGNTGGATACTCACATTTACACTGNCCGAACCACGNCACGAGTGAGTCATTGAGAGAATAAGTCAGGAATCGANTTNTAGCAGCATGTCTAAATAGCCGCGNCGATCANTCGAGGATAATCCNACCCTGTTGGCCAGATCATCCAATATGCTTTGAGCAACAGCAATCTCTGATTCGTCCGAAACTAACAACTCAAGTTCGATAAAAGACCCTAGTTGCTCTACATTGTCGAGTGCAATGCTTACATCGCGATCATTCAAGCGACAGACTCCGTTCCGCCGTTTCTTGGAAACCAANGCCACTTNACGAAATCCAAGTTCNGTTAAAAACNCCCGNATAGCTGGTTCTGCTGCGACACCTTCGACAATNGGTAACTCGATTTCCTTTCGCGTTTTTGCCTTGGTGCCAATCTTTGGCCCCTTGTATGTCAGGCAAGCCTCATCATCTTCGATCCGAATTCGAACAGCTTCATCGGTAATTGCAAAATCACGAGACGGGTGATTGAAGTAATAATCCCGTTGACACACCTCCTTCTGCCATTGAATACCGAGGCTTTCCAGAGCATCAATTAGCGGAGACATCTCGGCAACAGCATATTTTTGTTCTACTTCGAATCCGCTTGTGTTCACTTTGGCTTCCTACGGTGGTGCTGAGACGAGAGTAATGGGCCAACTTCGTTAAGTTAGTAATGGTTGCAGTGCACTCACTACATCCTGAGGTACCGAGGTTGAAAGTACTCCGGAAATGGCCACGCGATTGAACCCCGCTTCAACCACTTCAGCAATATTGTTTAGGTCAATGCCGCCAATAGCAAATGCCGGTATCTGGAATCTGTCTGACACCTCACGAAGAAAGCTAACGCCCGCAAAGGAATCAAAAGACTTGGTGCCAGATGGGAATGTCGGCCCGCAGCCAATGTAGTTTGCACCTTCACGAACGGCGTCGGCTACTTGTGTAATGTTGTGCGTTGAAACACCTATGATTAAGTCAGGGCCTACAATGCTTCGGGTCTCCGCCACGGTTAACTCATCCTGTCCAACGTGTACACCGTCAGCGCCAGTTAAAACCGCAAGGTCCGGACGATCATTCATGATGAAAAGCGGCGGCAGATCAACTGTATTTAGAATTTGTCTTAGATGTTTACCTCGGGCGATTAAATCCCGGTCCGACAAGTGCTTATCACGAAGCTGGATAACATCCACTCCCGAGTGAATGATCTCCGTGCAGTATTTATCAAAGTCCTCATCAGACTCCTGCCCGGATATGATCGCGTAAATCCTCGCATCTGTCAGTCGCTCTCTGCCTGCGGTGATCGACGCGAAACTATGATGCAGCTGATAACATCTGTATCGCAGTTGTTCAATCAACTCACATTCAACTGCTTCGCTAACGACTTTTCCGTATTCCTCAATCACGCGCAATGATTGCTGTAATCGTGAAAAAGCTGCTTCGATAACGTCTCGAGTAGAAGCCCGGCTCGATTCAGTAGTGGTAGAGATGTTTGTGCCCACATCGCCATCTGTGTCTCGCATAGCAAGAAGTGTATGACCACTTGCAGCGAATGCCGTATTGAAGTCATGCCGAATGCACTTCGTCAGTTCGGTGAGGTAAGAGTCATCCCACACGAACCTAAAGTATTCTTCGATGGTCCTCAGAGCTTCGCACCCACGATTTCGGTTTGCATCGAGGATTCTGAGAGCTTGATTTTTGTCAGTCATGGACAAAACCCCCTTAGGGCAAATATGACTTTCAAACCAATATTTGGCACGGTAAGTGCGTATTACATAAGTGTCTTGGTGTTATACGTAACATTGTGACATGCAACCGAAAGTGGTTTAACGGGTCTGGTAAGTTATTATGCTTGCCATCTGCCATTTTGGCAGAAAAACCCGACTTGCTAGAAACAATTTCTGGCCACTACAATTCCTAACACACTTGTTTGGAACATCGGTAATCACAATGCAACTGTTCGCATGGACAACTTGTTTATGGCCTGGGCTTTCACGGCTCTGGGTCGGCGGTAAGTGGTTGGGACTATTCTCTTCACTTATGTTTGCCGTGCTACTAAACGTAGCCATGACATGTCAGTTCATTTGGACAGACGTGATAGCACCTGAGATGATGCTGGGGCTTTGGTCCATTGTTGGCTTAATTTGGGTCATCGGCATACTGGACGGTGTTCAGTACATGATATCCAACAAGCCAATTGCGACAGATGTCTCGGACAGTGTTAGCGACGAGCAGCAATCGAGTCCTCGGGAAACCGAGGAACCGGTTGATCTGTTTATTGAAGCACGGGATGCCTATTTACAGGGCAACTGGATAAAAGCCAGCGAAGTTGCTTCGCAGCTTGTAGAGCAGGATCGTAGCGACGTTGCGGCATGGCTATTGCTAATTGCTGTAAACCGACGTTGTAACGAGATTGAAGAAGCAAGCCGTCTACTGAAGCTGTTAACCAGCCAGGCTGGTTCGAGCATCGAAAACGGTAATTGGACGTTGCAGGTCCGACAGGAAGCAACGTTGATTGAACAGGCACGGACGCGGCTGCAGGGCAATGGCGTTGCAGCATGAATACGAATTAATCCCGTATTCACCCCACCAGTGGGTAGTTGATGGTATCCCGTAAATGCGCGGATTCCGTTATCTTGGAGGGGAGCAATTTACAACAATCCCTCGATTGGCGGCCAAGCTCGGCAATCACAAAGGGATTACCTGATAGTTATTCGAAGATCGCCCAATCGGTCATCTGCGAATAGCAATCAGGGGCACAACAGAGGACAAGTCATGTACGAACGTTTTACCGACCGCGCTCGCAAGGTTATGCAATTAGCCAATCAGGAAGCGCAACGATTCAATCACGAGTACATCGGCACCGAACATATCCTTCTTGGATTGGTCAAAGAAGGAAGCGGTGTTGCTGCCAACGTACTGAAGAACCTAGACGTTGATCTGCGAAAAATCCGTCTTGAGGTTGAGAAACTCGTTCAGAGCGGACCAGAGATGGTCACGATGGGCAAACTTCCGCAAACGCCGCGTGCCAAAAAAGTCATCGAGTACTCGATGGAAGAAGCACGTAATTTAAATCACAACTATGTCGGTACCGAACATATCCTACTCGGGCTTCTAAGAGAACAAGAAGGTGTTGCAGCTCAGGTATTAATGAACCTCGGTCTGAAGCTAGATGAAGTCCGGGAAGAAGTTTTAAATCTGCTTGGACATGGTCTTGAAGGTGTTGAGAGTGGTGAACGGAGTGGCCGCGAAGGTGGCTCTTCTGAATCATCGGGGAAAGGAAGCAAATCGAAGACTCCAGCATTGGATAGCTTTGGCCGCGACTTAACCGACCTAGCCAAGAAAAAAGAACTGGATCCTGTGATTGGGCGTGCTGGTGAGATCGAACGAGCTATCCAGGTGCTTTGCAGAAGAACCAAGAACAACCCGGTACTGCTTGGTGAAGCGGGTGTTGGAAAAACTGCGATCGTCGAAGGATTTGCACAACGCGTTATCGCTGGAGACGTACCGGAATTGCTCGCCGACAAACGCATCGTGGTATTAGATCTCGCCATGATGGTGGCCGGCACAAAATACCGTGGTCAATTCGAAGAGCGCATCAAGGCGGTAATGAATGAAGTTCGCCGGGCTAAGAACACCATCCTGTTTATTGATGAGCTGCACACGCTCGTCGGTGCTGGCGGTGCTGAAGGTGCTATCGACGCTGCCAACGTACTCAAACCTGCTCTGGCACGAGGTGAAATCCAGTGCATCGGTGCAACAACGCTGGATGAATATCGAAAATACATCGAGAAAGACAGTGCTCTAGCTCGTAGATTCCAAGAAATCATGGTCGAACCAACTGCCAAGGATGAGACCATCGCGATCCTCAAAGGCCTGCGTGAACGCTACGAAGAACATCATCGTGTTCAAATCACGGACGATGCACTTGTAGCAGCCGTTGAGATGTCCGACAGATACATCACAGCCCGATGCCTTCCTGATAAGTCGATTGATGTTATTGATGAAGCTGGGGCCCGAGTCCGACTCAAGACCATGACAAGGCCACCCGATTTGAAAGAAATCGACGAAGAGATCGAGCGGCTGAACAAAGAGAAAGATGACGCTGTCGCCGATCAGGATTTCGAAAAGGCTGCATCACTACGTGATAGCGCTGACAAGCTCCGCAAGAAAAAAGAGACCATTACGGAAGAGTGGCGAGAAAAATCTCGTGAAACCGATGGTGTCGTGGACGAAGACGTAATTGCTGAAGTCGTTTCCAAAATGACGGGTATTCCGTTAACAAGACTCTCGACTGAAGACAGCTTGCGCCTAATGCAAATGGAAGACGATTTACACAAACGCATCGTCAGCCAGGAACAAGCCGTTACAGCAGTTGCAAAGGCGGTACGACGAAGTCGCAGTGGATTAAAGGATCCGAAACGACCTACTGGCTGCTTCATCTTTGCCGGGCCTACCGGTGTCGGTAAGACGTTGCTCGCAAAAGCACTCGCGGAATTCATGTTTGGCGATAGTGACGCACTGATTCATATCGACATGAGTGAATACATGGAGAAGCACAATGTCAGCCGTTTGATCGGTGCCCCTCCAGGATACGTCGGCTACGAAGAAGGTGGTCAGTTGACCGAGAAGATCCGAAGACGACCGTATGCTGTCGTACTTCTGGATGAAATCGAGAAGGCACACCCGGACGTATTTAATATGCTACTGCAGGTCATGGAAGAAGGTCGTTTGACCGATAGCTTCGGTCGTAACGTCGATTTCAGAAATGTGATCATGATTCTTACCACCAACGCTGGCGCTGAAGCTATCAAGAATGAATCGGCATTCGGATTCCAGGCACCGGATAACGACGCGTCTTACGACTCGATGAAAGCTCGTGTTAACGAATCCATCGAACGTGTCTTCCGTCCTGAATTTCTCAACCGTCTTGATGACACTATCGTTTTCCGCCATCTCACCGTTGCCGACCTTAAAGAGGTTGTCGATATGGAACTAGCAAAGGTAAGAGAGCGACTGGAAGAACGTGGGCTAACTCTGGATCTAACCGATGATGCAAAACAGTTCCTGATCAAACAAGGATCTAATACCGATTACGGTGCACGGCCACTGCGTCGTGCTATCGAGAGCCGCATCGAAGATCCGCTTTCGGAGGAATTACTGAAGGGTGAATTCGAAAGTAAGAACCGGATCCTCGTCGATGCTGTGTGGGATGAAAACCATGAAAGCATCGTACGCCTGAGCTTTGACGGATCATTCGATGAATCACTGGTACCGGAAGAACCTGAACCGGCAGACGAATCGACCGGAGAAACCGTTGCCGCTGGCGAGGATAGCGACGAGTCGTAAATCTAACATGGTGTGGTTTACGTCAGCTTTCAGAAGTCATGCGGTTTCATTGTATGCCGTTATTTTCGGCAAAGTCTACTTAAGTGTTACAGCTTAACATGCCGAAGCAATCAGAAGTGGGATGTTGTGCGCTGAGTGCGCGCCCGTCATTACATCACTATTTCTGAAATTGCTAGGTCAAATGGCCTCCGGTACTGTACAAACGCCGAATCCCAACAGCCGACCAACCGTGTTGGTGCAAATGGCCAATGCGCTCTATGCGTTAGGCAACTTCACCGTGTTTTGCTTTAAGTCTATTAGCAGCCTTACAACCAAAGGCGTGCAGCGCGGGACTCTTTTACCAGCTGCTTACCAGATCGGTGTACAGAGTATTCCTGTTGTAGCTCTCACTGGGCTGTTCATTGGTATGGTACTGGCCGTCCAAAGTTATTTCCAGTTTCATCAACTGGGGATGGAAAACCGAATGGGCGCCATGATCAACATTACATTGGTGCGCGAGCTCGGCCCGGTACTCGCCGCAACAATGCTTGCCGGTCGTATTGGCAGCGCCATCGCCGCCGAATTAGGCACGATGCGGGTAAGTGAACAGATTGATGCCATCGACAGTATGGGCATTAGTCCTATTCGGTATCTGGTGGTACCACGAGTCACTGCGTGTCTCTTTCTTGTTCCTGCCTTAACGATTGTTGCAGATCTTGTCGGCGTGGCCGGCGGCTTCTTGTACAGCTCGCTTGCACTCAATATCGACGCAGCGCAGTATTTCTACAACTCAAAAGAATACGTCACGGGATTCGATCTGGCCACGGGAATTATCAAGAGCGTGTTCTTTGGAATTTCCATCGGCCTTATAAGTTGTTACCACGGCTTTCACTGCCGCGTTGGTGCTCGTGGAGTCGGCCGGGCAGCAACCGGTGCATTCGTTTCCGCCTTCGTCATTATCCTGTTGTTAGATCTGTTGCTCGGCATTGCTCTGGATACGATCTATTTCCAATTCAATCCTGGCGGGAATAGCTTGTTATGATCAAACCTGAAGAGATGACGAACGCTGCTCGTTTAGACGAACCTATTGTTCAGGTCGACAGCCTTGTTGTGAGCTTTGGAAAGCAACATGTCCTCAATGGTCTTTCGTTTTCCATCGCACGCGGACAGACATTGGCCATTATCGGTGAAAGTGGTTGTGGCAAAACAGTACTACTGAAGTCGCTGGTCGGACTGATTCAGCCCACTGCTGGCGGTGTACAGTTAGCAGGCGCCGATATTGCCACAATAAGTAGTCAGGCTCTCGCTGAGTTGAGAACACGCACCGGATTTGTATTCCAGCAAGCAGCACTCTTCGACAGCATGACTGTACGTGAGAATATTGCATTTCCGTTGTCTTTTAATGAACTCGGTGATGAGGACATTGAAGAACGCAGTCATCAGTTGTTAACTGAACTTGGCCTCGACCCGTCAATTTCCAATCGCTATCCGGGGGAGCTATCCGGGGGCATGAGAAAGCGTGTGGGAATGGCCAGAGCCTTGATGATGCGTCCTGAACTGCTTTTGTACGATGAACCAACAACCGGACTCGATCCGATTGTCAGCGATGTCATTAACGAGCTCATTCTGCGCACTCGTATCAATCATTTTGTCACGAGTATCATCGTCACTCACGACATGAAAACTGTTCGCAAGACAGCAGATCGTGTCATGATGCTTTTGCCATTCAGCCAGCTCGGCGAAGGCGAAAACCAGATCATATTTGACGGCCCACCAAGTGAGCTCGACCGTACAGGTGATATGCGTGTGCAACAATTCGTCCGCGGTGACGCAGGTGATCGTATAGCCGCTTCAACGAGTAACAATTCATTCACAGATGGAGAATGGAAATGAAAGAGCGAGTTATAAAGATCCAGGTTGGCCTCGCAACCATATTAGTGGCCATCTGCGGAATTGCACTAATCTTTCTATTCGGCGCACTTCCGGATTTTGGCGTCTCGACATATAGCCTGACTGTGAAATTCCCAACGGCGCCTGGGGTGCACCCGAATACACCTGTCCAGAAGAGTGGTGTGACCATCGGACGAGTTCACGATGTGAAGCTGGATGAAAGCGGAAGTGTGATCATGCATTTGGATATTCAGGATCAGTATCAAATACGCCGGCGTGAGACCTTCCGTATTCGCACGGGTTCGATCATCACTGGCGATGCACTCATTGACGTGGTTAACCTTGATGAACAAGGATTGTTATCCAAGTTTGATAGCAACAAAGATGACCGCCTGAGCGACGACGAAATCAAACAGGCAAATCAAGTCCTCGCAGAAGGCANGCTTGTTGACAATGGTCTTGTTGTTGACGATCCCTTACAGGTTCTCATCAGCATGCAGGAACACATGGCCAATACGTTTGGATCGATCCAGGGAGCAGGTGGTGGTATTGATCAGGCTGCCGACGAATTTCGTCAGCTAATGAAGAATCTGAATGCCTCTTTTGGAGACAACGAAAAGGGGCTGAAGGAAGCTNTCGAAAAAACAAATAATGCCATGNCGGAGTTCGAAAGAGCCATGGCTTCGATGAACGACTTAGTAGGTGATGAGAAGACGCAAGCCAACTTAAAACGTGCTAGTGAGCAATTGCCNATGGTATTAGCTGATGCCNCTGCAACNTTTTCCAGAGCACGTGACACGCTTGACTCTCTCGACAGAGCCGGCAAACTGGCTGAGAACAATCTCGCTCACCTGGAACGAGTCACCAAGCCTCTTGGCGAGCGGGGAGAGCAGTTAGTGGAGTCAATCACAAGCAGCGTAGAAGAATTCGACAACATGGTTACTCAAATGAACCAGTTGGCCACTGCTATGAATCGTAAAGATGGCACACTCTCTAGGTTGATCCATGACCGCGAGTTGTATGACAACTTTGTGCGCTCATCTCGCAATATTGAGGAAGCAAGCATAAAACTTCGACCCATTCTCAATGATCTGAGAGTCTTCTCTGATAAGATCGCTACGGATCCACGGCAGCTTGGAGTATCCGGTGCATTNCAAAACAGACCGGTCGGGTCCGGGTTTAAACCGGTTCCACGTTAGTGAATTAACGAGGAGGTGTAATCGCCGGAAGCTGGCGACTTGGGACAGTTGGATACCTCGCTCGAAGCGGCGAAGTCTCTCCGGGACGCGGAGTCAGGACACCTTGTTGAGCACGTTGTCGCAACTGCAAACCTCGCTGTATGAGATCCGAGTTCTTGCGATTTTTCTGGGGAACGAGTTTGAAGTCCAGAACTCGCTCGTCCCTTACCTCTTGAAAGACAAGGTTTTCATAAATGAAGTCCAAAACGGGTAATTGATACCACGGTGGATTAAAGGTCCGTTTAACCGTTACAATTTCAAACTGATCTTTGATCAATTGGATTTTTCGAGTGCCGTAAAATGTGAACGTCGTACTCACTGGTGTGACTCCGATCTCCTGATCGTCAATGTAAACAACGGCTCCGGGTGGATTACTACGAATCGTTACCCTGCGACGAACAACAGCATTGGCATCTGCGACAATCCATTCCATTACGACGACTGATATCAGGATCCCGATTAGGGCACACGAAGTGTTTCTGCAGCCCATTTGTATTCCTTTAAAGACAAACTGATTCATCCATTTTGGACGCCGCGGAGTATACATGCATGTGACAGCCCCTCCAACAGCATTTGAAAGCGGTAATCACTCTAAATCTTCCTGTATACTAGAATTAAGCACTAAGATTTTACGCAACATATAACTACCTCGTTTGTATGTCAAAAAAAGAACAACAACCTGATTCCTCTGATCCATGGCAAGATTGCCTTGATTATTGCGCCATAACTGATGTGGGAATGCGTCGAGCCAATAATCAGGACAACTTGCGTGTAGTAATTGCTGCGAACGAAAAGAATTGGAAGAGCCAGGGACATTTGTTTATCGTCGCTGATGGAATGGGAGCACATGCAGCCGGTGAGAAAGCCAGTGAGATGGCGGTTCGCAGTGTACCCCACCATTACCAGAAGTACATCGAGAAATCTCCGCCAGAATCACTAAAACTGGCTATTCGTGAAACCAATAACGAGATTCACGAGCGTGGGGAATCAAATCCTGAATTTCACAACATGGGCACAACAATTTGCGCATTGACGCTGTTACCACAAGGTGCACTACTTGGCCATGTCGGTGATAGCCGTGTGTACAGATTTCGGGCAGACATGATTGAACAACTGACATTTGACCACAGTCTCGTGTGGGAAATGAAACGGCATGGGAAGCTGAAAACGCCAGAAGATGAAGCAGCGATCCCCAAGAATGTGATTACCAGATCACTTGGGCCCAACGCCGAAGTTGAAGTAGATCTGGAAGGCCCGTTTCCGATTCAAACAGGTGATACATTCCTGCTATGTAGCGACGGTCTTTCCGGCCAGGTTTCTGATTTAATTATCGGTGCCACTTTATCACTACAGGATCCTGAAACAGCAGCGGCATTTTTGCGGGATTTAGCAAATTTAACGGGTGGCCCTGACAATGTGACGGTGATCATCGCCAAAGTTACCGGGGATCAACTAACTACGAATCGTGAAGACAGTGGTTCGTTTACCGTAACAACAGAGACGGATGATGAAGACACCAGCAGTGCGCTGTTTTATGCCCTTGGTGGCGTGCTGGCTTTGGCGGGTGGAGTGCTTGCCATGACCCTAAGTAGTCAATTACCCGGATTAATTACGCTTGGACTCGGAGCACTGTTAGGTCTAACCGGATTCATCAAGCCTATGTTCTCATCGAATGGATCGGTTAGTCAACAAATTGGTGGTCAGCCGTTTGGCGAAGGCCCCTACTCTCGCACCGACTGTAAAGTCACCTCAGACGTGCTGAATGAGATTATTTCACTGGTTAAGAGGGTCCGCGAAGCCCACGACCGCTCGACAGACCAATTTGACTGGCAACACTTTGATGAATTATGTGTCGCGGGTGCAGAATATCAACAGCGGGGAGATTTCGCCGCTGCATTTTTACAGTTCGCAAAGGCCATCAGCTTTATGATGACTGAGTTTCGTTCCACTTAGCCGTAAACGACCGATTGGCTCGGACTAGGCTGCTCGACGGATACCACTGTCGATATCTGATTTTTCTGGAAACGACTTAATCAGTTTTTCTAATCTACGTTCTGCACGTATCCGGCCACATAAGTGATGGACCATCGTAGCCATACGAGTCGTCACGTAATTCCATCTCAGATGATATGTAAGATTCGTATAACGCGTGAGAGACGCGCACGATTTTTCATAGCCGTTCATATCGAATGATCGACTGTCATTACGCGTGTTTGACTTTTGAAACAGGATTTGCAGATTCTTGTTGGATTCTGATGATATGACCTCTTTCACGTCAAATCCTGTCGACTGTCCCAGATGCGATAGCGTCCAACTCGCGTAATTGAAGATGTGAGCATAGTGAAACATCTTTGGCGGGGCAGCGTGTGGTGCGCCGCAATTTGGAACCTCCACATAGAACAAGCCGCCTGGACGCAACAGAGAGTGTACATGCTCAAATGAACTCATTGGATCATTCAGATGCTCAAGCACGTGAACTAACATGACCATGTCATAACGTTCTTCTGCTGGTAAGTCGGCAAGTATTGCTTCGCTAACATCAGCGTCTAGCACATTGCGTGAATATTCACAAAACCCACGCCCTGGTTCAATCCCTGTACTTCTGTGCCCTGCTAGTTCGAAACTCTTGACTGTACATCCAATTCCGGACCCAACTTCAAGTACATCACTTGATTCTGCCAGATACGATCCAAGTTGTTTAACCAAGGCTTGTCCACGGTCCCATTCGCGCAATACGCGGTATGCAGACGGTGTCGCCTCACCGTTGTATTCACTTCGATAATCTTCCTGGTAATACTCGAGCAGTTCCTGATTCGAAGGAATACACTCATGTGACACGAGGCCACATTTCTTGCAAACAACGGTCTTCAATTCGTTGGACTTGCGATCGCGATCTGCAACCTGGCTGAACTCAGTATGACGACATAATGAGCACTCTGCGGTACGACTTGATGGAGTGATCTTTATTCTCATTGTAGATTGTACTTCGCTTATCTTAAGTGCCGGCCTGGATGGTAAAGACNTAATGTGATAGTTGCCAATTTGCGGAAAACCTGTTCGGCATCCGGCACGCCACGATACAAGAAACATCATCAAACAGTCAATTGGAAACTGTCATTTCCTCAAAACCGTGTAAATGTTACATTTTGTTGCCCAAATCGCTGGAAACAGGTGTAAAGCGCATGTAGCAAACACGGAAAGTTTGCCAACAAGACGACTGTCAACAGTCACATAAAGTGAAACCGTTCAAGGATGAACCGTAGATGCGAATTCTGATGCGCTATGTCGTTAGTGAATTGCTAAAGACGATGATTCTTGCGCTCACTGTTTTGACCATGATTCTGTTGCTGGTCATGCTAGCACAGCGTGCAATGCGTGAAGGGTTGGGACCATTACCAGTCTTNCGCTTAGTCCCGTTTATANTACCGGATGCTCTACGTCTTAGTATTCCCGCCGCGATGCTATTCGCTACGTGTAGTGTGTACGGAAAAATGGCATCCTCCAATGAGCTCATCGCACTCAAATCAATGGGCATTTCCATTAAGAAGGCCATTGTCCCGGCCGTCTATCTTGCAGTGATGGTAAGCCTGGTTGCCGTATGGCTAAACGACGTCGCTGTGTCCTGGGGGCGGCGAGGAATCGACCGCGTAATCCTCCAAAGTATTGAAGACATCGCTTATGGGATGTTAAGAAGCCAACGAAGTTACTCCAGTAACCGATTCAGTATTCACGTAAAGGACGTACAGGACAAGAAGCTGATTAGACCGACGATATCATTCCATGCAGATGGCGATTCACCTCCCATTACGCTCGTGGCAAGACAGGCTGAACTCAAGTTCAATCCAGTTTCCAACAAGCTACGNATCGTGATTGATGATACTCAGTTTGATATTGGAGCAAGTACATTTGGCGAATGGCCTGATCAGTTCATATACGAATTACCCNTGCGAAGCGTGGCNCGTAATGACTCCGGAAAACTCGGACCATCTGATGTAGCGCTGCGCAATTTNCCTCGCTACATCTCTGAACAGGAATCAACCATCGATGTCAGCCAGCAGACTCTTGCTGCACAAGCAGGGTTACAAATGCTAACAGGCGACTTCAACGAACTTCTCGATTTACATTGGAAGCAATCGCACAGAAAGCTTCGCTATGATTTGCATTTATTGAATCGCTACACGCTAGAATCCTGGAGACGATGGGCAAACGGCTTTACGTGTCTGGCNTTTGTCTTTGCTGGTGCATCCATTTCGATCCTCAAAAAAACACCGGACATGTGGACAACCATCGGGTTTAGCTTCTTACCGATCCTCGTTATTTACTATCCCGTGTTTCAGTACGGTGTCGATCGGGCAAAAGCCGGCGCCTTTCCGCCATATGCTGTCTGGCTGGGAAATGTGTGTGTTTTCGCCGCTGGTGTGTTTTTTCTACGACGAATTCTTCGCCGGTAAGTAAGAGGTAATTACTAGTGCTTTCGCAATGGCCATTTCGATACAAGCTCATCGTCTGTCTGACGATGTTGTGCATGATCGTCGCTGCCATGTCATTCAGCGGATTCCAGGGAGTGTATTCATACCGAAAGCTCGCACGTAGCGTAAGTGAAAGAGCCAGTGAGTTGCCCATCGCCGAATCGTTGGTCGATGAAATGGTAGGCCTCGATGGTAAATATAAGCTCCTTGTGAAATCCATCCTGCGTGATACGCCAGTACCAACAGGAATCACCAACGAGTTTCTAAATCAACTACAGTCCGTTCAGTTAGCAGCGATTGCATATCAAAACCAGCTTAATACAGCGAATCAGGATGACGATATGCTTGGCGATACCTCTGAAGAGCTTGCGATGGTCAACGAAATCCGTTCTTTGCTCACCGACGTAGACCATCAATTGCAGGGTGTACGTTCAGACGCTGCAATGCAACGAATTGAAATGCTTACCCCGCCATTAAACCGGGCGTTGTCNCTGGCNCGTCAAATGCCACGTAAACTACAGCAGCGTATGAATACCTTTGCTGATGAAGCTCGATTGAGTTATCGAACATGGATCGTATTAACCTGGATCGGCTCGATTTTTGGCGCTGTTCTGCTTATTCAACTTATTCGCTTAGTCCAATCATGGCTTGTCCGNCCNTTTGGCAAACTCATTTCAGGTTCCAGACGTGTCGCCAGCGGTGACTTGGAATATCAGGTCACCGTGGATACGAATGATGAAGTTGCTGAGTTGGCAGCAGCCATGAACAACATGACGCGAAAATTTAAACGAATCCGAGACGATCTGGATCAACAAGTGAAAGAGCGGACACGCGAAGTCATTCGAAGTGAACAATTAGCGAGTGTAGGATTTCTGGCAGCCGGAGTCGCACACGAAATAAACAACCCGCTGGCGACCATTGCCATGTGTGCTGAATCGCTGGAATCCCGCGTTGAAGAAGTCATGTCCAACGAGACTGAACAGGTTACCGAACAGATTACGGTTATTCGCAAGTACCTTCAGCGAATTCAGAACGAAGCATTTAGATGTAAGGGAATTACCGAACAATTGCTGGACTTTTCCAGATTGGGAAATGCAGAGCGTCAGCACGTTCCTCTGGTTGGCTTAGTTACCGACGTTGTAGAAATGGTTCAACATCTCGGTAAGTACAAGGAATGTGAACTTGAGCTGGAATGTTCCGGCCCTGTTTTTGCGATCGTCAATCCACAGGAATTCAAGCAAGTTGCATTGAATCTGGTTACCAACGCACTTGATAGTCTTGACGACGGCGGTCGTGTCAAAGTTTCACTGACTCAACAAGAGAACCACGCACAACTTGAAGTCGTAGACGACGGCTGTGGAATGTCAGAACGAACACTCGAACAGATCTTTGAGCCATTCTTTACCGATCGCCAGGATGGCTCTGGCACGGGACTTGGACTTTCGATAACTCATCGTATCGTCGATGACCACGGCGGTAAGATTCATGTGCACAGCGATGGTACAGGAAAAGGAGCGACCTTCATTGTGACACTCCCGTCGAATAAACAACTCACCTCAAACGGAAAAAATGATGAGCAACACCCATCAACCCGCGTCGCCTAACGGTCTCCAGGTATTGTTTACCGACGACGAAGAGTACTTGCGCGAACTGATGGAATTAGAAATTCCACGTATGGGACACGCGATCACTGTCTGCCCCGATGGTGCTAATGCTGTGCATATGCTCGAACAAAACAATTTCGACTGCTTGTTAGTAGATTTGGATATGCCCGGCATGAACGGCATGGAAGTCATTGCCCGCGCAAAAGAACTCTCTCCCGAACTGGATTGCATCATTCTGACCGGAAAGTCATCAATCGAGTCAGCGATTGCAGCACTTCGACATGGTGTGTTTGACTACATTACCAAACCCTGTAAGTTAATCGAGCTAAAGTCCATCCTCCAACGCGTTGCTGACAAACGCCAACTACGACGAAATTACCAAGCGGTAAAACGGCAGCTTGATCAGGTTCAGGGCACGTCACAACTGATTGGTGAAACACCGGTTATGGCACAGCTGAAATCACTCATCAGTAGAGTTGCTCCAACCGACTCAACTGTGCTGATCCGAGGAGAAACCGGCTCCGGTAAAGAACTTGTGGCCCGCTCCATTCATCAGGAAAGCACGAGAGCGGAGATGCCATTTGTTGCGGTGAATTGTGGCGCACTTCCGGAAAACCTCATCGAAAGTGAATTATTCGGTCATTGCAAAGGCGCATTCACCGGGGCTGATCAACAACGGACAGGCCTATTTGAAGTTGCCAATGGTGGCACGTTGTTTCTGGACGAAATCGGTGAGCTGCCCAAAACAATGCAAGCCAATCTTCTCCGGGTACTCGAGAGCGGTGAAATACGACGTGTCGGCGATAACCAAACCTTTAATGTCAATGTTCGGGTGGTATGTGCAACTCATCGAAATATTGAACATATGGTCGCTGAAGGGGATTTTCGTGAAGATCTCATGTTTCGAATAAATGCGTTTGAACTGGAGATCCCGCCTCTTAGAGATCGTATTGGCGACCTCGGCCAGTTAATCGATCATCTCGTGTCCCGAAAGGTTGGAGTGGCTACTTTATCTGACTCTATTAACAGCGAAGCACTTACAGCATTGTCACAACATGACTGGCCAGGAAATGTACGTGAACTGGCCAACGTGATCGAACATGCCCTGATACTTTGCGATGAACAAATGATCGAGTTGTCCCACTTGCCACCACGTTTTCACCAGGTCGTGGACACTCCAAAACCACAATCTGGTAACCCAGTCATGACATTACGCGAATTGGAATTGGTTGCAATTCACTCCGCACTTGATCGGCATGATGGCAATAAGACTGCTGCCGCGTCGGAATTGGGCATAAGTCTTAAGACTCTCTACAACAAACTGAACCAAGAAACGCGATCGAACAAATCAGCCTGAGAGCTAAAAATCACCTAAGACCCGATGGGCCGTCGATCGTTGCTGAATCTACCCGCTCGTATCCCTNNCCGGCACTTGTCGCAGCCGATTTCTAATCAGATAATGAATTCCTGTACTCAATACAGTAGTAGCCCTAACTCCTACTGTTGATTTCCGTTCTCAACTCTTTTCCTTTAGGAATCCCTGACATGAAACGATCATTTCAGTCATCTTTGCTTTGTTTAGTTTTCAGCGCCACAATTTCGCTCCTCGGATGTGGTGGAGATGACGGAAATACAAATACGGGTGGAGATGACTTGTTCGTCGGTGCCGATGAAACGCAGCAAGAGGATGAATCATCAGCTGATCCGGAAAACAGTGAAGAAGGGAACACTGAACCAATGGAAGATAATTCAACAGATTCAGGAGAATTGGCAGACCCGGCTGCGGGAATTACCAAGGACGCATTTGGTGAAACAGCTGACGGTGAAGCCGTCGACATTTATACGCTTACCAATAAGAACGGTCTGGTCGTAAAAATGATCACCTACGGTGCTATCGTCGTTTCTGTGGAAACACCTGATCGCGATGGTAACCTCGGAAATATCAACGTTGGATTTGACTCCATGGATGGATANCTTGGCGGTCCTCCTTACTTTGGAGCGACGGTTGGACGTTTCTGTAACCGAATTGCTAATGCGAAGTTTTCTCTTGATGGCGAAGAATACACGCTTGCTGCCAATAATGATCCAAACCATCTTCACGGGGGTGAACAGGGATTTGACAAACAGCTGTGGGATGCTGAGCCGCTAAATGGTGATGATTTTGTAGGAATTAAGTTCAGCCGGGTAAGTGCCGATGGCGAAGAAGGATATCCGGGAAATCTTACAACAACCGCTATCTATAAGCTGACTGATAATAATGAATTGGTTGTAGATCTCTCCGCAACTACAGACAAGAAAACTGTTGTCAATCTAACGAACCATAATTACTGGAATCTCGGTGGTGTCGGCAGCGGTCTCGTACATGAGCATTTACTTAAGGTCGAAGCCGACGAGTATCTTCCCATGGATGATACGGGAATTCCGACGGGCGAGATTGTAACGGTTACGGACACAACCTTGGACTTTATCGAGTTCCACAAGATCGGCGAACGCCTCGCGGATAACATGACTGATCCCGTCGGATACGACCATTGCTATGCACTAAGAGATCGCGAAAAGGCATCTGTTGACAATTTGGTACTGGCCGCGACGCTAAAGCACGAGGGCACGGGGCGAGTAATGGAGATTTACACATCTCAAATCGGCCTGCAATTCTATACAGGTAATTATCTGGACGGATCCGAGGGAAACGCCGGTCTTGCTCAGTATTCAGCGCTTTGCCTGGAAACACAGCACTATCCGGATTCACCTAATCAGGACCAATTCCCAACAACGGTACTCAACCCCGGTGAATCATATCATCACGTAACGGTACACCGATTTAGTGCTGAATAGCGCATGTAGCGAATAACTAGCTACCAAGGGTATATAGATGGCCAAGTGAGTCGTGCAACGTGTGACGACTGGCTAAACGGTTCTCACAACACCGGTGACAATTCCGACTACCTGTGCATTATCGACGTAGATTGGATCCATCGAAGCATTTGCGGGCTGTAGTCTGATGCGACCAGATTCGGGGTACCAGTATTTAAGCGTTGCTTCTCCCTCATCGGTGCGAGCCACGACCATATCACCGCTACGTGCCGTTGGTTGCTTGCGCACGACGACATAGTCTCCGTCAGCAATATGTGCTTCGATCATTGAATCGCCAGATACCTGTAATACAAACTCGTCTGACCCGGAGAACATGCCTCCAATATCAATGCGGTCCTGTTGTTCAAACGCCAGTGTCGTCATACCCGCGGCAACGGTACCCGCAAGCGGCAAGCCTCGCTGAGATTCGAGAACTTCGTCTGTCAATTCAATTGCACGGGACTTATTAGGGCTTCGAATGATTAAGCCCTTCTTCTCCAGTGCCTTCAAATGGCAAACAACCCCGTTTGGTGAGGCGATGCCAAATTGATCAGCAATCTCACGCACGGTAGGTCCATAACCTCGATTTATGATCTGTTCATAGATCATGTCAAATACTTCACGCTGCCGTGCGGTTAATTGATCAGTTGGAGCCATGATTTCCCTCCGTGGCATATACTAGACACCTGTACAGGTTATCGGCAGTATAATGTACAAGTGTTCAGATTAAAAGCTGAGTTGTTTATCAGGTGCGTTACTAATCATTTGGTGTGACAAAATCTGTGTTGCCATGAACCCCTGTTTGCGGGTAAACTCGCCACCTCAATCAACGGGAAAATCCCGTGAATATCCGGTTTATCGTTCATTTTGGGGAGTACTACATTGTTAGTTGCGGCGTCAACTGACTGCTTTAAGCAGCTTGGTTTTCAGGATGCTATACAGAAACTCGTTGATCTGGAATACTCCATGGTCGATGTGGTTCTGTGTGAAGATGGAAATCAAATTAAGCCTTCGATGGTACATGAAAACCTGGAAGAGGCCATTACTTTGTGTACCAATACACTCCGCCTCGGAGTTGTTTCCTATGACGTTCGTATTAACGCTACAAGAGAGCTCTTTTACGAACAATTTGCATCTATTTGCAAACTAGCAAAGGCAACACGTGTCGTTTCCATCAGCATCCCTTCGGCTGAACTCGGCACACCATTTAATCAGGAAGTAGAGCATCTCCAAAAACTGGTCCAGATTGCAGAGACTGATGGAATTGTTGTCAGCTTGAAGAATCAAATTGGGTGTTTAACTGAAGACCCGGACACCGTTTCTGTACTTTGCAATAATGTTGATGGATTGAAAATCTGTCTGGATATCAGCCAGTACCAATGCGGTCCATACGTCGCCAAAGGCTATGACAAGCTACTTCCACATATCAACCATACCATACTGCGTGACGCATCAGATGACGCGTTTCAGGTACGTGTAGGGCAAGGTGTGGTCGATTACAGTCGGTTAATAAATCAGCTTGGTAAGCAAGGATTTCGCCGCGCCCTGTCTGTCCAATTAGATGAGCTGCCTGACGTTGACCATGATGCGGAATTGAGAAAGATGCGTCTACTGTTGGAAAGCATGCTGTAGAGATTACAGCGTCATTGAGCATTTTCTGAGGTCGGCTTCTCGTCACCCGGATCCTCGTTGGGCTCTGGCAGCTCGTTTTTATTTTTTTCTACCTCGTCCTGCTTTTGGTAGTAGAGGAATAAAAGCGTCTTTCGATACTGAAGCGGTGGAACCTGTTTTAGGTACTCTCGTTCTTCATCGGTCAGGTCATTCTCGAGAAACGCCTGCAAGTCTTGCTCCGGAACATCAGCCCGGCTGAAGAACTGACTCTTCATTGCATTCTTCACCCAATTCAAAACCTTTTCAGCATCGCTTGCTGTATCTTCCATCGCTGCAATTACGCTGCTGGCTCCCGGTGATAGTTCTTCAAGCAAGGCAAGTTGATCCTGATCCAGATCTGGAATCAGTTCTTCGATGGCTTGACGCATAAATGGCACAGCTCCGATCACAGTTGTACCAATTCCAGGAGCAGACGCACCGTCATTTAACTTAGATGGATTCGTCGTGTTTTGATCACTCGCGAGTGCAGTGTCGCTAAGCTGTTGCTCCCGCTCACCAGATTTATTGTTGTAAACAAAAAAGAGACTCGTACGAAAATCGGATGATTGTTCAATCATGCGGCGTTCCTGCTCATTAAGATCCTCGGCAAAAAATCGAGCGAACTCAGCATCATCAAGGCCTTTACGCGACCAGTATTGCAACCAAATAGCTGATGCAATCCAGCTCTGGATTAGATCCGTCTGCTCATCTTTTGGAGTAAGAAAGTACTTCTGCTGTGCACCACTTGATAAACCTTCCAGCAGCGCAAGTACTTCATGCCCCTGATTCAGCACTTCGTAGATTTCAATAGGTCCGACCTCAGAATTATCATCCGGACGCTTGTGAATGCTCTCTAACCACTCTATGAGTTCAAGGCTGTCCTCCAGCTTCAACTCCTTTTCGATTAATAACTGGAATCGATCACGAAGCTGTGCCTTATGTATTTGAGTAACCGTATCAATACGGTCAGATACATCAGCAGCCTGCATGGCAACACGGTCACCAGGGGTAAGCTGATTCACCCAGTCATTGTATTTCCTTAGAACATTTAATAGATCTGTGCGCTTGTCGTGGTTGTCTAGTGCTGAATGGAATTCTCGAAGGTGTTGCTGTTCACTTAGGGTAAGTCGACGAAATCGTTCTAATTTATCCTTTAACAGCGACTTCTCTGCTGGAGAAAGCTGTCCGATACGCGCTATGACTTGATCTTCTGCAATGTCCGTAAGGGATTGTGTACCGGATGAGAGCACATACGTGCTCGCAATTAATACGAGTAGTACACCTACGTAGATCTTATTCACGATTCTGACCCCGTGTAAAAAGGCCTTGTTCATCTAACTCTTCCAGGAATTCGACGCTTCCACCAACACGATATAAGTCGAGGTTTTCTATCACTTCGAAATCCTCAACCAACATCCTGTCGTTATCTTGCTGCATCCAACGAGAAGCGAAAACACCTAATAACATGGCCGCACACAATAGAAGTATACGCACCGACAACAATCGCTTTCCACTGTTACCTGTGATTTCTCGCTTCGTAGAAACGATGGCCATTTCCATCGTACTTTTAGTGAAATCCTGTGCGGCGGTAACGTTGGGAAGTGAGTCGAGCATGTCCCAAACCTTGGAGAGTTCATTCAGCTTCTTTTGTAACGCTTCATCTTCAAGTAGTTGGGCTTCAAGGCGTTCACATGATGCTTCGTCCAGTTCGCCATCCAGATATGCAACCAACTCATTATGCTCATCTAAATCAATGGCCTTCACAGGATTTCGGGTTGTGGAATGGCTATCCATAGTTAACTTCTATTCAGTAAGTTCCTGCGTATTGCTCAACTCCGACTCTTCTGGATCTCGGCTCTTCATCGAGATATTTCCTGCACTCATGTACGGTTCAAGCACGCTCTTAAGGTTTACCCGTGCGCGGGATAGCAGACTCTTAATGGCCGGCACGGATAATTCCATTGAATCCGCGATATCCTGGTAGCTCATTCCCTCGAATTTCGACAACAACAGAGCCATACGCTGACGCTCATTGAGCGTTTCCATTGCAAGTCTGACAATTTCAGCTCGTTCGAGTTTATCAAGTTGGCGAGTCGGCATAAGCCCGCTAGCTGCTTCAGCCATCGTGGCCAGTGGATAGGCTTGCAGTTCACCGTTTGAACGGTCCATCACGTTTACTTCCTTGCGACGCGATAAAGAACGGCGGGCGTTGCTCGCAACATTGTTCGCGATGGTAAACAGCCAGGTTGAAAACTTGGCACCAGGCTCATACCGCTTGCGACTACGGTATACACGCATGAACACTTCCTGAGCCAAATCTTCTGCCAGGTCGCGTTTATTTACCAGATGATTTAGCACGTTGATAAGCCGCGTTTGGTAGCGTGAAACGAGTTCTTCAAAAGCGGCTGCATTGTCTTCCCGTACCTCAAGCATCAACCGGACATCCGGGTCGGTTTCAATATAGTTCTTTTTCGGGCGTTTTTTGCCGGACAATGCAGTGCCTCGGTCAAAGGAAAAGAGGGTTTTCTCGCTTTACTCTCTACTATTCCATTAGAATCAACGCCATCTAAAGTTGCTATGAATGGCCTCGTATATCTTTAAATAATTCGAATTCAGCCCTTCTTTTACACTTCTCTATTGAACCCGTCTGTCAGCGAAATGTTCCGCTTGGTCCAAAAACTTTTCTTCGCCGGTGTCTGAGATAATACCGTGGTTTGAAAACAGTTGAATTAGTTTCACGTCACATTGCCCTACGCGCTACTTAATGATTAGTACGAATTGAGGCCTCTTGGAATTAACTTGGCTTTAGAGATCTAGTCATCTACAGTTGCAATCCGTAATCCAAGATCGCAAGCGAGCAAGTACTGTGTCAGATCGAGTGTTTCAGTAACCATGTGAGCATTCATTTGTCCACATCCCATGGATACCGTCGGTATTCCGAATGCATTGAGCCAATTGGCATCCAAACCGCCATTTGCAATTGCCAAGCTCGTGTCATGTCCCATCGACTTGAATATTGATTGTACGATTTGTACGCACTCCTGTTTTGGAGACAGTTTGAATGAGTCGTAATCGAGCCTACCTTCCCATAACACACTGCCGGTGGACTTCTCAACATTCTTAACTTGCTTAACCGCGCGGTCAAAGGCTGCTCTGATTTCCTTCACAATGCGTTCTCGAAACTTGGAATTATGACTTCTTGCTTCAGCACGCACGATGACTTTATCGGTCACAACATTCGTTGCCTGACCACCTTCGATTACACCTACGTTAGCCGTACCCTTTTGTTTTCCTTTTTCAACAAGGCCCAGCCACCCGTTTTGCTGTAAATCTGCGATGGCAACCGCTGCAATGGAAATAGCACTTACTCCACGCTCCGGTGCAACTCCTGCGTGAGATGCAATTCCATCAATTTCAATTCGAATGCGGTATCCACCGGTTGCGCCGACGGTGAGTTTAGTTGCAACACCTCCATCCCAATTAAACGCCATCGCCGGATTCCCGAGGATGGCTTTACTCATATGCCGCACACCTTGCAAACCGACCTCTTCCTGTACGAACCAACAAAACGTTAGCGGTGGATGGGGCAGACCACTTCGTAGAATATCGATGGCAGTCGATAGCACGACTGCACATCCTGCCCTATCATCTGCGCCTAACCCAGTTTCCTCACTTACCGATGTAACCAGATTTCCTTTAATCCTCGGTTCGCATCCGACGCAGATCGGAACTGTATCCATATGGGCACTCAGCATTCGGCGTGGTCCTTTTACAGTGCCCGGTAATCTCAGGGTGAGATTACCCTGATTTCCCTTGATTATCGTTCGGCGATGAGCTGAGTCCTCTGTAATCTGGCCCTTTGATGCACCTGCCTTGATGAGTTGCTTTTTAATGAAATCCGCAACACCCTGCTCTTCACCACTCTTGCCGCGTATAGCCATTAAAGTCATAACACGATCGATGCGTTGTTGTTTGGTCGAGAGGGATGATCGTTTAGTGGCCATGTGGAATTGCTGCTCCTAAAGTTCTATGTAATTACCAACAGACAATTGACTCACGGATATCATCTTGGCGATTGGATTAACTGGCCGTATTCTAAACGGTATCGTCATATTCGAGTATCTTCTGATACTCAGGATTCAAAGAAGAAAACACCATACTTTTATCGAAGAGCCGCCTCAGGGAAATTATGCGTTTTTTTATCGCTGGAATCATGCAGGGTTCACTCGTAGATGCTGAGTTGCATACGCAGAATTATCGTTCTGAAATAGCAGCAATTCTGCGCACCTGCTTTGTTGACGCTGATGTTTACGACCCCATGGCCAATCACAGTGGTTCATTGCACTACGACGACGATACAGCCAAGTCCACATTTCTCGGGCATAACAAAATGTGCGGTGAGGTTGATGCGGTGATCGCATTTGCACCAGAAGCGTCCATGGGTACTGCTATTGAAATGTGGGAAGCTTACCGAAATGGCAAAGTTGTCATTACCATTAGCCCGATGATTCATAACTGGGTAGTAAAGTACATTTCTGACGCTGTGTATGAAGATCTTGGCGCATTTCGCACAGCGGCGGCAACCGGTGATTTACAGAAACTGTTCCCATGAACCACATACTCGACATCAGCAGCGATGAGCTCAAACTGTGGCTCACCACTTGTGAACAACCAGGATATCGTGCTGCGCAGATTCAAAAATGGCTTTTCCATAACCGGGCCGATTCGTTTGAATCGATGAGTAATCTCCCAAATCAACTGAAGCAGGCGCTCAGTAAAGATCTGGCAATTTGGACAAGTAAGATCGTTAAACATCAATCGTCGTCCGACGGGACAGAAAAGCTACTGCTCGAACTGCACGATGGTGGCCGCATCGAGTGCGTCCTACTCCGCGATGGCCATCGCCGCACAATTTGTATAAGTACGCAAGTTGGATGTGCGATGGGTTGTGTGTTTTGTGCAAGTGGCCTTGATGGTGTGGATCGAAATCTCACGACAGGCGAAATCATCGAACAATCGTTGAAACTTCAGAGTTTATTGCCTGATTCCGAGAGACTGAGCCATGTCGTCGTCATGGGCATGGGGGAGCCGCTAGCAAACCTCGACCAGCTCTTACCAGCACTCGATACCATCAGCTCAGAAGACGGGCTGGGCATTAGCGCTCGTCGAATAACCATTTCGACAGTCGGTCTGCCAAAAGCAATGGACCGCCTATCAGATATACAAACCCGTTATCACCTCGCTGTATCACTCCACGCACCAAATGACCCACTTCGTAATCAACTCGTGCCGGTGAATGATAATATCGGGATCAAAGCGATTCTCTCCGCTGCAGATCGTTACTTCGACACTTCCGGTAGGCGGCTAACGTATGAATACGTGCTCTTAGGAGATGTAAACGACGGTGAAAAGCATGCTCAAGAGCTTGTTAATCTACTTCGCCATCGAAATGCGTTGCTCAATGTGATCCCATACAATCCTGTAGACGGCTTGCCGTATAAGACGCCTTCGAGGAATCGAGTTGCACGATTTAAAAGTGTACTGGAAGCTGGAAATATTACGATACGATTCCGGCAACGGAAAGGCGACGATATTAATGCTGCGTGCGGACAATTGCGGCGAAATGAAGTTGTGCAAATCGACATGCCAAATGGCTGAAATTACACCCTGTTAATGATAATAAGCCATGTTTTCTTGATTCTGGTGCTCTCAAGCCACAGATTCATTTGCGAATTAAAACCTAATTCCCTTATGATTTACCGTGTAAATGGGCAGAAAACTGCCCCGTCTTAAGCTTGCCGAAGGATGGATGTGCGTCTCGCAATCTGAATTCGTAGTTTTCGGCGCGCGCATGACACTTAACTTGAACAGGCAGGCCAACCATGGGCAAGAAAAAAGCAACAGCTACTAAGAAGACAGTAAAAAAGAAAACAGTAAAGAAGGCTGCCAAGAAAAAGACAACAAAGCGAAAGTCTCGCAAAAAGAAAGCTGTCGAACTCAAGGAAAAGCTCATGTGGGCCATCTATAGTCCGACAATGAAACACGTGGAGAATTTTGAATTCCATGATAAGAATTCAGCAGAAAAACGTAAGGAAGTTCTCAGTAAAAACGGCAAGTCGCCACACTGGATCAAGAGGGTTCGTATTACGATTGAGGAGCCAATCGAAGAAGAAGANGAATCATAATTNTCTAAACTGAATTCTCATTACATAAAAAAACCTCGTGTCCCATTGCCTGAGACACGAGGTTTTTTGTGTTTAAGCAGCTTATTCACCTGCGTCATCTGCCGCTTGATCTGCTTCTTCCAAGGCAGCAATTGCAAACAAGTGAGTCTTGTTGCAGATGTACAACGTGTTGTTTGAAACAATCGGCGTACTGTAAACAGAGTTTCTCATGTTGAGCTCGTCAATTGGTTCCTTGTTTTCCGGACCAAAGTCAAAAATAGCAATATCACCATCCTCATCACCAATGTAGACATGGCCATCCACAATCAGTGGAGAACCCCAGGCAGCAGCAAACATGTCATACGTGAAATATGGTTCACCGGTCTTAGCATTCAGGCAATGGAACAACCCACTGAAGTCAGCGATGTACAGAACATCATCTTTGATCGCCACCGTACCGCAACTTCGGTGCATCGTTTCCTCAAACGAAATATCGCCGTCGCCGTCCTGGTCGTGCTCGCTGTAGTGCCAGACAACTGCAGAATTCTCGTTATCTCGTGCAACCTGACCATCATCTTCAATCACCGCCTGCAATCGCTGATGAGCAATGACGTCACCGGATGCTACATCGATCGCAAGTTGCGGACTAACGTCACCATGCTTGTTCGGATCGATACACCAAAGGTGTCCAACCCCTTCACCGTGTTCTGGATCCTGACCGACAGCTACGTATACCAATCCGTCGTAAGCAACAGGAGTCGCGATAATGTTGTTGCGAGTACCGCGACCACCAAGGATCCATTTAGATTCCTTTGGATTAGCATCAAACTTCCAGAGCAACTCCGGAACGCCATCAGCACCAGCGTCGGCCTTGAAACTGTACACCCAACCATCTCCACCAGCGAAAATCACTTGAGGTACACCCTCGAATTCCGCCACCATTGGTGATGACCATTGCCCGTGCAAGATATTGGCACCAGGTGAATCGTCCGTCCAGAGAACTTCACCGGTATTCTTATCCATCGCGATAAAGCTTGGAGCATCCGGAGATGGCAAATTGATGTGTGTTTCATCCAAACCGTTGGAAGTATTTACAAACAGAATGTCTCCAAGTGCGGTTACAGAACAACTGCACATGTTGTGCTGTGATACCTCGAGTTGACCCATCATGTCATATTCCCAGATGGTGTCAGCTTCGAGTACGTCATCGGTAGTAACGATCTTGAATACTGAAAGTTTCGGTCCGATGGTTTTCACTACGACCTGACGATCATGACCATCAACAGAAGCCGACAGGGTCCACTGTTTCTTTTCAGCGTCCGCCTCGATGGCAACTTCTTCTGACAGTTCAAATCCAGCCTTAGCAGCTGCTGCNCGAAGGGTGTCATTTACCTCGCCATTGTTCAATGCCTCAACAGCTGGAGCGAATGTATCCGTTTCCGGATTTTCGCCTTTGCGGATGTCGAACAGGCGTGCTAGTGGAGCCCTTACGGGACCATCATCTTTACCGTCCCGATAACCTNCACTNTCAACACATACCACGGTTCCACGACTNGTTACAAACCAAACACGATCACCTTCGATTAATGGTGCAGAGCAGATTCCCTGAAGCGGCCAGTCGTGAACGCGGCCGGTTGGAAGCTTTTCATTGGAGTGCTGCCAAAGTAATTCACCAGTGGCTTCATCAAAGCAAAGCAAGCAGCCTAAATCAACTGAAGACGGATATCGTGCAAGATACCCACCACTATTGTTGGTACCGACAAATACTTTACCGTCAGCAACAACTGGATTTCCGTAAGTCTGTGAGCCTACACGAGAGACCCACCGAATGTTTGTTCCACTGCCGGCAACCCATTCACCTGTTTCTCGATTGAAATCACCGACATCGAATTCGATCGGAATGTTAAATCCTACTGGTACGTTATTTCTCGAGCTGGATCCGCCCCATTGAGCCCATTCCACGGTGTGAGCCGCCGCNTCAGATTGTGATGTATCACCTGCGTCATCACCTGCGTCATCACCTGCGTCATCACCTGCGTCATCACCTGCATCATCACCATCATGGTCATGATCTTCACCTTCGTCACCATGATCTTCACCGTCATGGTCATGGCCTTCACCCTCGCCGTGATCATGGCCATCTGCATCGTGACCACCGTCGACAGCCGGTGCATTGTTCCCGCCATCATCGCCGCTATCTGAGCTACAGCCGATCATGAGCGAGACAGTAAAGAGTCCGAGTAGAAAACTAACGATTAGCAAACTCGCTGTACGCACGTTTTTCATTCCTGATTTCTCCAGTTTCTTGNAAAACAACCGTGNTTTCACGAGCTGTTTCGTTTGATTCCACATCAACNTTTTGATGTCNTGAANTTATTTATATCTGATTTGNATTATCTTTATTGTGATCTACAACNACCACGCGGAACAGAGACCACCACAATTAAGTCCNATTGTNNCGCTGGATTCTTAACTGATTAGCCGTTAGGTGTAACAGTTATATTGTCCAGGTAAAGCTCTGCGTCCTTCGCGTTACCAAACAACCCCGGGCTTCCCTGAGTTACTGGAACGTCGTCCACAGCTTCGAGTGTCCATGCATCGGGTTCGGCTTCACCTTTTACCCAGATCTTACCGCGTAATACAGCATTGCCATCTTCCACGGATGCCTGAAACTTGAGGGTATACCATGTATCTGGTTTCCATTGGTAATCAAGCGTTTCTGCCATCCGCAGCTGTGGNCCCCANGTTCTGATTTGCAGCTTTTGACCGTTTCCTTGCAGATCAAGCGTATAGCCCTGAGCAATTAACCCAATGTCAGGCATTTTATCATTGGTGATCGTTCCCTTTACATCAGCCTGAATAGTGTAGTTGGAGAGATTGGAATGCCCAAACCAGCAGCGGCTGCGCGTACCTTTGGGAATGGTCGTAATCTTCACCATTGCTTTACTGCCATCCACTTCACGAATGACATGACGATATCTGGCACCGACCCATGTAATGGGTGGATCTGAGAGTTCGTCAAAANTAAAACTCCATGGAAGATCCGGTACGATTCTTACACGCGCCGAGCCNGTTAGATCTCCAACGGTCGCTGTGATATTTGCAACAACATGTGCGGCATCTGCTGAAAGTGTAAGAGCCCCGTTTTCTCCAAAACTAGCGTTTCCATCCACCACAAACTCTGCATCATCTGCTTCGCCGATCATCTGGCCAGCAGAATTAAATAAGCGAACGGTGTAGTTAATCGTCTCACCNGGTCTGGATAGTGCATCCGCCGGCACAATCTGTACATGCGTAGCAACATCTGCTGCCTCTGGAGTTGCTTCTTCCGGCGCCGCGGGCGCGTGATAAGCACCCTTGTCTTTGGCAGAATCTTCCAGACAGTATAGTCCGCCGGAAGTATGGATATAGATTCGGCCATTCACAGCGATGGGTGAGGCATCACAACCTTCACCATTCGGGAATCGACCTTTCTTAACTGTAGTAACACCATAATCACTGGTCGGATCTGGTTTGAGAATCTCCCAGCGACCATTATTGGTCACCGTATAGATCTTG
Organism: Rhodopirellula sp.; assembly: GCA_002714565.1. Classification (GTDB taxonomy): domain Bacteria; phylum Planctomycetota; class Planctomycetia; order Pirellulales; family Pirellulaceae; genus UBA11883. The sequence continues at coordinate 224,604 of PAXU01000006.1, forward strand.
CCATCTGCATAGAGTGGGCTAGATCGCATAACGGTACCTAGTGCTTTCTTACGGTATTTTGTTTCACCGGTTGCAGCATCAAGGATGTGGAGCTTTGCACGGTCATCGAAGCAGAATACTTCNTCACCGAGTACCAATGGNGCTGCTTTNCCNACCATCAGNTCTTCCACNTTCCAGATNTTNCCGGATTCNGTCACGTCGCCNNCCAGNCTCGCGTTGATNGCNGTGATAGCACCCATNGCTGTNCCACTAATATTTTCTTCNCTGTGNCCGGTNAANACGGTNTTNCCAACNACAAGCGGAGGCACGTTTAANCCNCGNCGTGANAACTTNTATTGCCANATTGGCTTNCCTGTNCGCGGNTGGAANGCCCATACNGCACCATCNCCNGANCCGAACACCAANGCCTTTTGTCCNTTNAGCACNGTNACCGTTGGNCCACTGTANGTNGTNTCATANGGNAGNGGCCGTGTTCCNTTAAACCAGACNACATCACCCGTTGTCTTGTTAAATGCGACAAAACGGTGTGCTGGTTTAGCCATTTCGGCATAACCAATCACGATNGAACTAATGATCACCAAGTCATCGCAGAGGATCGGGAAATTAGTTCGGCCGCCGTAAGTACTCAGCAAGCCAAATCGTTCATGCATCGGCANGCCCCATTTGACTTCACCGGTCTCTGCATCAAGACACTGGAATACACCGCACACGCCGAGGGCATATAAATTGCCTGTCTCCGGATCACCAACCACGCTGCTCCAGCCAACTCGTGTATCCGGCACGTCACTCAGATATACATTGAAGACGTTTTCCCAGATGTCTTCACCTGTCGCTGCATCAAGGCAAACGACCTTTTCACGTTCCTGTTCTGTACCCGGCTTATCACGAACGACCATATAGAGCCGGCCATTCATCACGATTGGAGTACTGCGACCTCCTAGGTCATCTCGCTTCCAGGATACNTTACTTCCTTCACCACCATTCGGATCAAAGTCATCAATCAAGCCAACTTCGGAACTAGTGCCGTTTGAAAAAGGACCTCTCCAATATGTCCAGTCGAGNCGAGGNCCATCGGTTTCGCCGGAGAATATNGCAGCAGCTTCACTACCTGAATCTGAATCNTCTGTACCTTCATCAGAGCCTTGCTCACCCTCACCACCGTCAGTGCTATTTNCAGCATCTTCAGCCTGGTCAGTTGNNTCCTGACTGGTTGAATCTGATTGAGCATCATCTCCNCCATCGCTAGTACCGGTTACAGTCGATCCANCGCCGTCGTCTGACCCGGAATCACTAGAACATCCCGCCATCATGGCCAGGTTCAGTAACAAGACCAAACTAAGTGAAACAAAAGAGAATCGAAGCGACTTCATCATGATGGAGCTTTCCTAAACGCTTGACATAAGAAGGTGGGGNTTCGCGGCTTAAATTCTTAAACGCGCGGATACAATTCCCCGAAAAAGGGGGACGCCATGTACTGTCTAAGATACGGGTCTGGAAGACTTGAAACAAGCATATAGAAGCGACTCAATTGCTCATTTCAAAAGGCAAATGGAAATCTNGTTAATCAAACCATTCATCCGCCGGGTCGAACTTTGGTAATACCATGATCAACACCTTCATTTCACCTAGCGCCCGATGGCGAGTGCCCGGTCTGATCATGATACTCATGCCAGGATGCACGGGAATAATCTCGTCATCCAGCTCCATTTTCGCGTCGTCACCACACTCTAGAAAGAAGTATGTTTCAGTAAGTGTTTTGTGATAGTGCTTTTGGGCATCTACCGAGATTTCTGTTACATGAACCGTTGCTGGAAAGTCCTCGATATCACTAAACGCCCGTCGAGCAGTACCACACGGGCACGGTGTACCTGGAATCTCTGCAAAATCGGCTATTTCATAGCCGCTATTGCCAGTTATATCTGTGTGATTTGAGTCAATGAACTCTGACATTTACAGATCCTTCCTGTAATACGCTCTACCAAATCAGTCGCTCTATTTAGACGATTTTCACGGATTTGAGTCAATTCATCATACCGTTCTACACATCATATTCGATGGTCAAATCAAAACACCAAACGACTGATTGACGTTGCCGCCANCTACAAAACCACGTGGTGCATAAGCGGCCACAAATGTGACCCTAAACAAAGTTGACCTAGATTGACTAGTTTAACAGGTTGGCAAAACTACTACAGAACTCATATCAAGCAAACCCGTTAATGCTACCGATAGAAGTTGTGTTGGCAGTTGATTTGCCCCGACATTTCCCCACGCTACTAATCACTCTCGGAATCGAGATTTACCATGAAAATTCGTGTCCTCTCTATCTGTCTTATTGCAACTTTGAGCACAACCACAACGATTTCTGCTGGTGAACTGNTGCAGGACTTTTTCAANACGATCAACCTGCCAAAACTAAACATCTCTGACAATGACGAAACGCCTGTGATTAGCACGCTNGAAGCCGTCGGCGAAGAAACAGGAAAAGTGGTAAACGAAGTTGGAAACCTGCTTGAGCAACTTGTGTCGCCGGCACCGACCAAAAAGGAGCCCAAGGCCGACGTAGCTACACCGGCCAAGATCAAAAGCGATGTGAAGACGGAGTCGAAAAAACTTACACCGGCGAAGCCGACTAAAAAGGAAGCAACCGAGAAAGAAGCTAAAACAAAGCCAACTAAGAAGCGGGTAATACCAGCTCCAATTCTCTCGCCAGCTGAATTCCTAAAGAAGCAGAAAGACAAGTCTGAAAAAGAGACTGAGAAATAAGACCTCGATATTATCGAGTTCTCGCTTCGAGCAAACCACTCACGTAGCCAAGCACATCCATTTGTGTCTTGGCTACTTCTTTAATGGGTGTAAAATCCCCACTGCTTTCACATAGTTCATGCAATGACGGCGCCATGCCCATGCTGTGGGATCCCGGTGGAAGTAGTTCCATTGTTGCCGCGACAGCATCTTCAGTGCGCCCTAGTCGTGCAAGCAAGTCNATGTAGGTTTCAACAGCGGCTGTACCTTCTTGTTCTTTCACCACAGTCCGCGCTCGATCTTCAAAGTGCGCCATCGCTTCCTCCANGTTTTCACTAAGAAGTGCCTGNAAATAAAGTGCATGGTGTACGTAGATATCTGCGAATGGTTCTTCGCCGGCATACTGGAATTGCTCATTTAGATTACGACCGTAAAACGTCAAGTCCATCGCCTTTCGTAAAGACGCTTCCTCTTCCAGCACTCTGCTGAANCGAACCGTTGATGCCAGGTGCGTTGTATCTACGTGATAGGAGTGTTCGCCAAACAACCAATCGCGATCATTCACTAACTCTTCCAGCGTATCACCGGTCGCTTCTGATCCGGATTGCTGACCAATATCTGCTTTCACAGTCGCGACCAGATCGTTGTGCAAATGATCAAGCAACAGCTGGGCACATACCTGCTGCTCCTCACGACTTTTCTGATACATCAACGATTCATAGGTTGTAATGGAATTACAGGTACCGTAGTGATTCAAAACAATTGAAAAACCACGACCAACATCCACACCTTCATTAAGCAAAACGTCTACCATTTCATCGATGTTTTCATCACTNACATCGATCGAATCCANGATCTGTTTAGCCGCGGAGCGATCACCAACCACCCGCATGTACATCCAACCTTCACCAGCCTTACCATCATCGAGCAACGCCAGTCCAACTTCTTTGCAGGCTGCAATCAGTGCATCTTCAAGCTTATTACGAGTATCGCTATCAAGTGAGTCACCCGAATCGCTGTAGAGCAAGGGTAACCCAAGTTCGTTTCGCGCCTTCATTTTCAAAGCTTCAAACAACTCGTGAAACTTCTTCTGCTCCCGCAGCGAGCTGATNAGGGTATCCAGAACGGCTTCGACGCCGCCTTCAGCGTAGCTTTGGTCAAGTTGTTCAAAAGAAGTGGTGGATGTACTCATTGATGAAATCCCGTTTACTGTTGTTCAAGAATCGCTGATATTCAGTTTATCAGCCGTGCNGGCAGATGTTAGGGGTTTGCAGTTATATCACTGGCTGCTCATCTGGTGCACCATGTCGACCACGGCAATTGCGTTTTCAACCGGTGTTTGCTGCAGCACGCCGTGGCCAAGGTTAAAGATATGACCGGGACGCCCGCCCGCCTGATCCAGTACTTCAGCTACTCTTAACTTGATCTCTTCCTGCTCTGCCAACAGTACAATCGGTTCGAGGTTTCCCTGGACGCTACGGTTATGACCGATCGTATCCCAGGCTTCATCTAATCGAACTCGCCAGTCAACACCCACAACCTGACTGCCGCCTTCTGCGTAAAGTGGAAGCAGTGCTGGATTGCCCGTACCAAAATTTATTACCGGAACACCTGGCACCAGATCTTTGATGATCCCCTGAACATATGGCAATACATATCGTCGATAGTCATCCGGGCCGAGACAGCCAACCCACGAATCAAACAATTGTACGCATTGGGCACCAGCGGCGATTTGCGCATTCAGGTATATGGTAATGGCTCGTTGAAATCGCAGCATTAACTCATGCCATGCGCCGGGATCCCGATACATGAGTGTTTTAGTGTTCAAGTAATTCCTACTGGATCCACCTTCTATTGCATAGCTGGCGAGAGTAAACGGTGCCCCCGCAAACCCAATCAGTGGCATATCCTCTGGTAATGCCTTGCGGGTCTCGGTCACCGTCTGCATAACAAAGTCGAGTGAATCAACCGTCTCAAGTTCCAGCACTCGATTTATATCCGTTGACTCTCGAATTGGATTGTGGATTACCGGACCTTCACCTTTGGCGAATTCCAAATCTAAACCCATTGGTTCGAGGATGGGCANCAAGTCCGAGAAAATAATGGCCGCATCGACTCCTAGCTTGGTAACTGCAGTGAGCATCACTTCAGCACAAAGTTGCGGATTCTTGCATAGCTCTAAAAACGTCGTCTTGGCACGTACCTCCCGATATTCCTGCATGTAGCGACCAGCTTGTCTCATCAACCAAACGGGCGTTACATCTGTCGGCTCACCGCGACAGGCTTTCATAAAGGGGCTGTTGTACCAGGGTGCGGTCTTATCAGTTGGATTCACGTCGGCCTCTGTTAACAGAACTCTAATTTTCTCTTTTTGTTTAATAACTCTGTTGGATTCTCTCGCAGCATGAACCACCATGGGCCCCATTTTGGGATGCTCCGGTTCCAGATCCACCGTAATTCCATTATGCCGTAATGCTTCCGTTGTTGTCGGGCCAATGGATGTAATTACACAGGAGTCTAATTTATCTCTGAGCATCTGCACGCTATCGAGTTGCTCAGCGAGATACAACATGTTCGTTAATTGATGGGCTGATGTGAACATAACCACATCACGCTCCTGCCGACAAATGGCGCCTATATTGTCAGCAAGCGGATTTGTATCGTCTGGCAACTCCCATCGGTAAACACGAACCGGAGTCACCTTGGCTCCCCGTGCCTCCAGCCCTGCAACAAGACTCGCGTTCGGTTTTCCGTATTCCTGGATAGCAATGTGCTGCTGGCTGATCTGACAGAACTCATCAACCGTCTCGAGTAACTCTCGCCACGTGTTTGGTTCTGGTACTTTAATAGAAGCACTTAAACCAAATTCCTTCATGGCAGCCACGGGCTTTGGACCTCTGGCAATCGTGATGATGTCTGAAAGGGCTGCGATTAGCTTATCTGTCGGTACATGTGACTTAACCGCCTCCACAAAGTGCTTAAATCCCACACCGGTCATGAAAATGACGATATCGACCTCACCCGTCGTGATGCGATGCGCCAGATCAACCGAGGGCTGATTGTTCTCGAGCGGTACCTCTTTCATCGAAGGAGAGACAAACGGCACACCGTTGTTCTTCTCAATCAACCGTACCATGTCATCTGCACGGCGACTCTCAAGAGAGACTACGCGCAGCTGCCTGAAGTCCGGGTCACTTTGTTTACGCTCATTACTCATTGTTTTGAGTTATACGCGAGAGCAGACAGAAGTCATAGGTCGGGGCTACGACGTTAGCAAATTACACTGATCGCTTCGAGAAATGTGGGATTATCGCGGACGGGATCGAAATCCGGTTCATCCCCTATTAAGTTACGAAAGGCCGGTTCCAGAGCCAGTGCCAGTGCGATGTAATCCACTGCCTGAGAAACATCCTGTTTCAAGCTGTAATAGCACGAGAGGTTGTATGCAATCGTGGGTTCCAGTTCATCTACCACTAACGCCCGTTTTAGCGTGTTGATCGCATCATCCAGTTGATCATTTCGTTTTTGGCACCATGCAAGAGAGATATAAACACCAAGGTTCTTAGGCTCGAGCTCACATGATTGCTCAAGGACAACAATAGCCTCTGCAAACTGTTGTTTGAGCCTCAGTGCATTTCCTTCAATGTGCAATGCATCAGGCCTTGAACGATAGCTTGGCCCCAGTTTATCAATGCGTTCAAGCACCTTGTCAGCAATTCGATCCGATGTGGACTGCTGCACTGGGAACCGATCCGATAAAGATTGGACTAAATCAAGATAACCGTCAGCTTCCCTGATTAGAAAATCTTGATCAACAAATCGCCCATCCCACATGGACCTAATTCCTTTCGCGGTGATACCAGTCGTAAAGATATTTCAACGACACCCTTCACCGATTGGAGTCGGATTGTATGGAAGTCGGTGATTCTCGGCCAGAGCGATACTACATACCGGGTCTACTTGCGACGAGCTGCAAACTGCTCTGCATACTCAAGCACCCAAACGTCAATCAGCTCTTTGAATGTTGTTTCATCAACTTCTTGTATCTTCTCAAAGTAATTGCGTTTGAAAAGTTCCTTGTTACCGATTGTTGCTTTACTGGCTAAATCAACAACGTGGTATTCGGCAAAGGGTCGAATTGCTAACTCGAGTCGGCTGTATTCGTTACGACGACTACCACTGTTGAGGTTTACGTCGTCTCTCCAGCAAGCAGCGCCCCATCCCTTATCGCCGATAATGGTCTCATATTTGAACCCTGGAAAGTGACTGGCAACCTTCTCGACGCATGACTCGATGTGCTCGGATAACGACAACCGAATCTGCATATGCATGCTCTTTAATTCCTCTACGCTTGCCTGAGCATCTCGATTCGCCTGTTCCCGGGATTCATTGCGGCGGTCACCACGGTCGATCGCTTTTCTTAAACGCTGTTCGAAGTCCATCTAGTCGCTCATATTTCGCACGGTTTTCGCCAGTTGCTAACAACAAAGTGCTGTCTGCGTATCTCTATTTTATCCAATTTTACAGTTTCTTATTAGGGACGAAAAAAACTCTGATTTGTTTAAGAAATTGTTAATTTCTTCAAAGAAACCACGTTTAGTTGGTCGATTGTCGGATTCACAGTCGAGGGAGATTGGTCAGGTGTGAGCCGACAGTCCCTCGCAACGAGAAAGGAATCTCATGATCAATCGAATACGACTCTATAGCGAACCTCAAGACGAATCTGACCCAAGCACGCAGCCGACAAATGGCTCAGGAGAACACCGCGTTAGTGTAACGCTTGGTGAAATACTACCGGCATTGCGGGATGCCATCCTCTCCTCCAAAGCATGGGTTCATGACTTCGCTGATGACCGGCTTGAGATCCCTAAAGATCTATACGATGTGCTTAAAGCCTACGAGCAAATTCGCAAGGCTGCTTAATTCTCAGGTACTCCCCGGTACGCTTGGGCATAACCTATGACCTTCGTGGCTAGCCAGTATTTATTGCATTGATCAGTTCACGCAAGCGACCATGGCTGCGGCGGTCAAAATGCATCGCCAGCCTTGGTAATTCGGCCAAATCCGGTTCTGTCTGTTCTTGGTCAAAAGCATGCCGCTGTACGATCTCACCGCTTTTGAGAATGTCAGAGAATGCTTCATTTAAGGCGGCTACTTTCTCATCAGAAAGACGCTGCTGAATTCGCAATACAAGCTGGTCTCCCACATATCGCATACTGTGGTACACCAGGAAGTAGTTCAGGACTTCGTCTACGGCTTCCTGGCAATTATCGGTAACGGTGTAAAGACTCAAGTCCTGCTCAGAGATCATTCCACCTTTGAGCAATTCATCCTTGATAAATGTATCAAGCGTGGACCAGTAGGTACCACCGGGCGCATCAAGCAGAATACACGGGATCATGTCACGCTTACCAGTTTGAAGTAGTGTCAGCACTTCTAGCGCTTCATCCAGTGTGCCAAAGCCGCCCGGCAGACAAACCACAGCGTGACACTCCTTTACGAACATTAGCTTGCGGGTGAAGAAGTACTTCATATTTACCAGCTTGTGGTCATCCGCAATGATCTCGTTTGGCTCTTGTTCGAACGGAAGCATGATATTCAGACCCATCGCATGGTCGCGTCCGGCACCAACATGACCTGCTTCCATGATTCCGTGGGCCGCACCCGTAACAACAAACCAATCCCGGTCAGCCATCTCGCGGCCAAACTGGACTGCTTGTTGATAAGTTGGCTCTTCCGGTGGTGTGCGTGCGGAACCAAATACAGATACTTTTCGCTGATTTCTATAAGGTGCAAAAACTTTGAATGCGTATCGTAATTCCCGCAATGTGCGGCTGAGAATCTTGAGGTCCCCACGTGCGGGACCATCAGCTGCAAGTCTGTCTGCTGAGTTCTTGATACGAGCGATTAAATCATCAACGTTTTTCATGGTCATTGGCCGTTACAAGTCATGTGGTAAGTATCACTTTTTCTATGTCATGTTATACCAGTCACACCGCATTCTTTGCCTCGTTAACTTATAGCTCTCAGTGCTACATCGTGACAATATCCAGCTTATATGTATGGCAATCGCATGATGCACCACATCTAACTCATGACCATTAACCGACGAGAGCCTATAATCAGTGAACCATGGACTTCACCAATATCATCTTCAAATTTGATCTCGTTGAATCCACAACCTGGTTCTACCTTTCGTCGTTCATCGCTTTGGCGTTATTCATTAAGTTTGGGCGACTCTTTAGCGTGCGAAATCTGGATGTGGTACTGCTGGTACTCATTACTCCCGGTTACCTTTTGTTATCGCACGGGCTTTTCGAAGGATTCCAGGAATTCGTTTGGTTAGGATACGTCTGGCTATGGGGCATGGGAGGCATTTTTATGCTTCGCATGCTCTTTGATTGCACGATGGTGCGTCGTCCGCTGCTGGAGCCGAATCTCTCATCCGGTGGGCTTGGATTCCTGGTCATTGCGATGTTTAGTCTTCTGGTTACGAATATCATGCTCGTCGGTCAGGAACCGGAGAATATGGCACCGGAGCAAACCGAAATCATCCAGGACAGCGCCGGTTATCGACCTCTGGAGGAATTCAAACCACTGCCAGTCGTATTCTGGTCAGCACCTTACGATGACTACAAAGGAGAAACGACCCACCAATCTAAATACTCCGCCGCAGGAATCTCAACCACGTTTCATCAATGGGTCCTTTTAACAATCCATTTGGCAATTGTGATGGGGTTGGTGACGGTCGGAGCTGTCCATTTTGAGAATTACAGGATCGGTCTGGGCGCGGCTACCCTCTATTTGCTGATACCGTATGTACACGAGCTCGCCGGGCGAATTGATCATATATTGCCAGGCATGTTATTGCTTTGGACGATCGTTGCCTATCAACGTCCAAGTATCGCCGGATTCTTCCTTGGGCTGGCGTTCTGTTGTTACTACCCTTTTCACTTACTGCCGCTATGGCTCAGCTTCTACTGGCGGCGTGGTATGGGGAAATTCCTGATCGGTGTCATCGCCGGTTGGGCTGTTTTGGTGGGATGGCTTTATTTCACCTCAGTAGGCATGGACGACTTCTTGCTTCAGCTTCGACGTATGCACGGTCTGGTGTGGCCCGGCACAGAGAGCGAAGTATTCCATGGCGTTTGGGGAATGGGATGGGCGCCACAGTACCGAGTACCCTTGATGACCGCGTTTATGGTCATGGCAATTACACTTTCCATGTGGCCAGCGCAAAAAAACCTGGGCACACTCATCAGTTGCACGGCAGCCATTATGCTCGCATCACGATTCTGGAATGGTCATGGCGGCGGGCTATACCTCGGTTGGTCACTGCCGTTGATTATCCTCGTGATATTTCGACCAAATCTGGAAGATCGCCTTACCGCTGCTGGGCAAGCTAATACTGCCTAGGCTCTAATGTCACCTACACGCCGATCACATACCTCGGAAAACACGGCATTGCTATGAATGACTCCAATACTGTTAATGAACACAAAGCCGAAGCACCTGAGCGTGTATCGTGCGCCGTGATAACTGTCAGCGATACGCGAACCCTGGAGAACGACTCGGGCGGCGCACTCATCGCCGAACTGCTCCAAGCAGCCGGACACAATGTGCATTCCCGCGAGATTATTCCATATGAACCTGCTGTCATGAAGCCGTTAATAGAACGACTTGAACAGGATCCGGGAATCGACGTCATTCTGATGACCGGCGGCACCGGAATCTCTAGTCGCGACCAAACGTATGAAACCGTCACTTCCATAATTTCCAAACCGCTGACCGGTTATGGCGAATTGTTTCGCATGCTCAGTTATCAGCAAATTGGGTCAGCAGCCATTCTCTCACGAGCCGTTGGTGGACTTATCAATGACGCCGTGATACTAACCATGCCAGGATCACCTAAAGCAGTACAGTTAGCGATGAACGAAATCATCCTGCCGGAAATCTGCCACCTGGTTCGTGAAGCCAATAAATAAAGATACCGAGAAGGAACACGACAACATGGAAATAAACCATGAACGCTTGCTCGAACGTTTTGTCAGTTATGTGAAAGTGGACACAACTGCCAATGCTGAAACTACTGAGTACCCAAGCACACCCGGTCAGCTCGTCTTAGGACGCATGCTACTCGCGGAACTCTCCGAAATAGGATTGCAGGATGCACACCAGGATAGCAATGGTCTGGTATGGGCAACCCTCCCTTCCAATGTGAGTGATTCCGTACCGGTCATTGCATGGAATTCCCATGTGGATACATCACCGGAGACCACAGGCGCTAACGTGAATCCCAATGTTATTCGTGACTATCAAGGCGGTGATATCCCCCTAAGCGGCGATGAGACTAAAGTGATCACCGTTGAAGAGAATCCTGAACTCAATGAACTGATCGGGGCAACACTAATTACAACCGACGGCACCACACTCTTAGGTGGAGATGACAAGGCGGGCATCGCAATCATCATGGAAGCCGTTCAATCACTCGTCGAGAATCCAGATATCGAGCATGGTGAGATTCGAATATTGTTCACCTGTGATGAAGAGATTGGCCGTGGAATCAATCACGTCGACCTAGAGAAAGTTGGCGCCGTTGCTGCCTACACGCTTGATGGAGGTGGATTTGGTGATCTTGATGTGGAAACATTTTCGGCAGATCAGGCTGTTATCACCGTCAACGGAATCAATATTCATCCATCCATCGCAAAAGACCGAATGGTCAATTCCATGCGGGCAGCAGGACAACTACTCGATAAACTCCCGCGCGAATTATCGCCGGAGCAGACTGATGATCGCGATGGCTTTGTTCATCCGTACTGGATGGAAGGATCTGTGGCTCAAACTGTTATTAAGGCAATCTTACGTGACTTTGATACCGCAAAACTCGAAGAATATGCTCAGGTCATCCGTGATACTGCATCCGCGGTTGAACAATCATCAGACGGAATCTCAATAACGGTGGAAATCCAAAGGCAATATCGAAATATGGCCGATGGCCTGCCGAAAGAGCCACGAGCCGTTAAGTATGCTCAAGTAGCCCATCAGCAGCTTGGTTACTCATGTAATCTAACCAAGGTGCGTGGTGGTACAGACGGATCGATGTTAACAGAAAAGGGGCTACCCACACCCAACCTTTCCAGCGGTCAACACAATCCCCATTCACCGCTGGAATGGGCTTGTCTTGATGAAATGACAAAGGCCTGTAAGAACCTCGTCCAAATCGCTCGCGTTTGGCGTGATGATCCCGATGTAGACGCTTAGCAACACGGTTGCATACAGCAGGAAAAGAGACGTATGGCATGGAACCAATTAAATGTCCGAATTAAGTAATGAAGTAGCCTATCTCGTCTTTGACATCGAGAGTGTTGCTGACGGCGAATTGGTTTCCCGATTGCAGTATCCCGGCGAAGACTTGTCAGGCGATGAGGCGATTTCACGATATCGAGCTGAGTTACTCGAGCAAAAGGGATCGGATTTCATTCCGTATACATTCCACCTACCCGTCTCTGTGGTCATCGCCAAGATTTCCAGAAATTTTGAATTGCTGGATTTGGTAGCTCTTGATCAGCCAGAATTTAGGCCACACGTCATTACTAAGCTGTTTTGGCGAGGGTGGGAACACTACAACTGTCCGACTTTTGTCACCTTTAATGGAAGAGGATTTGATATTCCGTTGATGGAGGTTGCAGCTTTTCGCTACGGGCTGAGTCTTGGGCGCTGGTTCGCTTTGGATGCCAGATCGTTCGATCAACCGAGATACCGATACAACACCGATAAGCACTTTGATTTGTATGAAGTACTCACGAATTATGGTGCATCGCGATTCAACGGTGGCTTGAACCTCGCTGCCAATTTAATTGGTAAGCCCGGAAAAATGGACGTCAAAGGCTCTATGGTCCAGGATCTTTATCAGGATGGTAAGCTCGCTGAAATCAATGACTACTGTCGATGCGATGTTTTGGATACATACTTCGTATTCCTGCGCAGCATGGTACTAACTGGCAGAATCTCACTTGAACGTGAACAGGAAATCGTTGCGAACACACAGAGCTGGATCCTTGCGGAAGCTGAGCGTCAACCGGTATTTAAGCAGTACCTGGAACATTGGGGCGATTGGGAAAACCCGTGGCTGGAAGAATAACGAGCCACGTCTCAACGATGATCTCGTAAACCGGGCGCTATTGCATTAAGCGATCGCGAGCCTGAGCGGCCCATGGACTATCCGGTGCCAGCACGATGAATGCCCGCCAGTGATCGGTCGCTTCGTCCCTTCTACCAAGCTTGTCCAGACACTTGGCCAGATGATAATGCGCATCGGGATAATCTGGATGGAATTTGAGTGCACCGTAAAGCGCCGCTATGGCGAGCTCTTCTTCACCCGATTCGAGCAATACGCAACCTAGGTTCGCCCGAGCTTCCACGTAGTTTTCGTCCAGTTCGATAGCCATGAAGTATCGCTCACGTGCAGCGGTAAAGTCACCCTTACGATAAAGCAGTTCGGCTATTCGAAAATTGATTTCAGCATGTGGGCCGGCCATCATCAGAGCTGTGCGATATTGTTCTAGTGCCTGGTCCAGTTCACCATCATCTTCCAATGCCGCGGCTTCAGAAAGTATCTGTTCCGGAGTATTGGGTGCAGTTGCCAGAGTAACCGAGCGTTCAAATGGTAATACGACCGGCTCCGCGGATTCGGTTTTGTCGACATCCTCATCGCGTATCTGGATAACGAATTTCTCTGTGTCGTCATCCTCTAATGCGCCAAAATCCATGCGCATCTGACCGCTAGGTTCCACAAGCCCTTCCCCCTGTCTGAGTAATATTTGTTGGCCCTCGACGATGACCGATAGTTGAGCCAACGGTCTCTCTACGTCCGGAACATATCTTGCCAGTTCCGCAAGTGACTTTTCGATTTGCTTCACCGAAGCACCGGCTGCTAGCATCTCAGCTATTCGCTGGGCTGTGGCAACTTCCTGAAAATCAAAGTACGGGAGCTTGTGTACTTCTCGAGCGGGAACGATTAAGCCACGACGATGCCAACGACGAATCACTCCAATCTCAACATCAAGAAGTTCCGCTAGCATGGCCGGTGTATACAAACGGCGAATATTCAGCTCATCGTCCACCATCCCGAGTTGTTGCCAAAGCAGCGTCTCATTAATGATCTGAATCGTGCCACTGGCTGCAAGCGATTGTGTCGTATCTGAAAGTAGATCATCGACACTAGCTGGTGGCCATTGTTCCGCACCGATTACCACCAGATCAACATCGCGGTTCTGCACATCGTCCGGACTGGCAAGAAAGCCGCCATTGCTGCTAACAAGCCTTTGTAGTTCTCGCTTGTTCATGCCGCCCATCTTGCCAACGAACCCGACACGCTTTCCCTGGATCGGATTGGGGACTTGGGTATCTGACATTTTCATTCAGTAGAAAAGGATGTGGTCGGTCAGCTTAGTTTTGCGACTGTTCCAGTTGCAAAACAGCTTCTTTGGCGGCGAGCCCGACTTGTGTTGAGACGTCTACTGACTCAAGTGCCTTCATCGCCTCGATCAAATCGCTCAACTCTTCAGTGCTGTGCGAATCAGCAAGGTTCATCGTGGCACGCAACGCATTGCCAATCAATAGATCTCGACGCATTACCTGCAAGGATTCTTTCGACTCATCTTCCTTAATAAACGGATTATCAGGATCGAGCATCTCCAATAACACGTTTTTAGCTGCTAGGTCGCCATGACGCGCAAGTCCGGTTGCAGCGTTATAGCGAGTATTGCTATGGGCACTATGAGTTAAGCTGCGTAGCGTCTCCAGTGCATTGTCACTACCAAGGATTCCAAGTGCATAAGTCGCAGCAGACATGATCTCGTCGCGGCTCGCGTCCTCGTCGGTTGTGGACGACTCAAGCGTCAGCTTAATCAGCGTCTCTTCCAGATGACGATTGGAAACGAGGCGTTCAGGACCAATGTTGTTGATCAATAATGCCAGAGATTCAATCGCCGCACGCCTGACATCCACATCCTTCAAGTCTTTCTCGTGCAATGCCGCATCTATCAACGGGTCGATTGGATCTTCAATCGTGAATTCACCCAGACACTTGCATACAAACATTCTTAATCGGATACGAGTTGGCTCTGTTTTACCCTGCTTGATTTCACCACGAAGTACGCTGATCAACTCAGCAGCGAGCTCTTTGTCTTGCTTCAGATCTATGTTGTCAGGGTTCTGAAGTAATAAGGAAAGATTAAAAGCATCCTGCCAACTTCCTTCATTTAACCGCTTTAAGTTCCGAACTAATTCCGGAGCACTGGCTGATGTAGCCAACATGTTAAAAAGCAGAACAATTGAAACTACTACGGCCACGATGACCATCGGAATTACAAACAACTGCAGGATGAACCCCGCACTCGGCGGATGTACTTCCGGCAAGCTTGTATCAGCTGTCGACGATGTTGTGGAGGCAACTTCATTCAGTTGCCCGTCGTCTTCGATCGTCGGCTCTTGTTCTGGTGTTGAATTCACGGTTAAACTCTTCCTAGACCATGCAAACCTCTAGTGTAGATGGGGCATGGTAAGCGTCAAGGCAATCACCGTCTTCGTGGGACCGCTCGACACTCCGTATTCGCGATACACGCTCTATATTTCACTATGCAACTACTCGATCTAACTCTTGACGACCCGGTTGCAAATATTGCTCTGGAAGAAGCTCTACTCGATGAGGCAGAGTCCAATGATGAACCCACAGAATTGCTGCGCCTGTGGCATTTGGACATGCCGATGGTCGTCATTGGCAGGTCAAGCAGCTATGAAAGTGAAGTAAACGGGAATCAAACAAACATCGATGCAGTGCCAGTAGTACGGCGGTGTAGTGGCGGAGCTGCTATCGTCTGCGGTACAGGATGTCTGATGTACAGTGTGATCCTCAGTTATCAGAATCATCCTGAGTTACAGCAGATTTCCAATGCACATGACTTTGTGCTAACGACCGTTTCAAAGGCCATAAACAAACTCGGAGTTGAGTCTACAAGACAAGGGACAAGTGATTTAACCGTTGGGACACGCAAGATATCCGGCAACAGCTTGCGATGTAAGCGGAATCACATTCTGTATCACGGCACGCTACTTTGTAATTACGATCTGGGTCTGGTCAGTCGATATTTAGGAACTGCTCCGCGACAACCTGAGTATCGTCAACAAAGGAATCACAACCAATTCGTTGCAAATCTGGGCGTGGATATGGAAGCGCTACGGCAGTCACTGATCGATACATGGGGAGCCACCCAAGCCCGCTCTGAAATACCGTCGGCGATGGTTGAGTTACTTCTTGAGAATAAGTACCGCTGCGACAAATGGAATCTGCACGGTCGGAATTTGTAAGCCATGCCTTGCTTACATTTCTTTCAAATTCCCTCTAAACAAATCCCCATTTCTTTCGCAGGATCCACTCTAGAGACAGTACCACGCAAAACACGACGAGAAATGACCAGGCGCTGGTAGCATCACCGCCGAGTTGCCATTTCACGTCCAATTCGACTTCTGTCTGCTCGGCACGATCATTAATCTCATCGATCAAATCAACAGCATCACCGGGCATGACAAGTCGTCCGCCATGAGCAGACGTCATCTCTGCCATTTGACTCAGTTGTTGAGGATCTGCCTGCGTATTAGTGCGCTCCGGTTGCTGGTCAATAATCTGAAAGTCAGCACGTGTCTTACCAAGTTCCCTGCCTTGCTGCGACGCAACAACATCCACATAGTAATTCCCCGATGGTCCCGGAGAGTCAATGTTACCTGTCCAGTCATCCAGTTGTTGCGACAACTGCAACGTCTCCTTCGTCTGATCCGGTCGTACCAAAGTCACATTCCAGGTGACATCATTGATCTGCTCACCGTCGGTCGTTTGTGCACCAACCGTAAATGAAACCGGACTGCCCGGCGAGTATCGCCGCTGGGCCATATTTATCCACACGTCACTTTGTAATTGGTTTTCTCGCCCAACCAGCCACAAAATTGCTTGTCGCCAAAACCTAAGTAATTCCTTTTCAAAGCCGCGACGTTTCCAGCGCCANGTGGAATCGCCTGCAAACGCCAATACCCGCCCCAATCCATACTCACCAGAAACAAGCAAGGGTTGCTGCTCTGGATTCTCCAGCAGAATCCGGGAGTCAGCCTTCACACCCTGGAATCGATTTGCTCCGAGTAGCCGTGGTAACGCTTGCCAACGTGCTGCAACGTCTCCACCAATTGCTATACGCGTAATCGCATGCTCTTCGGTTGGNACCATCACTTGTTCTTCGGTCAGATGAAACGCTTCACGCAACGGAGCCTGAACGCCAACTTCCTGTCGCTCAGCANCACTCATTTCAATCGGCAGCACATCGCTCAACTGGGTGTTCTCATATCCACCTGGTCCAAAACTATAGAATCCACCGATCATCATGATGCCCTTGCCATCTTCGACTGCCTTGGTAATCAAGTTGATGTTTTCTGTTCCAAATGCTGCTGCCGGAACATCTTCAATCAACAGTACATCGTATTGATCCGAATCGATGTCCGATTCACGCAACACCGGATCATTGTCTTTGGGACGTTTGACAAATAACGGCACAAGCTCGATATCCGGCAATGAGCCGAGTGTGCGTTTCAGCTCCAGTTGTTCACCAACCCGATTNCCGAATAAATAAAGTACGCGTAACCCACCTTCGGCCACAGTNAAGAATGACACCTGCTGGTTATTCTCCACCAGTAATTCGCCGTCCTGGCTGTCTGCCTCGANCGTCAGAGTGTAATTTCCGGGCTGACCAGCCGTGTACTCCATTTCAATCGGGATGACGACTTCAGCTTCATCGGACTCAACATTNAGTGTNTTAATGACCTCAGGCGGCTGGCCTTCTGACTGAACTGATAATCGAACCGGNACGGTACTTCCGGATAGTCCTCGAATCCGTGCCACACATCGAATATTGAGCTGATTTCCTGTGAAGACCCGATATTGCTGAGGAAGTTGCTCAATTGCCACATCTCTCCCTGCACCTGCAATTCCTTGCTTNCCAAATGGGACTGTGAANAGCGGAATTCGACGACGGTCGAGNTCAAGGCCCGCCTGACGAATCTCAACCTGTGGTCGGAATGCTGTTTGCGTNCCATCACCCAGTAGAATCACGCCGAGGACGCGATCGCCCGGTGCCGATGTGACCGCTCTATATAAAGACGTCCCGATATCCGTTTGCTCACCGACCGGTTCTTCTGGAAACGGGTCCGCGGATGTCCAGATATCAGCTGAAATCTCATCTGAATATAAATAAGACTTTACTGAGATGTTCTCTTCTAAATCTCCAAGCGCGTTCTTGAGTTTTGTATACAACTCTGATTGTGCTTGCCATCTGGTGACATCGGTATTAACCGATGGTTGTTGCATACTAGTCGTCTGGTCAAGCATGATCATGATGGTGCCTTGCTGACGTTTCTTCTCCACCGCGGATCGACTCGGCCGTAACATGCCTGCAAGAATCAGTAACAACAAGCAGAATCGAAGCGACGCGAGTNTGAATCGACGTCCCTTGGACAATTGCCGAGTTGGCCTGACAAATAACCAAAGTGCCATCAGNACGCAAATTGACACNNTNACNAGCAAATAGCTGTCAAAAATTGGTTCAAATCGCCAGGAAGTCATGATCGCCGTTACCCTTCCTTGCTGGTTGGATAAAAGCGATTGGAGATTACGTGTTCCAGTCCGGTAATCACTGCGAGGATCACCATTAGTAACGGAAACACTTCGTAGCCGACGCGGGTTTTACGAATCTGTGTATCTATCTCATCTTCATTTCGTGCAATCTGGATTCCGTCTTCTCCAAACACAGACTCCAATTCTGCGGCGTCGATCGCCGTTAGATCCGATACTACCACTGGCACGTTGGTAGAGAAGCCTCGCAATACGACGCCATTTTGATCACCTTTTAACCGGTATGATCCAATTTGGTCTGTAGACCGAATCAAAATCTGTTCGTCGGTCTCCACGACAGGTTGAATCTCACCGGACGGCAAGAACAACTGGTAGCGTTCCGGGTGATGCTTCTCGTTTGAAAGTGATGCCATCTGGCCGGCAAAGTAATTTAGCTGGTCATCTCCACTGCGCGACGTATAAGACACCAGCCCATTGATGAGTAGGAAATACGGCCAATTATTTTCTCCACTCACAAGATTATTCCATCGTCGACGACCTTCGATTCGAAATGGGTCTGAGATAGGTGTGGCCATGGTCAACACACGACCCTTACCAACAACGTTTTCAATCAACAGGGGACGACGAGAATCACTGCTACGTATGATTACGCGTGCAGTTTCAGCAAGGTTATCCAGAGACCAATACCGAAAAATCGGGAACGCACTCCAGGGCACGGAGCCATCAAGTTCTCTAAAAAACACCTGGCTGCCATGCGCCGGATCCGTTGGGTCAAAGAAGTTGTCTGATTCACCTCGCCATTGACGTCCCACTGTTGCACCGATGAGTGGAGACGCAAAAGATTGTGCGAGATCCTGATTCGGATCGGCATTGTTACCGAGGAAAATGGCGATACCACCACCAAGGTTGGCAAATTGGTTTAGTGCCGCCCATTGATCATCGGTTAACGGTGCTGGATCAATAAAGTAAACAGACGAATACTGAGTCAGTTGCTGTGTAACGAATTCCGATTGCCTTACCACATCAGGCTGAAATTGTGACGTACCAGCCTCAAGCTGTTTCAAGGGGGAAATGGCCTGCGTCAGAAATCGTGTTGCGACGCCATCGGGTGCAACAATTAATATCGGCCACGCATTTCGCACTTCAATGGTAAAGTGCCGAACGTTGTCCAGCATAAATCCATCACTGCCAACAATTCGAATCTGACCATGATGCATTCCCGGCGGCAGATCCGAAATTACAAACGTGCGGCGACTGGACACTCGATCTTCCGACTGTCCTTCAAACACCACTTCCTGCTCACCACGTTTCATAAGCTCTGGCGTCTGCAATTTGTCATCCATGACAACCGGGAGTGTTAAATCCTGCTTTTCCAGCCACAGTTCAATACTTCTGGATGCAATCTCTCCTTCGCGAAACACGTCGACTGAAATTTCGATCTGGCTACTAGCCGTAATCACTGACTGAGATAACTCCGCATCGCCAAGTCCGGCATTTTTGATTTCTTCGGCAGCGACATCCAGCAGATAAAGCGGTGTCTTTTCTGGTTCCTCAAACCGTCTGGCCAAACCGGCATTTACACCATTCCATGCTGACCGAGCCATGTCAGTAAATACATAGATCTCTTTCTGTTCGAGCTGAGAGGTAGTCAGTAGATCGAGCGACTGACCCAGNGCATGGTCCAGCCCAACGTTGTTGTANGTCACCTTAAGTTGACTGATTGCGTCTTCCGCTGCTGCCCGGTCAACGCTGAAGGTATGCGCTCGCGGAGACAAGTCGGNGATCGCGATCTGGCTGCCATCGGGCAACTTGCGAATCAATGAGCCCGCCANCTCCTGTGCCACCTCTAGTCGCGTCTGATCTTCATGGGTGTACATCATGCGAGCTGACGTATCAAACACCAGAACAGCCGCCACCGGAGCATCGGTATCTCCNACGGCTGCACCTTGTTCAGTCGTTAGTGCCTTAAAGGCAAGGAACGCATCCACACACAATGCAGCGATCGCAGCGATTGTGAGAAGAATCGAAAGCCATTTGGAAAGCGGGATGCTCCATGAATAAATTGCGGTGACCGCCAACAGAAAGAAAGCGAGAAAGATGATTCCGATAGTTACCCAGCTACCACCCTTAGCCAGATCAACCGTCGGTCCGGCTAAGGCGAGAACGAGCAGTGCTATTAACAAGCACCTTGCCACCAGCAATAGCCAGTGACGTAGCCGTAATGTTCGCTGATTGGATATACGACGTTGTTGTACAAAACGAAGTGCGGGAAACGTAACCAATTGCGGTTGCCGGCGCATTAGCAGATGCAGGACAACCGGAATGGCAACCAGCGCTGCACCGATCAAAATGGATGCATTGAGAAATGTCATCTCGCTATCCTGAAAATGCAGNCCTTAAAATCTAGAACGTCGACTTAANAAGTATTCCATTAGTGCTTTATCAAATGGCATACTCGTATCCAGTGCTACATAGTCGATACCATCTTGTTGACACTGCTGTCGGTACTGTTCACGAAACTCCGTGATTTGTATTTCGTAATCCCGCCGAAAACTGGCGGCATCAATGGTCAGCTTTTCCAGCGACTCCGGGTCTTCCAATTCGACGAGTCCATTAAATGGAAATGATACTTCTGCCTCATCCAGAATATGGAACAAGATCACATCATGACCACCATGCCTAAGCTGCCGCAAGGAACGCGTAACCTCTTCCGTATCGACNAGCAAATCTGAAAATACCATGACCAAACTACTGCGTTTCATCATAGCCGCCAGTTGCACCAGGCTTGAAGCGACATCGGTTTGACCGCTCGGTTCTAACTTGGTTAACACCGAAAGAATATTTGCAAGCTGCGTACGTTTGGATCTTGGAGGTAAACAGTCGCGGATTTTTTCATCAAATGTAATCAGCCCTACCGGATCCTGCTGGTGGATCATCATGTAGGCAAGTGAGGCNGCGAGACAAATTGCATAATCGAACTTTGAAAGCTCCTGCTCAAATGTGTACGCCATCGATTCGCTTAGATCCATGACGAGGTAACCGGTGATATTGGTTTCTGCTTCGAATTTCTTGACGTAGTACTTNTCGGTCTTCGCATAAACAAGCCAGTCGATGTCACTTGGATCATCGCCCGATGTGTATTTGCGATGCTCGCTAAATTCCACACTAAAGCCTTGGTATGGACTCGAATGCAGACCTTGTAGAAAACCACGGACGACAAACTGCGCACGTAGATCTAACCGTTTGATTTGGTTGATCACTTCGGGTTTGAGATACGATTCTACAGATGGCATTTAGGCACACACTATTCGAATTTAGACACTGCTGGTTCGGGNATGGTAGCTAACAACTGNGCGATGACATCCTCNGAAGTCATCCCGTCCGCCTGAGCGTGGAAATTAGTTGCTACTCGATGTCGCAAAACNGGTACGGCAATTTTTTGGACATCCTGGATGGCAACGCTAAACCGACCGTCCATCGCTGCCAGAGCTTTACCACCCTGGATCAGGAATTGTCCGGCACGCGGCCCTGCTCCCCAATCGACAAACTCCTTGATGAATTCCGGCGCCTCTGCATCTCCAGGNCGTGTAGCACGAACCAGATTGGAAACNTATTGGATGATGTGTTCACTGACNGCAACTGAATTAACCAGTTTCTGTAGATTGACGATTGCCTTGGCGCTCAGGACCTTATTCACCTCCGGTGTCTCATTTCGACATGTGGCNGCTAGAATNCGTACTTCTTCATCAGCCGTAGGATAATCCACTTTAATGTTGAACATGAAACGGTCGAGTTGTGCTTCGGGCAGTGGATACGTACCTTCCTGCTCAATTGGATTCTGAGTCGCAATGGTAAAGAACGGCTTCGGTAAATCGAACGTGGTACCGCCGACGGTCACTTGACGCTCCTGCATCGCCTGAAGTAATGCCGCTTGTGTCTTGGGCGGTGTTCGGTTGATTTCGTCAGCGAGCAGAATATTGCTAAAAATCGGNCCTTCCATAAACCTAAANCTCCGCCGTCCGGAGTCATCTTCCTCGAGCACATTCGTACCCGTAATATCCGACGGCATTAANTCCGGTGTGAACTGAATTCGATTGAATGATACATCGAGNATCTTGGCCAGCGTACTCACCATCAATGTCTTCGCTAAACCAGGTACACCTTCAAGCAAACAATGCCCGCGGGTGAAGATAGCCGCAAATATTTGTTCGATGACGTCGTCCTGTCCTACGATTACTTTTTGCAGCTCTTGCTGCATCACTAATCGATGCTGACGGAATTCCTGCAGAATTTCATTTAGGCTCTTCTGTTGGGATGCCACGGTTCTCTCTCGTCAATTCTGTTCGTTGTGTTTTATGGCCAAACGGTGGTGCCATCTTCAAGTTTTCAGATGAACTGTTGGCCAACTTATCAATGAATGGTCGATATCCAAGCTAATCACAATTCTATCGGCTCGTCGTTTTTTGTGTGGTCGAATTCAACAAATGTTGAACTGGGTAAGCTGGATGCATGCTTCGTCTCGATTTAACCGTGTTCTTCAGCGATAATTATATGAACTGGATTGTGAACCTTAACGCCACCAAATCTGGATGATCATGCATCGATCTGTTTTATTTCTGCTTATCTTTACTTTGTCCCTGGTTGGTGCACCGATCTGCCGTGCAGATGTTTCAGCCGAGCAGGTACGATCTGCAATCAATAAAGGCGTAGAGTACCTAAAGAAGACTCAACAGAATGGTGGACGGTGGCCTGAGCTACCTTCATACGACAACGGGGTCACCGCGCTTTGTACGCTTGCTTTGATCAACGCTGGTGTGTCGCTCAACGATGATCACCTGAAAAGCGCCTTAACAGATCTACGTAATAGCGCTATCTCAAATCGAACATATGTGAACTCGCTAATGCTGATGGTCTTTTGCCAGGCCAAACCTGAGCAGCACCGGGTTCGCATCAAGGAGCTAACGGTTTGGTTAGTCAATGCGCAAAACCCTAACGGAGGGTGGGGATACGGGAATCAGCACTTAGCGAACGATCCGTCCAACAGTCAGTTTGCAATACTCGCACTTCATGAAGCAGAACGATTTGGACTGAAAATTGATGAAGTCGTATGGAAACGTGCTCGTGATTACTGGCTGGCACGACAGCGACCCGAAGGCGGTTGGAGTTACAATGGATTTGAAGGCTCCACCATTAGCATGACATGTGCTGGTGTCAGTTCATTGGTAATTTCAAACGGAAAACTTGGCAACCTAAAAGATCGGATCACTAACGGGGTTGTAGATTGCTGTACAGCTACCGCACCNCAGGANGCAGTACGNCGNGGTCTGGCATTCCTTGCCAAGAATCTNTCNATCCGCGGTAATCCGCTNACCGGTGACAAGGCTTTNTACTANTACATGTATGGNACCGAGCGCGTCGGGCGTCTGTTAGGCCAACGATTCATCGGCAAGTCAGACTGGTATAGAAACGGAGCCGAAGTACTGCTGAATCTGCAGGACGGTTTCTCCGGTAGATGGGTTGGAACCAGCCACGGAGAGAATCATCCACCTGTTGCCACATCACTTTCGCTGTTGTTCCTGTCCAAAGGTCGCCGACCCGTTGTCGTTTCACGTATGCAGTATGGGAACGCTAACAGTGATAACTGGAACAAACATCCCCAGGCGCTTCAAAACATCACGCAACACATAGAAAAGCGATGGGAAATGGATCTCACATGGCAGACGATTGATATCAAGCTGGCCAATGTAAATGACTTGCTCGAGACTCCTGTACTATTCATTAGTGGTTATCAGTCGCTTCAATTGACCGATGAGGAGAAAGACCGGTTGGTTCAATATGTAAACAGCGGCGGATTTCTTTTTGTAGAANACTGCTGCCGTGATGAAGAATTCGATTTGGAATTCAGGCAACTGATGCGAGAGATGTTCCCCAATGCGCCTCTTAAGCCTTTNCCACCGGAACATGCTGTGTGGTATGCAGACAAACGAATCGACCCCCGCTTCGTTGGTGAGTTAGAAGGCGTCGATGTCTGTTGCCGAACCAATATCATCTACTCTCGTGTCGACCTGGGCTGTTACTGGGAATTGGATAATCCCTACCGTGACGAAAACTATCCGCAAAATATTGAGGACGAAGTACAACAGCGGATCAACATTGGCACCAATGTTCTGGCTTATGCGACGAATAGGCAGTTGCAACAAAAACTGGATCGACCACGTTACGATTTAACTGACGCCAGTAAGATCGATGTCCCCCGTGGTGTGCTTAGAATTCCAAAAGTAAATCATGCCGGTGGATCAGATGATGCACCGAACGCTCTCTCAAACCTGTTGCTGACAGTACAAGAACAGAGTGAAATTCGCGTCAGCACTTTCCGCCGATTACTCGGTGAATCCGAAGAGTTGTTCGACTATCCCATCCTGTTTATTCACGGACGACGCGGTTTCACCTTTAGTCCTGCACAGCGACAATTGATCAAGACTTTTATACAACGCGGTGGGTTTGTATTCGGTGATTCCATCTGTGCAAGTGATGAATTTGCGACTGCTTTCAAACGAGAGATGTCTGAAATCTTCCCTGATCATGAATTGACCCGTATGCCGATAAGTCACCCGATCTTCAGTGATGAATTCGGTGGATTTACGATCCGCCAGGTTACGTTACGCGAGCCTGCTGAACGGGAAAGCGACGAACCAGCCAGATCCACGGAATCCCGTGTCGTGCCTAATTTAGAAGCACTAACGATTGGTGGCAGAACGGCTGTCGTCTTTTCTCCGTTTGACTTGAGCTGTGCACTTGAAAACCAGGTCTCTCTTGAATGCAAAGGGTACATAACTCGTGACGCCGGACGGCTCGGAGTAAATATCGTTCTCTTTGGACTGCAGCAATGAATCTATCCAATGATGCAAAGCCAATTGCTCCNGTGACCACCGGGATCATGGTGATCATTTCGTGCGCGGCCATCCGTCTGTTTGTACTGATCCTCCTGAACGACAACATGAGTACAGACGTCGACAATTACCGTGAGATCGCAAACAACGTGCGTAACCATCAAGTATACGGACTCAACACAGATTCCGATGATCCTCGGGCTGTTGCTTTTCGCCCCCCGTTGTACCCGATCTTACTTGCATACACCTCACCGACTTCCGAAGTCAGTAATACGCAGGTGATTTTTCTGCATTGGATGTTGGGCATCTGGATGATCGTCATTGTGTATGCCCTCGCACAGTCAGCTGGCATTGGCCATTACGGTTTAATTGCTGTTGTTGGCGTTACCCTCGACCCGATATTGGTAAATCAATCGTCTCAGATAATGACGGAAACACTTGCGGTTTTTCTCGCAGTTGTTTCAATCCTCTTTCTTAGCAAAGATCTAACGAAATCGACAAATCAAATTGGTGCAGGGCTCTCACTGGGACTTGCGGCGCTGTGCAGACCAACGTTTTTCGTTTTCGCAGCGTTTTCGTTACTTTGGCTGCTGGTACGAAAACAGGATTCAATCGGATCTCGCATCAAACAATGCTTGCTTATTACNTTATCGATGATTGCCGTTATCACNCCATGGNTGGTAAGAAACTACAATTTGCATGAACGACCAATACTGGCGACAACGCATGGTGGCTATACGCTTCTGCTTGCCAATAACCCGCTCTTTTACGATTACATCCGGAGTGATGCCAGCGACACTCCNTGGACTGCTGCTGAATTTGATATCGGTGTAAGTCGATTTGCATTCAGCGATGACGCACAAGTTGATTTTTGGTCATCAGATTTATGGAATATGGGCGCCGAGAATAACGTGATCGAGCGTTCAGAAGTGGAACTGGATGCATTTACCTATAAAGTCGCGTGGCATTATATCTCCAGTCGCCCGGCAGATTTTGCATACGCTGTGTTGTTCCGACTTGGTAGATTCTGGCAATTCACACCAAATGTGACTGGTCCGAAAGACAGTCTTCGTAATACGTGGCTGCGCATGGCAACTGGAATCTGGTATGCAACGTGGAGTTTGGCTGCTCTTATCAGTATTTTCATGATAAGAGATGATCTTAGCGAGCCAATTTGGCGTATCGGGCTATGCATGTTACTGGCCTTTTGTCTTGTACATGCGTTTTACTGGACGGATATGCGTATGCGAGCACCTATTTTGCCCATCATTTATCTGCTGGCTGCTGCCGGCCACCGCAAACGGGTGGAAAGCTAACATTTACATGCTTTCCCAGTCTTCCTATAATCCCCGCCGCTGGAAACAGTATGCGCCCTCCGTGCGCCTGCAATTAATGCGATTTATTGGCAAGGATGCCGAATCACTTTGCACCTTGATAACACCTACAATCCGACACCGCCGGATAAAAACCGGCAGCGACGTCTCCGCGGGACATACCGCTTGTCGGATGTGGTGCGCACCTGGTGTCTATTCATTCTGATTGGTGGATTCGCCAGAAATGCCTTTGCGCANGATGTAAGCTTTCCCATGCCACCCGGTGAAGCACCAATTCAGATTCGGGCAGAAGAAGGTTATCAATGGCAAACCGGCGAATACCAAATTTGGCATTTAAATAATGTCCAACTGCGACAGCACGAAATGGTGGCGACTTCACCACATGCTATTATCTGGATCGACAAGACCGCACAAAGCTCCGACCTACCCACCAAGATCATTGCCTATTTCGAAGGATTACCAACACGTATTCTCGAACAGTCTCTGTATCACTCTTCGATGGATAGCAAAGTCCGATTTGAAGGGACTTGGTGGATCAATCGATTCTATAGTGTTCAACCACTTCAGTTGGTAGTCGACGCACAATTACCAACACCTCGCAGCCCCTCAGACACATATAACCGTGGTGTATTGGCAAGAAAAGGTGGACGTCCCGTTGTACCCACTGGAGTAACAGGCGTGGCATATCAACCACCACCTGCAAATACTGACGGATTGCCACCATCAGACACTGCAGCACGCAATACGACGCTTGCCCTTGGTGATTATCGCGTATTGATTGAAGGACGCAGCAACGTCGATTGGAGCTTGAAGATCGAACAGGATCCATCNGGAAATGGCAGTATTGCACTGGCTAAATCNGGTATCCGCGCCACAATCGAGGGTGTTAATGTCGCTGAACTTGGACCGGTCGGGACCATTAGCATCGAGACGGACAACATGGTCGTCTGGGGACCATCGATCAACCAATTACAGGANAACGGTNATTCCGGGAACCCACAACCGATTGAATTATATCTGGAAGGCAACATAATCTTCCGGCAAGGTGACCGGATCATCTATGCCGATCGCATGTACTATGACCTGACTCGAGATCTGGCCGTCGTGCTTAACGCGGAAATGCTGACGCCTATTCCGGAATACGATGGAGTATTACGAGTCAAAGCAGACGTCATACAACAGGTAAACAAGCAAACCTACAAAGCCTACGGTGCTGCACTCACATCCAGCCGAATGGGTATACCGACGTACTGGTTCCAGGCAGAGGAAGTTGAAGTACAAGATACCCCGCAACCGGAACTGGATCCGGTTACCGGTCGCCCTGTGATCGATCCTGCTACTGGAAAGCCACGTTATAAGCACAACTTGATGGCAACAAGTCGGAATAACTTCTTGTTTGTCGGTGGTGTTCCAGTCTTTTACTGGCCGGTGATGGCAACCAATCTTCAGTCGCCAACCTATTACATGGATCGCATCCGCGTTAAGAGCGACAGCGTCTATGGTGGCCAGTTACTACTCGATTGGAACGCCTATCAACTTCTCGGGTTACAGGATGCTCCGGAAGGTGTGAAGTGGACTGTCAGCACGGACATAATGAGCAAACGTGGCTTNGGATTTGGNACGATGCTCGACTATGAACGTGATGATATGTTCAATATCCCCGGACCNGCACGTGGCTTGTTTGATGCATGGGCGATCAATGAGAGNGGATTAGATAATCTCGGTGCGGGACGCCGTACGCTCGCTCCGGAAAAGGATTTNCGTGGCCGCCTATTCTGGCAACATCGCCAGCTTCTTGGTGGCGGCTATCAATTGACTGGTGAATTAGGAATTATCAGTGACCGCAATTTTCTTGAACAATATTACGAACACGAGTGGGACCAGGAAAAGGATCAAAACACCAGTCTGGAACTAAAACGCTTTGTCGAGAACCAATCGTGGTCCGTGTGGGGCAATGTTCGGCTGAATGATTTCTTTACCCAGACAGANTGGCTCCCTCGCTTCGATCACAATCTGATCGGAGAGTCACTTTGGAGTGACAGAATCACGTGGCATGAACACACGCACATTGGTTTGGCACGACTAAAACAAGCAACACCTCCTGATGACCCTGGTGAAGCAGCCAAGTTTGACTGGCTTGCCGGCGAAGAGCACGACCGGTCCGGAGTACGNGCTGCGAGTCGCCACGAATTCAGTATGCCGTTTTCAGCTGGCCCCGTAAAAGTCGTGCCGTACTTGTTAGGTGAAGTTGGCTACTGGGCAAATGATATCAACAGTAATTCTGTGGAACGTGCATATGGCCAAGTCGGTGTAAGGGCTAATCTGCCAATGTGGCGAGTCGATCATGATATTAAGAGTGTGTTGTTTAATGTTAATGGCCTGGCACACAAAGTGAACTGGTTCGCAGATTTCTACTGGGCAGATTCCAATCAGGATATGGATGTACTGCCAAGGTACGATGCCCTGGATGATGATGCGACTGAGCACTTCCGNCGACGTCATTTCTTCGACACGTTTGGGGGTACTGCGGGAGATAACGTACATGCGAAATGGGATGAACGATACTACGCACTGCGTCGAAACATGCAGGGTTGGGTTACAGCACCTGTAACAGAGATCGCTGGCGACATGTCTGCAGTCCGGTTAGGTGTACAGCAACGATGGCAGACTAAACGAGGATTACCCGGACGTGAGCGAATCGTAGATTGGATGGAACTGGATACGGAACTAACGCTCTTTCCAAATGCCGAACGAGATAACTTTGGTCAGGAAGTGGGTCTNATCGACTATGACTATCGCTGGCATATCGGCGATAGAGTCACACTCATGTCGGATGGCTTTAGCGACTTGTTTGGTGACGGTTTCCGCATGTTTACCGTTGGCGGACAGATTAGTCGCCCGGACAGCGGTCGACTCTACGTTGGCTACCGATCGATGGATGGCCCTATCGATGGTGATATTATCCACGGATCGCTCAGTTATCGAATGAGTGAAAAATGGATTGCGATTGCCGGCACGACGTTTGATTTATCTGAGACGGGGAATATCGGGCAGAGCTTGTCTGTCGTGCGAATCGGCGAATCGACACTTGTGAGAGTTGGCGTGCACTATGATGAGAGCCGGGATAACTTCGGTGTGCACTTATCTATCGAACCGCGGTTCTTGTCATCGAGCAAAATTGCCCGTCGCAGCGGTATTCGTATCCCACCCGCAGGCGCCTACGGTTTGGAGTAGTAGAAACCCGCGGTTGCTGTAGTATCAANNGCTAGTCATTCCCAACCGCACCNTATATTGAGGAGCCGTTAGNCGCCGAAACAATCAAATACGGAAGNTTCCCCTACGNGGATTTATCCGCATTCGATTACTCCTGGCTCTTGTGCAGAGCTTCGTGAGCTTCATCGTCCTCTGGCCGGTTATCAAATCCTTTGCCACTGGTAAATTCGATGTGATCAAGGAACTTCACGTTGGCACACTCATCAATCTCATCGGTGTGACAGGCAGCCGAGTTAGGAATCAGGAATCGATACGGTCCACCGTCCTTTGCCTCAAGAGGATTGCCCTCACTGTCCGAGTACATAATCACTGCCGACNCAGCGATAACATTTAGTGGAATACTCGCGTGAAAGTCATCAAGCGTGCCGTGCAAACCGATATAGTCAACACCTTCCTCCGGTTGAGCAACTTCCAAAATTGCCGCCAGCTTGATACCCGACCCCGAATACTTCGGGACAATTGTATTTACATTGCCAACTTGAACATGCGCAGGTAGCGCCTTNATGGCTTCATGAGTTAGATCCNCGGCGTTNGCAACTAATCCGGAAATCTTGAGCGGAGGTGACGCCATGGCAGTTTATTCCTNTGTTAGATGTACNAGGTCTCCACGTTGGATTCCTTCGTTTTCAGTCATGTACTCGATGACCTGAGTAATTGCGATTCGGTCTTTTACAGACATAATTTGAACTTTTGCAAGTGGTATGAAAACCACATCCAGTACGGCGCCGTTGACCGGNTCCGTAATCGTCTTACCGGGTCTTGAGATCGTCAGCACCATCCCCTGTTTCATACCCTCCTTGGATCCAGCATTGATGTAAACGAACTGGTCATCCACCTCGGCCACACGCGCTTCCCATTGTACGCTTCGCAACTTTCCGGTTGTCTTGGCCACCGCAATGTCCACGGCTCGTGAAACTGCCTTACCGACAGATGTCGATTGCCACTTACTTGTATTGATACCAATGCCATCAACACCACCGGCTTTTATGTTGTTATAGGCAAATCCAAGATCCAGCCCGAGTCCCACCGACGTACCACGTGCCGTTTGTGATGAGAGTATCTTTCCGGTTTGTGTTTCAATGACTCTCAGCACGATATCTGCATGGGCTGAAGTACGCGTGGCTCCTAATACAACATCGAAGCCATTGCCTATATTTTGTTCACCAAAACCAATNCTGATTCCCCGGCTTGATCTCTGATCAATGTCAGTAACAGCGACTTCGAAGATAAGCTGAGCACCAACATGCTTAACTTTATCAGCAAGTTCTGCTTCTGCATTCAAAGCAGGAATATTCAATCGTTCGACGACGATNTAATCATTCGAATTGACAAGCTCGTGCACGACGAGTTCTTCGACACCTGGAAATGTGTATTTCGGCCCCGGCACCGGCCAAACTGCAACAGACTTGCGTGGCCCTACCGGACCACGCGGTTTTGAAACCGTTGTGGACGGCGTGTTACGATCACGCGGGCGTTTATATCCTTTTTTTGCATCTGCCAACTCAGTTGTTGACTCGATCGCAAAACAGAACATAAACNCCAGCACTATACGAATCACACTATTCATCNGAATTTCCTTTTCTCGGCAGACTTGTTGCCATACAGATTTCATCGGCAATTATAGCAGTTAGGAATTANGTATCGTGGAATAAGAATCTGCTANGGTTGCGACAATNAATACGCCAGCTTTTGCCAGATCGCGCGCAGNCTTTTTCAATTCCAGNAAGTAGCTAAAAAGAGAGTGCGACATTTAGATCGAGAATTATCCGCTAACCGAAGACTGTTAGCTTTTGATGGATTCAATTCGCACGGTTGTGTAGTGTTGGCGGTGACCGGTTCTCCGTCTTGAGTTCTTACGTCGGCGAAACTTCTGGACGTAGATNTTCNTACCCTTCACTTCACCAAGCACTTCAGCGGTAACACTNGCACCATCGACAGTCGGCTTACCAATTTTCACACCATCGTCGCCGGAAACAGCAAGAACCTGATCGAATGTAATAGTTGAGCCAGCTTCGGCATCGCGTAAATCTACAACGACTTCCTGACCTTCTTCAACTTTAAACTGTCGACCACTGTCAGCGATGATAGCGTACATGTTACTTTTCCGTCTGGTAAATCGGATGAAAGGTTTCGTTCTCTAAGATTCCGCAACAAAAAATGACGCGGTAATCTATCAATTCCACCACTTCACTATAAACAGCGTAATACATGGTGGAAACTATCGAAGTTACTTCAAAAACAGGGCTCCGTCGAGGGGGCAGTTTCAGATTCCGGAAACAAAACCGAGCACCGAAACTGCCCATAGATTACTAGTCTGTCTTGACGGCTTTACCCTTGTCATTAATGCACTGGATTTCAAGGAATTCCGGATAAGTGTTGTCCACGGATACGACGTTTACTTCGATGCCGCTACGTTCCTTTATTTCGGAAATCTCTGAGTCTTTCTTAGTGTTTAAGTATTCAGCCACTTTGTTATTAACCCTAACGGTGACTTTCTTTACTCGCTTATCCGGTGCGATAAGCATCAATTTACGCGTTACTTCAATTGCCATGCTCTCGTCCGTTTTGACGAGTCCGCGGCCGGAACAGGACGGACAATCTTCATAAACACTGCGTTTAAGACTGGGGCGAATTCGCTGCCGTGTCATTTCGATCAACCCAAATGGACTGGTGCGCAGAATCTTCGTTCGTGCACGATCTCGTCTCATAGCATTACGAAGTTCACGTTCAACACCCCGACGATGCTTCTCACGTCGCATGTCAATAAAGTCATTAACAATCACTCCGCCGAGATCCCGCAATCGTAGCTGACGAGCGATTTCTCTCGCAGCAGCNAGGTTCAAGTGATAAGCAGTTTCCTCAGCGTTNTCATCGAGGCGGAAATTGCCNCTGTTCACGTCAATCGCCACGAGCGCTTCGGTAGGATCAATCACGATTGATCCACCATCTTTCAGTGGAACCTGACGCTTGTAGATATTCTTGATTTCCTCATCCAGCTTGTAATTNTGGAATATCGGCTGGTCACCCTTATAGTGTTGCAAACGGCTTGCATACCGCGGCATGACAAGCTTCAGGAATTCTTTCGCTCTACGGAAAGCATCTTCTGAATCGATATAAATCGAGTCGACATCACCGGTAAACACATCACGAATCGTACGAATGATCATATCGTTTTCTTCGTATACCGAAGAAGGTCCACCGGACTTCTTGATCCGGCGAGCAATCGCTTTCCAAAGTCGAATTAGATATGCCATATCTCTAGACAGCTCTTTCTTNGAGCGGCCCTGACCGGCAGTTCGTACGATAAAGCCGAGACCCTTGGGAGGATTCAATTCTGAAAGTGCTTCCTTCAGNCGCTTTCTGTCTTTATCATCTTCGATCTTTCTTGACACGCCGATACGNTCCAGATGCGGCATCAGTACCAGGTACCGTCCGGGGATACTCAGGTAAGTCGTAAGTGTTGGACCTTTTGTGCCAATACCTTCCTTGATTACCTGAACAACGACTTCATCGCCTTTTTGGAATAACTCCTGAATAGGCGGCTTTACACGCGGNCGGCCTCCACTATAACGCTGCTTGCGACGTCGGTTGTTATTGCTGTTACTTACTCGTGCCGCCAGCTCTTCATTCTGTTCTTCGATCGGCTTGTTCGGATNATATCCACCTTGGCGGAAATATTGTGGTTCNACATCACTGATGTGCAAGAAGCCATTTCGACCGACACCGAAATCGACAAACACGGCCTGGATACTTGGCTCGAGGTTTACGATCTTACCACGATAGATATTTCCAACGAGGTTTTCCTGNCTAGCTCGTTCTACGTAAAGATCTTCNAAACGACCATCTTCTACAATCGCCACACGACTTTCTTCACTTTGTGTCGCGTTAATGATCATTTCAGTTTTTACTTTTGGCTTGTTCTCAAGTGCTTCGGATCGATCATCCCGGTCACTATCAGAAGGTCGACGTCGACGTCCGCCCTGGNCTTTTTGTCGATCATCCCGATCCGACCCTGACCGTCGCGATCGCGAGCCGCGTCTGCCGTCACCTTGTCTGCCGTCACCTTGTTTACCACCTTGTCTACCGCCACCGCGTCGACCGTCATCACGTCCGCCGCCGCTGCGACTTCCCGAATTGCGCCGACGTCCCTGCGAGCGATTTGAATCTGACTTTTCATTCGAGCCATCTCGTTCGTTGTCTGATCGNTCCTTGCGTTGCTGATCACCTTGAGGTCGTCGACCNCCNCGACCACGACCACCNCGACGTCGTCGAGGTCGACGCTCACCGTCGCCATCTCCATCACCATCGCGTGACTTATTACGTGCTGGTCGCTTTTCAGCTGCTTCGGCTGCTTGTTTAGCTTCCGCTTCGGCCTTAGCTTGTTCAGCTTTTTGTTTTTTGCGTTTGAATAGATTAAAAACCATTTGTTACACCACGAGTTCCGGGCTGATGTTTCGGATTTCTTCCTGCAAGAAGGTGTCTACTTCGCGGGCGCTGTCCAACTGGAGCGCGCGGCTCGCGATATCCTCACACTGCTCAATCGTCACACTCCGACAGACACTTTTAATCTCCGGAATGGCGCTTGGGGAAACGCTAACACTGCGTAGCCCCATTCCCAGCAGTAGTGGGATGTATTTCGGTGTAGCACTCATCTCGCCGCAGACGTTTACTGGAACATCCGCGTCACGTGCAGCCCTAAGGGTTGTGTTAATTAGACGCAAAACCGCTGGATCGCTAGCGCGATACAGGTTTGCTACGTCTTTGTTACTGCGGTCGACCGCCAGGCAGTACTGGATCAAGTCATTGGTACCAATACTGATGAAGTCGA
The DNA here is from genome assembly GCA_002714565.1 of Rhodopirellula sp. Lineage (GTDB taxonomy): Bacteria > Planctomycetota > Planctomycetia > Pirellulales > Pirellulaceae > UBA11883. The sequence continues at coordinate 259,350 of PAXU01000006.1, forward strand.
CTTCTTTCAAAAGTTTATCGAGCATCATGACAGCTGATGGAACTTCCACCATCATGCCTACTTTGATTTGCTCGTCGTATTCGAATCCATCTTCCCTTAGATCCTCCATCGTATCGTTGAGGATCATCTTCGCCTGCCGCAGTTCCTGCAGCGTCGTAATCATTGGGAACATGACCCGTACTTCGCCCAGCACACTGGCGCGCAGAACAGCACGAAGCTGTTTGCGGAACAGGTCGAGGTTTCTGAGTGAAAGTCGAATACTTCTGACTCCCAGAAACGGATTGTGCTCTTCTTCTCCACGTGGCAACTGACCCATCTTNTCTGCACCGAGGTCCAGAGTTCGAATCGTCACCTGCCGTTTTGACATCGAATTAACCACATGTGAATAAGCTTCAAAGTGATCATCTTCTGTAGGTTCTTCATCCGCTCCGAGGTATAAAAATTCGGTGCGATATAAACCGATGCCGTTTGCACCACGATCCAGGCATGCCTGAATCTCGTGCGGGAATTCGATATTGGCTCCAATCTGAATGGGTTCGCCATCCTGTGTCTCAGCCGGAAGATCTCTTAATGTTGCGAGACGCACGGCAAGGGAGCGGTGATGCTCCAACTCGTCCTGGTACTGTTGCAGCGTCTCTTCATCCGGTTGGATAATAATCCGACCATGGTCGCCATCAACGATGACGATATCGCCGCCAGATACTTCTGTGAGAAATAGTCCGGTGCCAACGACCGCGGGAATTTCCAAACCCTTGGCAACAATTGCTGTATGACTACCCGGCCCGCCAGCTTCGGTTGCAAATGCAAGCACAAACCGCGGGTCGAGTTTTGCCGTCTCACTTGGAGTTAAATTGTGAGCTAGGACAATTGCTGGAGTCGTCAGTTTTGACAGGATCTCACGTCGACGACCCAATAATTTGGCTAATAAACTGCGCTCGAGATCAAAAATATCATGAGCTCTTTCTGACATGTATTGATCATCTAGGTTTCTAAACACCTTGGCGTATCGCCGTAGGGTCTTACTCACAGCATATTCGGCCGAATGATGTTGATCGCGAATGAGCGCTTCGACTTCGTTGTGCAACGTCTTATCGTGGAGCATCTCTAGATGGGCTGTAAAAATAGCCCCATAATGCTCACCAAGTTCTTCAGAAACACGATCGCGGTTCTTTTCGATTTCCTTCGCGACCGCACCGATTGCATGGTCTAAACGCGCAAGTTCACCGTCCAAGGCATCGTCCATGACGGTGCGCTTGGGGATTCGGAATCCCTCGTTATCAATAACCACTGCCTCACCGATGGCTACGCCATGTGAAACTGCGATTCCTTGTAGTGATTGCATTTAAACCTCGGCGTCGCAACCGTTGATTTGCTGTTTGATTTCCCGATGGTCTGGCCATTGGAAAATCTGCAAATCTGTTTTCGATCGCGATGCGGGATCGAAAGTTTACTTTGGAATTCCATTTCTGGAGTATTCCTGCGTCACTTCGATCGCCACTAGGTGTGTTGTAATAACAACTCGTTATTGGTTTTGACTCGCGGTGATCTGCCTAAACTGATCACAACTCCATCACGGAGCCCACGTTAATCTTCAAACTGGTCTATCAGTTCAACCAATGCATCAAGGGCACTCTGTGCATCCTCGCCCTCAGCACGAATTGTCAATTTGGTTCCCACGGTCGCGGCCAGCGTCAAAATCGACAGGATACTCTTCCCATCGACAATGTTCTCTTCCTTAACAACGTCAATCGTTGCATGGAATTGCTGAGCCAAGTTAACAAACAAACTTGCTGGTCGCGCATGTAACCCCTGGGGGTTCTTTATGACGACCGTCTTTGATTGTTGGGTTAACTGCGACATGTCTATATTCATTTTTTTATTTCGTTTTACGATTACTTCGCCAACCTGTGCCGTGGTCAGTAGCGATGTCTTACTTGCACATTGCGCGACATCCAAACCGATGATCATGACGGTCGGCCCTGCCATTACTAATGCCTTTCTCGCGATAGCATGGGCAGGAATCGGCGCCGGTTACTGGGCGACAAACTGGTTGTTGTCGGCCTCTTCCAGCAATTGTCGAATATCTTCTACCGTTCTGCTCTGCTTGAGGAATCGACAGAACGTCTCATCTCTCAGTTGGCGGGAGATATTTTCCAGCGCTCTCAGGTGTTCCCCTGGTCGATCCGGGGGAGAAATGAGCAAAAAGAACAGATTCACTTTCGCTCCATCCAGACTCTTAAAGTCGACACCATCAACACTGATGCCAACTGTTCCGGTTAGCTTCTCTACACTTGGATGTTTTGTATGTGGGACCGCAACGCCGCGCCCGATACCGGTACTCCCGAGTTCCTCTCTCTTGATAATCGCTTGCAGGATTCCTTCCTGATCATCGACGCTGATTTCGCCTGCGGTTACTAAGGATTGTACTAGCTCTTTGATGACGTCTTCTTTTTCACTTGATTGCAGATCGACTTGAATGGCGTCGATGCACATGAAGTCCAGTAATTTCATAGACCTGTTTCCTTTCGTCAATGACGAAAGCACCGCTAGCCCGAAGTAGGTTACAGAATGATGCAACCCATTGGCCTATCTGTTTGAAATCGTTACTGGTATGTGTTTGGTGAAATCGGATCATCATCAAAATCCGTTCGAAAGCCGGGCTTTCGTGCCCAATCCTGATTTCCACTTACCTCCCGCCCGACGGCCAGCTTGCCATTTTTTACTCCCGCTTGTTCTTTGAAAGTAACAACGCGGGCAAACTGGCCGAAAGGAAAGGAGCTTTCTCTTGTTTCAAACGACGGGTACTTCCGTCAGTTCATCTCCGCGGCGAATGATTCCGGTACGGCACCATACTTGGCTGGATTTGAACGATGTTGTATTTGCTTGTCCTTGAACTTAATAATCTGTTGTTTCATTTTGCGTTCGGCCCCCTCAACAGCTGAAACCACTTCCGGTGCACTGTTTGTAGCAACCAGATCACCCGCTTTTTCAATCGTTGCCCTGATTTCTACTTCAGGCCGATTAGCGTCTTCAAGATCTACGGTTACTTCTAGTGAGGTTAAACGATTGTGAAACTTAAGTAGTTTACTGATTTTCTCCTGAATCCTCCGTTGCGTTTTGGCACTGAGATGACCATGCCTGGCAGAGATACCTATAAGCATATGCAGCCTCCTTTTAGTTGGGATCCGATTAGGACACAAGCAGGAGTTAGTTGGTACCGCGTCCGGATTAGATAAGACCGATCGCGACACTTGGAATGCTTTGTATTCCAGGGTGTTTGGTCAAACTAGCAGCAACGTCGGCCGGCTTTAACCAGCTCACCTTTACTGTTGGTTTATCAGTCTCAGTTTACCCCCGCATACTGCATTTGGCAAAGGGTTAAAGCGATGGACAGTTAGGCTCTCAAGCTTCTCCCGGAAAATGCTGTAATCCCAACTCCGGCAGTAATCATCCTCACGCTAGTTAAGCAACTCCTCGGGGCTAGGTAATTGCTTGTACTTGATTTCACCCGCTTTAAGTGAATCACGCCATGCGCGAATCTTCAAAGACTGCCGGGCCGGATCCACTTCTGCAAAATAGAGTTGCGTCTTACCTGTAATGCGTTTTAGCGAATATATCGCTACTGCACGCACTGCCATTTGCGAGTGCTCCAGATTCTCAACCAGATCAATGGCATCTTCGCCTTCCAATTGAATCGCTGTATACCCTCGTAACATCCGAATAATCAGCTCAGCATCATCACCATATTGCGACTTTAGAACCCGAACTAAGTCACTCGTCTCCTCTTTACCCGTCAGCACCACTTCACTAAGTGATTGCACATAGCCTTCCCAACGACTGCGGAATTCACTGTTACCAAGTGCTGCGACCATCGCCGTTGGATCACCAATCTGAAGAAGTACTGTTGGCATCGTGCCTCTTACCTCAAGTAAACGATGGGATTTGTATTGCGTATGCAGAATCTCAACTACTGGACCTGCTTGCATCGCAAAGACTTCACCGAGCGTTTCACCAACACGCTTGTCTGCATGTGGCATCCAATTAGTACCAATCCATTCCGGCAATCGATTAGCGATTTTGTACCGAGGTTGCTGCGAGCCGATGAGCGTGTAAAACCCATAGCCACTTGCTGGTGCTGCCGGTGACTCTGAGCCTGCAACTGCATCAACCCATCGCCCTTTCTTTCGACCATACATCTTCACAACAGACACGACGTCCTTCTGATTAATCCTCAAACCAGGTTCAAAATACCGTTGTGTATCGATGAACATCTCACTTCCTGTTTCAGGCAGTTCCAACAATCCGGCCCTGCCTGCCAGGCTCAAACCGATTGTCTGTTGTTGCTGACCCTGATTTGAAATCACCACCTTGCCCGAATGCACGACCAATTGTGGCAAGCCTTCCGAATCCGGTGCCACAAGTTCCACCTCGCCACTGGACACGATACGAACATGGATGTTTTCATTGAATAAGAATTCAGTATTGAATCCTGCAACACAAATGATCCGGTCTCCGCTAAACAGCGGCGATGCAGTAACCAACCGTGTCCATTCATTTTTGTCCTGTGGCTTTAAGAATGTGATTTGTTCATCTGCTAGGAATTCTCCAACCTGCACTCGCTCCGGCAGCGGCTCTTCAGCTGGCTCAGCTCCTTCAACAGCTAATCCAATCGGATCTCCTTCGCCTGCCAACTGAGGTTCACCGAGGTTATCCGGTACTTTTAGTTCTTCTTCATCCTGAGGCGATTCGGCTTCAACAACCTTGTTCTCAGCAATTTGTTCGCGTAGCTGTTGTAATTCATCCACCGATGCCACTTCATCACTGCTCGTGATAACAGCAACTGCTTGACCGTTTTCGTCAAGCTTTACGGTTACCTCTCCAACCTGACGCGTATCAGAGTGCTCCTGACCTTGATCGTCATTCATGGCAACAACAGTCGCATCATCAACCGATTTCTTGAATAAACTGCCGATCAGTGCATTTTCATGATCAATTGGGCCATTAAATCGAATAACACACATCGCGATAATCACAACCAGAGAAAACGATTTGAGTAACTTCCATGTGATGGAAGTTTCAACACTCTCCATGTAACTGGTTGCCTTATCCAATTTTGGGCGCACTAGTTGATCCCGCCTCTGGATGTCCTCCGCAGTTTTTGGATCTTCCATCAATACGTTGACTGATGCTTCTTCATCACTTTTGGGTTGCAATCCTTCTGGTTCAACTGCGTCTGGTTGGTTCACAGTCGAAACTGACCGCGTTGCTGAATCACCTGATGCCATCTGNTCCGGTAATCCAATAATCCTGTTCCGCAATTCTGGATTGACGTCTACCATTTTTTCCAAAACGACCGTCAGCACACTGTGGCAACCTTTTACTTCCGCCAAATACATATCCGAGTCCAGACAGATTCGCTCAAATTCGTGGATCCGGGATTCTTCCAGTGTGTTGTCCAGATACTGGGCGACGCTATTCGGGTCTGCACCGACCCCGCGGCCGTCCAGCTTAGGTGATATAACCGCTGGATTGCGCGATGCCGTTAGCGTTCGATAAACCAAGTCCGTTGCAAATTCACTGTCGTTGATTTTTGCTGCTAGCTCATCCGATTGCTGGGATTCCAGTAGTCCATCGAGATAAGCCAGAAGTGTTCTCAGTGTTAAACGCATGTAGATTTTCCGCTTTATGAAAGGGAGAAAAACATCGGGGTCAGCATCGTGTAGACAGTGCTATGACAAATAAAGTCAGTTGCATACCTATGTAGTGCGTATTCACGGTAGAATTCGTACATCTAAATCCGAATTTTTTGTATTTCTTTTATCAGAGCCTGACATGTCCTCACTATTTGATGCGTCAGAACAGAATAATTTGGAACAAGCAAAGCCGCTCGCCGCCCGCATGCGTCCAACAACACTTGAAGAGTTTGTCGGGCAACAGCACTTTCTCGGCGAAGGAAAACTGTTACGTAAATTACTCAAAGCCGATCGGCTGGGAAGTGTTATCTTCTTTGGACCACCTGGTTGTGGCAAAACAACGCTTGCACGGCTGTTAGCTACCGAAAGCTCCCATCGCTTTGTGCAACTTAGCGCTGTTACCAGTGGCGTAAAGGACTTGCGGGAAGTGCTTGAATACGCCCGCCACGATCTTGCAGCCGGGGGAGAGAAGACACTGTTGTTTATCGATGAAATTCATCGGTTCAACAAAGCACAACAGGATGCGCTGCTGCCGGATGTCGAGGAAGGGATTGTCACTCTGGTCGGTGCCACAACGAGCAACCCGTTTTTTGCGGTAAATAGTGCGTTGGTGAGCCGGAGCCATATCTTTCAGTTTGAGCCTCTAGGTACTCAGGATGTACAACAGTTGCTGAATCGGGCTTTGGAGGACAAGTACCGTGGTTTAGGTAGATTTGACGTTACCCTTGAAGCAACTGCAGCGGAATACATCGCCAAGGTCTGTGATGGAGATGCGCGCCGCGCGTTATCTATTCTGGAAATCGGTGTTTTAGCGAGTGATTCCTTCCCGTTGACGTTTACCCGCGAACTAGCGATGGAATCTGTCCAGCGCAAGGCAACCCACTATGATCCGACTGGGGATGATCATTACGATACCGTCAGCGCACTGATTAAGAGCATCCGTGGAAGTGATCCTGATGCCTCTATTTACTGGCTAGCGAAGATGCTTGAAGCCGGTGACGACATTCGGTTTATCTGCCGCCGCCTAGTAATTCTTGCAAGTGAAGATATCGGCAATGCCGATCCACAGGCACTTGTAATTGCCGTTTCATGTATGCAGGCGTGTGAAATGGTCGGACTACCAGAATGCCAACTTACGCTGTCTCAAACCGTGGCGTATTTGGCATGTGCACCCAAAAGTAATGCTGCTACCACAGCCATTGGAACCGCCCGGGGGGATATCAAAAACGGTCGAATTCTGCCTGTTCCGGTCGCACTTCGTGACAAGCACTATAGCGGTGCCAAGGAACTTGGACATGGTGAAGGTTACAAGTACGCACACAATCATGAAGATGGGATTGCTGCAATGGATTACCTAGGGGTCGATGTACAGTACTATCAACCAACCGACCGAGGATTTGAAGCAAAATTGAAACAGCGTCTCGAAAAAATCCGAGAGATACTCGCGCAGGCCAAAACTCCGGCAGAAGACTCCTAGAGCTTGCAGCTCTCACCAACGAAACTCATCCAGCGAAAAAACTGCAAGAAAAGCTAGGATTGCTCTAGTCGCGAATGGCTGTAAAACCTATCATTCCACCGGATTTGTTGGGCATTTTATGTACCCATCGTAAGTGTGAACGTCACCGCGATGATGCCAATCACACCAAGGATTATCCACCAAATGGGTTTTCCTTCCCACATATTGGTATCCGCGATGATATACATCCGACAATGAGGACATTGGTCGGCGTATTCATAGACCTCTTCACCGCAATGTGGACACGGAATGGCCTCACCACCGTCATCCCAGCCTTCCTCAAATCCATCGTCGAATTCATCGTCGTATTGTGATTCGTCGAACACGTGAAATACCTTTTCAACAACAACTTACTCAATCTACCACGCGTGGGATTCGTCAAGGAGGACGAACGATGCAACGGATCAAGACTATCTTTGTCTTCGCATTTATGACAACCATTTTATATGGTGCATATGTCGTGTTGTACAAACCCGTGCCAGCACCACCTGCTGAAGTGCAGTCCGTCATGGACGCCGGCTTGCCGGAGCCAGACATCGGATTTGGTAGTGAAGTCTCTCCGGAAGATTTGCTCGCAAATATTAATGAAGACTCCGGTTCCAGTTTAGATGCACCCGATGGTGAAACGATTCATATCGGCTCGGCAGAAGATGAAGGCTCATTTGTATCGCCCGCGGAAGACCTCAACACTACCGAGACCGCTGAAAACTCTGACGACACAGCCTTCACACTGAATGATGACGGAGCCGTAAGCGGTTCTATTTCTGATTTTGGAAGTGCTGCAGAAGCTGAGTCGTCTGTCGACACCAGCGATGCCGTGACAACCACAGATGATGGAAGTTTTAACGTAAGCTCCAATGATGGTGGCTCAACGGTCTCAGATTCTGGCACATCCACAAATGACAGTACATTCCAGGTATCCAGCAATTCCTCCAATTTCAATGCTGACACAACAAATGCTGATGATACATTTCAGGTCAGCAAGGATACGGCTACTCTCGGAACACCTGTGTTTGATGAAACCTCCGTTACCCCGGCGAATAACACGACTGAGCTGGAAACCCCCGTCGTGGCTGATTCGAATGAATTCTTCGACGCATGGATGTCAGCACGCGAACAGGTCAACAACGGTGAGCTAAAGGCAGCCCTTAAGAAGCTGTCGGCTTACCAAAATAATTCGAGCGTTAGTGAATCCCATCATCAACAACTATTATCCACACTGGACTATCTCGCAGCTGAAGTTATTTACAGCCGCAATCATCACTTGCAGCCAGCCCATCTTGTAAAGGATGGTGAGACGGTCGAGTCCATTGCACATCAATTTAATGTGCCGGCAACGTTACTGAGGAATATCAATGGGTTTAGACCCGAAGTTCAACCGGCCTCTGGTGACGAGATCAAGGTGATGCAGGGTCCGTTTCGAGCAGAAGTCTCACTTACTACAAATGAGCTGACACTCTTTCTGGATGATATGTATGCAGGACGCTTCACGATTAAAGTCGGCACATCCCCTGCCCCGCGAGCCGGTACTTTTCAAGTTCAGGCTAAACAACTTGATAGATCATTTATTACCACAACCGGTCAAGTGGTACCGGGTGGGCATGAAGCCAATCCGTACGGTGCTTTTTGGCTGGATCTGGGCGGTAACCTTTGCATCCACGGTCAACCTGAAGTGGCGGTAACAGCGCAACTGCCCGTTGGTTGCATTCAGTTGGGCAAAAGAGATGCCGCTGATATGTTTGGAATTCTCAGTACTGGCAGTAAAGTGATTATTCGCTAGCCGGTGGAGTAATCCCAAAATCTTCGATGGTAAGCAGCGTCTGTAATTGATAGCCGGCTGACTCGAAGTTCTCACGGCCGCCTTCCATGCGGTCGATGATCGCGATGACGCCGAGAACGGTTAAGCCAGCTGCTTCAACATGCTCGATCGCCTTAAGAGAGCTGCCACCGGTCGTTACCACATCCTCGACGATAACAACCTGATCACCTGCTGCCACTGGTCCTTCTACCTGGTTACCCTTGCCGTGTTCCTTAGCCTCTTTGCGCACGATGAAGGCACGCAGCTGTTTTTCCTGAGACGCCGCCTCGGTAATCACCGCTGCTGAAATTGGATCGGCACCAATGGCCATCCCGCCGACAGCATCCGGAAGCGTGTCCCCGAGGATTTCCAGAATGCCCCGTGCTATTAGCTGAGCACCGCGTGAATCCAATGTCACCTTGCGGCAATCAAGGTAATAGCTCGCCTGCTTGCCTGAAGCGAGAGTGAACTCTCCAAACTCAAGCGCGCGCTCGCGCACGATTTCTATTAGCGCATCTTTTGAATACATCGGTCACTCCTGCATATTGCCTTACTGCAACCTGTTTTATCAACAGGTCGTCGCGGCATTATAACGGCTGCAAGCGCCCCTATGCACCGGCCTTGGCTCGTGCTTCTCGTAAACCGCGACTGAGGATGTCGCGAAGCATCGGCGAGTAGTCTTCAAACTTGTTCTCGTCCGGAGTGCCATCAGCAAATTGATAGATCGCATCGCGTGGCTTCATGCCAAGTGCCAGAAGCGTCGAACTAACTGTTCCACGATCCTGACCATGAATAACCATGCTCGGGCGACCCGGAGCAGATGGGCTTCGAGCAAATACCTTACTGGCAACAGCAAGAAACTTGACGGGAGAATCCAAAGTCTGAAGTGTCAAAAGTCGATGGGCTAACTGCACTCGCTCGTCGCGGGGATCATTTAAGTCCTGATTTGCGATGATGTTTAGGCCTTCCTGAAGTGGTACTACATTGGGATCGTCTCCACCATGTACGCACCAACCGGACTCCCTGTCAGCGATGATATAGTTAACACCTTCGTAACGATTTGAACTTAGCTCGTCCATCGCCAAGTGCACCGCTTGCTGAGCACTATCACTACGTAGTAACTCGCGACACAATACACCACGGCTTCGCGGTACGATCGGTGGTAACATCTTTCGACGATTTGAGGCCGCTACGAATAAACCGTTCTGATTTATACCAAGCCAGGTTCCACCACTCTGTTGGTCTCCACCACAGAGAATTCGAGGTTTTCCAGACTGAATCGACGGCGTTGTGCTTGGCCGGTCATAAAACTCCTCACGATTTGCTGCTACAAGTATCGGGGAGCCTTCTACTAACTGGTATTGAATAGCCAGAATACACATGAAGTATAAGAACCAATCCTTCCTAGTCGGTATTACTTAATTCGATAAAACTGAGAGCAATTGAACATCTCAATTTGCAAACAACTCTATCTCTGTAAATCCATTTTTTGGTTTTTCTTACACCCAAGAGGTGGATTTCCCACGCCCTACAGGCAGTGTTCTAAGACACTGGTTAAACATTCCAATGTAGTCGCGCATTTGCACCTCAAACACCCTATTTTAGGGGGTTTGCAAAGATTAGTGCCGTGTTTTCCTTTAGTCGCGTTGTTTACACCCCCTTTGAGCCTCTATTGAAATCCTATAAAGTGCGAAATTGACCACCAATGTTACGTTTTGCGCCATTGGCACACCTGTTTCAGCGGCGAAAATGCACATAGATCCATATCCACCGATAGGAATACTCCTAAATGCCGTCAAACACCCCACCCATCCGCATTGCAATCATCGGCGCAGGCGCTGTAAGTGACTATCACCACGTTCCTGGCATAAATATAGATCCTCGCTGCGAGCTGGTAGCGGTCTGTGACCAGAGTGAAGCACTGTTAGAACAACGTCGAAGTGATTGGGGAATAGACTACGTAACGACAGATTACAACCAAATCTGCAACGATCCTGACATCGACGCCGTAATCATTGCGACGCCCAACTTCACACACCATGACATGTCAGTTGCCGCAGCCAATAACGGCAAACACATCATGTGTGAAAAACCACTTGGGCTAAACTCGGAAGAAGTACGTCGGATGCGTGATGCAGCTCGGGATGCTGGCGTAGTACATATGACAGCCTTTACCTATCGATTCGCACCTTCGATGCGGTACATGCGACATCTTGCTAAATCCGGTGAGTTGGGTGAGCTACGACACTTTCGCAGTCAGCGTTTCCTTGACTGGCCGGAAACCAGCTGGGCATGGCGACAATACAAGAAGACTGCCGGCGCAGGTGATTTATTTGACATGACGATACACCGCATTGACTTCGCCATGGATCTCATGGGTCCAATCAATAAGCTCTGCGGCGCCGTTGCACAGTTTACTCCCAGAGACAAGACCGTCGATGGCCAGGACTGTGAACCATCTGATGTTGATGATTGGTCCGCACTCATTGGCGTTTTTGACAACGGTAGCGTCGGTGTCTGGGAAGGCACAACGCTGGCCAAGGGATATCATAAGGACGGATTTGGTCATGAATGGGCAGAAATCAACGGATCCGAAGCATCTGCTGTATATCAACTGCGAGAACCAAACCGGATTTGGCTCGGTCGTACCGGCAGTGATCTTGCACCGGTAGAAGTTCCCGAGGAATTCCTCAAACCCGCGGACAGCCCACGGGTTGTGGGTGAAGGAGACCCTGCGACCGTCTTCCGTTATGACTTAGTTTGGGAATTCGTATCAGCGATTGTGGAAGGCCGGCAGGCCGTACCGAGTTTTGATCATGGCCTTAATTCTCAAATCATTGCCGATTCAGTATTGGAATCCAATGAAAACGGGGCATGGATCAATGTTGCATCACGCCTTGAACCTGTTGACTAAGGATTATTGAATTGGCTCTCGTTGACTCAGTCACAACCAGTCGTCAAGTTGATACCCTCACGGGTATCAACATTCTAGCGACAGGGTCATATGCGCCTGAGCAGCGTATACTCAACGAAGATCTTGCCAAGCACGGATATGATGCTGAGTGGATCATCCAACGCACTGGAATCGAATGTCGACATCAAAGTGCGCCTGGGGAAGCGACCAGCGACGTAGCCTTACAAGCTGCTCGAAATTGCCTGGAACAAGCTAATACCGATCCATCGGAAATCGACCTCATACTTGTCGCCACGATCACACCGGACCAACAAACACCCTCCACTGCCTGCTTGCTGCAACACAAACTTGGGTCCAATGCACCGGCCATGGATATCGGTGCGGCGTGTGCTGGATTCATGTACGCACTGGTAACCGCTGCACAGTTCATAAAAACCGGCACCTATGAACGCATCCTAGTTGTTGGTGCTGACCTGATGACGCATACCGTTAACCCCGACGACAAGAAAACGTTTCCACTCTTCGGTGATGGCGCTGGTGCAGTACTTGTCGGACCAGGTAATGACGATCAAGGCTTACTGGGTTACACGCTTGGTGCTGATGGTGAAGGCGGGTGCCTCTTACATGTACCATCCGGTGGCACACTTAGCCCCCTCAACTCAGAGACGATTAGCGATAACCGACACTTTTTGGAAATGGATGGGCGAGCGGTCTTCAAATGGGCAGTCAGGATGCTGGCGAGCAGCGTCAACCAGGTGCTCAAGCACACCAACCTCTCAATTGATGATTTAGATCTTGCGGTGTTTCATCAAGCAAACATCAGAATACTTGATGCGGCCCGAGAGAACCTCGGACTACCCACCGACAAAGTGATCGTAAACCTCCATGAATATGGAAACACATCCGCAGCGAGCATCCCGCTCGCATTGGATGAAGCTAACCGCAATGACCGCATTAAACCGGGCGATAAGATACTATTAAGTGGGTTCGGCGCTGGACTCACATGGGGCACAGCAATCATTCAATGGTAATGCCACCGTATTGCCCTTCTTGATCACCGTCTCAACTCAAAATGCTTCCTCACTTCAAAGGACTAACATGACTGCTGCAGATACAGATGCCAGTTCCCAGGTAAAAACCCTCGCCGATCGTAGTGAAGTCGCTGTTAGTGACACATGGGATCTTTCGAGCCTGTTTGAATCCAATGAACAGTGGGAAGCAGCCTTTAATGAACTGGAAGCCCGGCTGGGAGAAATCGAGGAATTCGATGGTAAACTCGCCGAGAGTGCATCATCGTTGGCAGCCTGCCTGAGGCTGGACAGCGAACTGGACCGGCTAGCAGAACGCTTGGCATATTACGCTATGCTTCGTACCAGCGAAGATGTCGGCGACAGTGGCAGCCAGGCCATGTATGCAAGATTTCAAAGCATCGCATCAAAACTAGCTCAGGCCAGCAGCTTTATTCGACCTGAAATCATGTCGATCGATGCAGACAAGATGAATGCCATGCTTCAGGACGAGGAATTGAGTTTATTCCAACTACAACTGGAACGGATGCTCAAGTATCGGCCTCACACGCTAAGTCAGGAGGGAGAACAAATCCTGGCGATGCAATCAGAGATGGCTTCAGCAGCGAGAAAGACTTTCGAACAACTCCATAATGTCGACATGAAGTTCGGCGCTGTGGAAAACGAAAATGGCGAACAGGTTGAGCTTAGTAATGCAACCTTCGGACAATTTCTACAATCTCCGTCCAGAGAGGTTCGCAAGGCAGCCTTTCATCAGTATTACGACAATTATCAATCACACGAGAACACGCTAGCCGCCACACTCGGCGGATCCATTCAAAAAGACGTCTACTACGCCAAGGTGCGAAACTACGATAGCGCGTTGTCAGCGGCACTTTTCCCTGACAATATGCCAAGCACCGTATATGACAACCTGATCCAGTCTGTCCGAAATCATCTTCCTTCTGTATACCGTTATCTGGATGTCCGTCGAAGGATGATGGGGATTGATGAAATCCATCACTATGACACGTACGTACCCATCATTTCCGAAATCGAATGTGATTATCCATGGGATCATGCCGTCGACGTCATCATGGAGTCGCTCCAGCCACTCGGTGAAGAGTACTTAAGTGCTCTGGACACTGGACTACGTGGGCGATGGTGCGATCGTTATCCCAATCAGGGAAAACGCAGTGGCGCCTTTAGTGCTGGTTCATTCGATGGCGACCCGTACATCTTGATGAACTACAAGCCGAAAGTATTGGATGATGTGTTCACTTTGACACATGAAGCCGGCCACTCGATGCACTCGTATTACTCATCATCCAACCAGCCGTACGAATACTACAACTACACGATTTTTGTTGCAGAAGTTGCGTCCACATTTAATGAGCAGTTGCTCGGTCATCATCTGATGCAAAATGCAACGGACGATCGTGAACGGATGTACTTGATCAACAAAGAAATCGATAGCATTCGCGGAACGATCATTCGCCAAACTATGTTCGCTGAGTTCGAGAAGATCACCCACGAGATGATCGAAAGTGGAGAGCCGCTAACCACTGACAGTTTCAAAGCAGTCTATAAAGAACTGCTACAGGCATACTTCGGTGATAACTTCAGCATCGATGATCAGCTTGAACTGGAGTGCTTCCGCATTCCACACTTCTATCGTGCTTTCTATGTTTACAAGTACGCTACCGGGTTATCAGCTGCAATCGCCTTAAGCGATCGAGTCCTTAACGGTGGCGAACAGGAACTTACTGACTACCTAGGCTTCCTCAAAGGTGGTTGCAGTAAAGATTCGCTGGACCTGTTACGTGGCGCCGGAGTTGATATGGAATCTCCTGATGCTGTTAACACGGCCCTTGCAAGATTTGAAACTCTGGTCGATCAGCTTGACGAGATGAGCAAAAACAACGGGTGATAACCAGCCACAACCAGTCACCACCCGTTATTGTTTTTGAGTTGAACTCAATCCTGCTTGATTACTCGTTTGCTTCTTCAAACGCGGAATCAAATGCGCGATTACTTGGATCAAAATCCAGTTGCTTCGTGAATCGGCAAGCTTCTGTTGCACCAAATTCACGATCCATTCCGGAATCTTCCCATTCGATGGAAAGCGGGCCATCGTAACCGATGTCATTCAAAGCTCGAATGATCTCTTCGAAATTCACTCCGCCGCGACCAGGGCTACGAAAATCCCAACCACGTCGGTGATCACCGAAATTCAAGTGACTGCAGTTAATGCCCGTTCTGCCATTGAGCGTCGTGATGGCATCCTTGACATGAACGTGATAGATGCGATCTGGGAATGCCCGGATGAATTCCACCGGATCGATACCCTGCCAAATCAGGTGGCTCGGATCAAAGTTGAATCCAAATTCTTCGCGATTGTCCAACGCTTCAAGTGCTCGTTGAGCAGTATAAATATCAAATGCAATCTCTGTTGGGTGAACTTCAAGTGCAAACTTGATTCCACATTCTCCGAATACATCAAGAATCGGATTCCAACGCTCTGCTAGCAGATCGAATCCTGCATCAATCATGTGCGGTGGATTCGGCGGAAAGGAATAGATCAGGTGCCAGATGCTTGAGCCTGTGAAGCCGTTCACAACATCAACACCAAACTTCTGGGCAGCACGCGCGGTGTCTTTCATCTCCTGGATGGCACGCTCGTTTACCGCTGCTGGATCTCCATCTCCCCAAATATAATCTGGCAGAATTGCCTCATGTCTCTCGTCGATGTTATCGAGAACTGCCTGCCCAACCAAGTGAGCACTGATAGCTAGACACTGTAGATTGTGTCGTTCCAGTTGCTCATGTTTTTCCGCACAGTAATTCTCTTCGTTTAGTGCGCGTTGTACTTCAAAGTGGTCACCCCAACATGCCAGTTCGATACCGTCATATCCAAACTCGGCCGTTTTCTGGCACATAACCTCTGAAGGTAAGTCAGCCCATTGTCCAGTGAATAGCGTTACAGGTCGCGCCATGAAAATACTCCTTAAGTGTTCGCGTTTTTGGCTTGCTCGGGACGCGAATACAAATCTCAATACCCAAGAAAACTTTGCTTTAACGACGGGAACCTAAATAATACAGTTACCCGTGTGTCTCGTTCATTTTGTAGGCACTCACTGTTCGATGCAACTAGGTATCACCCCAACTTGACCATTGATGTGATCGGGCATTTCACATTACAATTCCTCGCCCATTCGAAAGTGGAGAGTTACTGATACCGAAAAGTCGAATACGGATCCCACCGTTTATGCCAAACCACAAGTCACTGTTATTAATCGCGCTAATCGTCTCGTTATCGAGTACAACCGTCAATGCTGCGCCCATCGTGCGATTGGAATTACTGATCGATGGAAACCAGGGATTGCGTTATGCACCGAAGTGGGTGGAGTTTGTGGAGAAGGTAGGCAATTACAACGTACGTGTCCGTAGCAAGAAACCCGGTGAGAAGCCTGAGGTTCGGCAAACCGGTTCAAAGACATCTCCCATCTACACGGTAATCGGATTCATTACAGAGCGTGAAGTTGTACTACACGCTGCAAAGTTCCGATTGGGCGACGTGGATGGCCTGAAAAAATACCTCGAACGACTCAAGGGAGATGGCGTTAAGTCGCTCACCGAAGAAATTGGGTTATTCGATTTGACCCGAGAGCAAATTGTCGATGTTCATAAAAAGCTATCACAGCCCATCGTGTTTGCCACTCGTGGACGTCCAGTCGGTCAAATCCTTTTTGACCTTGCTGACCTCGTAAAGATGGAATTCGCAATTGATGGCTCTGTTTCCTTTGTGGCCAAGTCTGGTGAGAAGTTCCAACACGAGATGAAAGGCCTTTCCGCTGGCACAGTCTTTGCCGCAGTTCTAAGAACTCACGGGGTCGCACTCGTCCCCGAGAAACCTCCCGGCAAACCGACCCTGCTAAGGCTGGCGTCACTCAGCGAGACCGAAGATTTTTGGCCAGTCGGCTGGCCATCCAAGGCGAGGCCTGCAGATCTTGCACCCGATTTATTTAAAAATCTGACCGTAGAAATCAAAGACACCGAATTACATAAAGTCATTAACGCAATCAGCCCCAGGCTCAAGACACCCGTGCTTGTGGATGAGCGGGCAATGCTTGCGACGGGTGTGGATCTGAACAAGAAAGTCACCGTCCCACCCGGTCGATCGTACTACAAGAGAATACTCGATACCGCTTTGGCCATGGGTGGCCTGCGTTGTGCTATTTTGGAAGATGACTCCGGTCGCGGCTTCCTTTGGATTACTACCGCCAAACCCTATCCGTAAACCCATGCAACTTCTGCTCATTCTTGCTTCGCTGCTGGCACCTGCGGATGAATCTGCTGATCAGCAATATCATCGGGACTTAGTGGACCTAGCATCCAAGTGTACTGAACTCGATTTGGATGACCAGGCGGAGATCACTCGCAATTGGGCAGCAACGCAACGCGCAGACCAGATTGATCTTTATATCCCCATATCAAAATCAACTACCCTGTCGGAAAATGCGCCTCAACTGGTGAAGTTCTGGCACGAGCGATTTTTGGAGATACGTAGCCAATACGCTGAACGCCTCTTCAACAACGCTGTTGCCATCTGCAGTGAAGACCCTGGTAGAGCCTATAAGTTGCTCTATCAAACGCTGCGGGAGAATCCAAATCATTTGCAAGCGTTGACGGCGTTGGAGTTGGATACCCAGTCCAATGTAAAGGTTACAAAGCCAGGCGTAATTCACTCCCGCACCACATGGCCAGCACGCACCTACTGGCGGCTTGAGTCCCGATATTTTGTGATTGATACCAATAAAAGCCGTGAGGCGGCCGAACATATTCATGCGGAACTGGTAGCACTTGAAGCAGCATGGAAACAAGTATTCTATTCATATTGGGCCGATCCAACGGCGTTAGCCAAGCGTTTAGAGGGCGAAGATGTTTCATTGGCAAAACATCGGAATGCAACTCGTAAGCATCGGATCATTGTGTTTGACACAAGAAGTCAATATGCCTCTTTTCTGGATAGCAAGGGCAGTAACGCCACCGCATCACTTGGTTTATACGATGATAAATCTCAAACGTCGTACTTCTTTATCGATGACCTTGATACACATGATACCTGGTTACACGAAGTGACCCACCAGTTCTTTCAGGAACGTGGCCCCGGCGTGCTAAATATAGGCCGCAATCAAAACACGATGCTTGTCGAAGGCATCGCCATGTACATGGAATCATTGCGAGAGGTCTCCGGACATATCACTCTCGGTGGCTGGGAATCGAACCGCCTTCAATTTGCTCGCTACTATCGACTCAACGGACAATTCCACATGCCAGCTAAAGACTTAATGGCGTTGGGAATGTCTGAAATACAGGGGCATCAAAGTCAGGGTGAGATTTACTATGAAGCGGCCGGTCTTGTGCACTCGCTGATGAACAGCGAAAGCGCGAAGGCAAGTGAGTTAAGGTCAAATCTCATTGAGGTGATCAGCGGTATATACCATGGAAAAGACACAGCTCAGGATCTAGCAACAACCGTGGCTCCTTGGGATTGGATTGAAGAAAATTACGTGCCGTTTCTGGTTGTTTCTGATCAGGATGTGTCTAACCTCGATTCAGGTACACCCATTAGGAATCTGGTACTCGCCCAATCACCGGTTACGGACGATAGCCTGAAGATCATCGGGAAATACAAGGATCTCAACTGGCTGGATCTGACCTATTCAAATGTGACGGATGATGGTGTACAGCACCTCTCTTCATTGAGCAATATTCGTAAACTCTCATTTGAGGGTACTAAGATATCAAACAGCTCGGCTGGGATACTTAGTAATTTTCCGGATCTGATCGAACTGGATTTTTCGAACACACCGATTTCAGATGATGCAGTTGCTCAAATTACTCGCAAAACCAAACTAGAAGTCTTGTATCTCACGGGCACGAAGATTACCGACGAGGGGTTAAACAAGCTCGCATCTTTACGTAATCTGGAAGTGCTGGATGTTCGCAAAACGAATGTTAGCGATGCAGCCGTCGAGCAGCTAATGAAAATGCTGCCAAAGCTACAACGGTAGCTCACCCTTTTACACACAATCGTTTAATTAACACGTCATTCGGGGAGACTCTCCATGCGACCGTGGATTCTTGCTGAGGCAAACTACGCTTACGTCAAAGAAAACCCGTATGAAGTAGCCGTGCTGCCGCTCGGCGCTACCGAACCGCATAACCTGCATCTGCCATACGGTACCGATTGGTATGAAGGTACGGATATCGGTGAGCGGATTTGCGAGGCTGCACACAAGCGTGGTGCCAAAGTAACGCTACTGCCGACAATTCCATATGGTACGGAAACGAACATGCACAAGTTTCCGTTAGCCATGAATGTTGATCCCACAACATTGTTCTCCTTTGTTACGGATTTGATTCATTCTCTGATCAACACCGGTATCAAGAAGATCGTTCTGCTTAATAGCCACGGCGGCAACGAAATGAAGCCGCTGCTTCGTGAACTTGCCGATAAAGTGGATGCTCATATCTTTCTCACAAGCTGGTTCAAGATTCTCGAAGATGTATATTTCGACATTTTTGATGAGATGGAAGATCATGCAGGTGAAATGGAAACATCACTTATCGAAGCGTTTCATCCGGAGCTCGTTGCCAAAAACGAGGACGGTACATTCGCGGCAGATAATGGCGACCGAACACCAATGCGGTTTGAGGCACTAAACAAGGGTTGGGTAGGAATCACCCGTCCATGGCATCTGCTGACAACGAACAGCGGCTCGGGTAACCCGCACGGTGCGTCCGCTGAAAAGGGATACAAGGTGATGGAAGTAATCGTCGAACGATTAAGTAAGTTTATCGTCGAATTGTCAGATGCAGAAATCGACGAGACATTTCCATTCTAGGAAGCTCGTAAGCGACGACGAGTCGTTATGCCATCAGAAATCACTTAACCTGAATCCACGTCAAACAGTTTCGATGCACTGCTGGTCGTTTCCTTTGGAGGGCCGGAAGGACGCGACGAATTGGGAATTGAAATGCAACGTGCGAATACGGTTGGTACACATCCACGGTTTATCACGATGATACGTGAACTAATCCAGGAGAGATTAAGCGGACATGAAAAATTGGCGANTGGCAATCTCGGTNCCTCGNACGACGTATGCCCGGAAAATTGCTGTCCACTTGGCCAGACTGCTCGTCCTCCTCGCCGTTGACCACTCTTGAATCCACAATTAAATTAAAACATTCATCGCTGCAAATGCTGTAATGACACGGTGGCTATAGCTCAGTTGGTTAGAGCATCGGATTGTGGTTCCGAGGGTCGGGGGTTCGAATCCCCTTAGCCACCCTTTANTCCCCTTCACTNATGTGTAAGGGGATTTCTTTTGCGCATTAGGTTTGNAGCCACTCNTTACTTAACCGGCATGAAGCGCACCAATGATACTTGTGCGACTTGCTACCCATGCCGGGATGATTCCCGCAACCATGCTGCCGGTTGCAAGTAACACGCCACCGGTTAAGACTAAATCCAGCGATGGCGTGAATGCAATTGTGACCGCCTCTGCGCCGATCGCCAGCCCGGATGAAATAATAGCCATCACTGCTGCGGCGATTCCAATAGCTCCACCAATGATGCCGATGATCGCTGTTTCCAGTAATACGATGGAAAAGACATTCGATCGACTGTAACCCAGNGTCTTCATTACCGCATGTTCCTTGATNCGATCCTGGACACTCATGAGCGTTGTCGTCATCAGNAGTACGAGTAACAGGCCAACACATCCGTATCCAAGGTACCCGGACATGCGGATCATCTGCATTAAGTCCCCTAAGCTCTTTTGTTGNAATGCGCCTTTCATGCGTGTATCCGTTTCAACCTGGCCAACAGCGAACAAGGTATCCACTTGCTCCTGCACCATTGCTGCATCCGCAGACTCACGTAATACAATCTCAAACTGTGTTACTAAACCGTCACTACTTGCATCATCGCCGCGTTGCAAATAGTCNAGGTGTGTATAGATATAATTCTCTTCAGCCTGATTTTCTGAATCATAAATACCGGCAACCCTGACACTATATTCGCCGATCGAAAATGTATCCCCTGTNGAGATTNCTCTTCNTCTCGCAACGGCCGATCCAATTANAGCTGCATCCTGTTGTGATGAGAAGGTGTCCCANGAACCGCTGGCCAAAGTAAAGTCTCTTACCTCATGGACTTTCTCTGGTGGCATTCCGTAAAACACCACCACATCCAGACTGGCTCGACAGTTATTCGTAAACACTTGGATAGGGACAACCTCTCTCACTCCATCGATTTCGAGAATGGCATCAGCGTAAACTTCCGGCAACTGACTCGTTGCCGGGCAGAATTTGTCCTTTTGGAAAACGATAAGGCTGCGATCCGCTTCCTGTTGGCCGATCAAGTCATCCAATCCCGACTGAATCGATCCAACAAAGCAGAAAAGGAACATAGCCATCGCACTGCCGAGCGCCGTCAGCATCGAACGCACGCGGTGGCGCCAGATGATCTTCATTACAAGCACGAGTGTTTTCATGACAAAGGAATCAGCCTCAATTTAATACGGCTGCGGGTTGAGTAATGATTTCGCCATCGCGTAGCAACAGCTTTCTGGATGCGATTTCGGTGGCCTCATGGTCGTGTGTCACCATAAGCAACGTCGTGCCAAGTTCACGATTTAATCTGCTCAGCAAATCCAGAATCTGACTGGAAGTCGCCGAATCAAGGTCACCCGTCGGTTCGTCCGCTACCACGAGTGTCGGATCCGTCACAATGGCCCGTCCAATCCCGACTCGCTGCTCCTGCCCGCCGGATAACTGCCGCGGGTAATGGTCAGCACGATCTAATAGGTCGACCGCTTTGAGCGCTATTTCGACCCGTTTACGTCGTTCACGCCGATTAAGTGGCAACAACAAAAGTGGTAGTTCAATATTTTCGTAGGCTGTTAGTACCGGAATAAGATTATGTGTCTGAAAAATATACCCAATATTGCTAGATCGCCATTTCGTCAGAGCACCTCGTGAGAGCGATGTTATTTCTGTGCTATTGACGGAGATCGTGCCATCGTCCGGTCGATCAATCCCTGCGACCAGGTTCAGTAAAGTCGACTTTCCTGTACCGCTCGTACCCATCAACGACACTAATTCGCCCTGGTTGATATCCAGATCGACGTTTTTCAACGGCGTAATCGTCGAGCCTCCCTTGGTGTAGGACTTCGTCAGATTTCTTATTTCAATTAATGACATTACTTCAACCTGAATCTACTTGATGCTCACTCGTGTACCGTCAGTTAAGTCGGACGGTGGCGAGACGATGATTCGACTAGAGATATTTAGTCCGTCGGTGACCTCAATCTCTTCACCACTGGTTTGGCTGGAAGTGACGATTCGCTGTCTCACCGCAGTATTTGTGCTCACGTCGGCGACCCAAATAAACGTGCCATCCTGCTCTCGAATAACTAATTCATCTGGCACAAAAATACGCGTGATACTTCCTGTATTCTCGGAACCCGCTTCGTTACTGGAGAGAAAGGTAATATTCATCAGCATCTGTGGTTTGAGAATGCCAGGCGGGTTAAGTACTTCCACTTTCACCTCTAGGATATTCTTTTGGATATCTGCTTCCGGATTCAAATACATCACCCTGCCTTTGACGGGTTCTAACAACACATCACTCTCAAGGAGAACTTCCTGATTCAGGAAGACCCTTGGTACATCCTGAAACCTGACATCGGCTCTTACCTGCAGCTTGGCCGGATCGTACATCGTGATTGCTACACCACCGTCATGAACCCCCTGATGACCTGGACCACCGGAAAGGTGAGAGCCGGGGCTCACCATGAGCTTCAGAACACGCCCGTCCGATGGGGCTACAACAGTCATCCGTTTTAACTTGAGCTCGCCTTCTGCAAGTTTCACATTGGCTTGTGTTTCTCTAGCCATGGTTGCAGCCTGATTCGCCTCTGCTTCAGCCAATACACGCTTCGCATCGTTGTTGAGTTCCAGCTTGGTTTCCAATGCAGAAACGCGTTGGCGCAGCGCCTCGCGCTCGTTTTCCAACAACGGGGTTTGATTTTCTAATTCTTGCAGCTTCGTCTTAGCAGTCGTTGCTTTTGCGTCTGCTTCTTTTAGCTCGATCGCAGGTATGACGTCGCCGGCGTCTTTCTTACTCTGGAAATCTTCTGTCGCAAACGTTGAATTTGCACGTGCCGTGATAATCTCAAACGGCAGATTACTTAGTCTGGTTTCAATTGCTGCCAACTGACTGTCAGCGGTTGCTAACTCTGCTCTTAGCTTCACAGGTTGTTCAAAATCAGTGCGAGCGGCTGCAAGGACCGCTGTTGCAGATCGTGTTTCCGCTGCAGCCACTTTTACTGCTGCCTGTGCGGATTCTAATTCAAGCTGTGCATCTTCTTTAATAAGAGTGACCACCGGCTGATTCGCCTTAATCTCCTGATCTTCGACCACCAGTAATTGCTCAACAACGCCCTCTGCGAGTGCAGCAACACGAATTGGAGTAGGCCGTGGTTCAACCCAACCGGATGCGCGGAAAAGGGCCTTGCCGCTAACAGTCGCACCAGTGGACTCGGTTGATACTTTTATCACCTCGACTGAAATGGTCGAAATAAAATAGTCTTTAAGGGACCAACCAACCACCGCAACAAATCCCGCGATGATCCCGACAGGAATCAAATAACGTGAAACCAGCTTCATTCCGCCGGATCCGGACTTAACACTTGCGGATGTTCGATCTACGGCCAGCTCTTTGAGATCTACATCATCTGTCATGAGAATCCTCCCGGACATCCCTATTTAATAGACGCCTGACTCAGAAGCAAAATGACATTCCCGTTGTCATCTTTCGAGACTGTTCCTGAAATCACTAACGTATCCAGTTCTAGCAAGCCGAGCATCGATTTGGCATCTTCAGCAATTGGATCTCCGGATGCATCCGGNACNTGTACGAGAATTCGATTCTCTTTCAAATCCGGANCACAACAAAAATCCCAAGGCGTCGGACAAGACAGCATACAGTCTTCGTTACATGCAAGTTTAGACACGTCTACAAGATTGAAGGCAGCCAGTCCTTTGACCCATGGATTTACACGTCCGCCAATACGACCAATCGCAACAACCTCTTCTCCATCGTTTGCATTGGCTAGTACTTCATGCACATTTTGTGGATTCAATGGCGCTGCATTCACAATGAAGGGTTTGCCAGCTTCACTCGGGCCAGTTCTTTTGACAACAGTTGCTTCATCACCACCGCCGCCACAACCGTTTAGCGAGAATAAACCAGCGGATCCAATCACCGGTAAACTCCAAATGAATGTTCGACGTCTCATTTCAAACTCCTTTTACCGTTAGTTACTAAATCGACTTCAGTCCTAAAACGATGTCTTGTTTCATGGCTCGTACACCCGGTATCAACGAACCTAATAGACCCATAACAAATCCCGCCGCACAACCTGCAAGTACGGCGATCTGATCGACCTTTAATTCAAACGCACCCATTGTAAATCTGATCGCAAGTCCATCTATCCAGAGNAGGCTCACAAGTGCACCAATGATGGCACCTCCCATCCCGAGTAATACACCTTCTTGAATCACGCTCAGCATGATGGCNCGCCTTGAGTATCCGATTGCCTGCAACATTGCCATTTCACGCGTTCGACCAATGACCGCGCCAAACATTGTATTTAATCCTGCGAACAGTCCTGCTATCGAAATAAGACCAACCATTGTCCATCCAAGTGTACGAATCGGGGCATAATCGCGCTGTAGTGTGGCATAGTATTCACGCTCCGCTACCGATTGCAGTTCAAGGTCATACCGTTGCCGACAGAACAACTCGAGTTTTGAAAACGCCGCGTCGTCCTCACATTTGATTGCAACTAAGCTCAGATCTTCGCGCCGTGTTGCCTGTTGCAGGTCCGTTAACCGACACCATATTTCTGATTCAAAAACGCTGCCACCGGCTGCAAATCGCCCGCTTATTTTCCAACTCTCACCCTCAAGCTCGATCGCATCGCCCACCTCCAGATGCTTTGCCCCAAGTCCCAGTTTTGTTTCGACCATACTTCCAACCAGGATCTCACCGGGTTCCGGCCAGCGGCCTTCCGTGATGGAGACTTGTTCACGCACTCGAAATACCCTGGACGTGACTCCTCGTAATAAACCAAACGTCTCACTACCATCCTCTAGCTGTAATTGAGTTCCCAAAAATAACTCCGGTGAGACATCTAATACGCCATCTGTCTTGGTGATCCCAGCCACATTACCTGCTACTACATCGCCACTGCTCATCGGAATCGAAGAGTATTCCAGGTTTTCACCCATGTTGATCGAGAATACGATCGCTGTCTGCTTGCCGCCACTTACATCTAATGTCTTGGTTAATCCTTGTATGAAGCCCACGGTAACCAGGATCAGTATGGATACGATCGCCAGCGCACCGAGAGTAAGCAAACTGCGCGTAGGCCGCCGCAGTAGGTTACGAATTCCATATTCCCAGGGTAACACTCGTAGATTCACGACTTCGTTGTTTTACTAATTCCACAATGCCATATTCTGACATCCGCTCATTGTGTGAATACCGCGCAGCCACTACATAAGGCTCGGGCAACTAATCATCAATGAAAAGCAGGACTAGCAAATCAGCGAGTGAATAGAGATTCGAAGGGCTCGCCCTGGTTGAAGAAGGTGCATCCGCCAGTCTTGCGTGTCACCTCTTGCTGCGTGAAATTGGTCGCTATCTGTATCAAGACGGTATAAGACTAATTCTGCACGAAATGATTTTGTTGGAATCGATACCCATATCGCGTTCATCATCGAACGGTGATATTCACAGAGACACGTATTTGGGATAGCCGGCTCGGAACAATCTTCTTCGTGGCTGCAACATAACTCTGCAGTATGTTGATCCACCCCATCACAGCATTGCTGAGCCGCCGCATAACACACATTCGTGCTACACACGGTGAAAAACAACATCAACAATACTAGAAGTCGGGCCATGATTACTTTTCTTAGGGATTCGATTACGCTTGAAGCACCTACTACTCCAATAGTAGGCTCACCTGATCAAATAAGTCAACAGGTTTAGGTGATTNCCTNCACCGGATTATTANCTCAAACTGTCAAACAACAANTGNCCGTTGAGCTTNGTAACNGCATTATGTAGTTTTCTGGATGAACGNAAATATGTGAGCTGAACATTTAGCAAAGTNCGTTGCGCGGTAAGCATAGACAGGAAATCAACCTGACCGTCCTGATACCCCTTAGTAATCAGATTCAAATTTTTAGTCGCAGAACCAAGAATTTCCTCTCGGTATCGAGACTCAGCAATACGTGCAGTTTCAAAATCTCGATAAACTGATGCTGCGCGTTGTCGTAAACTCAGTTTGAGTCTGCGCAACTCAGCTAGCCGCATTGCTTCTTCCGCTTCTGCCGCACGGATATTTCCCTGGTTTTTATCAAACAGTGGAACGGGAATCCCAACTTGTATGTTGGTTATATTATCACCTGTCAAACTGTGATTACGCAGGCTTACCATCGCATCAATGTTTGGTATAGTTTCGAGCTTCTGTCTTCTGACATTCAGTGTCGCCTGTTGGATACGTTGCTGGGCCATGGCAACTTGCGGACTCTTATTAATTATGGATTCGACAACAGCCTGGAAGCTGCCGCCGTTAACGACCTTAGCAACATCCCCTGAAACTCTAACTAGTTTTATGTTTGGCTGCCCACAAACAAACATGAGATCGCGCCAGGCATATTGGTGTTCCTGGATCGCCTGATCCCTCGCAACCTCAGCTTGACTCAGCTCGATAGATGCTTGCCATTCAACGTGCTTACCTGATTGCCCTGCTTCAACCAATCTCTTTGTAGCGTCAAACGTTGTCCTGTTTACATTTACAAGAGTAGATAGGACATCGACTTTTTGCTGTGCTATCAATAAATTACCAAAAGCATTATCGACATCGGTTAGCACTCGCAGCTTTGATGCCTCCAAAAAAAACTGCTCACTAAATACAGCTTGCTCTGCAATTTGGACATCCAATTCCCGCTTACCACCAGTAATGAATCGCTGTTGTAAAAACACGCCATGAGCACCATCGCTGCCATGCATTCCAATTTCATTAGCGTGGTATCCAACGCGCGTATTTGGGTAGAGTCCGGCCTGAACTTGTCGACCTTTGGCCGCTTCGACGCGTTGTTGACCTATCGACACAGCCGGGCTTCGCGTTAGTGCGAGGTCTCTGAAGTACGAGATATTCACCTCTCGCTGCTGCGCATAACATGGCACAGAAAATGTGAGATAAATCAAGAAAATCACAATACAGCGCATGCAGAAACCCGAACGTCGATATACGTCATCAAGTCCGCAATCGTCCGCCGGGCTGCGTTAGTTTAGAGAATCCTCGTTGCTTAGGCAAAAAGATCTGTCGCAACATTTCCAAATACATCGGTCAGCCTGAAGTCTCTGCCGCTGTATCTGAATGTTAATTGCTTATGGTCCACACCCAGCAAGTGCAGGATAGTGGCATGTAAATCATGTACATCCATCCTGCTTTCGACAGCGTTTACACCTAACTCGTCTGTTGCACCGTGAATGTAGCCAGCTCTCGTACCACCACCGGCAAGCCACATTGAGAATCCCGTATTATGATGATTCCGACCCTTCGCACCCTGAGCAGTTGGTGTTCGGCCAAATTCACCACCCCAGATAAGAAGTGTGTCCTTCAATAAACCGCGTTGCTTCAGATCTTTGATCAAGGCAGTTATGGCCTGATCACTCTTTCCGGCATCTCGCTGGTGATCCATGATATTGCCATGAGCATCCCACGGTTGTCCATTTCCGTAATAGATTTGCACCATGCGGACGCCACGCTCCACTAAACGACGTGCAATCAGACAGCCATTGGCAAATTCACCTTCACCGTAGAGTTTCAATGTGTCTTCTGTCTCACGGCTTGTATCAAATGCCTCCTGAGCTTCCCGCTGCATTCCATATGCAATTTCAAGAGATTGAATTCTTGCTTCAAGATTCAGATCGCGTTCACGCTGCTCCAGATGCTTCTTGTTGGCACGTTGAAGTAGATCCAGCATGCGTCGCTGAGACTCGCTCGTAAGATTCTTATTGTTGATATGCCCAATGACGTTTTTTGGATCGATCTTCGAATTGTTGATATGTGTACCCTGAAATACACCCGGCAGGAAACTGTTTCCCCAAAGTGCCGGACCAACAACTGGTTTGCCAGGGCACAGCACAACAAACCCAGGCAAATTCTGATTCTCTGTACCAAGTCCATATGTAACCCAGGATCCCAAACACGGTCGGATTGGTTGCTGAGCACCACTGTTCATCATCAACAACCCGGGCTCATGGTTTGGAGTGGTCGTGTGCATCGATCGAATTACGCATAACTCATCTGCAACCGTTCTCAAGTGTGGATAGATATCGCTAATATCGATTCCACTTTCACCACACTTCTTAAAGCTAAACGGCGAGGGCATATACTTGCCACCGATTCCCTGCTTGCCTTCCTGCGCCTTCAATTCCGGCTTCGGATCAAACGTATCAACATGTGATGGGCCGCCGTTCATGAATAAGAAAATGACATTCTTAGCCCGTGGCTCGAAGTGCGGCTGCTTGGGTGCTACCGGACTGTCACTACGAGCGGCTGCCTTTAGTTCCTCTGACAACAAGGCGGATAACCCCAGCATGCCAAAGCCGGTGCCGCTTCTGCTCAGCATTTCACGACGCGAAATAACCTGCTGCATTTGATCTGTGTTTGTTTTCATTTTCTAACTCTGTTTTAACTCCGCTGGTTTTCAGCCCGATTACCGCCTCTTGTGTGTTATCGTCCAAGGGTTCGTTATTTGTCCGTGTTTAATCCACAAACATGAACTCATTAGAACCAAGCATGACTAACGCGTACTGCTCCCATGAGGTTAACTTATCGCCATCGATCATCGGCAACTGCACAAACTCCAAGCCGGCAGACAATTCGTCATCATCTGGAGTTCGTCCAAAGGCCGTACGATACGCAAACTCAATACGACTCTGTTCATCTTGTGTATGATCCTGAATCCGTTGGGCAAATGCTTTCGCTCGTTGCGTCATGAAATCACTGTTCATCACAAATAGCTGTTGCAATGGCACCGTTGTAACCGGTCGTGCATCGCTCGTGATGTTGGGATCCGGAAAATCGAAAAGCCGTAGTAGCTCATTTAATCGGTGGCGACTCACAAAACCGTAAATGGTGCGTCGCTTGTTGCCGGCGCTGTCTAGATTCCCTGCCGGGCCACCCAATGTCGTTTCCAACTCGCCTGATACGGCTAACAAACTGTCACGCCAAGGTTCCACTTCCAATCGCCGTCGATTCATCCTCCATAGTTGCTTGTTTTCTGGATCGACGTCGTGGTACGCCTGATTAAATCTGCTCGACTGCTGATACACCGACGAGAGCATGATTTGTTTATGGAGTGATTTAATCGACCATCCGGATTCCATAAAGGACACAGCTAGGAAGTCGAGCAACTCTGGGTGTGTTGGGCGATTGCCGAGTTGTCCAAAATTACTCAGCGTGCCGACCAGCCCTTTATCGAAATGTCCAGCCCAAACACGGTTTACAATGACACGAGCTGTTAACGGATTGTCCGCACTAGCAACTGAACTTGCCAATTCTAAACGGCCGCTACCAGTACTCTCAAATGGTGCCTTCTCTCCGCCTGTAAAAATTGCCGGCATTGCCCGTGGTGCCACATCAGCTTGATTAGCTGGATTTCCTTTGAGGTAGATCTTTACATCTCGACTGCCATCTTCGTTTATTGAATGCGCTAGAGGCACACTGATCGCATCGACTTGCTTCTGCAATTCCTCTCGCTGTTTGCGCAATTCTGCCAATTGCACCTTCGGTTCTTCTGGCAATTTAGATTCCGCCTCATTTGGGGGAATCGCAAGCAGTCCCTCGTCATAGAACATCAGCGAAAGAAGTGTCGCGTTCACCTTGTCTGCTTCGGTAAAGTCGCTCGGCTTTTCATCACCGGCATCCGCAACGGCTTCTTCTGGAAGTGGTTTCATTTCCAATCGAGCGCCGGAAAACACGAAGTGATCTGAACTGATTGAATTATCATCTGGTCCATAACCACCAGTCGTAATCAGAGTTACATACCTTGCTTCTGCCGGTACCGTTAATTCATAAGAGACGAATTCTCCGTTAGCCTTCATTTCGTCAGGTATCCCGCCGGAAAAGTAGTACGTGAAATCACTGTAGTCGATTTCCATCTTCTTACCGTTCACGTAACCAACAAGAATCGCATCCATCACTTCCTTCTGCTTGTGCGGTTTGGAAATAACAACGGCGACGAATCCGGATGCATTGGACCCAAACGCATCATCATTGATGCCGGCGCGATCGACTTTGAATGTGAATTGCTGATCTTCAGGTAACAAACCTGCTCGTCGGATCTCAGCCAAATCGAAAGTTACAAGTGCATTCGCATGCATGCCAATGCCCTGCTCTTTTCGTGGGCCATTAGCAGCATATGCCTGCCCCTCTGTGCTGATACCGCCGCCATCGTTATTCCAGGCATCATTCGTTATTTGGCCATATTTTCTGTCATTCGCACCAATGTGCTCAAAATTGAATGAGATTCCCTCTGCAATATTGGTCGTTGTGCCCCATCCAAATGCGGTGCGATCAATTCCCAACTTGTTAGCGTCAGCGATTGCTTTGAATTTGTCCGATCCCAATGACGTGTCCAATGCCACAGCGTTGGAGTCATCAAAGAGGTTCCCTAGTGGGATGATCCCTGGCTCTACCTGAGCCCTATCGGAGTCTCGGACAAATGCCAGATTATCTCCGAAATGTGCAAACAGTGTTTCTCTCTGGCCTAATAAGTCCTGAACTGCAATCTGTAATTGGCTTGCAAGTTCCTTGATCTTNTCGGAAATCGCAGCNTCCGCTGAATGGTCTTTGTCCTTTGGCAGTGAGTCTATGTAGATATATAGATCCTGNAGAAACGGTCGCTGTTTGAGAATGCGTGCATTTCGACTCGTTAGCAAGTTAGCCCATCGCTTTACAAGTGTGACACTGAGCCCGAACTTGTCCGTGACCTCTTTCGTTAACTTCTTCTCGTCCTTTTCGGTACGTTTTCGATTTAGCCAGTGCCAACCAGCCTGGACGTAACTGCTTATTTCATCCACAAGCAGTGGACGTAACTCTCGGCTCTCCGAGATGAGAAAGCTGTTTATCGCCAGATCCTGATCTTTGACCTTTTGTTCAGCATTGCTGCGACTTGCAACGATTTCGCTCGAAACAATTGGGCGTTCTTCATACTTTGTGCTCGCAAAGATGCCCGCCAGACCGTAGTAGTCCTGCATAGTAATCGGATCGTATTTGTGATCGTGACAACGAGCACATGAAACTGTCAGTCCAAGTACACCGCGAGTCAGTGTATCTATGCGGTCATCCCATTCATC
This sequence comes from Rhodopirellula sp., assembly GCA_002714565.1. Classification (GTDB taxonomy): domain Bacteria; phylum Planctomycetota; class Planctomycetia; order Pirellulales; family Pirellulaceae; genus UBA11883. The sequence goes on from PAXU01000006.1 coordinate 290,795, forward strand.
CGCCTGTGCCTTAAGCTTCTCTACGTTTTCGGCGTAATACACTGGGCCAAGTGCAAACAACCCAAGNGATGCAATTCGTAAATGCTGATCAGGAGTCTCAAGTAAGTCCCCAGCAATCTGGTGCTTGATGAAGTCGTCATACGGCATGTCATCATTAAAAGCATTAACGACCCAATCACGGTAGAAATATCCGCGAGGATACTTCCTGGCCTTAAACGTGTGAGCTTGATCTTCACCATAACGTGCCACATCGAGCCAGCGGCGACCCCAACGCTCTCCATAATGCTCAGAGCTGAGTAATNCCTGCACCACNTTTTCGAATGCNTGCTCATCTGGATCATTCACGAAAGCTNCAATTTGTTCCGGTGTCGGGGGCAGTCCGATCAGATCGAAGTATGCNCGACGAATCAACGTTACGCGATCAGCTGCAACACTTGGTTGCATATTGTTTGACTGTAATTGTGCAAACACAAACTTATCGATGTCCGTCTTTATCCAATCAGACTCGACCTGNGGCACTTCGTGTTTCTGAGGCTTCTTNAATGCCCAGAAGTCNTTGGCCTTTTCAAAGTCGATCATTGGCTTCGTGGCAAGTGCCTGACCTTTTCTTGGATCCACTGCACCCGTCCTAATCCAGTGTTCAAAGTCCTTGATCACTTCATCAGGCAACTTTCCTTTGGGAGGCATTTCAAATCCCTCGTACTTGAGGGCCATGACAAGCAAACTCTCATCCGGTTTGCCAACGACAATTGCTGGCCCCGAATCACCACCCTTCATCGTCCCCGCTCTATTATCAAGCAATAGGTTTCCCTGAACGGGACGGGAATCGACGCTGTGACACTCGTAACAACTTTCAATCAGCACGGGTCGAATCTTCTTTTCGAAAAACTCCAGTGCCGCTGGATCCAGCTTTTCTTCAGTGTCTGCACTCATCACAANTGACGGCAATATCAANNCGATTATGAGCGCTGAAAGTGCAATTGAGAAATNTCTCATAGTTTACATATCGTGTTGGTTATGGTGGGCGCGGAAAAACGCGTGGAGCAAGAGTAAGGCTTATTACAGCTCACTTAGTGGATTTTAGTCGATAGAGGTTTTGCTGGAAATCTTAAGAGCAAGCTCAGCTGGGATTTCCTGACCATTTGTGGACAATACGATTTCACCTTCCACATCAATGACCATNTCCGTTTTAGTGATGTTTCCAATCGAATCATCAAAGTAAATCTCGGATTTGGAACTCTCCGTGGACTTCAAGTCGGACTTGGCAATCTTAAGCGGTGAGGCNGGATTGGCTTCCACTTTTAGCACTACCGACTTAATCGCCGCCGAGATCTTGTGTAGTTTTTTATCACCAACTGTAACGATTCCGTCGTATGTGTAATCACTCGTTACTTCAAGAGATTGACCGGCATCCAAAGGGATTGGCAATACTCGAGACCATGATTCGCCCTTTTCTACAGCTGCTGACGGCAGCAGATTAGTGAACATGTTTACCTCGATGACAATTCGCTTGGAAGCAAGTTGCTGCTCAACAGCAGCTTTAATCGCCGGTGGCAGTTCCTCTAGTTCTAGTCCNCTGACGCTTGCTGATGTGGCTAAACCATCCTTATCAAACACTACCGTGGTTTGGGCAGTCTTGATTGCGCCATAAAGATCNATGATGGAGTCGAGTGGNGAACCGGTCTTCTTCACTTCTTTTTCAGAATCATATTCAATGGACAGGCCGCCAGGTACTTGTAGCTTCACGCTCATTTTCTCAGGNTGTTCAACAACCTCGACACTGCCGTCATCATTCTTCTTGGTGATTTTCCACCCAATTACAGATTTCGATTCGTTCTTGGTTGGTAGTTCCATGCCAGCGATCGACATCGTCTGAGAAATGGATGAGTGTACGGTTTGCTTCCAACTTGCCTTNGTTGGGGCCTTTGCTTTTAGGCTTACCTGTGCATAAGCACTTGAAAACGTGGTGCTAAAGATTGNGAGTAGAAGAAATAGAATTCGCNGTCTCGAGAATTGACTTGCCATTGGGATTTACCTTTCTCCTGTTAAAGAACTACTAAAACAATCGCTTGTCAGTACATCTTCTTTATAAGTGTTTGTTGCAGAATCGTTGAGAGTCATCTTCTGAGATCCCTATATTCCAAAAGTCTTATTCTGTCGCTTCCATTCGCTGTGGTTTGTCGTTCTTGTACAAGTCCAGCGCTGTNTGCTGTATTTCATGGCGGCCTTCACGACCCAGCGACTCTGATATCTTCATTGCTTTGGTTTGAAATAGAATCGCCGTTTCAAACTCACCGCGATCAGCGTGAATCATCGCTTGGCATTCGGCAACATAATCCGCGTATTCTTCCGAATCAGCTACTAAGTCCAAAACTTCCTGTGCCCGCTCTAAATCCCGCACTGCGTCATCTGGGGCTGATGCAAGCACTTGCACCAGCAGGAAGATCAGGTTCGGGTGCTGTTCTAGTACCTGCAAACTCCCTTCCAACTGCTCCATCGCTTCACGGTAGCGGCGTGACTTGGCAAGTGCTATCGATCTGCCTTGAAGTGCAAATTCATTTGCCGGCTGCTTCTGCAAAATGAGGTCGTACAATTCGATCGCTTTAGCGAACTCCTGTTTTGTCAGATANATTTCTGCAAGCAAGGAATGTGCGTCGAGCGTAGAGGGATTTTGATCTAAGGCCTGTAAGAGGACGGATATNGCCTCATCGAGTTTGCCTTGTCTTTGATGCACAGACGCTAGATTAATGTAGGCAGTGATNCGTGTCCGGTCGAGTTTGATAGCCTTTGCAAAAGACTCNCCAGCAATTTCGATATTTCCCAGATACATCATTGCCACACCGTAATTCACGTTGAGGATGGCGTCATTGGGCTTTTCTTCGAGTGCTAGTTTGAAGTGCCGTACCGCCTCAACATAGTTTTTCTCTTTAAATANTGCCGTATTTCCTCGCATTCGGTGTGCGCTGATAGTTTTCCTGAGCCCTTGTACTTTCACGTGCAGTGGATCCACCGACAACAGTCGCTCGACACTCTTCTCAAATTGTTCCTGGTATTGTTTTGCACGCTCCACCTCGCCGATCTTTCGATGTGCCGTCATTAGCAAGTACAGGATGTTCTTTCTTCCAGGTATCATTNCCTCAGCGCGAGATAAATGCTCAATCGCCTTCACTGGATCTTCTTCCATGTATGTCTTGCCAAGCCCGAGATAGAAAATCGGCTGACGACCNTTAGTACGGTCTATTCCCAGNTGGAATTTCTCACGGGCTGTCTCTATCTCATCTAACTCAAGATAAGAATCNCCNGCCCAATAAAGAGNTGCAACAACATACGGCATCGCTGCACGATCGTTGATCAAGAAATCCGCTGCGTGACTAAAAGCATCCGCCGCANCTTCCATCTGATCTGTTTCGCGGTAAGCTCGTCCAAGCAAATGAAGGATGTCACCGTCTTTTTGATACCTTAGAGAGTTTTCATAACANNCAATCGCAAGGTCAAGNACCNCGTATGANTGAAACACTTGGCCGGCTTGTGNATATAACGCTGCTGTCTTCTTGNCCNGCTGATCGGCCGGTGGNTCTGTTTGAAGCTTCTGAATGCTCTTAAATGCACCGTTAACTTGCTGCTTGGCGGCATCATCAAGTTGAGAAACATCTGGTGATTCTATGAGAACGACTCCGTCTGGAAGTGAATTACCACCACAACCATTTAACAAGCAAAGGACGACAAAGCCGATGCACATTTTATGCGCCATCTAACTCCCTCCCTGTTCCGCGGTGTAATTCGTTGTATTGGTCGACTTGGACTTCAGACCATTCTTCAATTGCGCCGTCTGGCCAATGCACTATGACCTTTTGAACATCAGATATTCCTCCTAGTCCGACAAGGATTCTTGGATCGTTGGAGCTGCAATAACTCCCGTCCGCCCTTGGGCTTCTCCAGAATGTTTTTCCTTCAGTGATGATTTCGGCGCGGCAATCCAAAGCGATTGTTTTGCTGTTATCAGTAGTAAGGGCTAGACCCAGCCAGTGGTTATCATCTCCACTCCGATTTAAATACAGCCGGAGAGGTCCGGAGTTATTGGCAACCAGAATATCAGGCGTCCCGTCATTATCCACATCGCCAATGCAAAGTCCGCGGCTTACCTCGGAAGGTTTGCACACAGAACCACTTTCATCTGAAATGTCTTCAAATGCGCTGCCGTCAATGTTTCGGAATAATTGATTGCGTTGGTGCAATGGATAAGTTTCATTTTCACGAAGCAGGTGTTCAAGAATATTGACTGCACCGTTAACAACGTAAAGATCTAGGAGTGTGTCGTTATCAAAGTCGACCCAGAGCATTCCAAATGCAGTAGACCCTCGACTTGGTACACCCAACTTGAATTGAGAGGTGCTATCTACGAAATTTCCCGAACCATCATTTTCGTAGAGGGTATTTGTTTCGTCATTCCAATGGCCTAATACCAGATCATCGTCTCCGTCTCCGTCGATATCTGCCGCATCAATGCCCATGCTGCCTTCTGGATTGCCATCCATATTAAAGGCGCATCCACGCAGTACAGCTTCATCAACAAATGTGCCATCTTGTTGATTGACCCAAAGATTGTTTCCTTTGGAATCGTTTGCAATATATAAGTCGACCCAGCCATCGCCTGTGAAATCTCGACCAACAATACCAAGACTAGGTGTCGCGATTCGGGCAATTTGAGACTCAGCAGATTTGTCCGCAAACGTACCGTCGCCGTTGTTGATGAACAGTCGATCTGGAACAGGAGTTTCGCTTTCCGGCCCACAATAACTAGCAGCACCGGTATCGATGTAACATTGCCGGTGGGTGTCGTAACCAAAAACGACATAGTTGCACACGTACAGATCGAGATGGCCATCCCTGTTTACATCGACAAAGGAAGCGCTACTGCTCAGCTCGTTTGTGTCAGTACCGGATGTGTCAGTGACATCTGTAAATGTGCCATCACCATTATTCTTGTAGAGCTGATTTGAACCCCAGTTAGTGACATAAATATCCTGCCAGCCATCTGAATCATAGTCACCGATAGCGACACCCATGCCATAACCCGTGGCATTAATACCTGACTCTTCAGTGACATCCGTGAATTGAACGGTGCGATTTCCATTTTCATCAATGACTAAATCGTTACGGAAGAGATGATCTCGTAATTCATTTTTGGGTTGAAAGATGGCATCGCTGACACCAGTGTCTGCTCCTAGCATATGTCCTTGATTGACATAGACATCCAAATCACCGTCGTTATCGTAATCAAACAGTGCTGCACCGGAGCCCATTATTTCGATCAGGTACATGGAGCCATGCATTCCGTTAAAGTGAGTGAAATCCAGCCCTGAGGACTCAGAAACATCTTCAAACAAATCAACATGTGCAGATAAGTCTGGATTCCCACCCAATTCCTGCCCGGAATCCCCACAGCCAACCAAAACCGCCAACATGAGCAAAATCATGGACAGTCTATGTTTAAAAACTAAGACAGGCATGTTTTGTCGGGAAAAACAACAGATTCCAGGTCCGTAAATCATGGACAGTCTATGTTTGTGCACAGGCAAGAAGTGTAATTTGGGGTCGCTTCTTGAGTATAGCTCGCCAGAAATAAGGAAATCCAAGGAAATTCAAGACAGGCATGATTTTGGCCAAAAATCATATACAGTCTATGTTTGAATCTAAGACATAGAATGCCTATGAATTTTTTAATTACGCAGAAAGTGGGTGTCCATGATTGAGCT
>PAXU01000007.1 GCA_002714565.1 Rhodopirellula sp.
AGATCTTGATGATCTTTCACTAACGCTTGATCAATACGATGCTGTCGACAAATCGAAAGTGTATCTGATGCCACAAGGCACGGAGCAAACAGAATTGCTGGAACGGGAAGCATGGCTAAAGCCTTTTTGTGACTCACAAGGTTATCAGTTCTGTCCACGTATGCAAATTGCATGGTTTGGTGCACGGCAAGGCACATAAACGCCGAATCAGTTCCGGACCAGTCTATACCGAATTCGAGCAGTATCGGGTAAACTTGTTGGCTACACAACGAAACCCTCGATTCGCGAGACAAGTTAATGCGCGCTATTCTCAAGTCACTTCCGTTTGCTGGAATTACCGTACTTGCATGGGGATCATACGGCCCCACAATTCATGCCGGCGAAGCTGGGCTTGGTAGCAGTAAGTGGGCTGCCTTTTTGTGCGTTGGACTCGCCTATTTTATCATCGCGGTGATCATCCCGTTTATCTGGTTGAAGAGCAAAGGTGAGAGCGGACACTGGACGAAGGACGGCTTCATCTGGGGTTTAGGTGCTGGAACTTGTGGAGCGCTTGGTGCATTAGGAATCATCACGGCTATTTCCAGCGGCGGCAGTCCATCTTACGTAATGCCGATCGTCTTTGGCGGTGCACCCGTCGTCAATACACTCGTTTCAATGTGGATGGGCAAGTTATTTGGTCAAGCGACAAACGGCTTTTATCTGGGAATCATCCTTGTTGGATTGGGAACCGTTGGCGTCTTTTATAACAAACCACAAAAAGCAGACACTGGGGCCGACAAAGTCGCCGCCGAACAGAAAGATACTCAAGCCGAGGAAGGATCGGAAGCAACGCTAGCAGACAAGGCAGCTGATGCAGCCAGTACGTTGGGGATGATCGTTGGCGGGATATGCCTAACTGTTCTTTGTTGGGGAAGTTATGGAAGCGTCCTACACAAGAGCCAAGCGAAGATGGCTGGTAGCAGATTACGGCCGCTTTTCTGTGTCGGACTTGCATACTTCCTGATCGCAGTCCTAGTGCCCATTCTCATAATTAATTCCAGTGACACTGAAATTGCATGGACCACGTCCGGCGTAACTTGGTCGATCATTGCCGGATCATGTGGCGCGGTAGGTGCATTGGGAATTATCCTGTCATTTACGTTTGGTGGTCGTCCTTCTTTCATCATGCCAATCGTATTTGGTGGCGCACCAATTATTAACACACTTATCTTTCTTAACACCAATAATACCGATCCAGTTAACACAATGTTTATTGTCAGCCTGACAGTTGTCATCCTTGGTGCAATTACAACATTGGTTTGTGCACCAAAGCCCGGAAAGCCGGCTCATCCGCCAGTTGATGCGGAGCCTGTTTTAGATGATGAAGTAATAGAGGAAAATCATTCACAGGAAACAGCTACTGACGCTGATAACGCTGCGTCCGGCGAAGAAGAATCCACAGATGATACTGCAACACTAGCAGATGACGATACTGGGTCAGACATTGCTGATGATGGTGTAATCGAAGCTGGCGGAGAGGATGCTGATGACAGCCAAGATGACGCATCAGCCACAAGTGAGCCATCAGAAGATGACACTGATAACAGCATCCAAGAGGATAGTGTCTCAGACTCCCTGCCTGATTCCGGCGAAAACGACAGCGACGATGACAGTGAAGGTGAAGGACTCGTAGCTGGTGATAGTGAAGATAATGACGAATCCGATGCAGATGTTGAATCCACCGAGGACGACACTGCCTCAGATGACGATTAGTTAAAGGTCACAACCGGTAACACTATGACACCGCTTGAGCGTATGCACGCGATTGATATCCTACTCAGTCACGTATGGATGGTGCGCAGGTTTCTCAAGAACTGCGAGGAAGCTGAGGACGACGACGAATTAGCTGAAATCCACCGCACGCTTTACGACTACATGCTTGCACTTGGCGGACCATTGGCTGATGAAGATCCCAAGGCCTACATGAGGATGGCAAAAAAGAAACTAAGACGACTACGAGAGGCCAACGATCTCTTTCAGGAAATCCAGCCTGAAATCTCAAATCATACAAACTTCAAAATGGCTGCCATGTCGCTTAGCGAGTCTGTGACGCAGATCGTAGCTCTTATCGAATCTGCTGGTGACTAATACAGCGAGATATCCTCACGCACCTAGCGTCGCAGCAACCTTGCTAAACAGCTTATACATGACGTCCAGATAGAATTGCAATTCATTCGGATCCATGGTCAATGGCGGACTCACTCGCAGTACATTTCCAGCGAGTGCTCCAAGCAGGTGAATGGCATTTCCGTCATCATCGCCAAGGTAACATGCTTCAACACATGCAACAGCAACATCGTCGGATGAAGTACCACCAAGTGCAGCACATTCAATTCCCCATACACAACCTTCGCCACGTACTTTGGCAATGACGCCGGTCTCTTTGAGCCGAGTCAATCCNGCTTCAATAATCCTAGCGAGTTGCTCTCCATGCTCGATCACATTCCCAGACGCAAACTCATCAAGTGTTGCCAAGACAGCAGCAGAGGATAGTGGATTTGCACTCCATGTATCTGANCCTTCACCAAATCCAAGCGNCGCGAAAANATCACTCCGGCCAACGGCCGCNCTTACGGGCACGCCATTACCAAGTCCTTTGCCAAGCAGAACGATGTCCGGTGAGATTCCATAGTGTGTAAAGGCATACATCGGCCCGGTACGTCCAAAATTGGACTGGATTTCATCAAGTATGAATACAAGATCATGTTCAACACAAAATGAATCTAGCAGTTGCAAGTATTCTTTTTGTGGATGATATGAACCGCCACCTCCCAGATATGGCTCCGTAACCACACAGCANATTCGCTCACCAAGCTCTTCCCAAAGCGACTCCAGNTCCGCCTTGTATTTACTTAGATCTATAGGNTGTTTGCGTGATTCCAGATCATCACATTCTTCCATCGGAAAACTGATGAATCGGACTCTATCGTCTCGTTCCTTGTCGTTTTCACTACCGGTGATGGCACCGGCGAGTCCCTTCTTGCCATGAAATCCACCGCGTGTTGCGATGATCATATCGCGACCTTTGGTTTGCCGCATCGCTGCCCAAAGGGCTTTCTGCACGGCTTCGCTGCCACTGGCGGACCACAAGACCTGATCTAGTTTCTCTCCACCTGGTGCCGACTGCAGGTTTCTGATCAATCTCTCATTTGCGTCGTGCTCAACTTCTGTAATCGCGTTATACGCCGTAAGCGGNGCTGAAGANNTGAATTGCCCGGCATCTTTGATCTTTTCGAGGCCAAGATATTTAACAACCCTATTCCACCAGGAAGTGGGATTGTGACCGAGATTGGCAACGAGTACTCCGGATGTAAAGTCGGCAAGCTTTCTGCCTTCCGGAGTCCAGTGATAGGCACCGGCACTATGCGAGATCACCAACTGACTTGGCGTAAATGTACGAATGGCGACCGGTTCNGTCGCCAGTATCCCGGCGCGAACCTGATTGGATCTATCTTCACCGTCGAAGCTGATCGCTGACTGATTATTATCGCTCATTGTTTTTAAAGACCTCTAGCGTTACTTCTATTTGTATACGAATCAGGATGAGAGTTTTTCGCGTGGTACGTTACACCGTGCCGTCATACAGTACGCTACCTTCACTGTTACCCGGCTCGTAGAGCACGAGACCACCATCGTCGGTATTCACTTTCACGACACAGTCTGATTTACCTTGTGCATGTTTTTCAAGAATGGCTTCCATCGCGTGGACTGCAGCAACAGTTTGCCGGTCGGCACTGATGTCGTTGTANGACAGTGCCTGCATTTGAGTTAGCCGCNCCAGCCGTGACTCATCGTCAGCAGATTCTACTAATGCGACCTCTCGGGCAAACTGTTCGAGCACCTCTATGCCATAACCACGTTGTGAACGATTGCCGGATGGTTCGACAAACGTGCCGTTATAGTGATTATTCATCGATATTTTCATATCCATCGGAGTGCGGCCTTCGACGGTGCATTCAACACCTCGTTTTCGGCTATGGCCATTCCATAATCCGTTGTCAAATCGAAACTGCACTTCCTGTTCGACATATCCAGGAAAGTTATCCGGAGTGACCCAACTGGTGTGGATATCAAATGCAGCTTCACGACCTGAGTCGTATTGATAGATTAATCGAAGCTGTACGCTATCCCATGTATTCCCGTCTGGTGCGCCAACGAGACCTCTCTGGCCGGTACAGCTGANGCTCGTCAGACGACCACCAAATGTAAAGTCGATGAGCTTGATGTAGTGCACAGCAACATAGGTGCCAGGATTGCGTCCCTGAATCCATTCGGCAAATTGAGCACCGGAAATTTGCTTGGGTTCAAGTAACGAACAGTAACCAGTGTTTACATGCTGCAATACATCGTCAGCCACAAGTGTACGAAGCTTCTTATGATCAGGATCAAATAACTTGTGATAGACAACTTTGCACAANCGTTGTTTTTCACGCGCAAGTGCTTCTATGTCATCGAGTTGCTGCATGGAAAGAACAGAAGGCTTTTCGACCAACACATGTTTGCCAGCATTAAGCGCTGCCATTACCGCCTCATANTGGCGGTCATCCGGTGTGGCAACGCAGATGAAGTCCACGTCATGATCGAGTAGTCCGCCAATGCTGTCTGGTTCGGTGTAACTCTCAAAAGAGCCGATTTGATCTCCAGCCGATTCACGGTATGCTTCAGCACGTCGACCGGTTCGACTTGCAACCGCGGCTAACTCTATATCGATCACTCCGACGCGNGAATCATAGATTCCGTGCTGGTATGCGTTNTCCAAAAATGGTCGGTAGGTTTCATCGAAGATCATACCCATCCCAACCATTCCAACGCGGAGCTTGGTGCGGTTAACAGCTTGATTCATTTGATGTCATCGTCCTGTTGCTTGTAGGTGTTGTAAGTCCGCAAAAAAGCTTTGGTTACAGCACCGAATGGCATGTAACGCTATTCTAGCCCCTTGCGTGAGCATGTTTAGCCACACAAAATGAATTTCCTGCAACTGAATCGCATAATCCGTTGGGCATAAAAAGGTACACCATGAGCAACAACCCGAGCGTAATCCTTACCGGCTTCGCAGATGAATCTGCTAATCAAAAGACGGCCGTACAGCAATTCTCAGCTTTCGCAGCCATCGGTTTGCAGTACTACTCCATTCGATTCATCGATGTTGGTGGTGGAGTTAAGAACGTCATGAAGCTTACAAAGGCTGAAGTAAAACAAACAATCAAGCTTCAGCAAGAATATGGACTAAAAGTATCATCGCTTGGTTCGCCCATTGGTAAGGTAAAGTTGCTCAATGTGGATGACGGCACCCACAACGCATACATCCCATTTGAGAAATACCTATCTCGGGACGTGCAACGAGCCTGTGATTTAGCTAATGCATTTGGCACAAAGCTGATCCGTGGATTCTCGTTTTATCACCCGCGCGGAACTGATGCATGGGATCACATTCCACAAGTTGTAGATCACCTTGGCGAAATTGCAGAGTTATGCGATCGCAACGGGTTAACTTTTGGACTTGAAGTAGAAGCCAATCTGGTTGGTGGAAACGGCCCAACGCTTGAGGCATTACACAAGCAAGTGAATCACCCCGCGATGGTTACAATATTCGATGCCGGCAATATTGTTACGCAAGGGTACTCATCTGATGATGTCTTTACTCAGTATCTAAACATGAAGCGCGGTATGGGGTGGATGCACATAAAGGACTATCGTCATCCAGAACCAATCCAGCGGCTGGGACACGTTGACGAAGAAGCACTCAAGTATTTTGTTCCAGCTGATATTGGCGATAGCGGCCACGAGGCTATCCTGCGAGACTTCAGAAGTCACATCCCAACGCTCGAGCGCAAGCTTAAAAAGCGTGGAGTTCCCGGCGTCTTTCTGGATCTGGAACCGCACGTAAAAGGCGGTGGCCAATTCGGTGGATTCAGCGGGCCTGATGGACTCGGAGTTGCGCTTCGCGGACTATGTAAGACACTTGATTACGTGAACATCGATTATCATCTGCGTGACTTTGATGACATTATCGAAGCACGTGGATTCTAGGCTCAATAAACACGAATCACCAATCAAATGGCAAATATCGAACCTGGTGGCAGCTGTAAAAAGTGCAAATCAACCGCTGTTACCTGTAAGTACAACTTCTTTGAACAGGGTGATTTAGTGATCCACTCATGGGAGCATAAGTGCCTGGACTGCGGACATCGCTCCACTACTGCCTATCGTAGTGATGACGAAGACGAGCCGATGCCCGAAGATGCCACGATTTGTCCTTATTGCGGCCGTTCGGCTGAGTAATTGGCTTACATAAGCAGCGGTAGATACATCAAAAATCTACCGTGAAAGTGCTCAAAAACGCTATTCCATTGGTACGGATTATGTCGATTATCCGTGCATAGCCTGATGTTAGTGATAGTTTCGGTGCGCCTACGGTGTGCGCAGCCATCACTTTTTTAGGTTTTAAGAAACGACATAAGTCTATAAGAGAACAGTATTTACGTCGATTAACTGACGACTGCTGGCTCTGAATTACGACCAGAGGTTTTAGTCTGCCAATATGTAGACCACAGGACACCAGGGATATGGCTCGCAAAGACCAACTAGCTTCCTTACACGAGATACTGCTAAANCGACGNGATGCAATGCGAAAAGCACTTCAGGGTGACTTGAGCATGCTAAACGAATTGCATGAGCAATCGACAGGTGATGTTGTCGATGTTGCACTCGATTCACAGCAAGACGAATTGAGTTCACAACTCGCGCAAGTTGAAAGTCGTGAGCTTGCTCAAATTGAGCTGGCTTTGGCAAAGTTTCAGGAAGGTGTATACGGTCAATGNGAAGTATGTATGACTAACATTCCTTTGGCNCGATTACAGGCCTTACCGTATGCCACATTATGTATTTCCTGTAAGGGTGAACAGGAGTTACACGGCGACCAATGGTTGGAAGAACAATTAAATAAGCAACAGACAGAAGGCTAGTCTGTCNACGAGTGTATTGACGGGCAAATACACGAAGTAACTTNTTGGGGGGGTAGAGCCGGTAGTGATTCGGCACTGCAAATTTCGTTATGTCAGCATATTGGTGTTGGCAATCTTAGGGAGTTTCATTTCTCCCGGCATGGTGCTTGCGCAGGAGCAACCAGTTGCCCTCGATATCTCTGCACGTGAGCGGCTGTTTCACCAACTTGCTCTGGACGCTGAGGNATTCGATAAACGCAATGTCCTAAAGCGTGTGGTGCGGCTCGCCAAGCCAAGTGTAGTCCACTTAACTGCCCAAAAGAACATTGATGACCTAACCAACCGCAAGGTTGAAGAAGCTGGGTCTGGTGTCCTGTTAGAGGTAAATAACAAGATATATGTACTGACTAACCGCCACGTGATTCACCCATGCAAGTTAGATGACATCAAAATCCAACTGGACAATGGACGGCGAGTAACTGCTCAGTCAGTGCTATCNGATCCTGCAACNGATTTAGCAGTCATTGAAATTGAGCAGGCCGATGATCTTGTAGCGGCGAGAACCGGTGACAGCACTAATCTTGAAATTGGTGATTTCGTGGTCGCAATTGGATCCCCNTTTGGTCTTAGCCATAGTGTTACCTACGGCATAATCAGCGCCAAAGGACGACGGGACCTCAAGCTNGGAAAGCAAGGCGTGGTCATTCAGAATTTCATCCAAACAGATGCNGCTATTAACCCTGGCAATAGTGGCGGGCCNCTGCTGAGCCTCCGNGGTGAAGTGGTAGGAATCAACACTGCGATCGCGAGTAANAGTGGTGGTAATGAGGGCATCGGATTCACGATCCCAATTAACATGGCAATTANCACAGCGAAGAAACTTGTTGGNGGTGACGGCATTGAACGAGCATATCTTGGTGTCCGNATGGATCACAACTTCGTTGATGCCACGGCACTGAAGCTTGGCTTGAGCCACGCACGCGGGGTAAGGATAACGGGAATCCTAGCCAATTCACCGGCTGATAAATCACATCTACAAGTCAACGATGTCATTCTCGCATTCAATGGTGAGGCGATTGAGAACGACGATCATCTCTCAAGCATGGTTGGCCTGACAGAGGTTGATTCAGTCATTGAATTGCTGCTCATAAGGAAGCGAAAGCCATTAACGGTTAAAGTCANGCTGAAGCACCGGGAAGACTTCGAAAAGGGATCGTAACAAGACCGCTACTTGTTCAAGATTCGTTGCATCGCACCAATTGCTGTATTGACATCGACATCGATGACCACTTCTACATTTCGGTGCCACTGTCGCTGATTACGACGATCAAAGANCGTTGCTCCACGTGTGTGCTCACCAATCGTCTCAACTTTTCCAGCCATGACAATTGATTCGAATAGATCAGGCATTAGTACCCAAAGCACCGCAACAGCATCATGCAGGTTGATGCTCTCCTGCCCCAATTCATTGTGATATGCACGGTAAAGAGANGGGAGGATCTTTCGAAGNAGCGCACCTCGGCGATCCCACTCACCNGGCAAGTTGTCAAGAAAATCCAGTGTAAGGCCAATTCGCTGAGTCACATCCAAGGGCACGAGTGCCTTNGGAATATCGCTCTCGAAGACTTGAGCGGCNCTATGCGGNTCACAATACATATTGAATTCAGCGGTGGGTGTGATGTTGCCACCAGCAGAAACACTACCACCCATCATGATGACTTCCCGGATGGATGTGCTGATNTCCGGATCACGTTTTAATGCCCTTGCAATATTAGTCAGCGGCCCCAAGCAAAGTATCGAGATTTCACCGGGGTGTGATCTAATCTCGTCCAGCAAAATCTTTTCGGATGGATGAGAGTGATGATGAGTTACTTTTGCCAGGCCGGCATCTCCCAAGCCATCCATACCATGAATATGAGTGGCGGGTTGATAACTACTNGACTTATTTGGGCTTGCCATTCCAAGCCGTGGAATTTTAGGTGGGTCTAGCTGCTCAATAANGGTCTGTAGGTTTGTGTTNGCACGGTCATATGTAACATTGCCTTCCACCGCTGTAACGGCAACGACATCCAGAGATTCCGCAAACAGCGCCATGCACAGCGCAGCAGCGTCATCGATTCCCGGATCACAATCAATTATGATCTTGCGTGCCAATTGAGTTCCTCGCCAAGTTGATCGGCAAAACGAAGGTGTCTTAGTGACTACCTGAACATATACAGGTCTTCCGTGCTGTAAGTAATAGTAATTCAGTGATTACAATGATGGAATTCCAAGATTCGGTNGCAGTCCTTTTTGATAGAGACAACAGATGTTAACAACAGCGATAGGAAAGGTAACCTCCGGAGAAGATCTCACGATGGCTGAAATGGCTGAGGTGATTGATCTGGTAATGAGCGGACAGTGTGAGGACGACCAGATTGCTTCCTTATTGCTGAAGCTCCGAGAGAAAGGGGAGACGGCCGAAGAGGTTGCCGGTGCAGCTCGTGCGATGCGTAAGCATATGACGACAATCACATCTGATCGCCAGGATCTAGTGGATACATGCGGTACAGGTGGTGACGGAAGCGGTACATTCAACATAAGTACGGCGGCCGCAATTGTTGCTGCTGCAACAGGAATCTCCGTCGCGAAGCACGGTAATCGNAAAATCACCAGCAANACTGGATCTGCTGACGTACTGGTGGAATTAGGCGTAAACATTGAAGCACCGGTCGCAGTCATGGAACAGGCCTTAAATGAAGCCGGAATCTGCTTCATGTTCGCTCCACTGTTTCATCCATCCATGCGTCATGTCATGCCGGTTCGTCGTTCACTTGGTGTGCCTACGATCTTCAATATGCTGGGGCCACTATGTAATCCGGCAAATGCGTCATATCAGTTGCTCGGAGTGGGGCGGCCTGCCTTACGTCCCATGCTCTCAAGCGCTTTGTCATTACTGGAAATCGAGCGAGCACATATCGTCTGCGGCAGTGACGGTCTNGATGAAATCACGTTAACGGGTGTTACCAATGTCTCAACTGTAGACGGGAACACCGTTTCTGAAACAAGTTGGACTCCGGAGGATTTTGGAATTACATCTGGAGCACTTGAAGGTATGGATGCNGAGGATGCAATTCAAAGCGCAGAACAAATCCGCAAGGTCTTGTCAGGAGTGGCNGGCCCCTCACGGGATATTGTTGTGTTAAATGCCGCCGGTGCAATCTCCTTAGCTCGTCCCGAGCAGTCGCTACCTGACTGTGCAGTCGCAGCTGCAGAGGCAATCGATAGTGGTGCGGCATCGGACTGCCTAAATCAATTCGTCACGATTACACAACAGGGTTAATCTGACTCCGATGGATTCACGTACTTTTCGCCTNGTCATACTCCTATCTGTTGCGCACGCACTCGTGCACGTTTTCGAACTCTCCATGCCATCGGTCGAGCGAGAAATTGCAACNATTTACGACGACGGTAAGTCAGAGTATACCGGTTGGCTCAGCTTTTGGTTTCGCGTGCCTTGGGGNCTTGGGGCGTTGTTCGTCGGCATGCTGGTNGANAAGTTTGGTGCCCGGGTCATGCTTACGATCTACTTTGTNGGATGTGCCGCCTGCTGTTTTTTGATCAGTGGTCAACCTTCCTCTGACATGCTCACGTGCCTAATGTTCGTGCTTGGCTGTTTCGCAAGCATCTATCATCCGGCCGGTTTAGCGTTACTGTCATTGAAGACGACACCGGAGAATCGTCCTCATGCACTTGGAATCCACGGAGTATTTGGTTCCGCCGGTATCGCACTCGCACCGTTACTTGTCGCCGTATTATTGAACTACGGTTTNTCCTGGACGGTGTATTTCCAAGTACTCGGTGTTGTTGGCATTATCGCGGCAATCATCTTTGCTGGCCCATGTCGAGGATTGCTTCATTACGACCCACTTGAGTCCGTCAGCAAACAGGATTCCACCAAGGCCGACGGTGGTCGCAACGTCCCTTCTCCATGGACATCATTCTTTATCGTTACGTCGATTGCNGGGCTTATGGGTTTAGTTTACAGCGGAGTGTTGACGTTCATGAAAAAGTATTTCACCGACATGAATGCAGGCGGTGATGATGATTTGATTCGCAGCAGTTACTTCATGTCTGGTGCCTTAATGCTCGGTTGTGTAGGACAATACCTCGCCGGCAAGTTTGCNCGAATCGATCGACTGGAAAAACAACTGATTACCATCACATACGCCAATGTCCCCTTACTAATCCTCATGGCTCTCGCTGAAGGAGAATGGAAGTTTATCGCAGCCGGNTTATTCTCATTAATNCATTTCATGTTTCAGCCGATCTATAACAGCCTTATNCCTAAATACACTCCGGAAAGTCGNCGAAGCCTTTGTTATGGCTACAATTTTGTTATTGGATTTGGGATCGGCGGTCTAGGTGCACCTCTCGCCGGGAAAATCGANGATCTGGTTTACACCTATTACATCCTGGCTGGTGTAGCAATGGTCTCTGCTACGATCGGGATTATCCTGATCAAAATCAATCGTAATGAAGTAGATCATGAACCATCCTAAGCGGATTTCAATTATCGGCGCTGGCTTACTTGGCCAGGCCATTGTCGACCGCCTGCTTGAGCATAACTACATAATCAGCGGTTTCGATATTGATGATCAGCGATGTCAGGAATTGANNAAAAAACANGTGCTGGTTGCTTCATCAGCAGCAGACTGTGCTACCAGCAGCGANATGCTGATTCTCTCGCTACCGGACAGCGACATTGTTANTACCGTTATTAACGACATCAAGGAATCACTTAGACCCGGANCAATCGTTGTTGATACAACAACGGGACCGGCNAAGGCAGCACGCGACCATGCTGGAATATTAGCATCCAANGGCTGCACATATCTAGATGCCACTGTAGCCGGCAGTAGCGCTCAGGTACGCAACGGCGAAGGTGTGGTCATGATTGGAGGTCCTGCCGACACATACCAGTCCCTTAACTGTTTTTTCGATGCCATTGCTCCCAAGTCATTTTATGTTGGNGAAGCCGGATCCGGTTGCGATATGAAGCTCATCGTAAACCTTGCATTGGGCCTTAATCGCGNGGTGTTGGCCGAATCTCTGGCCCTCGCGGAATCTGCAGGTGTAGACAAGCAACTGGCGCTCGACGTTATGAAATCGACAGTTGCATACTCAGCGGCGATGGATACCAAAGGACCGAAGATGGTCACTGGGAACTTCGAACCTCAGGCTCGGCTGCGGCAGCACTTAAAGGATGTCCTGTTGATTCTTGAAATGGGAAGAGAACATGGACAGCAACTCCCGTTATCCGAACTCCACGAAGAGCTACTATCAAGTGCTGTAGAGAACGGCCTTGGAGAGTTGGATAACAGTGCAATTATCGAGTTGATTCGCAAACTAACTTAAGTCTGCGGACATGAGTCATTGTGTTGCTTCATTAAACACAGTGTTGATGCTATCCTGAATCGTAATAGTGCTTCGATACACCCTGAACCAATAAACCATATCTATGAATACACGCAGTGTTCCGGCCGTCGGCATTGACCTCGGTACGACNTACAGCGCAATTGCACATCTGGATAGCACCGGCAGGCCGACGACCATCGATAATGCCGAAGGTGACAAGATCACTCCAAGTGTTTTGTTATTCGAAGGCGAGCAGATCATCGTTGGAAAGGAAGCAGTCAAAGCAAAAGCAACTGATTTCCATGCTATTGGCGAATGCGCCAAGCGAGATTTAGGCGAGCGCGTNTTTCACAAAGCCTTCAATGGAAATGAATACCCGCCTGAGGCGATGCAGGCCTGGATACTCAATAAACTGCGGCAGGATGCCAGCATGCGCATCGGTGACTTCAGCAAGTGCGTTGTCACGGTACCCGCTTACTTTGATGAAGTGCGTCGCAAGGCGACCCAAGATGCAGGATTCCTAGCCGGGTTGGATGTGATGGATATCATCAACGAGCCCACGGCAGCAGCGGTTGCATATGGTCACCAGTTAGGCTTGTTGGATGGTGATGCCGAATCCACCCACGAGGAGACAATCCTTGTTTACGATCTCGGTGGTGGCACATTTGACGTAACCATAATGCAGATCGGCGGCACCGACTTTACAGCTCTTGCCACAGATGGAGACGTACAGCTTGGTGGCTTCGACTGGGATCAAAGGTTAGTTGATTATGTCGCTGAGCAATTCATTCGCACGTATGGCACGGATCCACGTGAAGACTCCATATCAGCAGGAAGACTTTGGCGGGAATGCCAAGATGCTAAACATACGCTGACTGCCAGAGAGCAAACAACAATCGCATGTGATCATGCTGGACAGGCCATGAGGATCGAAGTAACACGTAGTGTTCTGGAGGACATAACGCGGGACTTGCTCGAGCGGACAGCATTTACCACTCAGCAGACGCTCAGCGCAGCGGGT
Source organism: Rhodopirellula sp. (assembly GCA_002714565.1). Classification (GTDB taxonomy): domain Bacteria; phylum Planctomycetota; class Planctomycetia; order Pirellulales; family Pirellulaceae; genus UBA11883. The sequence goes on from PAXU01000007.1 coordinate 13,402, forward strand.
TTGACGTGGGACGACATCGATAGAATTCTGCTCGTTGGAGGTTCCACCCGAATGCCCGCCGTAGCAGCCAAGCTAACAGAGCTCAGTGGCAAGGAGCTTGATCGCTCTGTATCACCTGATGAAGCGGTTGCCCACGGAGCAGCACTACACGCGGGGTTATTGTTGGACAAACACAGCGGTCTGGATCCGAATTTCACGATCACCAATGTCAATTCACACAGTTTGGGTGTGGTTGGCACAGATCCGGAAACACAACGAGACAGAACCGGGATCGTGATTCCGAGAAATACGCAATTACCCATCACCGGTCAGCGCAAGTTCAATATCCGAGCCGGGCAAAAATCGATACTCGTAAAGATCGTAGAAGGCGAAAGCAAGAATCCGAGCGATTGTATGCCTATCGGACAATGCAGTATTCAATTACCGCAGGATTTACCGCCTGATTCGATTGCGCGAGTTCTGTTTCGTTATCGTGAAGATGGCAGGCTAAGCGTGAAAGTTGCTATCGATAATACAGATATCGCGTTGAAACACGACTTCATTCGTGAAAACAGTATGCCGCAAGAAACCATGGATGCCTGGCGAGAGTACATTTGTGGTATACCCTCCAGCTAGCAAATAGTCCGTCCCATGCACGAGTCACCCCCAGATATGGCGCCTGAAAACCAGGATGTGCGGATGCGCGGATTTAGCAGTCGCAAAACAGTTGAAGAAGCCCTACAGTGGGTCGATCAACATTGTAATGCACTTTCCTCTGAGACCATTCCGCTCCAAGATGCACAAGGCCGGGTACTTGCGGTGGATATATCTAGTGATATTGATGTGCCACAGTTTGACCGATCCATGATGGATGGTTTTGCCGTACGGGCTGAAGATACAAATGGTGCATCTACCTACAACAGCATTCGATTAACCATTACCGACGAATCACTGCCTGGGAAACCAGCCATCGCCACCGTTCAGTCTGGCGATGCTGTGAGAATCATGACCGGTGCACCTATGCCAGATGGTGCGAATGCGGTAATTCCTGTGGAACACACGACTCTTTCGGATAATCAGATTCTGGTACACGACACAGTGCCTGAACGAAAGCATGTTGGCGAGGTTGGTGAGGATGTCGAGAGTGGAACGACCGTATTCCAGACTGGGAGAGAATTACGCCCGCAAGATATCGGCGTACTGTCTTCTATCGGCAAGGCAACAGTGGAAGTTATCCGCAAGCCAAGTGTGAGATTACTCATAACAGGATCCGAATTAGTTGCCGCCGGTCAGCAGCCGGGTAGCTATCAGATCGCTGATGCAAACGGCCCCATGCTCTCTGCCCTTATCACACGAGACGGCGGAATACCGCGTCATCCCGGAATCACACAAGACAACCCGGAGGCAATTCGCGAACAGATGCAGCAACCCGCCGACATTCTTTTAGTCTCCGGAGGTTCCAGCGTCGGACAGGAAGATCACGCTCCTGTGGTTCTTGCCGAAGATGGCGAATTGGCGATACACGGAATTGCAATGCGTCCAAGTAGTCCAACGGGAATGGGGTTACTCGGTGAGAAGATCGTGTTCTTATTACCCGGCAATCCGGTGTCTTGTTTTTGCGCCTATGAGTTTTTTGCCGGGAGGGCGATTCGCCAACTCACTGGTAAGGATGTCGACTGGCCGTATCAACGAGCGTCACGTCCGTTGGCTCGAAAGCTCGTTTCCAAAGTAGGGCGGACGGATTACGCTCGTGTGCAAGTGATCGACGGCAAAGTACATCCCTTGGCAATTAGTGGTGCATCTGTCCTGACCAGCACAACGCGTGCCGATGGATTTGTAGTGATACCTGAAGACTCAGAAGGCTACGCTGAGGATTCTGAAGTGATGGTTCATTACTATGGCTAAGCAATATCAATTCCTGGATGTCATCGACCGGGATCGGGCAGAGTCGTTATTTCACGCTGCTATCGATTTGGCGCCACTAGGAGCCGAATTAGTACCACTGGAAGAATCACTGCACCGGATCATCGCAGAAGACACCATCTCGCCGGTAAATGTGCCATCATTTGATCGATCAAATTATGATGGCTTCGCTGTTGTAGCGCGAGATACGATCGGTGCCGACGAAGAACACCCTGTTCGTATTAATCTACTGTCTCAAGAGATTCCAGCTGGTTGTGTTCCGGAAACCCAGATCTCTTCGCAGTCAGCAGCGAGTATCGCAACCGGTGGTATGCTGCCGCGTGGAGCAGATGCCATCGTAATGATCGAGCACACCGAAGTTGAAGAATCCGATGACGGTTCAAGGAACCTCCTAGTGCGTCGTTCTTCTGCCACTGGATTTGGCATCACGTACGCCGGTACAGACATCAGTGAAAACGAAGTACTTCTAAGACGCGGTGACAGGCTGACCAGTCGTGATACAGGAGTACTTGCTGCAGTCGGGATCAACCGGGTCTCGGTTTGGAAAAGGCCACGCGTGGCAATCATCTCTACCGGAGATGAAGTCATTTCCCCTAATGACACAATGAAACCGGCGCTCGTGTATGATTCCAACGCGCGCATTCTCGCTGATGCAGTACGGGAACTCGGTGGTGAACCTGTTGAACTGGGAATTGTCAAAGACGACATTCAACAACTCAGGGACTATCTAAAACGTGGAATCGCAGATTGCGATGTTGTATTACTTTCCGGTGGAACGAGCAAAGGCGCTGGGGATCTAAGTTATCAAGTTGTTCAGGAACTCAACGATCCGGGCATTGTCGCTCACGGTGTAGCATTAAAGCCCGGGAAACCAATTTGTCTGGCAGCTACTGATCGCAAACCAGTCGTAATCCTGCCGGGATTTCCAACATCGGCAATATTCACCTTTCATGAGTTTCTCGCGCCAGTGATCCAAGCACTTGCCGGTGGCACTAGGGAATCCCAACAATCGCAAACAGCCAAACTGGCGGTAAGAGTAAACTCCGAAGTAGGTCGGACAGAGTACTTATTAGTCGGACTGGTGCCGGATAATTCACAATCCGATGGACTGGCCGCTTATCCCATGGGGAAAGGTTCAGGAAGCGTAACGACGTTTAGCCGTGCCGACGGGTTTATCACTATCAACCGACATCAGGAGCTGCTCGATGCCGACCAAGCTGTCGATGTCACATTGCTAGGTAAACAGCTGAAGATCGCGGACCTAATTGTGATTGGCAGCCACTGTGTCGGATTAGATTTTCTCATCGGGGAATTACAAGCCCGTCATGGTTATCGCTGTAAGTTAATCAATGTCGGATCAACTGGTGGACTTGAAGCAGCTCGACGAGGTGAATGCGACATTGCTGGCGTTCATCTGCTTGATGAAAAGACGGGAGAATATAACACGCCGTTTTTAGATGAGTCGCTAACTCTAGCCAAGGTATACCGCCGCCGGCAGGGTATCGTCTTTCGCAAAGCAGATAGCCGTTTCACTGATCTCAGTGTTGACTCGTTTACTTCATTCTTACGTGAACATCCAGATTGCCTGATGGTGAATCGAAACCCGGGAAGTGGTACACGAGTATTAATAGATCAACTATTACAGGATCTGTTACCCGATCAGATTCCTGCTGGGTATGCTGTTCAGTCCAAAAATCATCACGCTGTACGTGCGGCAGTCGAACAGGGGCGAGCAGACTGGGGTGTGGCAATTGAGTCTGTTCTCACCGATAGTCTGGGATTCCTGCCGATCACTGACGAAGAATATGACTTCGTTATTCCCAAGAACCGAATTGAACGGCCCGCTGTAGCTGCGTTGCTTGAGCTAATGAAAGACAGCACGGTACGAGAACAACTAGCGGCGTTAGGTTTTGAAGTGTCATGAGTTATGTGACACAAAACGTCTAACATGCGATGGTTTTCCAGCTAGTATCAACCTTATGGCTGCCCATGGTTATCACGGAAAGACGCTCGATATTGATCTGACTACTGGATCCTTTGTATCCAATGTCATCGATGAAGAAGTGCTGCGTCATCACATCGGCGGCAGCGGTCTGGGTGTTCGCTTGTTGCTGGACCGTGAGGCACACCGGCATGAACCATTTAACTCGAAATCTACGATCGGATTTATCTTTAGCCCCCTAGTGGGCAGTCCGCTCACCACATCAGCCAAGTTTGCTGTCGTAAACCGCAGTCCACTTACCATGCGATTTAACGACTCACTGGCAAGCAGCCGGTTCGCCATTAACGGCAAACGGACCGGGCATGACGCGATCATGATCACCGGTGTATGCGAGACTCCATCTATCATTGTGGTTGATGAATCGGAAGTCTCACTTCAGTCAGCTAAAGCGATCTGGGGGATGACTATTCCGGATTCCGAGCAATGGCTCCTTGATACCTACGGTGACGATTATTCTGCTGCTGTAATTGGCCCGGCAGGGGAAAACCAGGTACGATTTGCTACGATCTCACACGACGGTCGCCACGCTGGTCGAGGCGGGTCGGGCGCCATACTTGGTTCGAAAAACATCAAGGCGATACTAGTGCGCGGAAGCCAAAGATGCGAATGGGCCGATGAAACCGGATTGGTCAACTATGCCAAGCAGCTATCAAAAGCGAGCTTTGGACCTGCAACAGCAAAATACCGTGAGCTGGGTACGGCCTCGAATCTCCTTGTTTTTAATCGAATGAACTGCCTGCCAACACGCAATTTCACTGCAGGCTCGATGGAAGGTTCTGAATCATTAAGTCCTCAGCAGTTACAACTCGCACATGACAAAGTGCAGGTAAGCTGTGCAGCGTGTACGATTGGATGCACGCATATATACGGCAAGCAGTCCGGTACATCTGGCACACGCATTGAATATGAAAACATATTTGCGCTTGGACCATTATGTGGCATTACCAACCAGGACACAGTAATTCAGGCATCTCAACTCTGCGATGATTTTGGTATGGATACCATCAGCGTCGGCGGGACGATTGCTTTCGCCATGGAGTGTGCTGAAAGAGGATATCTTGACGACACATTGCTGCGATTCGGTAACGATGAACGCCTGCTGCAATTGATTCCTCAAATTGCTAACCGCACTGAGATGGGAGCGTTACTAGCAAACGGAAGCAAAAGAGTTGCGATGGAGATTGGGCAAGACACGATCGATTTTGCCCCGCAGGTCAAAGGCATGGAAATACCGGGTTATGAACCGCGCGCACTGCAAACGATGGCGCTTGGCTTTGCCGTGGGAGCGCGCGGCGCTGATCATAATCGTAGTGGAGCTTATGAAGTCGATTTTTCTGAACAGGTTGACCGCAAGCGGGCGGATATAACGGCAGCGGCTTTGGCGATAGAAACCGAAGACAAAGCGGCGGTCATAGATAGCCTGATCCTCTGTAAGTTTTTACGAGGTGTGTTTGACGACCTGCACGCCGCTGCCGCTGACATGCTGAATTTGGTCACCGGTTGGGATATCAATCGTGATGAAATAATCGAGTCCGCTAAACGAATTATCGATCTCAAGAAGCAGTTTAATATTCTGGCTGGATGGTCGCCGGAGGAAGATACTCTACCCAAACGTATGCTTCAAACTGCGTTGGCCGATGATCCCGACGCTTCGTTATCCGAAGAAACCTTGCGAATGCTCGTGAAAGCATACAACCGTGGCCGGGGGTGGACAGATGACGGCTTTCTACAAAGTACGACTGTTCACGAGGTATAAACACTCTCGTATTGGCTAGCTTGTTTATGTACCTTTGATACCGCGTACCCCACTGGCGAATTGTGGAATCTGTAATCAAAATAGATGGACACACCAAAGTGAATGTGCCGATTTCACTAAGAGTGACTGAAGGCATTCACGCGATTAGTTTTATCTATCTACCTCTATACCGGATCAAGACAAATGTCAGAGACTTTTATCCTGATTCCCGGTCGAACCAGCAAACAAGGTGTTGGGATCAACGAAGGTAAATATGGTGAAACTTATCTTGGCGAGATTACGAAACTGCAAGTTGCTCCGGGAGATATGGAGCGACTTGGAATAACAGATGGCGATTGGGTGCGGCTCATCGGTGAGCACGGAACCATCGACGTCGAAGTGATTTCAGCCAAGAAGGATGAATTACCCGAAGGCCTGTTATTTATAGCCTACGGAGATTTATCCAGTCGCCTGATGGGAGGAGACACACATGGCTCAGGCATGCCCACTAGCAAGGGTTTGGACGTTGAGCTGGAAACCATTCCGACCCCAAGCAAGTCATAGGAGAGTAATAAACCGGAGGGTACCGAATCCTCCCGTCGCCAAGTAGATCATGCGATCCGTGCAATAACGGTTCTACAACTGGCGAGAAGAATGTCGCATGGAACGAAAGGGTAGTGTCAAATGGCTACCGTGAGTTCCGAGTCACAATCTGATCAGCTTAAAGTGGTTACCGATGCCACTTGCACCTTTTGCGGCTGCGTTTGTGACGATATTGATCTAACTGTAGATGGTCATACCATCACCAAGGCCAAGCGAGCCTGTGTTCTAGGTACTGCATGGTTTCTCAATCACGACGTGGACGATCGCCCATCGTGCATGATCAAAGGCAAACCGGCAACAGTCGAAGAGGGTATAGAGCATGCGTCGCAGGTTCTAGCAAATTCCCGTTATCCATTGATCTATGGGCTCAGTGATACAACCAGCGAGTCCCAGCGGGTTGCAGTCAGCATCGCCGACTGGATTGGCGGCATCGTCGACACAACGACAAGTGTCTGCCACGGACCATCCGGCATGGCCTTCCAGGGTGTTGGCGAGGTGACCTGTTCACTTGGCGAAGTCCGCAATCGCGGTGACTTAATCATGTTTTGGGGTTCGAATCCTGCAGAAAGTCATCCGCGTCATTTCACCAAGTACAGCCTGATGCCCAAGGGGATGTTCGTGCCCAACGGACGCAAGGATCGTACTTGCGTCGTCGTAGATGTACGCAAAACAAAGTCTGCCAATGCCGCTGATATTTTTATNCCGATCAAACCACGTCGGGACTTNGANGGTCTGTGGACATTACGTGCCTTGGCNAAAGGAATCGAACTTGATCCNGCTCAGACGTTAGAAGACACCGGCGTNGANTTATCNGTTTGGCAGGATNTAATGGANCGNATGAAAGCNGCAAANTTCGGTGTNATCTTTTTTGGCATGGGACTCACCATGACNCGAGGAAAGCACGCTAACAGNGAAGCACTCCTGGCACTCACNCGNGACATGAACGACCATACNCGATTTGTATGTAANCCCAANCGTGGTCANGGNAACGTCACCGGTGCGGANAACGTCGTTGCATGGCGAACNGGNTANCCATTTGGCGTAAACCTTGCNCGAGGATATCCCCGNTTTAATCCGGGAGAATACACNGCATCCGANGTGCTNGCTCGNGGAGAAGCGGANGCGGCGATGATNATCGCAAGTGATCCCATGGCGAATTTTAACGAACCNGCCAGACANCATCTGGCTTCGATTCCNTATNTCGCTTTTGATCCNAAAGAAACACCAACAACGCGNCANGCAGAAGTTGCTTTTACCGTAGCCACCTATGGCATAAATGTTCCNGGTACTGTGTACCGNATGGACGATGTNCCNATTCCGTTGCGGCCNGCCTTTGAGTCTCCNCATCCAAGTGATCTACAGATCCTTGAAGGAATCGAGNNGCGNGTGAANGANCTNAAAGCAATCGGANTGGCGNGTNAAGCGTCATCGCTTCGCCCGAATGCCGTGTAACGTTTAGCGAACAGGGGGCTTTCCNAGCAACCGGCGAAGCATGCCGATCTGCCCCGCATGAAGCATCTCATGGTGGGCACAGAAAATCAGGCAGCCAAGTTTAGTTGCATAGGCAGCGTAAGGCTCGTCCACCGGATCGTTCAACTGTTCCAGAGGATAATTATCCAGATACTCCAGCGCACGGTCGTATACACGATTTAGCACGTCGAGAATCTCAGAAATCGGAGGGTAATCATCAGCAGAATCTGCTGGCGTGCTTCCTCTGGAGAACTTTTTGCGGAAGGTCGATGACATTAAGTCCAGATCTTCCTCCACTCTTCCGCGTTGGCGGAATAACACGAGACCATACATCGCCATGGCCAGATGACCTACCTGCCANGCAATGTGATTAAGACCTGTTTGAGGTTGGCGAAACCACTCACTTTGGTCGATATCATCCAGAAGGGAAAGGGTATAACGTCGAGCGTCAACAATCTGGTTGCGGGCTNCTTCCAGTAAAACACGTTCGGCCATGGAATATCGTCCTGAGGTTCTATTTAAGAGTTTCAGTTCATACCGGAATATGGGAACCGGAAACCTATGACAAAACAATATTTTAAGATCGCCGGCGGTTATGTCTACGATCCAGTAAACGGTCTGGATGGTCAAGTACAGGATCTATGGATCCTCGACGGCAAAATGGTTGAAGCACCGGCGGCAGACGTCAAACCAGCACGGACACTAANCGCCAGCGGCTATGTGATTATGCCCGGTGGCGTTGATATGCATTGCCACATTGCGGGCCCGAAAGTGAACATGGCTCGCAAAATGCGTCCGGAAGACAAGCGNCGGGACGAAGTGGTGAAACGGACGGCCAGAACACACAGCGGTACCATGGGTTCGGTACCAAGTACGTTCGCCACCGGATACAAGTATATCGGGCTGGGTTATACCACCGCTTTTGATGCCGCTGTTCCGCCACTCTCAGCACGGCATGCACACGAAGAATTTGAAGATACCCCATGTATCGATAAGGGATTCTACGTGTTGATGGGTAACAACCACTACATCATGAATTGCATCGCAGAGAATGAACAAGCACGACTGAAGTCATTCATCGGATGGCTGCTTGGTGCCGCCAAGGGATTTGCGCCGAAGTTAGTAAATCCGGGTGGCGTGGAGGTCTGGAAACATCATCAAGGCGGTGACGTCGATGGTATCGACGACCCGGTCGATCACTACAATGTTACGCCACGTCAGATCGTCACCAATATTACCCGCGCAGCGAATGAAATAAACCTGCCGCACCCNGTTCACATTCACTGCAATAATCTCGGAATGCCCGGGAACTGGACGACCACCCAAAACACGATGAATGCACTTGAAGGGCACACCGGTCACATCACGCATATCCAGTTTCACAGTTACGGCGGTGGTGATGCAGATGAAGATACGTTTCATTCCAAAGTAGAACCACTCGCACAGTATGTGAATGAGAACCCTAACGTCACAGTTGATGTCGGCCAGGTGATGTTCGGCGAAACGACCAGCATGACCGGCGACGGACCGCTTGGTTACTACTTACAAAACGTCTACGGGACAAAGTGGTTTAGTGCTGATACGGAACTCGAATCCGGATGCGGAATCGCACCGATCAAATACCGGAACAAGAGTCTTGTGCATGCACTGCAGTGGGCAATCGGACTCGAATGGTACCTGATGGTCGAAGACCCATGGCGCGTCGTCATGAGCACCGACCATCCAAACGGCGGCTCTTTCATGGCCTATCCGCAGATTATCCGCCTACTGATGGATAGTACTTTTCGGCGAGATGTCCTCANCACAGTACATCCGGAAGTCGTGAATCGATGCCAACTGGCAGATCTCGATCGTGAATACTCACTGGGTGAAATCGCAATTATCACGCGCGCCGGACCTGCCAAACTCCTCGGCCTTAAGAATAAAGGGCATCTGGGNCCAGGAGCCGACGCTGACATTACCATTTATCTTCCACACGAAAATAAACAAACGATGTTCGAGATGCCACGCTATGTCATCAAGGATGGTGAAATACTCGTGGAAGATGGTGAAATACGCAAAGAAACATTTGGTCGCACATTATACGTCGACCCNGGATATGATCCGGATGCCGAAGCACACATCGCTGAATGGTTTGAACAGTATTACAGCGTTCGATTCCGAAACTACCCAGTCGGAGACAATTACCTACATAATGCAGAGCAAATTCCTACTTAGTTATTCCTCAGCGTGAAGTCGNTCGAGCGCAGCTTGATACTGTTCCGGCTCATTTAGATTCACCAGAGAATCAAGCACCGAGTCAACGGTTTTAAGCAACTCCGTTGGAACCTGAGCGGTACACACCTGATCNAATAACATGCGAGGTCGCCTTTCACCTGNCTGAAACAACCTTTCAATAGCATCGGAAACAGACACAGAATAGACTCCGGCTAACGGATGAAAGAAACCATCCTCCACAGGAACAGCAATTTCATTTGACCCAAGTTGGTCAAACATGAACTCCACAAACGACGGTTTTAGAAAAGGGACATCACAACTTGTTACGTATGCAGCANAGNTCGCCTGAGGCAATGCATTAAGGCCTACTCGGATTCCTTCGAGAGGCCCCTGCCCTTCAATGGAATCGTGAACCACAATCACTGANTCNGGCAAGTCGGGTAACGGCTGATCTTTTGCAGCAACGACAACGATCGACGAACAGACATTTTCAACACTCGCGATAACGCGTTGCAGCAAAGTCCGGTCACCAAAAGGTAACATCGCTTTAGACGTTCCCATGCGAGAACTTTTACCCCCGCACAAGACGATGCAGCCATAATCCTTAATAAGTTGATTCACGATTCATTTTCCAAAAACAGCCATAATCAGAAGTGATTTCCCTTAGATTAACCCATTGGCAAGGATCTGAGCACGCCTGATTGAAAAGTATCAAACCTTCATAAGTAAATCACAATGACGCTTACATTAGAATTCACCGGCAATGCTACCGTCCCCGTCGAGGTGGAAGGAATCACACCTGATGCAATTAAGTCATTTGCCACTGCAGAGATCGAGCAACTCGAGGTATTCCATGGCAACGAACAGGCACACATCGCCGACTTCTTCAAAGTGTCCGGAGATGCCGCCTCAGAGAAGATGGTTTGGACGGGTGACCTTACAGGGGTTCACTGGATCGGGGCCAAAATGAATGGTGGAGAGATCCGCATCGACGGAGATGCCGGTCGCCACATAGGCAGTGAAATGAAGTCAGGAACAATTACCGTCAACGGAAATGTCAGCGGTTGGCTTGGTAGTGAAATGAAAGGTGGGCTTATACATGTTCACGGAGATGCCGGTCATCTAGTCGGTGCCGCCTATCGTGGAAGTGAACGTGGCATGAACCGCGGCACGATTCTTGTCGATGGAAATGCCGGTAATGAAATAGGTCATACGATGAGAAGAGGTCTCATCGCTATCGGCGGAAACACCGGTGACCTCATTGGTTTTAATATGTTAGCGGGCACGATTGTAATCATGGGTGAGCCTGGCATTCGTCATGGTGCTGGAATGAGACGCGGCACAATTGCATTTCTAGGAGAGAACCATCCGGAACTGCTTCCAAGCTTTAAATTCGCCTGCCAATATCGCCCGGAATTCATGCCAGTGCTAACGCGTCATTTGGCATCATTGGATTTCGATATGAGTAGTCTCAGCGGCGATGAATCCTATGATTTGCATCACGGCGATTTCCTCGACGGTGGTCGCGGAGAGATTATTACAAAAGCGTAATCTCTAGCGTTCTTCCCAGGCCCATCCGATAGGTTGTTGCAATTCGAGTTCTGCAAGACGGGCCCAAGGTGTACCTGGGTGTTCTTTTACCACTTTTTCCAAATACGTCTTGGCCTGTTCAGCTGTGCGTTTAATGGCACTACCAGCCTGACTGGAGTCACCCGGCACCAATGCCCATCGAGAGCTTGTCGCATTTTCAAATGAGCGACCTCGTTTTAGTAAGGCCAGCATCGCGTTATATCCTTCGACTCTCGCAAGCACAGCGGACACACGTCCCATCGCAAGGTCGTATCCCGCCTGCCACCGCGGGCGAGTCAGCTTAGCACTGTCTGCCTCTGCCTGTTTGAGGATTTCATATACCTCACGCACTTGCGGTTCCAACTGTGCAGCTCCTTGCTGCGACGCTGATAGATCACGGCTCAACTGAACTTCACTCTGAACTTCAAAATCCAGCCTCGGATTACTCAGCGTTTCTAATGCCGGTCGTTTGGCAACTGCGTTTAGCGCAGCACGGGCCTTGTTTTCCGTTAGCAGTTGTTGATAGTCCGCTTCATTAATATAGTCCGGTGTATATTTTTTCATGTCACCGGGTTCGTATTCGCCTACCAGAAAACCGCCACCGCCAGGGCGACGCAACATGTAAGCGGTATACCCNGGCATCTTCACCGGCATAAATGCACCGCCCGTTTTGCGGCATAACATTTCCCACGCAAATGGCCCAAATCCGCTACTAAAAAGTGTCAGGCTATCTGGTAAGAATCCATCATTGATAGACAGCATCTCGCGTTGTCTTGATTCCGGTCCCTGTAAAATGACATTTTGACTTTCCTGATTTCCACCTTCCACTGATGCCGGAATAATACTCGTACGGCCAAGCGGAGCACCAACGCCGACAACAAACACGGGCATCGCATATTTGGCGGGTCTCTCAATAACTTCATCCACCAACTGCTGATCGTTACCCGCTTCATCGGTGACCACCACGATCATTACTTCGTGGTTTTGTTTAACGCGATAGTCAAAGGCAATGTCTATCGCTTGATCAACGGCTGCAAAAGCCAGTTCCTCACTTGCCTGTGCACGCACGATGGAACTCAATGACTCCATGACGACAGCCGGTTCTTTTGTCGGTGACTCCGTATGAACCTGAACATCATCACCGAAGGAAACCACCGATGTTAGTAGCGAACCTTCATTGCCTTCAGCAAACTCCTTACTGCGCTTTTGGTAGAAGTAGCCAAGCTGTGTCGTAACTGACACCACCATATTGGTGCAACTAGCACTACGGTCGAGGACCCAAACCACTAAAGTCGGTGCAAACTCTTCTGACTCCTCAAGCGACTCCAGCAATCTGCGTATTTCCGGATATAACACTCTTGTGCCCGGTTGCACATCGTCGCCAGTCTCAATGGCCGGAACAAGCACTTCCTGCTCGGGTGGCTTCGCAGATAACCCAAGGCCCTTGTTTCGATTCGCACGGTCCATGGGAGACTTCACAACGCGACCGGTTAATGACTTTGCTCCGTTTCCGGTCGCCGTTTGTTTTTGTTTTGGTTTTTCATCCACGTCCGTAGTGCGCCCACTACCGGGCGGATAGCAACCGCTGAGGGACATGGTAAGCAAAGAGATTATGAGCAGTCTGATCATCTCAGATATCCAAAGTTATAGACGGCATAGTTTTTACTCTGCGACATAGCGGTTACGGTCAATCACTTCAAAAATATATCCATTTGGGTCACGAAAGAAAAATCGTTCAAACGGTGTGTCCCTTAATGGATCAATCAATTCGGCACCATTTTCCACGAGTCTCTGCTTCAATCCGGTGAAGTCATCTCCATCTGCAAAGATCGCAAAGTGCCTTCCAAATTCGGCTTCAAACTCTGACACCTTAAAGTCTTCGACATACAGCAGATGCAGTTGCTGTTCCGGCGCCATATTTAACCATGCAGCCGTTTGATTAATGTTATCAGGGCGTGAAACCGGATCCCAGCCAAGCGTATTTTGGAAAAACGCACTTGTTCGGGGGACATCTCGCGTTGCCAGTGTTAGGTGTGCAAACGTCATACAAGAATCACTCCTCGTCCACTTCCTGATCGTCCACGGCAGCAACAATCCCACGGAGCTTAGCGAGTTCAGCTCGCAACTGCATCACTTCCAATTGCAGTTCATTGAACATGTCAATTGTTACCTGTCCGTCGGATAGTGCATCTGGTGACTGTATCTGATGCAGTGGCTCACTGCCACAATATGATGATTGGTCTTGTTCGCTCATTTCGTTAGTACCTCAACAAACAAAGGTCATTGCTGACCAACTATCCACCAGCATCGCTGGAGAGAATTAAGATCCTGTCCCCATCTTTGAGTGTCGATGCCGGATCGGTAAGGAATTCCTCGCCATCCCGGTTAGCAATGTAAAGTGGGTCAAGCTGACCGTCGACAACACAGGTATCACCAAAGTCTATAAAATCCCGTGACAGCTGGTGTAGAAGCCCTGCGAGCGTACCTTGATCGTTGCCAAGAGACACGGACGCCTCAGCCTCGCCCGTACGCTGGCGCGGAATGCCGAAAAACTCAACGGTGATATTAATCACTGGTCACTAGTCGCGTTTTGCTGACTCTACAACCCAGATATTTCGATAGACAACCGGATTACCGTGGTTCTGCAGNTAAACAGGTCCTGGTTCCGGGCCAGCCTTCAGCGGTGCAGCCGTTGTATTTCGATCACCCGGCAATTCCTGATCATCATGCAGTAACATGCCATTGTGATAAACGGTTACGCGAGGGTTGGACTTCACTTTTCCGTCATCGTCATAGCGAGCTGCGGTGTAATAGATGTCATAAGTTTGCCATGTCAAAGGTGGCAGGCAGAGATTCACTGGACAATCTGTGACACTNTAAATCCCGCCACATTCATTCATCGCACCAACAAGTCCAAAGGAATCAAGCATCTGGACTTCATATCGACCTTGAACATAGATCCCGCTATTACCTCGCCCTTGTCCGCGTGCCTTGGGCATATAAGGCAGACGGAATTCGACATGAACGCGGTGATCCTGAAATAGTTGCTTGCTNGTGACACCTTGCATAAGCAGGTTGTCGTCAGTCATCTTGCCATTTTTAAAGTTATCAGCGGTTGTACCATCGAACAGAACTACGGCACCCTTTGGCGGCTTCATGCCGAGAGTCTTGCTCTTTCGCTCCACCTTTTTAAGGACACCACCAAGTTGTCCGTCATTGTCATAAATGGTTACGGCACCATCTTTGTAGATTCCGTAGCCATCTTCACCCTGGAACTTAAGCCCGCCGTCAACTTTTTGGGCCTTCACACGAATGATCTTCTCTTTATCACCAACGAATCCTTGGCCTGGTAGACCGCCGGGATATCCTACACCTAGAAACTCACCATCACCTTGAGCAACGATTTGTACGCCGAACTTGGCGGTGTCACCATCGAGGCCTTCAACGTCACCTACATATTCGCCTTGAATAGCATAATCAGCGTCTACTTTATTGGGGTCGGTATATACCTGTGCATCTGTTGGCGTTGCTGTCAGTGCTGCAACAGTTAACGCGGTGATAATGGACAGAAAACGAGCCATTTGGAAATCTCCAGAATAGAAAAGGACATGGTTGGCAACGACGCCAAAATTNATTTACNTCTATTTTCCNNCGCAAAAACGNTCAATGCAATAACCTCAACGTCTGTTTAGCAATTACGGATGATTTGCTGTACAGGTTATTTAAGCGACCGAAGAACAGCCCGCACAATAGATTCCATTTTTGGCTGGGCGATGCCTGCTACTTCCACTACCTCACCAGCATCCACTGTGGCAGGNGCATCTGGACGAGCCACATTGGTCACAACCGATAATCCCAGAACCTGCATTCCTAGCTGGTTGGCGGTGATGGCTTCCGGTACAGTCGACATTCCAACCACATCGCCACCAATTTTACGAACCAGGCGGTATTCGGCTCTGGTTTCATAATTTGGCCCGGTAAAACCCACATAAATGCCTTGTTGAGCATGGAATCCACTTTGGCGAGCGGCTGCNAGTGCCACGCTAATCAGATGCGGAGAGTAGATAGGGTCACTTGTTCTACCCGTTCTAATCGACGGCTTAACGGAATCATTGCCTTGGTACATCAAGTTGATGTGATCCTTCATGACAAGAATATCACCTCCTGCCATTTGGGGATTCACGCCACCGCTGGCGTTTGAAACAACCAATGTCGTTGCCCCAAGAGCTTGTATCACATGAACTGGCAGGACGATNTCATCGATGCTGTACCCTTCATACATATGGAACCGCCCTTGCATAGCGACAACAGGTATCGATTCCAAAGTCCCAACCAGTAGACATCCCGCGTGACTTAGGGCTGTCGATTGTGGAAANCCCGGGATATCAGAATACGGAATCGAAACTGTATCTTGAAGTTTCGCTCCNAACCCACCGAGACCCGTACCAAGAATCACGGCCACCGANGGAACCAACTGGGTACGACCGCGAATCTCCTGAACGGCGGCATGCAGTGCTGCCTCCGTTGCGTCTGCTTGTTCCTGCAGATTAGCGTCCATGGTGATCTCAACTTGATGATTCAGCCGCTAATACACCGGCTACAAGTTTACAAAGTCGCGGNTGCGTGTCGTTCGCNATCGCNATTATTTCTTCCACGTTGGCTGGTTTCAATGCATCCGGCAGACACATNTCNGTGATGATAGAAAATCCAACAACTCGTAGTCCGCAGTGTACGGCAACAATTACCTCCGGCACTGTCGACATGCCGACGACATCAGCGCCGATCGTGCGAAGAAACCGATATTCAGCTCGCGTTTCGAGATTTGGNCCGGCTACCGCTACAAANACACCTTTGTGAGCCACNATGTCCTGGGTCCGTGCAATGGATAAGGCTCTATCCACCAGCGCCTGTTCATATGGTTCACACATATCGGGGAATCGAGGGCCTAGTCGATCATCGTTGATGCCGATCAGCGGATTATCGCCCATCAAGTTGATGTGATCTTCAATGACCATGATGTCACCGCACTGGTAATTGGGATTCATCCCTCCACAAGCGTTGGATACCACGAGCAGACTTGCTCCCATCGCTTTAAACACTCGCACTGGTAGAGTGATTTGCTTCAGTGGATAGCCTTCATACATATGGAAGCGACCTTCCATGGCCATCACTGGAAGGCCATTTAACTTTCCACAAACCAAGCGACCAGCATGGCTTACAGCGGTTGAACTTGGAAAATTGGGGATGTCCTCATAGTCCAGCGTCGCTTCCACTTCGATTTGTTCGACCAAACCACCAAGGCCAGTGCCAAGGATAATTCCGGCATGAGGTGTTTCATCCCATTGTTCACGAATAGCTACTACGGCTTCGTTTACCTTATCAAAGAGATCCAACATATTTCGTGTGTCCTGATAGGTGACAGTTGTAGATGTTTCTTAGACTGTTGAAAGAAACTGCAGAATAGTACTCACAGCACCATCCCAGTTCTCTTGTTCTGTACGACCCGATGCTTTTCTTGGTTTGAATCCATGATCACCATCTGTCATCCATGCCATTTGAAAATGACTCGGTAGATTATACTGCGCAACTTCTTCCNGTTTTCCAAACGTATCTCGTTCACCCTGAACGATTAGGGTTTTTTTCTTTATCCCGTGCAGATGCTCTACTCTCAGCTTTTCTGGTTTCCCAGGTGGATGAAATGGGTAGCCAAGGCACACAACACCACTTGCGCAGCTCTCTTCCAGCACCATGGANGCTACACGGCCGCCCATGGACTTTCCGCCGATGAATAGGGCCACATGATCAGCCAATCTTTTACGCACTACCTGGATTACGTCGTGATATGCTTCGAGTAACACTGGCATACGATCNGGCGGAAGTCGTTTTCCGCGTTGTCTTGCGCGATCCATATATGCAAATTCAAACCGAATCACACAAATNTCGTTGGCTGCCAGNGACTCTGCAAAATACTGCATGAACGGTGAGTCCATACCCTTGCCTGCACCGTGAGCAAGAATGATNGCGACGGGCGCATTGGNCANCCCATCGTAGATTAAATCAGAATCGGTCAAGAAGTTATTCGCCGTTACTTAGCAATTCCAGGTGCAGCAACNAAAGTTGCAATTTCAGCACCATCTTCAGCATTCCAGATCTTAACGTCACCATTGAATGCTCCGCTAACAACTCGTTTCGTTTCGGGGTGGAACGCNGCCGCTAATGCCCAGTCAGCATTACCGGTATATGACCGCACCTCGGTATGAGAACCTTCTTCAAATTGGCGAACTGTTTTATCCGCCGAAGGTGCAAATACAAATCCTCCGGATCGAGTCAGCTTGTATACTTCACCACCAAGTGCNACTTCAGATGCTTTTTTGCCATCTGCTACAGCCCACAGGTGGATTTTATTATCCGATCCACTTGAGAAGACTTTGTCNCCCGCCGGGTGAAAGACAACGCCTTTTACCGGCTGACCATGACCTGAATAGGTCACAAGCAACTCNCCATTTTCGGTGTTAAAGAGNTTCGACGTCTTATCTCGAGAGGCCGATGCTAAACGTGTACCATCGCCATTCCATGCAATCGCCATTACCCAGTCACTATGACTCGTGATCACTCGTTGTTCAGCGCCTGTTGCTACTTCGTGAATCCTGATAGCACCGTCAGCACCTGCCAAAGCAATGCGATCTCCAGCGGGNTTAAATGCAACGTCCAATATCACGTCGGATGTCGAAGCAACAACTGACTTCAATTCACCGGACGCAGCATCAAACAGTCGTACTTCTCCAAGACGTCCGGGAGCACCACCACCAACGGCCAACAGCGCTCCATCNGGGCTGTATTGGATTGCATACGATCGTTGGCCGACGTTTTTGATTCGTGAGACCAACGTCCCGTCAGCAGCATTCCAAACGGTAAGTTCGTGATAACCACCAGCAACTACATTGGCTCCATCGGGGCTAAATGCAATGGCCGTAATCGGTACGGATCGCGGATAGGCTTCGGGGGGATCAGGATAAACCGGCGGTGGCACAATCGCTGAGAGAGCGGCTTCCGGATTNTCAGCATCGTACTTTGCACCTTCTGNGATCCATCGAGAAATCAGATCGGTTTGTTCCTTTGGCAGTGGATCGCCCTCTAGTGGCATACGATCTGCTTCATCTTCAGAGAGAATTCGACGCAGGGATTCACTGTCATCCAAGTTACTCGCTGTAATGGCGGCTAATTCCGAATCACCTGCAGCAATAAACCGGGAATAGGAATCCACGCGGTAACCACCTTCGGCTTTCTTCGGNCCGTGGCAAGCAAGACAGTTATTAATCAAAATCGGTGCNATNTCCTTACGGAAACTAACCGGTNCGGGCTCTTCCTGTGCAGTAACTGGCAATGCAATCACTGCCACGCATAAAAGGGAAAATGCGATTTGAATGTTGCGTGTAATCAACGTGTTATCCTTTCACTCGTTGTTGCGTTTCCAGATCCGCTTAGTGCGATTAGTGCTGGAATAGGAACTCGTTAGTGTTGAGCAATGCCCAGCACAGATCTTCAAACGCTTCCACTTTGTTTTCCTTGGAATTCAAGTGGTTCATGCTTGCCTGTAATTCCGCATCCGACGGCGTACGACAAACTGCAGCCATGTACAGTTTTCTAACGACATCTTCATGTGCCATATCCTGAGATAGTAACTTTCGGAATCGATTGTTTTCATCTCGCAGCTTGTTGTAAACCAATGGGCCATTGAAGAACTGGATTGCCATGCCTAAGTTCGATTCACTCGTACGCTCACAAGCACAAACAGTCTGCCGTTCTGGTTGCCCAAAGATCTTAAGGAAGTCGTTATTCACAAGATCCGGAGCGGGCAACTGAGTTGCTTTGGTTCCCGGCGGCAGTGAGCCAAATGTCTCGTTGAGATCTGTAACGTGACAAATCGCATCAAGCAGTTGTTCGGCACTCAGTAGCCTTGGTTGATAGTGTGAAAAGAAGCGTACATCCTCTTCATTGAATTCGTTTGGTCGGAAGCTAGCCTGATAAGTACGGCTATTCAGGATTGTCCGTACGATATGCTTTCGATCGTAACCATTCTTTGCAAAGTCTTTTGCCAGAGAATCGAGAAGCGCTGCATTACTCGGTGGGTTCGTATCGCGGAAGTCATCAACCGGATCAACGATACCACGGCCAAGCAAATGACCCCAAATTCGATTCACTTCGATTTTGCCAAAGAACGGATTGTCCGGCTTGGTTAACCACGCTGCAAATGTACGGCGACGATCGATCTCATCTGGATTCTCGACATCACCTTCACCTGGCAGCCATGGTTTCATTTGCTGCTGGGTTCGTGGTTGAGTCACTTCACCNGANCGAGCCACATAGACGAAAAGCTCGTCAGCACGCTGGGTCTTCTTTCGTTGGATTCGATTGAAGAACGCGCCCATGCCGTAGTAGTTATCCTGTGTCCAACGCTCAAATGGATGGTTGTGGCACTTTGCACACTGCAACCGAGCCCCGAGGAACACCTGGGAAATCGTCTCAACACAGTCGTTCATATCATCTGCCGTGCGATAGAAATTCGCCGGTGGATTGGTAAGCGTACTGCCAGTGGATGTCAGCAGCTGACGAGCAAACTCGTCGTAAGGCATGTTGTCCCTAAATGCACGCTCTAGCCAACGGTAATACTTATGAACACCATCGGCGCCGACCTGACCATTTGTAAGGCGTAACAAGTCTCCCCACTTGAGTGCCCAGAATTTCGCATGCTCCGGCTGATCAAGCAACTTATCGATAAGTACTGCTCGTTTCGTTTCAGATGCATCCGCCAGGAATGCTTCGACAGCTTCTACCGGTGGCAGCACGCCGATCACATCCAAATAGACCCGACGAATAAACTCATCGTCAGTACATGTTTCTGATGGCAAGTATTTCAGTTGTTGCAACTTGGCATTCACATGTGTGTCGACATAGTTATTAACTGGTGGGTTGTTCCAGGTAAAACCATCGATGTCTTTTACAAATGTCAGGAATGTCGACTCGATAAATTCGAGGTAACGAACGACGATCGCAGCTTCACCGCGATTCTCGCCAACGACCAAACCGTCAGCATCTACACCAGCCACTTCTGTGTCTGAGCTGGAATAAACAGCCAGTTCTGTTACATCCTTGGTTGTGCCATCTGAGAAACGAGCTGTCACCGATAGCTGTTGTGTATGGGCCGGTCTCTTGAGTACACGACCGGAAGGTGGATAAACATCGATACCAACAACTTTAGCGTGACCCTCCGAATCCATCTGAAGTCCTTCTGAAATCCAGTCACGAAGTACTTGATAAGATGGGTCATCTTTTCTGATCTGGCGACCGCCACCGTGAGCTACCTTCATCAGTGGCTTCAGTAGTAACAGGCTATCGTCCGGGCTAACTACATCGGCACGGCGACCAAAGTCTTCACGAATCAGTGTCAATTCATCAAGAACTGGATCAAATGCTCTTAGTGAAAGTCGGAAACCGCCCTTACCACTAGGTGAGCCATGACATGCACCGGCATTACAACCCTGCTTACTTAATGCAGCCAGAGTGCCGTAAAGAAATGAAACTGAATCAACCTGCCCGTGGTTACTTACTTCCACAGCGACGATTGCTTCTTTGCCCCCAACGGAGACCTTGATTTCTGCCTGACCGTCACCTCGCGGGACGATTTTCGTGCCATCCACTTCAGCAACCTGTGGATTATTGGACGTGAATTCAGCAACACGAGTCAGATCCTGTACGGAGCCGTCTTCATACTTACCCGTGATGACGAGTTGGCTGTTTTGACGGTTGCCAAACAACTTCACGGCAGCTGGATGTGCCTCCACAATTGCTGGCGTACCAATTTGAATTGGCTCTAACGTCTGCCCGAACGCAGGGGTGGCAAGCAGAACGGCAAACATGGCTGTCAGAATTTGCTTCGTACGTGACAGTTTCATTTTGAGATTTCCTCGTTTGAAATCCAGTGAATCGGCTAAGAGATCGTTTTCTACTCAGCCTTCTTTACTTCTAGTTTAATTGGGTCAGAAGCAACCGTAACAGTTGCGCCTGAGAAATTCGTAGTCGCTTCAACAATAATATTTTCCACAACGGCCGCTGCAGCATCCGCTGCAACAACAAGATTTAGCCGAACAGTCTTACCGTCGGCCAGTAGACCTACACCATCGCCGACAGTAACACCTGCTGGCAGATTTTTAACGCTTACGTTTACCACGCCGGTATTTCCCGGGCCACGATTGGTTGTAACGTCGATGGTTTGAGTTGTGCCGATCGTTAATGCTGCCGGTGGCTTTACTTCAATCGTCATTGGATTGACAACTTTCAAAGCCACTTCGCGTGTTATGTAGTGCCCGTGTCCGGCATGTGTAGCATAGGCTTCAAGAAGGATTTTATGCTCGCCTTCTGCAGCATCTGCAGGAGCGGTCACGGTATAAGTGTAGTTGTCCTTATCAACTTTCAGTGCACCGGCGAATCCTTCCGGCCAACCGGTTGCCCGCAGAGTCATAGCACCTTTGAAGTCCGCGTTCTTGCGATTGATTCCTACATTCCAGGTAATCGTTGTTTGACCTTTTGGAAAGAAAAGCTCTGGTGTGGGTAGTGCTGGTTCAAAGTATTCCTCGATGGCCGTTGTTGATGCGAGGAAAATCGGACTTGCATACCACTCCGGTATATACGGCATCGCATGCTTGGTCTTCAGCCATACGGAACCTTCCATCGGAACGACCACTTCGGATTCCCCAATGGTGGCCTTACCGACCACATTTATCGTACGGGCACCATTGTTTCCCCAGCCTGGTGGCAGGATCAAAATAACGTTTGCTTCCTTTGCACCTTCACCCAATACCGGATCCCAGAATCTCGCACCTTCAATCGGTGGGTCCAAACCGAGCGTGATTGGGCCGTTATATCCATCTCGACCAATAACCACTGGAAACTGAATCGCGCCTTTGCCTGCGTCAACCATATATGTATTGGTCGTTGCCTTATCGTTTTTCAAAGTCAGATTAAATGAATGACCTTGTGAAACCTGCACAACATAGCTGAATCCCGGTCCACCGCGCTGTACGAGATCTTCAACGGCGATAACATACTCACCATCTTCCGGAATGGTGGCTTTGATGAAGAATTCATCTTTGTCATTCACAGCAGCACTTGCCACGGCGGAACCATCTGCCTTGAGTAGCGCCATGGAAACAACAGCCGGAGACCCGACACTCCTGCTGCGGCAGGTGAACTTCAGAATCTGATCTTTCTTTGCCGCAAACTTAAAATGATCTTTATCGCCTGGCTGATTAAGGATGCCGTTTAATCCGCCGGGAACGACTGCTGCGGATGATTGAGCAACATCGTTATTCGGTTCCTGTTCGATCGACTGTGGCCCGGTTCCTGCGAGAACCGTTGCGATACCTGAACCAACAAGTCCTTCGAACCCAGAGCTGGCTGCGACTGCGCTAACCGAGGGTGCAGCCGGAACGGCCACGCTCTTTACCACAGCACCATCTGCTGACGGCCCAACGAAATTAAGGTCTGATGATTCATTTCTATTCACGGCAAGCGGAAACGTTGTATTAACAAGCGGGAAATCCCCCACCCGCAGGCGACAGGTTCCACCACCGAATTTATTATCTGATACTTCTAAGATATATGTACCATCTGCCGGCAACGCGACTCTAAAGCGGCAATCAGCACCTAGCGCTTCATCATCATCTGCCGCTGCAACTTCGTTACCACCGGAATCAAGCAATCGTACTACCGGATCCATCGGTGAAGCCAGGCGGTTTGAGATCGCTTCAATGCTCACGTTTTGGCCTTTAGTACCCTGAAACTTGTAATGGTCCAGTGCTGAACCATTTGACGTCACATCGACAGCTGATGGAAAAGGGATCTCTTGAGCAGCTTCAACTGATGCGTTTGCCCCGTTGTCAGCAACTGTCGGCAGGTCATCAACCATGAACAACCGAACGCCCGGCGTTCCGCCAGGATTACTAATCAGCAAGCCACCGATCTGAACCGGTACGCTCGCATCAAGTGTCACCTTAAGTTTTGCAACGGTGATTACTGCCGGATCTTCATTCGGCACAACTTCCACGGTCGCCGGAAAACTCGTCCACACTGACAGGTCGTTGAGATTATTACCACTGAGCGTCAACTCGGTAGTAGTACCAGGGGCTACAGCCCCTGGCGTAATGGATGTAATTGACGGTTGCGCATCAGCGTTGCCATTAGGAATTGACAATGTCAGAGCGATGAACAAGGCTAAGAATCGCGGAAAACGATTGGTCATATCTTTTTCGATCACGGTGGGATGCTTGGTAGGTATATTCGATAGTAGAGTCTATTTTGACGGATACGCAGCACAGGGTCAAACTTAGCAGCACCATATCACCTGAAATGTAGAGATTATTGTCATGAGACGAGCAAATTCACAAATACGGACTCCATACTGGGCACAAAAATGGGCACAAATAGTAGTNATATGCTGCCTTTGTATTTGCGTGGAATGCAATGTGAATGCAGGTGAACGCACTCTCGTGAAGATAAAGAGCAGTGCTGACGGCACCGATCAGCCTTGCTATTTGATTCTGCCGGCGAATTACGAAAGCGACAACGTTAAGCGGCCGCTGTTGGTTTCGTTGCACAGTTGGAGCGCCGACTTAAATCAACGAAACGAGTCGCTTGAAAAACTGGCCGATGAAAAAGGCTGGATTTATCTATTTCCTAATTTCCGCGGTGCCAATCGCACTCCACAGGCCTGCGGCAGTGAACTTACACAGACAGACATCCTCGATGCAACCGAATGGGCCAAATCCAATTTGAGGGTGGATACAAGCCGAGTTTATTTAACAGGCGTCTCGGGTGGTGGCCACATGACAATGCTAATGGCCTCGCGTTATCCAGAACAATGGACAGCAGCAAGTGCGTGGGTGGGAATCAGCGATCTAGCACTTTGGTATAAGAAACATGCCGATACCCGTTATGGTGAAATGATGCGGAAGAGTTGCGGGGGTGCTTATGGTGACAGCTATAAAGTAAACAAGGAGTACATCAAGCGGTCGCCAAAGTTGTACCTAAAGAAAGCCCCCAACATCGCACTGGATATAGCTGCTGGCATACATGACGGTCATACCGGCAGTGTACCGATTACCCATTCGATCTTTGCCTTTAATGCAATCGCCCGGGCCAACAAGCAACCTGGCGTAAGTGACGACGAGATCAAGCTATTGAGTAAACCTACAGGCCGCCTCGATGAACCGCTCAAATCCGACCAGGAAACGGACAAATCGCTTGGCAGAGAAATTCATTTGCGACGCTATGCAGGGAACAGCCGTCTTACCATTTTCGAAGGCGGTCATGAAGGCATCAGTACAGCTGCGATCTCCTGGTTGGAGAAACACAAGAAATGACCGATAACGACCGGCAAGCCAGAGAGCACAATAAGAAAGCATGGAATCGAATGGTCGCTGACAAGCGACGGTTCACCAATCCTGCGCGAGACAAAGATTTGGTCGATCCGCTAGGTACGGTCGATGCTGCAGGTTGGCTGGGAGGCGATATCGCTGGACAGCGAGTGCTATGTCTCGGTGCTGGTGGCGGTAAACAGGGACCGATCTATGCGGCTGCCGGTGCAGCCGTAACTGTGGTCGACATTAGTGGTGCCATGCTGGAACTCGACCGGCAAGTTGCAGCGGAACGCCAGATCGATATGCGAATCATCGAGACATCCATGGATGACCTCTCGATGTTCAACCTCTCTGAATTCGATCTGGTTATCCATCCGGTCAGTACCTGTTACTTACCGAACATCGAACCGGTGTATCAGCAGGTTGCAAGAGTCTTGCGGGATGGCGGGCTCTATATCAGTCAACACAAAACTCCCGGCAGCTTACAAGCTAGCCAGGAAGCGAGCCAAAACGGGTATGAACTTACAGAGCCCTATTATCGAACAGGCCCACTTCCAGCCGTGTCCGGCTCCTTAACCAGAGAAGAGGGTACGCTGGAGTTTCTGCATCGATGGGAACAGATCGTGGGTGGCATGTGCCGTGCCGGGTTTGTCATCGAGGATCTAACAGAGCCATTCCACGCCGATCCGAATGCAGACTACAGTAGCTTTGGTCACCGCAGTTGTTTTGTAGCTCCGTACGTGAGAATTAAAGCCCGAAGAATCTCTCGTCAGGTTAAAATCTCTGCTCCATCACAAATCGTGATGCCGTAAGACGCTATTACTGCATGGAAAGACCTGGCTGACTCAGCAGCCTATCAACGAACTCGGCATCCAGTTGGTTTTGCTGATGGCTCACATGGCCAATCACATCGATACCAGTACATCGCTGAATCTCTGCAAGATTCGAATTCAGACTTTCGTCTGTATCATGTTGTTGCGAGTTATTCACGACGATCCCTGCCACTGATAGTCCACTTCGATAATGAGTCGCAGCAAGAACAGTCTGAACGGTGTGGTTGATGCAGCCAAGTTTATTCCCAACGACAATGAGAATCGGAAAACCAAATTCAATTGCCAGGTCGGCCACGTAATCACTATCGCTGATTGGCGACATTAATCCGCCGGCACCTTCGACAACAATGAATTCTGACTCGGTTATCCACGGTTGNATTCCCGTTCTCAGTAACTGTTNATCAATTTGTTTNCCCTCTGCCCGAGCTGCAATATGCGGCGCGAGGGGTGCCTTGAAAAGTTGTGGACACACCGTGTCCAAGGTGATTGGATTGCCTGCTGCATCCCAAAGTGATTTAGCATCATCACTGAGCAGTTGACCATCCACTGAACTACAACCACTGGCAGCGGGCTTATAAACACCGACATCGATGCCACGCGAGGCTAATTCAGCAACCAGTACGCTCGCTACATACGTCTTACCGATTTCTGTATCCGTACCGGTAACAAACAGGCCGTGTGAAGTCATAAATGACCTGACTAGATTTCGAGGTACTCTTCGAGTGCTTCCCGCATCACCGCCGGATCCGGATCAACTCCTGTCCAAATCTGAAAACCAATGACGGCTTGATTCACAAGCATGCCAAGTCCATCAAGACAGGTACATCCACGTTCAGCAGCTTGATGCAGTAGCCATGTTTGTGGTGGATTAAACACGACGTCCGCCACGACCATGTTCTCGGAGAGCGTCTCCACCACGACGGGCACTTGGGCATCAGCGTCACCAAGTCCAATCGACGTGGCATTTAGGACTACATCGACATCATCATCGATTTCAACTTCGCCATCCTGAATGACGAGTGATGACTTGATGCCGACATCATTGTTAAGNAGATCGACAAGTTCCTGNCCGCGTGATTCCGTTCGGTTGATGACAATGATCTCACTGGCACCGCTTAATCCCAATTCAACNGATACGGCGCGTGCTGCGCCTCCGGCGCCAAACATGGCCACTTTTATTCCGGAGGGATCAACGATTTCCTTGAGTGACTGTACAAATCCTTTACCATCGGTGTTTTCACCGATCAGCTGACCATCTTTGTGATTAACGCAGTTAACAGCACCCATCAATCGAGCCGCTTCGCTCAGATCATCCAGATGTTCGATAACAGCCACCTTGTGTGGAATGGTAAAGTTTCCACCACGAAAGCCCATGGAACGCATTCCCGCCAATGCACCGGACAGATTCTCCGGAGGAACTTCCAATGTAAGGTAACGCCAGTCTAATCCTGCGGCATTAAATGCGCGTTCCATGATGAACTGCGTTGGATTGCCAGCAACTGGCTGACCCATGCAACACACAATTTCTTCAATTGGTCGATCTACCAAAACTTAATTCTCCTGATTCCGCTTTGAAACTCTGGCGCTCACTTATTCTGANCGATGGGATTTTGATACAGCCGTATTTTTTGCGAACACTCGATTAATTGCAACTACTGCTACCANTCANGGGTTACTCCAACGTCCGCCGGGGATCCACCGAACGCAGTGCCTTGCGAGCTGCATCTCTTAATAGTTGGTGGTTTTTGTCNTCCTGAAGTATGACTTCCAGTTGATCCGCAGTGCGTCCACCTTGAACACCGAGTCGTCGTGTAGCCTGGGCTGTTACGAGTTGAATTTTCCAATCATTGCTATCAAGTAGCTCAATATATCGGTCAACAATCTCTTTTGTTGGTGGTTTGACTAGGCTTACGCGTTCCACAGCGCTCATAACAACTTGTTGTTCCGAATCTCGTGTCAATTCCAGCAGGACTGGAATCGCTTGCTGGCCGAATTCTGCCAAAACGTTGCACGCTGCAACTCTCGATGGTGTCGCCTGCTGAGTATCCCGGCCAATCAAGGCACAGTATTCAAATGCCTCGGCGCCTTTTTTAAAGAGCCAACCAGCNGCTTGCTCCTGATCATCCAGTTTCTTCTCCGCTCTGGCAGTTACCAGAGCTTCGAACGCTGCCTCGGNACTTTCAAAGGAAGCCTCAGCCACGGTTTTATCGACGCGAGCATCCTGGCCAACGACCCGCTTTTTCGGTAGCTGCTTAACAACCGTCGGGGCTGGATCTGAGCAGCCTGTCGTTATAAACAAGCCAACCGTTATCCAGGTCACAAGCCAACATAAAACATGAAGTCGTTGCATTCTTAGTGGACTCGCTGCCCTGGTTGTGCACCTGAGTCAGGAGCCAGCAGGAATACATCTGAGCCGCCGGGTCCGGCGGCTGTGATCATACCTTCACTGACTCCGAATCGCATTTTGCGTGGTTGCAGATTTGCAACACAAACGACCAGGCGGCCAATGAGCTCTTCCGGTTCATAGGCACTCTTGATGCCAGCGAATACGTTGCGGGTTTCATCACCACCGAGGCTCAATGTTAATTGCAAAAGTCTGTCAGCACCTTCAACATGCTGAGCGGCAACAATCCGCGCAACTCGCAAATCGACTTTTACAAAGTCNTCGATAGTGCATTCCTCAGCAAGTGGTTCATCCTTGAGCGGTTGATCNCTGTCCTGATGCTCATTTGCTGCCGATTGTGTTTCTTCTGCAGCCGCTTCATCTTTGGTTTCATCTATCATTGCTTCAACATCCTTTATGTCTACGCGTTGCATCATGTGTTTGAATTTTGNAATTTGAGATCCGGTGATTGGCGATTGTGAATCANTCCAATCTGAAATCTCNACACCAAACAATTCGTTTGCTTTCNCGGTCAATTCCGGCAACACGGGTGACAAATAAACCACCAATTGTCGGAACAGGTTAAGTGCAATCGTACAAACGTCCTGTAACTCTTGTTGTTTCGCGGGATCCTTTCGGAGTACCCAGGGCTGGCTGTTTTCCACAAATGGATTCGCTTGATCAGCTAATTCCATGATCAAACGCATGGCCTTGTTGAACTCNCAATTCTCATATGCATCCGCNATTTGATCACCTGCGGCGGCAGCGGATTCAAACAGTCCTCCATCATCCGGATAGGCAGCTGATAATCCAATCTCCGAGATGAATTTTGCGGTACGGCTGGCTAGATTTACCACNTTACCGACTAAATCTGAATTAACTTTGGCAATAAAATCGTCAAGGTTCAAATCCAGATCGTCCACGCCGTTTCCAAGCTTGGAGCAATANAAATATCTTAGGTNCTCCGGATCCANGTGGTTNAGATAAGTNGCAGCTTTTACAAACGTCCCGTCACGCTTTGACATCTTGCGACCATCCACAGTAAGGAATCCATGGATGTGTACTTTCGTCGGTAGGTTAAAGCCGGCGACCTTGAGCATCGCGGGCCAGAACAAGGTATGGAAATACGTAATGTCCTTGCCAATAAAGTGGTGCACTTCGGTATCCGGATCTTTCCACCAGCGCTCGAAGTCATCACCTGTCTTTTCGCAGTACTGCTNAGTCGATGCCATGTAACCGATCGGAGCATCAAACCATACAAACCAATAGTTTCCTGGTGCGTCCGGNATCTCAAATCCAAAGTACGGGGCAGGTCGCGAGATATCCCAGTCTAAAAGTGGTTCGTGCAGGAAGTGGCCTTTCAGGTAGTTCGCCACCTCTAATTGCAAGTGCTCGCCGGATTGTGTCCATTCTTCCANNAAATCGTGTAGCTGTTCAATTTGAATGAATAGATGGTCTGCGGATTTCACGCTTGGAGTAGACCCGGTAAGCGTACTGCGTGGATCGATAAGATCCCTGGCGTTATAGGTTGCTCCACAACCATCACAACTATCACCATACTGGTCTTCTTTGCCACATTTGGGACAGGTACCCTGCACAAAACGATCTGCCAGAAAGACTCCTTGCTCTTCGTCAAATAACTGAGTCACTTCCTGCTCTTTTACCAGGCCTGATTCCCTGAAGGCTTGCCAGAACTGTTTACACAATTCATAGTTTTCCGGGCTGTTTGTACTGCCGTAATTATCAAACTCGATATGGAAACCGGCGAAGTCGCGTTCGTGTTCTTCCTGAACCCGCGCGATCCATTTTTCTTCGCTGCAACCGGTGCGCTGGGCACTCATCATGATCGCCGTGCCGTGTGTATCATCAGCACAGAGATAAATGCATTCGTTTCCGCGTAGCTTTTGAAAACGAACCCATACATCTGTCTGTATGTACTCAACCAAATGGCCAAGATGAATATCGCCATTGGCGTACGGAAGAGCGGAGGTAACCAGAATCCTGCGTTGCGTCATGTGCCCGGTGTCATAAGTTATGAATCAAGTGTCATAAATCATAAGTTATGAGGTATGGGTCAGATGTCAACCGGCAGGGGTTCACTTACGTGGTACCCGGCAAACGCTAAAGAACTATCGTGTAGCCTCATCCAATGAGACTACTGCCCCACTAGCGACAAGATCCATAGAGNGATTCGGCGGTGATGTTGCGTTCTGCAGCCCGACCCAATTCGTCGTTGCCGCGTTGCTGGCCAAACGTTGGCCACGCACTAACACCATCAAGTTCCGGCATGCACTCGATCAACTGGCTGACAAGGTTTTCAGCCATCGCATGCAACTGTTCACTCTGCTCTTCACAAACGTCCAGAAGTGACTTTGCAGACTTCATCACACGTACCATCTGAGCGCGCTTTTGTACCGGTGAGGATAAACCACTTTCCGGCTCGGTCAGCAATTCTGACATCGGCACATCAAGCGCCTTTTGCCACTTTCGTAAGTCGCTCAGGCGGATATCGGCTGTACTCCGCTCCTGCTTCCTCAGTGTTCTAACACTGATGCCCGTATGACGAGCAACACTGCGGAGAGACATTTCCTGNCGCTGTCGTATTTCAGCAAGACGATGAACCGGTACATCAGCCTCNGGAATNCTNTCTTGCTGTCGATTGGCTATGCTCTCGGTTGCACGGCGCGGCCGCTTCTTGATTGTCGGCTTAAGTGAAGGTGGAGAAAGAGATTCCAACAGATTGAGACTGAAGTCGACCGTAGCCATTTTGCCGCGTTCCTTATTTGTTTTTGCCCCTATTCGAGGTCTCAAAGACCTCATGAGGTTTGACGCGCCACGAACCGGAAAAGTTCCCCAAAATTACCTATTTTCCTAGAAAAGCAAGGATCGCTCTTAAAACACGGCAAAGTAGCCACACAACTCAACCCGCTGTTCAGCTTGCCTTTGTGATGCTAAAAAATCCGAAAAGCGACAGTGATCTAAGAGTTCACAGAGTTACAATCGATAACTTATGACATATAACTTATGACTTATGACCTCTGACTTATAACTTTTCCAATGTCCCGACCTGACTTTACAAAGACCAACGGCCTACTTCCGGCAATCGCGCAAGACAGCGAAACCGGAGATGTACTTATGCTCGCTTACATGAACGAGCAGGCTTTTGATGAGACGTTACGGACCGGGACAGCTGTTTACTACAGCAGAAGCCGCGACCGGCTTTGGTACAAAGGAGAGGAAAGTGGTCATGTGCAAACAATTGATTCCATCCACATTGATTGTGACGCAGACACCATCCTGTTGAAAGTTCAACAAACCGGAGCGGCATGCCATGAAGGATATCCCTCCTGTTTCTTCAGACAGATTGATGGCGACGAAACAAAAATCACACTTGAGCGGCTAGTAAACCCGGATGATGTTTACGGCAGCAACGAATAACCACACGAGGGAATAGCAAATGAGCGCTGACGCTAAAATTGCAGAACTTGGATTGGAACTTCCGGAAGCACCCAAACCTGGTGGTGTCTATAAGCCACTCGTAATCACTGGTAATAAGTGTTACGTCTCCGGTCATGGCCCACTCAGAACAGACGGCACGATGTACACCGGCAAAGTCGGCTCGGATGTCGACCAGCAGCATGGTTATGATGCCGCACGACAAACCGGACTTGCGATTTTGGCAACACTCAAGGCAAACCTCGGCAGTCTCGATCGCATCAAGTGTGTCGTAAAGACACTGGGCATGGTTAATTGCTCACCGGACTTTGGAAACCAACCCGCTGTCATCAATGGATTCAGTGATCTTATGGCCGAAGTATTTGGGGCGGATGCCGGCGTCGGCGCCAGAAGTGCCGTTGGCATGGGTGCCTTGCCGGGAAATATTTCAACGGAAGTTGAAGTGATTTTTGAATTAAATCAATAATCAACCCAGAAGCTGACCGCCAAGCTGTTCGGAAATAGCTGAAACCACATTCTCGCGAATCGCATCGGCTTCTTCACCGGTCATCGTGCGCTCGTCACTTCTCATGGTTACATTCAGCAGGATCCGTTTTCGGTGCTCGCCATCCTGATTTGGGTCGCGATACGTCTCAAGATATTTGACCGTCTGTAGCTCAGCTCCAGCTGACTGAGCAACCACGGATTCTATTTGGGCCCAGCTAACCGATTCATCGACCACGATATTCAAATCTCGGGCAATCGATGGCATCGTGCTGATCGCCGAGTGTTGTGGAACCAACGACGCGTGTTTTTCAAGCAATTCAAGCTTGATCTCAGCAACAGTTGCAGCGCTGCGCAAACTAAATTGCTTTAGCCCGTTGTCTGATACCTCACCGAGAAAACCGAACAGCTCGCCATCCAAAAGCAGCTTGGCCGATCTGCTTGGGTGTAACAAATCCAACTCCACTGACTCCACTGCTAATGCAGCATCGATCTTCAATGTTGTAAGCAACCGACGAATTACACCTTTAAGGTAGAAGTAATCCTCTCCAGTGGTGACGCCCACAAGTCGGATTTCTTGTGGCAGCGATTCACCTTGATTCAAGTACACCCGTGCTGTTTCAAACAACTCGATGACCGGATTTGAAAGGGACTGATTAATCCGCCGTGATTCAAGCAGACTGGGTACCAGACTGGGTCGGAGTGTATCCGCGCCCTTGAGCATCGGTGTGTGATTCCGTAGAGGTTGAGCGCTCGACCATGGTGAATAGGCTACGGCCCAGTCCTCGGTTACCACACTCGCAGACATCGCTTCATCAAACCCAACACCGGTTAGCACTGATCGAATTTTTTCCAACACGCGGTCGCTGTCGGTTTTAGCTGATGCTGCCATTGGCACCCTGGCATCTTCTGGAATCTCGTCATATCCGTAGATGCGAGCAATTTCTTCGATCAGGTCTATCTCTCTGGATAAATCTCGACGCCACGTTGGCGGTACTACTTCTACCTGTGACTCGTCGGCTGAGACGATCTCATTTCCCAGTTCCGTAAGAATTTTCTTCACCTGCTCTGCTTCAACAGAAATTCCCAGAATGCGATCAATCTGATTAAGCCGCAACGTGACTGGCGATGGTACCTGAGCCTTTTCACCAGCGTCGACAAGGCCTTGCTCAAGTGTGCCGCCACAAATCTCAAGTATTAACTCGCAACAGCGCCGACTTGCCCAGTCCACACCTTCCGGGTCCATTCCCCGTTCAAAACGATAGGACGAAGGGCTAAACAGGTTTAACGCACGCGATGTACTTCGAGTCGCGAGCGGATCAAACACGGCCGATTCAATCAGCACATCTACGGTAGATTCACTTACTTCGGACTCCGCACCACCCATTACGCCACCGATAGCAACCGGGCCGGCATCATCTGCAATAACACACATGCCAGGCTGCAGCTTATACGTGTGGTGGTCAATTGCTTCGAATTCCTCATCAGCGGCTGCTGACCGTACCGTGATCATGTTGCCTGTAATCTGCGCAAGATCAAACGCATGGAGCGGTTGACCGCACTCCATCAACACGTAGTTGGTAATATCCACAACGTTGTTTACGGGTTCCCATTGAGGATTGAGCGGCTTGAAAATCGTCTCCAATCGTCTGACGAGCCAGTCCGGACTGGGGCCCACTTTTACACCACGAATCACCCTGGCAGTGTAATGAGAACAGAGTTCCGGGCACTGGATGTTTACACTTACCGAGTCTCCGGCATCACTACCTTCGGCTGTGGGTTGAGGATCAGGGATGCTCAGCGGCTGGTCATAAAGAACTGCAATTTCACGCGCAACCCCGATGTGCCCGAGACAGTCCGGACGGTTACTGGTTACTTCCAGGTCAATCGCCAGGTCATCGCCTACGGGCTCGGTGCCTTCATGGTTCAGGCCGGACATTGAAAGACAGTCTTCCAATGCCTGTTGTTCCATATCCATCGAAACGTATTCCGTTAGCCAGTTTTTCGAAACAAGCATGATTCTCTTTCACTCTCTTTATTGCTGCGCAATTCCGCTTTCAGCCGCTATCTGCTCTATCGTGAACAGTATCGTGTTACCCATTCCTTAGAACTGCTCCAGGAATCTCACATCGTTCTTATAGAATTCACGGATATCCGTTACCCCATGACGCCGCATGCAGAGTCGTTCAACTCCCAGCCCAAAGGCAAATCCGGTTACTTCTTCCGGGTCGTATCCGACTTCCTTTAATACATTCGGGTCCACCATCCCCGCTCCACCAAATTCGATCCACTGATCATTCCAGTAGTAATCTGCTTCCACGCTTGGTTCTGTAAACGGGAAAAATGACGGGCGAAATCGGATAGAAACATCACCGCCCAGATAACTTGTTGCAAACAGCCGTAACACCGTCTTCAGGTCGGACATGGTCACGTTCTCGTCGATCCATAATCCTTCCATTTGATGAAACATCGGGTAGTGCGTGGCATCGGCAGTATCCGGTCGGTATACACGTCCAAGCGAGATAATCCGCACGGGTGGTGGCGTCGTTTCCATCACCCGGATCTGAACAGTACTTGTCTGACTTCGCATGAGCCACTGTGGTAACACGTCATCGCCGAGGCCTGCCGTCGCAAGGTAAAAATTATCTAGCGGATCACGGGCAGGATGCTCATTGGGAATATTTAGGGCTTCGAAGTTGTGCCGTATATCTTCAATCTCCGGACCATCAGCAACTGAAAACCCAAGGCGACCCATGATGTCCTTTAGTTCTTCGATCGTCTGCGTAATCGGGTGTAGTCGGCCAATCCGGAATGCCGATCCGGGCAAGCTGGCGTCAAACGTAGAGTCGACATCACCACCACCACCGGAAGCCAGTCGTTCACTTGCCTCTTCAAATGCCGCTTCAATGGCCTGCTTGGTGGCATTGAATGTCTTACCCGCTTCGGGCTTATCGGGCTTATCAATTCCGCCCATCATTTTTTGCGCGGACTTGAGTCTGCCATTCTTGGCGCCGAGAAACTCGATTCTGGATGCTTCTAGGGCATCCATATCGGCCGCATCGGAGAACGACGACTTTGCCTCGGTAACCAGCTGATCCAGTTCCTGTAAAAACTCCTGGAGGGCCATGTCTCTCTGTCTACTTATGAAGTGTGGTTTAGTAACTAGATGATGATAAAAAGAACAGGGGAGATAAGTCTACTGACTTGTCTCCCCTGTCGATTGATCTGGTGCGATTTCGACCAAGTTGGCCAAACTCATTCCAACTTAGGCTGCAAGTGCTGACTTTGCTTCTTCAACTACAGCATCAAAACCAGTCGGATCATGGATCGCCATTTCTGACAACGATTTACGATCAAGCTGGATGTTTGCTTTGTTGAGCCCGTTGATAAATTCGCTGTATCGCAGGCCGCGTTCACGAACAGCAGCATTGATACGTGTAATCCAAAGTCGGCGGAAATTTCGCTTTCGCGTCTTACGATCACGGTAAGCGTAAACGCCGGCTCGAATCAGGGTCTCTTTGACGGTGCGAGTCAGGTTATTACGACCGCCCCGATATCCTTTAGCTCGCTTAAATAAGCGCTTCTTAGCTCG
Source organism: Rhodopirellula sp. (assembly GCA_002714565.1). Classification (GTDB taxonomy): domain Bacteria; phylum Planctomycetota; class Planctomycetia; order Pirellulales; family Pirellulaceae; genus UBA11883. The sequence continues at coordinate 49,062 of PAXU01000007.1, forward strand.
ATTACGAGCTGAACCTTTGCTGGTTCTCATCTTCTTTCTCCTTGTCTCCGTAAGGCCCTTTTAGTGTGACTAAAAGCGTTGTATTGCCCACGCAGTCTTGTTTAGTTGACCAGTTGCATTCAAGTTGGTCACGGTAACCGGTCACTTTTTCGTGACCGGCAAGGTGCTAGTTGCTGTTGCCGTGAAGGCCATCTACAATTCGCTTCGTATCAGCTTCAGCAAGTACGGTGGTACCTCGAAGATTGCGTTTGCGCTTTTGCGACATACGCGATGCGAGGTGACTTGTACCTGCTGACCGGTGCTTAACCTTGCCGTTGGCAGTTACACGAAAACGTTTCTTGATGCCCTTGTGTGTCTTTTGCTTTGGCATCCGTTTATTTCCTACCTGTTGTTTAGCTTAGTGCTAGTGGAAACACTCAATTCTAGGTCGATATTTCATCCGACGGAAGGGGTAATACTGACTACCTCAAGAGTCCTGATGGCCATGGTTTGCATATTTCGTCGAGCAATCACGTTGGCTCTTCCTTGCGACCCCAATTCCGCTAATCTTTCATGTGAATCCACTAATGCAGCTAATGTATCGCAAAGTGCATCAGCATCATTCGGAGGCACAAACTCTCCACCGCCGACATCACTGAGCAATTCCGGGAAAGCGCCGTGATCCGGTACAACAACAGGAACTCCAGCCGCCAGTGACTCCAGCACGAATAGTCCTTTTGGCTCCCGATAAACCGTTGGTACACACATCAAATCGATGCCACTGAGCATTTCGAGCTTTTGCTCACGCGAGATCGTGCCGTGATCTGTAAAACAGCTCTCCAGGCCTGCATCGCGGAGTTTCTGTAATTGCTCATTGGCAAATTCAATATTGGTACTGCCTCGCCATCCAGCGATATCCAAGTGCACATCTTCAAAACCGGTGCGATCTTTCAGCTGAATAAAGGCCTCCACCAGCACATGTAGACCCTTTTCCTTCGACAGCCTTGCCAGATAACCAATACGGCGTGAATCTCGCTGTTCACCAGATCGCTCAATCGTCTCGAAGTCCTTTGTGTCGATTCCCAGCGGTACGACATGGATCTTCTCTTTGGGAATCTCGAGCATCTCACTCATGAGATTCCCATAGTAATCGCTATTCACAAGAAAACCGTCAATCGATTTCACAAGACTTCGCATTTCCGACAAGGCTTGCGAGCGATACGGTTCGACAAGATCGTCAAGAAAGATATCGTCACCCTGAAGTGTCGCGAATACCGGGATATCGAGGTCCGTGCGTATCGAAGGAGCACATCCACCAATGAGCAAGTTACTGAGTACAACGACATCCGGCTTAAGGCTCTTTCGCAGCCAACTGCACAGCCGTTTCACTTCTTTACGTTGGTGCCCGTTTTTCCCACGTAGCATCGAAACAGTAAGCGCTCCGAGCTGCTTTGGCTTAATCTCCATACCCTTGGAGCTGACTTTCCTAATCAACCAGGGTACGTCTAAAAACCGATCAATGAACCGAGGTATATACCTGAACAGAAAGAACTTCTGTTGAAGGTAAACATTCACACCACCAAAAAAAACCTGGTCGACACTGACATCCTCTTCATCGGTCCGTATCGGCGTATAAGTCGGAATTAGAGTGGTCTCCGCACCCATAGCTGTAAGAGCACGGGCAAGTGTGTTGTCGTGCAGACAACTGCCACAAAACATATTGGCTGCGCCGGATGTGAGGTATGCGATTTTTGGATTCGTCTCACTCATCTCGTCCGGTCTTCTTCAGCCTTATTTCAAGTAGAAGCGACGCCAGTCACCACTATTTATCGTTGTGCAAGAATCAGTTGCTCGGCTTACAACGCCACCACGTCACTAAGATCGAGGCAATGACCACGATACCGAGATATCGAGGCAAACCGTCGCGAAACACAACTGCACCGTTCACCATGATCAAAATCAGAAATAAATGAAAGGCACTGGATAAGCGATTCGACCGATTCTGATAAGACTCCGGTGAACTCCATAGCCAAATTACATCCGCAATCCAGACGATGACAAACAGGTAATTGAAGTAAACGCCGTAGCCAAACCGAAACCCAAGCACGCGTTCTGTCTCATTAGCTATGTGATCAAATGCATGCTGATGATTCCATTGGTGCACATCGGATAACGCTAGGTACGCATGAACTGCAGCAAACAAACAAGCGGTGGACCACACGACTTTGAAAAGTGTGGTTGTTTGTTGCTGTTTGGATAGAATCAGCCCTAACGCAATTGTATAGAGCGACGCCGAAACATAAATGGATATCGCTAACACGTTTGGAATTGACCCCGTCTCATTTCAACCTATCTTGATTGGATTCGCACGGGCCAGACTTTCACCGGCCAAGCGACCACTTGTCATAGCCCACGCGATATGTAAACCATGGCTCCACAGGATCATTCCGCTTAGCCCATTTTGACCAACCGCATAAAGTCCATCGATCGGCTCATGCGTATCACGGAGCACCTGCATCTCCTGATTTACCATGGCACCTCCCTCCGTCGTGGTGAAGTATGCCTTCACCGGCCCTAGCACGGCCCAGCGACTGCTCGCCNAATCCAGTTCGTCTGACTCTTCAATCGCCAGTCTCAACTGTTTCGAAGGCAGGTTCGCTGATTCAGCCACCGCTGAAATGCTAGCACCAAGGTGCGTTACATCCGGCCTCAGCCGCTGATAGTCCTTTACATAAGCGTACGCGATATCCGGAGCAGTTGATATGAACTTCGGCCATACGCTGTATAGCTGAATCAACCGATCATCCATGATGATATACGCCTGTTTTTCGTTTTGATCCGCTACCGCAATCTCTCGATCCGGCCANTTTGATTCATTTACAAATCGGTCGCCATCACGATTCACCAGAATAGCGCCATCGTCAAACAAGCTGTCCTCTGGATGCTGCCACGTCACGAGCAGTCGCTTGATCATTCGGTTCATAATCCAGTTAGGCATCTTGCTGGCAATAAACCCTAAAACCCGTGCTCTCCAACCCGTAGTCGGNAGCCACTGCTGAAATGGTTGTTTNCGTTGAGTCACAAATCGCAACTCTGGGCCGTATGTCACATCCATATTCACCATATCTGCGCCCGCATCNATGGCCAGTCGATGCCCCGCACCAATCGCTCTCGGATTGATCCCTTCGATTTGGCCAAACTGCTCGCCTTTATATCGGGCTATCATTTCCGGATTGGATGAATAGTCTCCACCGGCCAAAATGACTCCNCTGCTCGCTAACCANCGGCATTTCTCACCTCGCAAAACACCGCTCACGCCAACAACACGATCTTGTTCAATAATCAGCTCTGTGTCAGCAACTCCAGAATGAATCACGCCACCGTNTTTGCGAAGTTCTAGTTGAAANGTTGCAACATACGCTTTAGCCCCGGGGATCACGTTGTGCATTCTTGGTTTCTGATTGGGTGGCTCCGGGCTAGGGCCAACAAATCGCAATCCCATAGACTCCAGCCACTGATGTGTCCTGGCCGTATGGCCAAGAAAAAATGTCCGCATGGATTTATTGTTTCGAGCTTCAATTTCTGGAGGCGCAAACTGAGTCAGGTCATCTTCATGATCTGCAGGAGAGTCTGTAACCCCAGCCACCTTCTGGTGACGTGTGCCAGACGATGTGTATGACCCCACGGCAATGCCAGTCGTACCGCCGAGTTCCTGGCAACGTTCCAAGACGACGACCTTCAATCCAAGCTGTGCTGCTNTTGTGGCAGCCGCCAACCCACTGCCTCCACCACCCACGACCACTACTTCAAAATCACTGGTCACTGACGAATCCCCGGATCTTAGGCGTTAGAAACCAGTTGAGTGAATCGACCACGATTCTCACGACGATAACGGTCACAAACCGTTACCAAGGTATGTGGGCTGTCATATCCAAGCAGAAAAGCGAGTTGCTCAAGTTGATCAATAGATTCCGGAATATCGTGGCGGTCTAATGTGTCCATTAACCGCAACCCGGATTCGATACTGCGCAAGAAGTCGTATGACTTCTCCAGCAATTGACCATCATCACCGCTCAGCAACCCAGCTTGCGTTAACACNCGAATTGCATCAAGCGTGCCGGAGACGAGAACCTCCGGATGTTCGAGTCCATAGCACAATTGCAGGGACTGCACGATGAACTCCACGTCCATCGTGCCACCGGCACCACGTTTAAGGTTTCGAGATGATGCACCTTTTTCAAGCTCGATTCTGGATAAGTGGATTTCTTTTGCTATTTGGTTCTTTGCAGGGCAATGCAGTAGTGCCTCTCGCACAATTGCCTCAACGCGCGACCGGCTTTCACTTTGACCATAGATTACACGTGCCTTGCACATGCCCTGATATTGCCAGTATGGAACTTCACCGCTGTTAAGATACTCTTCATAGTCTGCAAGGGAGATTGCCAACGGTGCATGCTGATGACTTGCCCGGAGGCTGCCATCCATTTCATACANACGGCCATGAATGCCAATCCCTGTAGTTAGCTGGATTATCCGGCGGCTGAGTTCGTTAAAGAAGTGAGAGTTGGAAGTCTTATTATTTCCATTCGTCTCACCTTCATGATCGTACAGGAATACAACGTCGCAATCNCTATGGTAGTTCGGTTCCCGACCACCGAGTTTCCCGAGAGCAATCATCAGCAGCGATGCCGGCTCACCTGTCCGGTCACCTTCCGTAATGGTCGGCGTACCATATTTCTCTACCAGCCGTGCATGTTGATACTCAGCGATTTCTTTCAAGCAAACTTCAGCAATATCCGACAGCGCCCTGTGTGTATCCTGCAGGGTCTCTTTGCCAAGGATGTCGCGAACGCCCACGCTTAGATGCTGTGATTGTTTAAACACATGCAGCATCGCTTCGACATCGTCNGTNCCACGCAACAGATCGCTAACCATATCCTGCAAGGATTCCGCGGTTGGCAATTTATCGAGCATTAATGANTCCATCAGCTCATCGATCATGCCGGGATAGGAGGTAAGAACACCTGANAGATATGGGCTGGTTGCACACAATCTGACATAGAGTGATAGGGTNGCTGGATTCAGCTGAAANAATTCCCATAGCGTGGCTTTGCCACCAATGGAGTCACTTACACGTGCGAGTGTATCAAGTGTTTGATCCGGGCTTGGTGTCTTGGCAATCGCATCNAGAAGTTGCGGTGCGATGATNGACAGAAAGTGCCTGCACTTTCGTGTGGATAGAAACGGAATCTTTTCATTCGCCAAATCAACGAGTCGATGGTAGGCGTCGAGCGGTCGCTGNAAATTNTGCTTANTCAGCACCTCNGCAATCATCTCTTCGCTTGGATCCGGATCGAGAACGAGATCNGATTCGGGTTCCGACTCCAAATCATCTTCAAATGCATCNGCCAACAGACGATCGACAATNGAGCCGTTCACCTGCATCGCGTGGCTGATGTCGTTTTGGAAACGATCAATCGCATTTCCCTCCGGCGCATCTTCGTAGCCAAGGCTCCTGCTAATNTCTTCTAACAGGCNCNGGTCCTGAGGTAGATGTTGCTGGNTNGNATCGATCATCAACTGCATTCGCTGAATGACGCTTGTTATCAGGCAATAGGANTCGAGAAGTACCGANCGTTCCTCGCTGGATAACAACTCCGTCTCGCTTAGTTGTTCGATGGCCTCTACCGTNGTCGCCACGCGCAATTCCGGCAGATTTCCACCGTTGATCAACTGTAGAAACTGAATTGCGAATTCAGTCTCTTCCTGACCGCCCCCATCCTCTACTAGGTTTAACTCGCTGGTTCCCTCAGCAAGGTCCCGATCGATGCGCCGTTTTAGAGCCTTGATGCCGGTGATATCCGCGCGACTCAGGAAGCGACGAAATATCCACCGTTCCAGCTTGCGTGCAAACTCTTTACCTAGCTCCAGATCTCCGGCGACCGGTCGCATCGTAATGAGCTCTTGTCGTTGATAGGTTCTTCCGGAGTTTTCATAGTGGCGCACCGCATCTTTAATCTGTACAACCAGAGGCCCTTCGGAGCGGCCTACCAGAACCACATGTTCTATTTCCAAGATAGGCATTTGATCCGAATCACCAGAGAGTAGCTTTGTGACCCTCGTCGCAACGCGTTGGAAAAACTCCTTGTTTTCCTGTCGCTGCTCACCTGTGGTGAAACCGTCCTGATCGTAAACGAACATCAACTTAACCCGACCGGAGAAGTCGAGTTGCTGAGCACCTAATTTACCGACACTCATTACAACTAATCGTGCTGGTTGTCCGTCACGTCCTAAGGGAACACCACGTCTTACTGTTTCCCGTGCCATGGCAATATTTAGCGTTGCCTGGATCAACGCATCAGCTAGATATGCGTTTTGACGTCCTACAACCGTTGCGTGCTGGTGGCGGACGAGCTGACCAAAAGCGATTCGTAGTTGTTCCCGTTTATAGAATCCATCGAGAATTGGTCGGGCTTCCACACCACTAATTCCGTCAAATAACTCGCTGATCAGTTCCTGCACAAGAATATCTCTGGCGACCGGTTGCCCGTCAGTCATGCGCAACAGGTCGTAGCTTTCAGGGTGCTGAACCAGCAAGCCAGCAAGCGTATCGCTGTAGGAGAGTATTTTCAGTAAGGTCGGTAGCGAGTCCGGATCACGTTCAAAAAGGGAACCGATCGAAAGTGGATTGCGTGCAACAATTGTAAACTGGCTGAGTCGGCTTAATGCCAGATCTGGTTTTCCGAGCATGGGTAAATGCTGTTCAAGCTGAGAAGCAACGGACAACATCAAATCCGTAGTTAGGCCAGCTTCGGCCATTGCCAGTAGAGCATCGTGAGCAGCGGCAGCGCGGCGCACACCCAATCCTGCCAGCCACTTACTGCCGGCAGCACGGTCGTCGAGCAATCGCACCACATCATTGATTTCCATATCGCCATTGTGCGAAAGAAGCGCCGAGAATGGAACCTATGAAGGTGCCGTGCGTGCGCACCGGTACTTCCTATTGGGTTTGAGGATGCTCACTGAAGGTCAATGACATGTTGCCATTTAGTCCAGGAATCCAACCAGTTCCTGGCTGCGGCTTGGTTGCTGTAGTTTTCGCACGGCTTTCGCTTCAATCTGCCGAATCCGTTCACGAGTCACTTTGAAGATATGACCAACTTCTTCGAGCGTATAGCTATAGCCGTCACCTAGTCCATATCGCAACTTAATGATTTCACGTTCACGATAGCTGAGAGTCTTGAGCACTCGGTTGATCCGATCCCGCAGCATTTCCTGCGAAGCACCAGATGCTGGGTTTTCAGCATCACCATCGGGAAGTAAATCACCGAACTGACTGTCTTCGCTGTTTCCAACAGGACGATCAAGGCTGATCGGGTAGCGACTCATGGCTAAAACACGACGTGCTTCTTCAACAGTGGTCTGAGCACGGCGTGCGGTTTCTTCAAGTGTTGGCTCACGACCGAGTTCTTGCAGTAGCTGGCGTGATACGTTTCGTACTCGGGACATGGTTTCCACCATATGCACAGGAATACGAATCGTTCGACTTTGATCAGCAACGGCACGTGTAATGGCCTGACGAATCCACCATGTTGCGTAAGTACAGAACTTGAAACCCCGGCGGTATTCGAACTTATCCACGGCACGCATCAAACCGGCATTTCCTTCCTGGATTAGATCCAGAAAGCTCAATCCACGATTTCGATATTTCTTAGCGATCGAAACAACCAGTCGAAGGTTACCTTCTGACAGTTCCCGTTTCGCCTGTTGGTATTCCGTATAAACTTTTTTGAGCTTCATAACACGGTTACGCAAGCTCGTCGGCGTTTCCTGAGTTGCAATAAGGATATTGCGATACTCTGCCAGCAGCACATCGCGTTCTTCATAACTACGACGTTGCCGTGCATCAGCAATCAAGCCTGTCAGCTCATCGATACGAGCCTGAAACCCTTCAAGCGTATGGATCATGGGTTCAATGCGTTGTGTACGCAGACCCAACTCTTCAACCAAACGAACACTACGACGCCGTCTACGTGCTAAAGCGGTCCATGCGGCCAATCGCTTTTGCTTTGGTTCCGACTTGCTCAAAGAAATTCGATAATCACGCTGGTTGAGTCTCAGCATGGTTGCCAGAGCATCGAGATTGTGCGGCAAGCGTCCGAGGATTTGTTCTTTCTCAAGGCGATCGGTTACCGATACCTGAACAGTACGGTCAAACGGCAGTTCACCAAGATGGACTCGCTTGAGAATCTTAAATGCAGTTTGAATGACGTAGTCGCACTCAAGTAACATTGCCCGGAATTTACGTCGGGTGTCTTCTATTTTCTTTGCAAGGTAGATTTCTTCAACGCGGGTCAGTAACGGAATCTCACCCATTTGAGTCAGATACATGCGAACCGGGTCATCCGACCATGAATCGTTTTCGTCTGTCGCAATCTTCAGTTCTTCTTCTGAGTCATCTTTCGACTTCTCTTCTGGTTCTTCAGTCGACGAACCAGTTGAACTGCTTTCCTGACTGCTGCTTGCGCTATTATTGTTAGAGATATCTAGTTTCTGGAATCCTGCTTGAGGTTCTTCATCTTCGAACTCGTTGATGAGCGATTCGTATAGAGCCATTAACCTGCACTTCGAGTATAAGTGTTTGTCTTTGTGTCCTCACGGGAATCTCCCGTGCCCTCATGTTTTCACCGTATCAACGGTGAACCCGACCGTGATCATCGGGCGTTGGCTGTTGCGTGTTTAAGTCTTTTGGGTGTTGCCTGTCCGTTGCCTCACAACTCTCCAAAAGCTCGCACAACAACTGAGCCACGTTTGTATGCTGTTGCCGTTCCCCAGTCACTCGAATTAACGGTGACACGTTCGTTGGCAAGAATCTGCAATTAGCTCATATTCGCTAACCACATTCAACCCGCCTGAGTCCCTAATCAAGCGGCCTGTCCCCCCGCAAACTTTCGTTTGTGGACTTACCAATAAGCTTCAGCTTACTTGCTTACTCCGCATTCCTTCCATGATGCCGACGAGTCCGAACCTGGCATTTCCAGTTTTGATTTGCCCAGGCTCAATGTCAACTCGCCAATTCAGTGACCGTCCTTATTTGGTCCCTACTTAGGCAGATGCGTTTTGAGCATTAACTTGTCGATAATTAATCAAAGAAAGACGATAAAGGATTCGATTTCTTTGAGAATAATTCCGAAATACCTTCCGCTTCTGATTCACAATTGAATCGTCTAGCGGATGCGAGGGTAGTAAGCCGTCCGCCAATTTGGCGTTCAGGGCGGCCAGTTACCCTCAGGTCTGTTTAATTTTAGCTACACCGAAAACAGGGTCTAGTATCAAAATAAAACAAACACTAATAATCACAAACTCAGGTCCAGGCAGTACAGGATTTGATCGCCTGCTCCGCCCGCCCAAGCCCATCGAATTGAGCGTGTCAGATATAGTGACACCGGTGACATTATTAACATCATCAGACACGACACTTTGCATGACCACTCGTTGGCGCAATAATAGCTAGCGTTACCGAACTCAAAAAAACAATTCAACACTTGGATTCGAGCCACCCACTGGTTCTTACCCAAAGACAAGAAGAAGGCTCACATGCAGAAAGTAGATCTAAGCGGCAAAGTGGCGGTTGTAACCGGAGCTAGCCTTGGAATCGGCAGAAGCACTGCGTTGGCGATGGGTCGCAGCGGTGCCAAGGTCGTTGTTAACTATCGTTCAAGTGAATCTGCCGCCGATGAAGTTGTTCGCGAGATTGAACAATTCGGTTCAGAGGCAATCAAAGTGCAGTGTGATGTTTCTGATCAGTCCAGTGTTGAGGGCTTGATCGCGGCTGCCGTTGAACGATTCGGAAAGCTTGACATCGCTGTTAGTAATGCTGCATACAGTGATCGCGAACGATACTTTGAGGCGGACATGGAGGGCTTTCGGCGGACAGTCGACGTCACCATGTGGGGTGCTTTCTATCTCATGCGTGCAGCAACACAACAGATGATCGAACAAGGCGATGGCGGCATCATCACCCTTGTAAGCTCACCCCACGCATTCATTCCGGCGCCCAGAGCCATGGCTTACAACATGTCAAAAGCGGCACTGGAACACATGGCAAGAACCGCTGCTATCGAAGTTGCCGAATACAAGGTGCGGATCAACATGATTCAGCCCGGATGGATTGACACACCGGGTGAAAGAAAATTTGCCAGCGAGGAAACGCTTCAGCAAGCCGGAGCAAAGATCCCGATGGGTCGACTGGGCAATTCCGATGAAATCGCAGATGCTATCCTTTTCCTAAGCGATCCGGAGCATGAATACATGACCGGCGCCACTCTGCTCGTCGATGGTGGAATCAGCCTGCCATGGTGGGCAAATCGTGGAAGTGCAGCACCTGCGTAGTTAGCCATTTACATCACCAAGTAACTAAACTACATATCACGTAGAAACCGAATAAATTACTAAACAAACACTTCCGAGAATGCGATGTCTGAGTACCTGCTCAAATGCGATTGCGGTTCTGAACTGATTATCACGACACGTGATGCCGGCCAGAATCTAACCTGCGATGACTGTCAAAAAACGGTTGTAGTGCCAACACTCCGCGAAATCAAAAATCTGAAACCCAATGAAGATTCCAGCAGAACGGTTGACCAAACACGGACGCAAAAAAACGCTGAGTGGTCAGCCAAGACAGGCTACTTATTTGGCGTCCTGACCATTGTCGCTCTGGCCGCCTTCGTCACCGGTGGCATTCAGTCCTATCGTGCGTACCAGTACAGCCTAACCGAAGACTTTTCCCCACAAATGCTGGAAGAAGGCGACAGCCTTATCGCAGGAATGGGACCGTTACAACTTTATGAAGCCTGGAATACTGTTAAAGAGCTCAAGCTATTAGCCCCTGAAACTTCTGAATATCAGCGAGCTCAGGTGAATTTTAAAAAGTCCATGAATACCGCAATCATCTGCTACATCATCGGTAGTCTCTGCATCATTGGATTAGCAGTCATCATGATGATGCGAAAACCAAAACCGCAAGTAGAATGACTCATCCACTTGTTTCTACCGAAGTTGACGACTTCACAATGGCCTATGTAGACACCGGCGGAGACAAGCCGGTATTGCTGCTTGTACATGGTTTTCCACTCGATCATTCCATGTGGAAGCAGCAACTAGGTGGACTCGTTGATAACTGCCGAATCATCGTGCCTGACCTGCGTGGCTTTGGGGTATCTACTAGGGGTGCCAAACCACTTTCCATGCGAACGCATGCTGACGATCTTGCAGCACTTCTCGATACACTGGCCGTCAGCACACCCGTCACGTTCTGCGGGCTATCGATGGGCGGGTACATTGGTTGGCAGTTCCTCGCGCATCACTATGCACGTGTACGCAACATAATACTGTGTGATACTCGTGCCGCTAATGACGATGAAGTTACTGCTCGGGCACGTCAACTGATGGCAAATAAAGTGCTAACAGACGGCAGCCAACTCGCAGCGGATGGTATGATTCCCAAGCTATTTGCCGATGCCACATACACTGAACAGCCTGACGTCGTTGAGTCCACGCGGGAAGTCATCCTAAATACACAACCGTCGGTCATTGGTGAAACTCAGATTGAACTCTCCCAGCGAATCGATGCACGCAGCCTGCTCACTGACTTTGATCTGCCGGCACTGCTTATCTGTGGTGAGCAGGATCAGATTTCCAGAGCAAGCGAAATGAAGGATATCGCCACATCTCTTCCCAAAGGTGAATTCCAGGAAGTACCCGGAGCAGGTCATATGGCACCACTTGAAGATCCGGATACCGTGAATGAGATGATCCGGGAATTCGTTCAGTCAAGCTGAAACAGCGATTGGCTCTTCACAATCGCATGGTCATCCGGAAACGTATGAAATGTCTGAACTAGCAGACTGGATTGCCGAGTCTCTACGTTGACGTAGCTCAACGAATCCATGCCGCATCTTCCGGGGCTGTCAAAGTGCTGTAACATCCCCCGCATTTCACCGTCGAGGCTAAGTTCCTGCTGAAAACTCCAGAAGACTTCTGCCGGTACGCGTTCAAGTTCAAAGGTCGTGCTGTAATTCAAATGGTGCGATGAATGCACTTCGGATCGCTCAGAACCAAGTTGATGGGCGAGCAAACGACGGCGGCGGGGTAGCGGCTGTCGTTCACTGCACGCAACCTCCGTGAGCGTCAAACCTTTATGGTTGAAGGTCACGAGATGCCCTGCCGTTGTAATATCGATTCGAGCAAGATACTCGCCCCGCTGGATCGAGCGGGAGTCGACAATTTCAAACAGCTCGGGATGTAATGAGCGGCTAAATAACTGAAATCCCAACTCTGCAACTTTAGGCCGAACTACTAGCACCGCAATGATTCCCGTACTTGTTGAAGATTAGAAGCATGCTTCGATCCACCAGGGCCAGCATGAATCCCGTCGCATCGAAGTCGCCCATTATAGGAGTTTCAACGCGATGTTTCAAAGAGCGTTTTTTGAACCACCGATCGCTTGGTATTCAAGAACTACGAACGAATCACTTCGCCTCTTTTTCCTTAAGAGCCGTCTCAAACATTTTCAACTGACGACGCATTTGTTGAGAATCCGGGTCCAGTTCCACAGCTTGTTTCTGGTATTTGATTGCATTCTCAAGATCATCCGCCGCGTAATAACATCTGCCGAGTGTGTCCAAGTAGCCGGGTGCATCCTTGCGCAGATCCAATGAACGATGGCTCAGTTTCACCGCTAGCTTGAAGTCCCCAAACGTATTACCCACGAGCCAGGCATATTGATTACAAACCCGTGCCAGTGCGTAACCCACGGTATCTTTACGACTGACGCCCTCAACCGTTCTATACTCCTGCTCCAATTGCTGAATCTCATCAAACTGGTCGGTCACCGTGTTCTCGATTGCATCGCGTGTTCTGGCTTTCCACGCCTCATCGGCCTTCTTAAAACGATACATTCCTATCAGCAAATCGCCATCAGTCGGATCGGCAGCAAAGCCCTTATTCAGATGTTCCCTTTGCTTTTCATAATCCTCTTTGTCTTCACAATCGCGTGCGTGAAAATACTCTGCCCGGGAAACCAGGGACTGGGCTGTGCGTTTAAACGTGTCCTTTAAATACCCGTTGATTGTTCGATAGGTCGGATCCTCTTTATCATTGGCTGCCAGCGCCAGCGGCATCAGGGTCTCAGCCGCATCGCCATGCTTGAGCAAGTCGTGCTGAAGTTCGGAGAGGTTAAACACGGCCCATAGATGATAGCCGCTGGTCATGCCGGTACTGGTGATGACGTGCTGGAATTCCCGAATCGACCACTCATACAGCATGCGTTGCTTTAACCAGATTGCGGTTTCCATATGCATCTGCACATCATCTAACTGCAACTCTAATGCCTGGTCCGCTGTTTGATTAGCTTCATCCATCATGTCCCGTCGCACAAAGGACTCAGCCAGGCGGTAAACAAGGTCCGGGTATTTTTGAAACTCACCGGGGAAACGAATGGCCAACTGCTCAATTCCTTCCCACAGCTCGCGGTCGCTCATCCACTCGACCATATCCAACAGTGTCTGACGTGTACCGTCGAGCAAGTTAATCATTCGAGCCAGTACCACGCTGGCATCGTCCGCCTGGCCATGTTCGGTAATCAATTCATGTTGCCAGCGAAGCATCCGCTGAAGAATCTCCCGGCTGGAATCTCTCGGAAATGTTGCGAGGGTTTGCTCTTCTCGTTCACTCAGTGAGTCCCACGCTTCAAGTGAATTCGCCGGGTCGGCCAATGTCTGTGCAAACGCCTCCATCCAGCGTGATCCAACTCTGGCACTTGGCCCGCAAATGCTGATCAGGGTTTCGGCCAGCTGTTCGCGATCTTCGGCCTCCTCCGGTTCGTTGTATTGAATGATNCCCAGTGCCGCGATCTTAGAGAGTTTGGTGTCCGATTCGTAACGAACCATCCGNGTCAGCGGAATGATGCCTTCACTNTTCTTGAGCTTCGTCAATTGCTCGATNCGAATCCGTCGTTCCGAAACGTGCTGCTCGCCGTAATCCTTAAGAATCTTCGCCACGCTCGTTGGATCCTTGGGCTCAATCCAGCGGACTTTCATGCTTCGTACAAGATAAGTTGCTCGCTTGGCGATCTCGATGTCATCGTTGTAACGTGCAGCATGCAGCGCATCGAATGCAACCAGNCCCAATTCCTTGAGTTTCTGCTGAGCGAGTTCACGCCGGTCAAAATCATCATCGCCAAGTTGTGCAATCAACNTGAGCAATTCCTGCTCTGCAACANCTGATGGCTCCGGTGTCACCTGTTGCGCAACNNCNGTATTTGCACTNGCTGCAAACAAAATCGCGATGAAATAATACCTGGCAATTTGCATTCTTAACGCCCAGTTACACCTAAAAAGTGTGAGTGGTTGTGAACACCCGAATTATAACGACTTGTTGTCAGATGTCATAAGTCAGCAGCAGATGCCATCTGTCATGACACCCCGAGGCCCTAGGGTGTGATCACNACACTCAGCGTNCCACGATTATCATGCAACTCAGCCGGATGATCATTCACACGCAAGTAGAGCACACCGGCACCTTCCGTATGTACTTCATTACTGCTGCCAACGCTGACCATATTTACTAAACCGGTGAGCCCGTCCTCCGTTGGNTTGTCCACAGCAGCGATGAGTTCACCGAGCGGCCGCTTGTTATGGTACCGCAAGGTCACACCATCAGCCGTACAGGGCCATTCAAGCTCTTCGCCATCACGAACTTCTCTGGCAATGACAAAATCACCTGTGGCGGTGATTGTGACTTTTTGGCCCGNTGCCAATTGCAGGCCGGTCGATTGCCAGCCGCGATCAACTGACAAGTCGATGGTCACGGAGTCCCCGTCCGGATCGAGTGAACTGGTTGGTTTGGACACAATGGACTCTCTCTTTAGATCGAATCCATAGTCCATGTTGAGCACAAACCATTGCCACTGCTGCCTTGCCAGATGCCAGTNATCACCAAGGGCCTGTATCAAACCAAGTGAGAAGACTTCATTCGATTCGCTTACATGTGAAATGCGGTCACGAAATGCCTTGCTGAAGCGAGGATCGTTCTCAAGCATTGCNGTGGCAGCCCAACACCAGCCGTACGGTCGTACATCCAGATGTGCNTTGCTNCCATAACGCATCACATCTTCCAACATACGGNCCTGATTCTGAGCGACATCNTCCTTTACAATTTTCACCCGACCCCAATAAGGGACATCATCNCGGGAACCAGGGACGATGTTGAGAGTAAGTTTTTCATCGNCCCAGCGGTGAGTTCCCAGCAATTCCGCCAACCCTTCCATNTACCAGGGTGGTCCACCNCCATCGAGAAATGTAAGCATGAAGTTGTGCGTACCTTCGTGAAGCAGTAAATGCCGCCGATAGTATTCACTTGGTTGCTCGAACAGGAACACAGTATTTCCGTAACTGTATCCGTGTTTGAATTCCGGTAGAAGTTTTGGAATTAGACCCGCCTTATCGAACCTGGCACGATCTTTGATTACACAAGCTCTAATCTTCCAATCCTTTACCTCTTCGGAATCCACCTCGAAGTATTCGCACCACTGCGGAATAGCCAGATCCAATACCTTTGGTAAGTCGCTCAGATCGATGGACTCGGGCAGATCAGTAAACAGTTGCACATGGTCGGAATCCAACACTCGTATTCCGTTTGCTTTTACGCGTTCGAGATCCACTGGATTCTCTTCCGCCTGTTGTCTGGGGCCTGCAATTTGAACAGGCAATGCTCCTTCCCCATCATCCCTCGGGTCTGCTTCCTGATCAGGATTGACTTGNGGTTTCGGTGGGTCAGATTGCCCGACCTGNNGATCGCTTTCCAGCTGGGTGATGGAATCGTCACGCGATTCACTNGAGCTTGATGTTGCAGGCTGGTCGTTACCGATAGCGTTTAGTANCTTCTCAGCCGCAGCTGCAGCGTCTGTTTTAGAGACACTACCGTTTGGCTTGCTCGTTGATTCACCGCCACAACCGATCGACAGTAATAAGAGTAAACAGAGAATTACAAATCGGTTCATCAGGAAAGGAAGCTCCGTGGCTAGATTCCACGACGATACTTTTTCTTGGGTCGTTTCATTAGTGAATCTGGTGGTTCCGGAGGCGGAGCCTGATCTTCGGTCGGCTCATAGCCTTCAATTTTATCCCGGGTTAATTCCCTGTTGATACGATGTTCTATCGCCGAAAGGAACTTTCGCTCTTCGCGACTAACAAAAGTATACGCAACACCTTCGGCGCCCATGCGACCGGTACGACCAATTCGGTGTACATAGTCATCACAGTCCTGCGGCGTATCGTAATTAATTATGTGCGAGATACTGGACACATCGATTCCACGGCCAATCACATCGGTTGCCACCAGGAAACGGAGCCGTTCGGCACGAAAATTCTGCATTACCTTATTACGGGCACCTTGGGACATGTCACCATGAATTGCGCCCGCATCGTCAAATACACGGCACAGCTTCCGGTTTACCTGATCGGTACGTCGCTTCGTCCTGCAAAATACGATTGCCTGCGTCGGATCTTCTCGTTCGATCAATTTCAGCAAGAGATCAAACTTGTGCTCTTCGGCAATCGTGAAGTGAAATTGATCAATCGTATCGCCTGAAACGTGTTGGGAAGAAAAGTTAAGCAGGGTTGGCTCGTACATGTACTGCTCTGCCAATGCCTGAATCGGCGGTGGCATCGTGGCACTTAGTAGCAGTGTCTGGCGATCACTTCGTTTACAACGCCGCAAAATCTTTTCAATATCCGGGCGAAATCCGATATCAAGCATTCGGTCAGCTTCGTCCAATATCGTGCACCAAATCTGGCGAAGGTCGAGTGTGCCACGCTGGATGTGGTCAATAACGCGGCCGGGTGTACCAATAACAACTTGTACACCGCGCTTGAGCTTATCAATCTGGTCCTTGATCGATACCCCTCCGTAGATGGCCTCGATGGTGATTCCCTGTCCGTGTGCCAGCTTTCGAAACTCGTCACGAACCTGTATTGACAATTCGCGTGTCGGCACAAGCACGATAGCTTGTGGCTCGTGAATTTCCTCAGGATCAGCAAGTTGCTCAAGAACTGGAATGGCAAACGCCGCCGTTTTACCTGTACCGGTACGTGCCTGCCCAATAACATCCAAACCTTCCAGTGCTTTTGGGATAACACCAGACTGTACGGGGGATGGTTCTTCGTATCCAGCTCGTTCAAGAGCTTTCATCATCACATCGGAAAGCTCCATTAACTCAAATCGTTCTTGAAAACTCTCGCTGGCCGTCGGATCACTACTCATATCTGTCGATTCAAACTACTTAATGGTCTTTTATTTTTGCTTCTTTCTATAGATTGCAATGTACACCAAACATTAAAAGTCATATAGGCGAATAGTCTGCGCTCTGATGCCATGAGACCTGACTTATGTAGGCTTGCACATTTCGCATTTGCTTTCCACAATGCACCCAACGACAGGCAATTGGCACGGCCAGAGCAATCTCAAGAACCTCAGAAAGTATTTGAAATGAGTCAGTTACAGGCGCAGGATCCGGAACTATTCGCATCAATTGCCGCAGAGCAGGAGCGACAGCGTGATGGGCTGGAATTAATCGCTAGCGAAAACTATACCAGTCGCGCGGTAATGGAAGCTCAGGGAAGTGTCCTTACCAACAAATACGCTGAGGGTTATCCGGGGCGGCGATACTACGGCGGTTGTGTCCATGTCGACACAGCAGAGTCTCTGGCAATTGAGCGGGCCAAAGATCTGTTTGGCGCTGAATGCGTCAACGTCCAGCCGCATTCAGGATCACAGGCAAATATGTCCGTTTACCTGAGTGTTTTAAAGCCCGGCGACAAAGTATTGGGTATGGACCTGGCTCACGGCGGCCACTTAACCCATGGCATGCACTTGAATATCTCGGGCATTCTCTATGACTTTGTCGGTTACGGTGTTGACGAACAAACGCATCGCATTGACTTCGACAATCTCGCCGCGCTGGCCAAAGAACATCGACCCAAGCTGATTGTGGCTGGAGCAAGCGCCTATCCGCGGGAAATCGATCACCCTCGCTTTAAAGAAATCGCAGATGAAGTGGGAGCAATGTTGTTTGTCGACATGGCTCACTATGCCGGCCTCGTAGCCGGTGGTGTACATAACAACCCAGTAGGCGTGGCAGATTTTGTGACAACCACCACCCATAAGACGCTACGTGGCCCCCGTGGGGGAATGGTTATCTGTGGTGCTGATCATGAGAAAATTGTTAACCGAAGTGTCTTCCCGGGACTGCAGGGTGGTCCGTTGATGCACGTCATTGCCGGTAAAGCAGTTTGTTTTGGTGAAGCACTGAAGGACGACTTCAAGCAATATGCAAAGGACGTCGTCGAAAATGCGAGGGGGTTAGCCGAGACGCTGACAGCCGGTGGCATGTCACTTGTAAGCGGTGGAACCGACAATCACCTAATGTTGGTGGACGTAACGTCTGTCGGCACCGGTGGCGCCACAGCGGAAGATGTACTCGATGCCTGTGGTATCACCGTAAACAAGAATATGATTCCTTACGATCAACGAAAACCTGTGGACCCGTCGGGGATTCGCGTCGGAACCCCTGCTCTCACATCCCGGGGAATGGGTACCGAAGAAATGAAACTTGTTGGAAACTGGATTGTCGAATCGCTCAAGGCTGTTGAAGACAGCGAATTACACAGCAAAATTCGTCAGGACGTCAGCGAGCTGTGCAAGCAATTCCCTGTTCCCGCAGATTTCGTGTAACATGAGAAAGTCACGGCGAGGTGATTTCTCGCTGTGAGTACATTGATGAATAACTGGTTTATATATGTCTGATACCAATCGCGTACTTATCGCCGATGATAACGCTGCAAACTGCGAATTATTGGAAGCATATCTGACTCAACTGGATTGTGAGATCGAGTTTGCTACCGATGGTCAGGATACACTGGACAAGGTAGAGAGCTTTGGGCCCGATTTAATTCTGCTTGATGTAATGATGCCGCGACTGAGCGGATTTGAAGTCTGCAAGATTCTAAAAGATGATCCGGAAAAGCGGCGGATCATGATTCTCATGGTGACAGCTCTCAACGAAATCGGTGACATCGAACGTGCTGTTAACGCCGGAACAGATGATTTCTTATCAAAACCGGTCAATCAGGTCGAACTACTTAAGCGTGTAGAGAATATGCTTAAGCTGAAAGATGTTACTGACGAGGTGGAACGTCTGCGACAATATATTGAGCAGATGGAAAGCCCGTAGTACCCCGTAGTACTTAGCATCTAACTGTTAAACCCAAACAGCCGCTAAACCCTAACAGCTATGCCAAATCCTGAAATTCAGGCCATTCTCGGATTCCTCACTCAGCCCGGAAGCACTCCTTGGCCGATCGCCACAGAAACGTGGCTCACCCTTTGCGATGAAACTGAAATAGAGGAGCTGATGGACTCGCTATGTGCCATCTCGCCACCATTAGCGCCAGAACAACATCAGTATTGGGATTGGCTGGTCAATCAAATCCTCACTCGCCTCGCCGCTCAGCCGGCATGGGAGTGCACGTTTAGAACTGATTTATTCACAAGTCTTTATGCCCATCTAGGTGCAACAAGCAAATCACGAAATCAGTTAGTTCAATTCCTCGCAAAACGCGCTTTCCAGGAGGATCTGCAGGCTGTTGTCGAAGTCATAACAACCGACCCACCTATAGATGAATTACATGTCGGGACAGCACTCGCACCGCTCATCCAAAACTCGGATCTTGAATGGGAATTGATCTTCCCCGCACTTCTTGACGGCATCAGCAATCCGACCACCGCTGCTAGTATTCTGGACTTGGCAAACTTCGCCACCCGCAAAGAGCACCTGCCAGCTCATCCTGCCGGTGATATGGTGCCTCATCTGAACATGATGCTCTCCACAATTGTGAAACAGCTCGACGTCCTGTCTGAAACTCAGGCGAGTCCAAATGATATGCACGATGTGGCACAACAAGTCGAACAAGCCGTGGCACTGGCTGTTTCGTTATGTGATTCCTTGTCACTTATAAGCGATGAGTCAAGCACGCCAGCACTATATCAGGCAATGGGGCTGACTCATCGCCGTGTGCAAACTGAAGCGGCTGCCGCACTTGCCAGGCTCGGTGAAGCTGACGGTGAAGCTCACCTGATTGAAATGGCAAGTCAACCTGCCTCCAGACTACGTGTCATTCAATATGCCCGGGAGTTAGGAATTGAATCCAGACTAGACCCGTCATTGGTCACCGAATCTGCTGTCGCAGAAAGCCAACTCGCTCTGTTTTTATCCGAGCCAACCCAGCTTGGCTTTCCCCCGCAGGTGCTTGAAACAATTGAGTCCCGCACATGCTTCTGGCCTGGATATGACGATCCAGTCACCAATCACCTGATTCGATTCCGATACGAAATGGGTGAAATGAGTTATGAAAATATTGGAATTGCCGGGGCCATGACATTCGCCATAAGCGAGGATCTCGGTGCCCTCAGTCATGATGAAGCATATGCCTACTTTGCGGGTATACACGCTGAACATGATGACATTTACGAGCTTGCGATCGATCAACTTACAGAGCCACAACGGATTGATGCAGACCGGTGCGAGCGAAGAATTCATGATTCCGGATTTGAGGGTGTTGAACCTGTACTTCTAGGTCGCCTCTTTGAACGCACCGCACTTGTTGCTGTTGCAACAATGGACGGCAATTCCGGATTCGTCATTGCCAGCGTTGAAGAGATCCAGTGGATCAATCAGCCACCATCCCCGCGACCCATCACCGCTTATCAGGCATACGACATCTACAAAGGCACCGTATTACTAAACACCTTTAATCCGTAGTCTTTTTACGAGAATTCAATGCGTCACTTTTGCACACTTCGCTCGGCGCTGACTGTCGGATTGCTGGCAATCCTCATTTCCGGCTGTTCGCAACCACCGGGGTCTGAGTTTATCGGTAAGACCTTCACGCTCAACGGCAAGACTGTTGATGCACAATCCGTTAACTGGGAAGACTACGCTGGTAAAGTTGTGCTTGTCGACTTCTGGGCAACCTGGTGCGGGCCGTGCAGAGCTGAACAACCGAAACTCAAAGAGTTATATGAAGAACTACAACATGATGGATTTCTCGTCGTCGGTGTTTGCATGGATCAGAAACTTGATCCAGTCAAACCATTCGAGGACGCGCACGAACTGCCATGGAAAAGTATCGTTGGGCCGGAAGCATGGCAAAAAGCGCTGGACTACGAAGTACAGTACATTCCGCGAATGATGCTCGTGGACCGTGATTCCCGAATCATTGCATCTGATCGAGGCGTGGAAGAAATCGCCGGTGAAGTGTATGACGCTGTACGCAGTCGCTAGCCAAACTCAACTTCGTCACTTGATTAACGTGGCCGTAATTGGCTCTGAATAATTCTTCCAGGCGGCTTCTGATCGCTCCTTGTCCGGCTCTGCGTTGTGAATGAGCAACCGATACTTTGATAGATAAGCTTTACCGGATTCAATTGAAAAAGCGTCCGTGACCATGGGTGCAAAACAAAAGTAGGGTTTGCTCGGATGTAGCCGGACCGGCTGAGGATGTCGGAAGTTTTCCGGATCACTCATGATCGTAATTCCACTATGTCCCCCGGGAACTGAACCGTGGATTTCAACCCAATTTGGCCGACTGTGATTCCCATTCTCCCGTGTCTTACCTTCACTTGTCAGAAAGTCGCTGTCACCACTTTCAAACCAACTGCGGCGGCCACGGATCGCAAAGCCACCATAATGGATTTTCATTACCTGAATGGGCTTCTCCGTCTGGTTGATATATCCAATTTCGAGGTCAACCAGAAAGTACTTATCGAGCTTGTAGGCTCGCATGTGCCACAGTTCATTGGCAATGCGTTTCACCTGACCGTTTTCTAGTTTGATGTCGTGACCTAACACAGCACCGATGTCGCCAAACACCGGACCGCTGACAGCACCCGCTGAATTCGCATGGGAGATTTGAGCGCGATTCTCCGGTGTTTGCTCCCAGAAGTTGTACTGCTGACCGTCAAAAGTCGTTTGCTGCCAAGCCATGAATAAACCGTGCTGGTGCAAATGATCTGGTGGAAAACCATCTGTCAAAACGTTCCCAGCAGGATCATGAATCGGATGAATGAATCCACTTCGTGCATAATGTGGTTGCGTTTTATCAGGACATGGAATGACTGCCGAGTTATATCGCAGCACCTCATTATCACCGACCTTTAACGTTACTCCGCGGTCATCTGTAACTGCCTTTACCGCTGGCGGTTGATCAGCGACACCGTCTGCAAGGCGAAGCGTATACTCTCGTGAATTGTTTTTATACAGCGGTTCCTCCAACATGAAATACAGCTTCGGCTTGTCAGTATTTACATCAATCTGGATAGGAATCTCCTGATTGGACTCTTTAGATGTGAGAATCATCGGATGCTTCGCCAGTTGACGCGAAGGCAATTCGACCGCTACAGGGCCATCAAGACGATCGTATTTTCCAGCTTCAATCTTCACCATCCATGCAGCAAAAGAATCGCTTTGGAAGGAACACAAAACGGCACAAGTGAGAATAAGCGTGAGCGTCTTGAAATGTGCCATGGCTAATCCTTGAATATCCTGACTGCTAAAGCTGTTTGTCTTGGCGATACCTAGGCCAAGATTTCGTGAACTACTCGTGCTGGATTCACCGAAGTCAGTCGTTCCTTCAGCCCGTTACGTTCAAAGAAAAGTTCTTCATGGTGCATGCCGAGCAGGTGAAGAATCGTTGCATGCCAGTCCGGTACCCCAACGCGATCTTCCACTGCGGCAAACCCAAGTTCATCGGTGGCACCATATGAAATACCACCTTTGATACCGCCACCCGCCATAAACGACACCATCGCATTCTTGTTATGGTCACGCCCGGCGTTCTTTTCATTTTTGTCGGCGGGCAACTGTGCAATTGGCAAGCGACCGAACTCACCTCCCCATACAACGAGTGTGTCATCAAGTAAGCCACGTTGCTTCAAGTCGCGAATCAATGCGGCAACAGGCTGATCGGTACGATCACAACAGTTCTTTAAGCCAGCAGCGATCCCGGTGTGGTTGTCCCAAATCTGGAAATTAATAAATAGCTGCACAAACCGCACACCACGTTCGACCAGACGGCGTGCATACAGGCACCGGCGGCCATATGAGTCAGAAGCACCATCACCGATACCGTACATATCCAGGGTCTCTTGTGACTCTTGGCTTAGATCCAAAGCATCGGATGTGGCGAGCTGCATTCGAGCTGCTAATTCATAACTGGCAATCCTTGCATCAAGCTCCAGTTGGCCCTTGCGCTTGCTGCGATGTACTTTGTCCAATCGGGAAATCAGCTGTCGTTCTAATTCGGTGATGTTATCCGGTTCATCGTATTCGCGCTGAAGATTCAGTACCGGCGCACCTGTGCTGCGAAAGCGAGTACCTTGATACACCGGCGGCAGAAATCCGGACTGCCAACTCTGAGTTTGATTTACCGGTAGCCCGGCCGGATCATCCAACACAATGTATGCGGGCAGATTCTGGTTTTCACTACCAAGGCCGTAGGTCACCCATGCACCCAACGATGGCAATCCCGGCCGCTCCTGTCCACTGTGAATCTTAAATAAGGCCGGTTCATGTGTCAGATTAGTGGTGAACATACCTTTTATAAAAGCGATCTCATCCACGACGGTTGCCAGATGAGGCATTAACTCACTGACCTGCGCTCCGGATTCTCCGTGCTGTGAAAACCCATACGGTGCTCTAAGCAAGGAACCGGCTGCAGTTGGATTCTCAACTTCACCGGCAATCTTCTCAAAGTACGACTTGCCATGCAGCCGCTCCAACTCTGATTTCGGCTCGAACAAGTCCATTTGGCTAGGACCGCCATTCATGAACAAGTGAATTACCGACTTTGCTTTCGGCTCAAAGTGCGTATCCCGCGGCTTGAAATCAAACACGCGACGAGATTCGCCATAAACGTCTTCCTTGAGCAGCGATGCGAGTGCAGCTGCCTTCAGTCCAGTCGCTGTTCTATCAAACCAATTGCGGCGAGTAATCAACTGGTCTGTATCAGAATGGTGTGTCTGTTTCGTCATTGTATTGGGCCTGCAGGCCTATAAGTCATCAGTCTACATATACAAAGCTAGCAGAGTTGAACAGCGCATGGCACAGGTTCGTGTATACCTTTGCTGTTAACTCCTCAGCACTCATATCCGGCGAATCGGTTTTCCATGCAACCCGCAATTTGTCTATCGCTTGCTGTGTAACCTCTAATTCCGATTCAACAGGTTTATAGGATGTCGCCAACGCATAGGCATAGCTAATACGCTCTGCGTCCGTGTTTCCACCTTCGCTAATAACACGCGCCGCAAACGACTCTGCCCATGACTTCACCTGTGCGTTGTTTAACAACTGCAAGGCTTGTGGTGCAACGGTCGATGTTACACGGTCGATGCAATTCGGACTCATTCGAGGACGGTCAAAATTAGCCAGGATCGTTGGGATCTCCGTGCGCCGTTTCATCACAAAGATACTTCTCCGCCAGCCGCCGTTTTGACCATTCGAGGTAACCAAACCATCTTCGCGCCGAGTTACTGTATCTGGTTTTCCAAATGGTTCATTTTTCAGTAAGCCGGATACCGACAGCAGGCTGTCTCGTAGTGATTCCGCATCCAGCCGGCGAATCGACATTCGTGCAAGATATAGATTTTCCGGATCTTTATTGAGATGCTCGTCGCGGATCAGCGATTGCTGGCGGTATGTGGCTGACAAGAGCATCAAGCGATGCATGTGTTTAATGCTCCATCCATGCTGCATAAACTCGACCGCTAGCCAGTCAAGCAGTTCCTGATGTGTTGGTCTCGCACCTGCTATTCCAAAATCATCGAGAGTTCTAACGATTCCCTGTCCAAAGTGATATCGCCAAATCCGATTAACCATCACGCGAGCAGTAAGCGGGTGATCTTCCTCTACCATCCATTTTGCGAGTGCTAAGCGCCTCCCCGTTCCTGGTGACTCTTCGAATCCCGGTTGGACCTTAAGTGGCCGGTTATCTGGTACCAAAACCGATGGCACACCTGGGCCCACCGGTCGACCGGGAGTCAGGTAATCTCCTCGTTTGAGGATGTAGGTCGGTGATGGTGCACCTCTGTCCCAGAGAGCGCGGACGAGTAATTCTTCCGGACGACTGTTGTTTAGCGATTTGATCTGATTGGTGGTGGATTCTTCTACCTTCTTGAAATCCTCATCGACTTCGGCGAGTTTTGCTGGATCGACAGTAATGGTATCCGCAAATTTTTCAGTGAGGTACTTTTGAATCTCTGATCGCTTTTCATCAACGGTCGCTAATGCTGTTGCAACATCGCCTCGGATGGTTTCCGGCAATCGCTCGAGTCGATCCTTTTCGAGCCGATCGGTTGTAGCCTGTCTTAGTGACTCTAAGTCACTCTCCAGTTTCGAGATTTCACTGTCGATCCTGTCGTGCTCAGCTTGCCATGCTCGGCGTTCTTCTGTCGGAGCGAGTTTCATGAACCTGTCTCGTTGACCTGGTTCAGCTCCCTCGCGTATTGGAATTAGCCAGTCGTTCTCGTCGAGTGCCCCTTTGAAAATCGCTGCCAGGCGATAGTAATCTCTTTGTGGAATCGGATCGAATTTATGTGTGTGGCACTTCGCACACTTCATGGTTAAACCAAGCATGCTCGATGTGTACACCTGCAGCAGATCACCGACGACGACTAACCGATCCGGTACAAAGCCCGTGATTCCCGCAAACGTCCCATCAATGGTCATACGCATAAAACCCGTCGCGATGACATTTTCGTAGACCTGTTGACTCACGTTTTCCGGATCAGTGTAATCAGCCAGTTCATCTCCAGCCAATTGTTCCATTACAAATCGGGCATATGACTTATCTCGGTTAAAGCTGCTAATAACGTAGTCCCGGTACCGATACGCAGCTGGTCTAAAGCGGTCACTCTCTTGCAACCCTTCGCTATCGGCGTAACCAGCCAAATCGAGCCAATAGCTACCCCATCGAGATCCGTACTCCGGCGAAGCCAGCAGCTTCTCAACGAGTCGCTCATACGCATCGAGGCGTGTGTCAGATTCAAATTCCGCAATTTCCGCCGGGGCTGGTGGCAACCCAAGCAAATCAAAATACAAACGTCTGATTAAGGTGCGGCGACTTGCCTCTGGCGATAATTCCAATCCGAGTTCATCCAGCTTTGCCATAACAAAGTAATCCACGGCATTACGTGCTTTCGCTGGTTGCTTAGCCGCCGGGATGCTCGCCTTAACCGGAGGCACGAACGACCAGAATTCTCTATCTTCATCGCTGATTAGCGGATCTGGTTTACCATTGGCCACATCTTCTTCGATTTCAACTGTCTTGGCACCAGACGCAATCCAATCCTCGATTAGCTTTATCTCCGAATCAGCAACTGGTTTGACACTGACGCGTACGAGTTGTTGCTTCGGGGGCATCTCTCCGGCATGGACGCGTTTTAGAAGTAGGCTCTCTTTTGCATTTCCCGCGATGATGGCCGGGCCGGATTTCCCACCAGCAAGGATGGACTCAACACTTCGCAAATCAAGATCGCCTTCCTTTACACGCGTGCCGTGACACACGGTACACCGCAACTGCAGAATCGGCAGGATGTCCAGCTGTGTCAGTTCCTGTTGTCGGTTTGCCTCTGCGCCTGTTTTTGCACCAGACTTGATCCATTGGTGGATTCGGTCTTTTTCCGCCTGAGTCAACTGCGGTGATTTTTCCGGTGGCATTTCACCCGATTCAATGTACTCCCATAAGAGACTCGCCTCTGGATCATCAGTAGATATGACGGCTCCTGATTCCCCGCCATCTAAGATCGCATTGGCGCCTGTCAGGTTCAGTTCGCCCTTTTGCGCATCAGCATTATGACATTTTGCACATTTCGCTT
This sequence comes from Rhodopirellula sp., assembly GCA_002714565.1. Lineage (GTDB taxonomy): Bacteria > Planctomycetota > Planctomycetia > Pirellulales > Pirellulaceae > UBA11883. The sequence continues at coordinate 76,032 of PAXU01000007.1, forward strand.
TTAAGATTGGCAATACATCTGTTTTAAAGAGCTCGCTTGAGTTTTCCTGTCCGAGACTTTGTTGACCGACAAATAGACTACCCGCAACTAATGTCAGCACGAGCATCGCCCGCGAAAAATGGTTTAAAGTCCAGTTGTCGGATGTAGGTTTCATCGTGTTAACCCGAATCGCCTCAGGGAAGGTATACGAATTCCATCATGTTGTAGATGACCATGGCATAGTATGTGTAAGCAGTTGCATCCGTCTCCGGCAGCCAATTCGGCATAGGGACAGGAGTGTACAAAGGCTCATCCTCATTTGTTTCGCGTGTTCTTAGATCATCGCGGATTTTGATAATAAATTCGATACTTGCCTGCATTTCTTCGTCTGTTGAATCGCGGCCAATAGCCATGTTGAAACACCTAATAATGAACTGCTCATCAGTAAGCTGTTGACGAAGTACATTTCCAGCAAACCTCCTTGCACTATTCATTACTAGTTCGGAGTTTATAAGAATCAATGCCTGTGGTGGTGTGGTTGATGTTTGCCGGGCCGGGCAGGAGATATTTGCATCCGGGCGGTCAAAAGCCTCAAAAAATGGGTATCGAAGATTTCTGCGTGCAAAGACATAAACGCTACGTCGAACATGCTGTGACTGTTTCGGGTCAACTTCCCATTGTCCCTTGAGCAGTGTTGTTGCTACTTCTTTCTGAAGTGGTGGTCTCACACCGGGGCCACCCATTTGCAGATTTAGTTCTCCGGAACACATGAGCATGCAGTCGCGTATTGCCTCACCTTCGATGCGTCGAGCGGGAAACCTCGCCAGATAATCATTCTCCGGGTCCACCTTGATCGTGTGCTCGAATACCACTTTCGCAAGCTCCACATCATCGCAATCTTCGGGTTTACTGGCCTGTTGAAAAGTAGCACTGGTCAGGATCTTGAAGTACAGCTGCTTGATACTCCATCCAGCCTCGATCAGCTCGTGGGCCAGATAGTCGAGCAATTCAGAATGTGTTGCTGCATCGCCCATCGTGCCAAAATCATTTGGTGTCGATACGAGCGGATTCCCAAAACAATGTTGCCAAACACGATTCGCCATCACCCGGGCTGCTAAATCGCTGTTTTCACCCGTAATCCAATTCGCCAGTGCCGTGCGACGGCCAGCGGTATGATCGTCCGCTTGTCGGTCGACAATCGGCGACCAGTTCTTTGATAAGACTCGTGGAGCAGCTGCATGCAATTCCTCGCCCTGTCGACGGAAGTCACCTCGTATCATCAGGTAACTCTTTTCATCCGACCGTTTCTCTCGCATGTGGCTAACACTCTTGTTCTTCGTCACATGCACAGCCGGTTGAAAGACCGCGCGTAGTCGATAGAAGTCGTGCTGGCTAATGGGATCATATTTGTGTTCATGGCATTCGGCACATCCGACCTGCAAGCCAAGCAATACTGCACCAACCGTTCCTGTCATTTCGTTTAACAACTGATGGCGACGTTCCACTTGCGAGTTGATATCAGGCATGTCCGGACCGGACAGACAAAACATCGTCGCGTGTTTGGCCGCTTCACTACCCGGTTCAATTTCATCCCCGGCAAGTTGATAGGCGATGAATTGGTCATACGGCATATCCTGATTAAACGCCTTGATAACCCAGTCGCGATACTGCCAGGCATTCTGTCGAACCAAGTCGTGCTCAAATCCATCGGTCTCTGCAAACCGTGCCAGATCCAGCCAGTAAAGCGCCTCGCGTTCGCCAAATCTTGGCGAGGCAAGGTAGCGACTTACCAGGCGTTGATATGCATCCGGTGACTCGGCAGACAAAAATGCTGCGATTTCATCAATGTCGGGATTCATGCCATGCAGGATCAGGCTCAATCGGCGAACGAGCTTCGTGCGATGAAGCGGTGGAAGCGAGGTTAATCCAAAACGCTGTTGCTTTGCAGCGACAAACAAATCGATCGGATTTTCAATGCGCATGTCGCCCGTGTACGCTGGCACAGTAAATGCCAGTGGCTTGAACGCCCAGTGCTCCCGATCCGTTTCAGTTATCGGCTGTTCTGTTACGGCTTCATGTTTCAGCTCGCCGGATTCTCGGGCGTCATCGTCCTGGGCAACGATGGAATGGATGCTGCTTGTTGCGACAGCAAGCAACAAGATTACAACCAGAGGCTTTAATGTGATTTTGGAGACGGTGGTGATGCTCATCCGTTAATCACCTCCTCAACAATCTCTGCATCACTTGGTCCGGTCAATCGCTTTTCCAAGCCATTGTGATAGTAAGTCAGTTGGTTGTGATCAATTCCCATCAGGTGCAGGATCGTCGCATGGAAGTTCTTAACAGGAACTTTGTCTACCGCAGCTCGTAATCCGATATCATCCGTTGCTCCGATGGCACGACCACCTTGGACACCAGCACCCGCCAGCCAGCTACAAAATCCCCAGGGATTGTGGTCCCGGCCATTACCTTGTTCGCTCATTGGCATGCGGCCAAACTCACCGCCCCAGATAACGAGCGTATCTTCAAGTAAACCACGTTGTTTTAAATCTCGTAACAGTCCGGCAACGGGCAGATCCGTTTCGCCACAGTTTTGACTATGGTTATTGATCACATGCCGGTGAGCATCCCAGCCGCCTGTATCACCGCTATATACCTGTACAAATCGGACGCCGCGTTCGATCATGCGTCGAGCGAGTAGACAACGACGTCCAAAGTCGCTTGTGTGTGGTTGATGTAAGCCATACATTTTGTGCGTGGCATCGGTCTCTTCGCTGATGTCAACCAACTCCGGCGCTTCAGTCTGCATCCGAAAAGCCAATTCATAACTTGCGATTCTGGCTTCCAGCTCATCATCGTGTGGCTGCTGGCGGGCATAGATATGATTGAAATCCTGTATCAGCTTGAGCGTTTTAAGTTGTTCACCAGCCTTAACACCCGGTTGCGGTTTCAGATCCAAGATTGGGTGTTCCCCGGGGCGAATCGTTATGCCTTGATATGCGGCTGGCAAAAATCCACTGCCCCACGCCGGAGGGCCGCCTTTTATACCACCGCGTGGATCAGGCAGTACGACAAACGCCGGCATATTCTGGTTCTCTGTTCCTAATCCATAAGCCAGCCAACTCCCAAAGCTCGGGCGTCCGGTAAGGATACTTCCGGTATTCATCTGATATACCGATTGTGGGTGATTCACACTGTTACCATGCATGCTTCGAATCACGCACAGGTCATCAGCGCAGCTGCCTATTTCAGGCAACATGGTTGAAACAGGCAGCCCCGATTCACCAAATTTCTTGTACGGCTTCACAGCTGGCATCAGTGGATTTCTAGCAACGTCTCTTCGTGTCATTACCGTGCCGAAAGAGTCGGGCACGGGCTTACCGGCATATTCATCCAGCGCTTTCTTGGGATCAAACAAGTCGACATGGCTGGGTCCGCCATGCATAAACAGCCAGATGACGCGCTTTGCACGAGGCTTAAAATGTGTATTTTGTGGAGCGTGGAATGGTCGAGCAGCATGCGACTCACCGGCCATCAGCGCCGCCAGTGCCAGAGATCCGGCACCGCCACCAGCCTGCTGTAGCAACTGACGACGAGTAATAATAGAATCGTGCGTGGCGTTGGTAACGGGCAAGCTCCTTGCGTCACGGCTAAGCCGCTCGTAATGTTTTTTTGATACACGTGAATCCATGCGATTCATTGTACCTCAAAAGTGCAGCACTCAAATCAAACGGAATAGGCATCAACAAGCGGATATTGACAGCCGCTTAAAGGGTAGAAATGGGATTCCAAGACCGCCATTATGCTCAGGATGAAGACTCCTACAGCTACAGCAGTTACCAAAGCCGAACTGAGCCATTCATTTCCACAAAGATCGTGATTGCTACAGTCGTGATCTACTTGATTGCCTGGGTTATCGATCAGGACGGTACAGATCATTCGTATCGCTGGCTGGCACTCTCAAGCGATTTCTGGGACAAGCCGTGGGAGATTTGGCGGTTCCTCACGTACGGCTTTCATCACAGCCCGTTTTGGATAGCGGGAGGCACGCTTTATCACATTGCCGGAAATATGTTTGGGCTCTACATGTTTGGCCGATTCGTTGAGCAGCGTATCGGCAAACGAGAATTTCTTTGCTTCTACTTAGTAACCATTGTTCTATGCGGGCTTGGCTGGCTATTGGTAAGAACTGCCAGCGGCAGTGATCAAATGGCAAGCGTGGTAGGGGCTTCCGGTGGAGTTGTAGGCGTTGTCATTCTGTTTTGTTTCATGTACCCGAATGAGAAGGTACTGCTGTTTTTTGTCGTTCCGATGAAGTCCTGGGTGTTCGGCATATTGCTTGTTGGTCTTGATCTGTTTGGTGCGATGGGGCGTTCGGTTGTTGGGTCTGCGTCGAGGATTGCTTTCGAGGCACACTTGATGGGTGCAGCCTTTGCCGCTTTGTATTTCAAGCTTGGCTGGAGAACCGAATGGATTGCCACAATGTTTACTGACAGACGTCGACGACGCATCAAAATCCATAAGCCTAAAGAAGACAAGCTAGCTGTTCAGGCTGATGCGATCCTCGAAAAAATTCAGGTTCATGGCCGTGAATCTCTGACTCCTAGGGAAGAGAAGCTGTTGATTAAATACAGCAATCAGGTGCGCAAACAGGATGACCACGATGAGATCTAGCTGTCGACAGACCTGGCAGCATCTTGGCTAGA